>NZ_CM001440.1:0-733437 GCF_000244975.1 Saccharomonospora cyanea NA-134 | reverse complement strand
ACCGCCGCGCCCGCCGACACCTCGACCAGCGCGGGGTCGTCGCTGTGGACCACGGGAACGCCCGCCGCCATCGCCTCCAGCACCGGCAGCCCGAACCCCTCCGCGAGACTCGGCACGGCGAGGACGCTCGCATTCCGCAACACGGTCGCCAGCTCACCGTCGGCGACCCTGCCGAGCATCCGGACCCGGCTTCCGGCGAGCCCGTGACCCGCGGCGATCCGGACGGGGTCCAGACCACCCCAGCCGGGTTGGCCCACGAGTACCAGTGGCACGTCAACCACGTCGACGGGCCCGCCCGAGCGCGACAACTCGGCCACGGCCTCCACCAGCACGTCCACTCCCTTGCGCGGCTCCACGGTGCCCACGGCCAGCACGTAGCGGTCGGGCAGGCCGGGCACGGGCGTGGGCGGCCCGAGGTCGGTGACGCCGTGCGCGGCCACGCGGGTGGGCACCCGCACCGCGACCCGTCGCGCCAGGTCGCGGGCGACGGCCTCGGTGGGCACCACGAGGGTGTCCGCCCGCCGCGCCGCTCTCGCGACCATCCGCCGGTGCCAGCTCACTCCCCGGGGAGTGAGGGTCTCCGGATGCGACCAGGGCACGGTGTCGTGCACCGTCACCGACAGCGAGCGCCCGCGAGGCGCCTTCGGCGGGGCCAGCGGCGTGGGCGCGTGCACGGCGTCACCGCCAGGCCACAGTGACATCCCCGGTACCCCCGCCTCCCAGGCGGCCACGAGCACCCTCGGCGGCAGGGGCAGCACCCTGGGGCCCGCGACACCGTCGACCCTGGCGACCTCCACCTCCGCGTGCCTGGCCACGACACTGGACACCGTCCAGCCGCGCGGCGCGGTGGCGGCCAGCGCCCGCAGCAGTTGCGCGGTGTACCGGCCGGTACCACCCGGCACGGGAGCGAGCAGCTGCTCGGCGACGACCACGAGTTCCGGCACGCGGCCATTCTGCCGCCGCCGCGCGGGCTATCCTGCCCCGGTGCCGACCCGCGCCACGTCAGCCACGTCAGCCACGTCTTCCACCTCTTCGGACCCCGCCACCACCGTCGTGGTGGTCACCTGGCGCGGCGCGGAGCACATCACCGACTGTCTCGACGGCCTCGCCGCGCAGGACCGTCCACATCGAACACTTGTGATCGACAACGCGTCCGACGACGGGACGGCGGCCCTGTTGGCTCGGCACCCCAGCCGCCCGCGGGTGCTCCGGCTTCCCCGCAACACCGGCTACGCGGGCGGGGTGGCCGCGGCGCTCGCGCGGGTGGAGACACCACTGGTGGCCTGGTTGAACGACGACGCCGTGCCGGAGTCGGGGTGGCTCTCCGCCCTGGAGGACGCGTTGCTCGCCGGCCCGAGGCTCGGGGCCGTCGGCTCGCTGCTGCGGCACGCCGACGGTGGGGTGCAGTCGTTCGGGGTGCGTCTGACCGCCGACGGGCACGGCGCCGACCTGACCGAGCCACGCCGCCCGTTCGGTTTCTGCGGCGGTGCGGTGCTGCTGCGAGCCGACGTGCTACGCGCGATCGGCGGCGTGCCCGCCGACTTCTTCTGCTACTACGAGGACACCGACACCGCGTGGCGGCTGAGGCTCGCCGGGTACGACGTCGCCGTGGCGGCGGACGCGGTGGTCGTCCACCGGCACGGGGCCAGCACCCGGCCCGGCTCCGCACGGTTCCACCGCTGGAACGAGCGCAACCGGCTGTTGACGTTGCTGCGGTGCGCGCCCACGACGGTGGCCGCACGGCAACTGGCGCGGTTCACGGCGCTGACGGCCGTGCTGCCGCTACGGCGGGTCCGGCGTGGGGCGGTTCCGAATGCCGCGAACTTCCGGGCGTCGCTGCGCTGCCGGGTGCTGGCCGACGTCGCCCTCCGGCTGCCCGCGACGCTGCGGCAGCGCGCGGAGGTGCGGCGACGGAGTGTGCTCGGCCGAGGTGACGTCTGGCGCCGGTGGGCAGGCCAGTAGTCTTGCGCGGGCGGGAAGGAGCTCTGTTGGCCCAGGGGGATACGGCACGGAACACGACTCCGCTGGTCTCGGTCGTCGTGGTGAACTACCGGGGAGCCGAGGACACCATCGCGTGCCTGCGCGCGCTCACCGAACTGGACCATCCACGCCTGGAGATCGTCTGCGTCGACAACGCCTCGCCCGGCGACGACGCCGACCGCATCAGGGCTGCCGTGCCCGCCGCGTGGGTCGTGCCCTCCGACCGCAACCTCGGTTTCGCGGGGGGCTGCAACCTCGGCGCCCGCCACGCGAACGGCACGGTGCTGGCGTTCCTCAACAACGACGCCCGGCCGCATCCGCGCTGGATCGACGCCGCCGTGGAGGTACTGCGCGAGGAGCCGACCGTCGGGGCGGTCGCGAGCAAGGTGCTGGACCTCGACGGCGAGCGCGCCGACTTCGTGGACGGCGGGCTGACGTGGTTCGGCATGGGATACAAACGCCATGCCGACACCCCGATCGCCGACCTGCCGGAAGCCGAGCACGACGTCGCCAAGGACGTCCTGTTCGCCACCGGGTCGGCCATGTTCGTGCGCGCGAGCGTGTTCGCGGAGCTGGGCGGGTTCGACGAAGACTTCTTCATGTTCTACGAGGACGTCGACCTCGGGTGGCGGCTCAACCTGCGCGGCTGGCGGGTGCGCTACGTGCCCGGCTCGATCGCCTACCACCGCCACCACGGCACGATGTCCGCAGTGGACAGCCCCGACAGCGGGCGGGAGACGTTCCTGCTGGAGCGCAACGCACTCTGCGCGCTCTACAAGAACCTGTCCGACGAGACGCTGGCGTCGGTGCTGCCCGCGGCGCTGGCCCTGACCGTGCGGCGGGCCACCGCGCGCGGCGAGCTCGATCCGACACAGCTCGACCTGGCATCCGGCGTGGGGCCGCCCGAGGTCTCCCCGGTCCCGGTGTCGCGGGGTGCGCTGGCGGGCGTGCTCGCCGTCGACGCGTTCGTGGACCGCCTGCCGTCGTTGCGACGCGCGAGGGCCGAGGAGCAGGCCAGGCGCGTCCGCACCGACGCCGACCTGCTGCCGCTGCTGCGCAAGGCGCTCGAACCCGCGTACCCGTTGCCGCGCTACCTGGCCGCGCACGACATCCTGACCGAGGTCTTCGGCATCGAACGCACGTTCGGCAGACGCCGCACGATCTGCGTCATCACCGGCGACGCGTTGACCAGCCGGATGGCGGGGCCCGCCATCCGGGCCTGGAACATCGCCTCCGTGCTGGCGGGCGAGCACGACGTGCGGCTGGTGAGTGTCAACCCGGTGGTCGACCCGCCCCCGGCACCGTTCACCGTCACCGGGTCGACGAGGCGCGATCTCGTCGAGCACGTCGCGTGGGCCGACATCGTGATCCTCCAGGGCCACGTCCTGGAACTGGCACCCTCGCTGAAACGCGAGTACGCACACAAGATCGTCGTCTGCGACGTCTACGACCCCATGCACCTCGAACTGCTCGAACAGGGCAAGGACACTCCCGACGACCGGCGTGAGGCCGACCTCGCCGGGGTCACCCGCGTGCTCGACGCCCAACTGGAACGCGGCGACTTCTTCCTGTGCGCGTCCGAACGGCAGCGGCACCTGTGGCTGGGCCATCTCACCGCGCTCGGCAGGCTGTCGCCCCGCCTCTACGACGCCGACCCGACCACCCGGTCGCTGCTGGCCGTGGTGCCGTTCGGCCTGTCCCCCGAGCCGCCCCGCCGTACGGGTCCCGGGCTGCGGTCCACGCTCGGCCTCGCCGCCGACGACCGCGTCGTGCTGTGGGCGGGCGGCGTGTACAACTGGTTCGACCCGCTCACCCTCGTGCGGGCCCTCGGGATCCTCAGCGAGGACCGCCCCGACGCGCGTCTGGTGTTCCTCGGCATGAAGCACCCGAACCCCGAGGTCGGCGAGATGGACATCGCCGCGCGCACGCGGCGGCTGGCCGAGGACCTCGGACTCACCGGCAAGCACGTGTTCTTCAACGAGCAGTGGGTGCCCTACGACGAGCGGCAGAACTGGCTGCTGGACGCCGACTGCGGCGTCACCACGCACCACGAGCACGTCGAGACGATGTTCGCGTTCCGCACCAGGGTGCTCGACTATCTCTGGGCCGGCCTGCCGATCGTCACCACCGACGGCGACGCGTTCGCCGACCTGGTCCGCGAGGAACGCCTCGGCGTCGTGGTGCCCGCGGAAGACCCGCGGGCACTGGCCGACGCGCTGGACCGCTGCCTGTACGACACCGAGTTCGCGCAGGCCTGCCGCGATCGCATGGCGGCCGTGGCGGAGCAGTTCACGTGGCCGAACGTGCTTCGACCGCTCGTGGAGTTCTGCCGCGACCCGCGCCCCGCGGCCGACCGCCTTCCCGGTGCGGACCACCTCGCCCCGGCTCCGCCGCTGGGCAAGGTGGAGCTGGTGCGCCGCGACCTGGAACTGGTCAGGTCGTACCTCACCGAAGGCGGTCCGTCGGAGCTCGCCCGCCGCGTGGCGGGCCGCGTCCGGAAGGTCGCCCGCCAGGGGCTGCGCCGTGGCTAGGCGACTGCGCGTGCTGCTCGACGGCACACCGCTGCTCGGGCACCGCACCGGCATCGGCCGCTACACGGCCTCGCTGTCCGAGGCCCTGGCCTCCATGTCTGCTGTGGACACTCGGGCTGTGGCGTTCACACTACGCGGGTGGCGCGGACTCCGGTCGGCGCTTCCGCACGGGGTCCGTGCCCGGGGGATGCCCGTCGCGGCACGGCTGCTGCGCACCTGCTGGCTCAGGTCGAACCTCCCTCCCGTCGAGGCGTTCGCGGGGCTGACGGACGTCGTGCACGGCACCAACTTCGTCCTGCCGGGCACCGTGCGGGCCGCACGGGTGCTGACCATCCACGACCTGGCGTTCCTCGACGCTCCCGAGGAGCTCGCTCCGAGTGACCGGCGGCTTCCGGACCTGGTCCGGCGCGGCGCGGCGCAGGCCGACGTGATCTGTACCCCCACGGCCGCCGTGGCGGATTCGGTGGCCGAACGCCTCGACGTCGACCGCGCCAAGATCGAGGTGACCCCCCTCGGTGTCGACGCGGGGTGGTTCACCGGGCGACCGCCCACTGAGGACAAACGGCGGCAATTCGGCCTCCCTGAGGAGTACCTGTTGTTCGCGGGAGCTCCGGGACCGCGCAAGGGACTCGACTGGCTGTTGCGGGCCCACGAATCCGCTCCGGAACTTCCACCCCTGGTCTTCGCGGGTCCCGGTCGATTCCCCCACAGCCCACGCACGAGACACGTCGGCTATCTGTCCGATGTGGATCTGCAGCGCGTTGTGGCGGGTGCGTCGGCACTCGTGCTGCCCTCTCGCGACGAGGGGTTCGGGCTTCCCGTCCTCGAAGCGATGGCGTGTGACGTACCCGTGGTGTGCACCGACGTGCCCACCCTGCGCGAGGTGTCGGGCGGCCTCGCGCACCTGGTGCCGTACGGAGATGTCGACGCGCTCGCCGACGCACTTCGACAGGCTGTCGCGCAGCCGCACGCCGCCTCGGCGTCGGCGACCCGTAGGGCGCACGCGGCGGGCTTCACCTGGCGCCGGTGCGCGGAGACCACGCTCGCGGCCTACCGCCGCGCGGTGGAGTCCTGAGCCCGTACGTCGGCGAAGAACGCCGTGAGCGCGTCACGCCATGGGCGTGGTGACGGCAACCCTGCCTCGGTCCACGACGCGGTGGACAACACCGAGTACGTCGGACGCGGAGCGGGCCGAGGGAATTCCTCGGTCGCGCACGGCCGCACCCTCTGCGGATCGGCACCGAGTTCGGAGAACACCGCGCGTGCCAGGCCGCACCAGGTGGTCTCACCCGAGTTCGTGTAGTGCAGCACGGTGGACCTCGGGCCCTGTCCCGTCGCGATCCGCCCGGCCAGTTCCAGCAGTCCTCGCGCGAGGTCGGCCGAGTACGTGGGACTTCCGACCTGGTCGTCCACAACGGACAAGGTGTCGCGTGTGGACTCCAGCTCGATCATCGTGTTCACGAAGTTGCGGCCGGACGCGCCGTACAACCACGCCGTGCGCACCACCCAGGCGAGCGCACCGGAACCGAGTACGGCGTCCTCACCCGCCACCTTCGTGCGGCCGTATGCGCTGCGCGGGCCCAACGGGTCGCCGGGCTCGTACGGCCGTGCGGCGTCGCCGGAGAACACGTAGTCGGTGGAGACGTGCACCAGCGGCACCCCGCGCGACGAGCACACGGCCGCGAGCACCCTCGGTCCGTCCGCGTTCACGGCGAAAGCGGCCTCCTCGTTCTCCTCCGCGGCATCCACCGCCGTGTAGGCGGCGGCGTTGACCACCACCGCGCGCCGTCCCGCCTGCGCCGCCCCGGCGGCGAGGTCGGCGACCGCCTCCACCACCGCCCCGGGTTCCGTGATGTCCAGCTCGGCGGAGGAGGGAGCGACCACCTCTACTCGGTCGCCGAGCGCGTCGCCCACCGCGACCAGGTCGCGGCCGAGCTGCCCGCCGCCTCCCGGTACCAGTACCGCCAGGCCCGCGCCGTTCGATCGACTCATCGCCACCCTCCGCCTCGTGTCGGCCGGTTGACCGGCGCCGACTGACCTTCCTCTCGCGGGCACGCGCGGGTGCGGCTCACCCCGCGGCCAGGGCTGCGCGTTCCTTGAGCGGCTCCCACCACTGCCGGTTGTCCGCGTACCAGCGCACAGTGTCGGCGAGACCGGTCTCGAAGTCCACCTTCGGGCTGTACCCGAGCTCGCGGCTGATCTTCGTGATGTCCACCGAATACCGCCGGTCGTGCCCCTTGCGGTCCTCGACCCGCTCCACCATCTCCCAGCCGACGCCCACGGCGGCGAGCAACCGCTCGGTCAGTTCCCGGTTGGTCAGTTCGGTGCCGCCCCCGATGTTGTAGATCTCGCCGGGACGGCCGCCTTCGGCCACGAGCTGGATACCCCGGCAGTGATCATCCACATGCAGCCAGTCACGAACGTTGAGACCGTCGCCGTAGAGGGGAACGGACTTGCCGTCGAGCAGGTTCGTGACGAACAGCGGGATGACCTTCTCCGGGAACTGGTACGGACCGTAGTTGTTCGAGCACCGAGTGATGCACACCGGCAGGCCGTAGGTGCGGTGGAACGAACGCGCGACGAGATCCGACGACGCCTTCGACGCCGAGTACGGCGAGTTCGGCTCCAGCACGTGGTCCTCCGACCACGAGCCCCGCTCGATCGAGCCGTACACCTCGTCCGTCGACACGTGCACGAACCTGCCGACGCCCGCGTCCAGCGCGGCCTGCAACAACGTCTGGGTGCCGAGCACGTTGGTGAGCACGAAGTCCGCCGCACCGAGGATCGAACGGTCCACATGCGACTCGGCGGCGAAGTGCACCACGAGGTCCACACCTGCCATGGCCTCGACGACCACGGCGGGATCGCAGATGTCACCCCGGACGAACCGCAACCTCGGACTGTCCGCCACGGGGTCGAGGTTGCTCCTACTGCCCGCGTACGTCAGCTTGTCGAGGACGACGATCTCCGCGTCACGCAACGCTGCGTACTCCCCGGAAAGGGCCTGCCGCACATAGTGCGACCCGATGAATCCCGCGCCACCGGTGACCAGTACTCGCATCGCGTCCTCCCGTAAACGTGCTCCGATCCGCAGTGTGCCATGCGCGGGCCGCGCGACCGAAGACAACCGAACGCGACGCGAGCGAACTCAGCGCGACCGAACACAACAGCAAAGCAACGTTTTCGATCTCGAACGCGTCTTGATGCCGGAGGCGACAGTAACCTGGCGCCGGATCACATCACTGGGGAGGAGCAGCACGTGACCGACGGTGCACGGGAGCAGGTCGATGCACCGGGAGCACGCAGGTCCCGGCTCGGCACCATCGGACTGGCCGGGTGGCGAACCTTCGTGTCACTCCTGTCCGTGACGGTGCTGTCACTCACCTTCTACGGGTGGCAGGTCCTGAGTTCGGCGCAGTCCAACCTGACCACCACGGACCTGTTCGACGACAAGGAGGACGGCGCCCCACCCCTCGACGGCGCCGTCGACATCCTCCTCGTCGGCATCGACAGCCGCACCGACGCGCAGGGCAATCCGCTGCCGCCGGAAGTGCTCGCCAAGCTCCACGCCGGTGTCGAGCAGGGCGACAAGCAGACCGACACGATGATCCTCGTGCACATCCCTCAGGACGGCACGAGCGCCACCGCCATCTCGTTCCCCCGCGACTCGTATGTCGAGATCGCGGGCGGCTACGGCAACAGCCGGATCAACAGCGCGTTCGCCTTCGCCTACAACGAGACGGCCAACACGTTGGTCGCGCAGGGGGAGACCGACGACAAGGTCGTCCAGGAGCAGGCCAAGGTCGCGGGCCGCAAGAACCTCATCGCCACCATCGAGAACCTCATCGGCAGGCCCGGCATGATCGACCGGTACGCCGAGGTGAACCTGGCGAGCTTCTACGAGATCACCAAAGCCGTCGAAGGCGTTCAGGTATGCCTCAAGGAGCCGGTCAAGGAAGCGAAGTCCGGCATCGACCTCCCCGCCGGGGTGCAGACCATCGAGGGCGTGGACGCGCTCGCGTTCGTGCGACAGCGGATCGGCGTGCCGGGCGGTGACCTCGGCCGAATCCAGCGGCAACAGGCGTTCTTGTCCGGGCTGGCCCGCAAGATGCTCTCCAGCGACATCCTGTTGAGTCCGACGCGTCTCGCGGACGTCATCGAGGCCGTACAGAAGTCGGTCGTCCTCTCCGAGGACTGGGACCTGCTGGAGTTCGCCAACCAGATGCGCGGACTGACCGGCGGCAACATCGAGTTCCGCACGATCCCCATCGTGGGCGACGCCAGGATCAACGGCGCCGCCGTCCTGGAGGTCGACCCGGCGCAGGTTCAGGCGTTCGTCGACGAACTCATCCCGCAGGAGCCCGAGGGCGACCCGCGCATGGACGCGCCGGAGAAGGTGCCGGGCGCCGAGGCCTACGCCGTCGACATCTACAACGGCACGGGCGATCCCGCCGTGGGCGACGCCACCCGGTCGCTGCTGGCCGGGCAGGGCTTCGGCGGGGACAGCTACGCGTCGATGGACCCGCTGAGCTCCACGGTGATCTACCACGCCCAGGGCGAGCAGGCGGGCGGCGAGCTCCTGCGCCAGGCACTCGGCGGGAACCTCGCCGTCGTCCTCGACCCGCAGTTGCCCGCGGGCACACTCGCGGTGCACCTCGGCACCGACTTCACCCTGCCCGAGTCCACGAACCAGGTCATGGCGGATTCCAGCCAGGTGGAGCGGTTGCTGACCAACGCCCCCGCTCGGCAGCAGACCGATGCCGAGTCGATCGAGACGGCCGAGGACGAGCCGATCACGGCAGGTGGCGTGCCCTGCATCCACTAAGCTGACTCGCTGGTAACCGGCACGCGGGTGGAGGGGAGCCACCGTGGACGAGGGTGAAGCGCGTCCCGCCGACGACGCGGACGCGGTCGAGGGGGCTTCCGGGCATCGGGAGGACGAGCCGGACAGCGCCGACGAGCCGACCGGCGAAGGGCACGAACCGGACACCCGCGGAGACGACGAGGCGGACACGGCCGTGGAGCCGTCCGAGCGCGTCCACAGCGGTGCCGAGACGGCGCGGGAAGTAGCGTCTCGGCGGCGGGGGCGCAGGGCCGTCAGGGCCGCCGTGCGCTCCGCCGTCGCTCTGCTGTCGGTGGTCGCTCTGGGCGTGACGGGCTACGCCTACTCGACGCTCGACGCGCTTCAGGACAACGTCACCACCACCGACGCGCTACGCGTGAACGCCGACGCCCCGGACGACGAACCACCGCCCCCCGAGGACGACGGGGCCACCGACATCCTCCTCGTGGGCACGGACTCCCGCACCGACATGGAGGGCAATCCCCTCCCGGCGCACGTGCTCAGGCAGTTGCGTACCGAGAGCAATCCGGGGATCAGCACCGACACGCTGATCATCCTCCGCATTCCGCACGACGGCTCCTCACCGACGGGCATCTCCATCCCGCGCGACACCTGGGTGACGGTGCCGGGCGGCGAATCCGCGAAGATCAACTCGGTGTACGGGCAGGCCAAGTACAAGGCCGAGGGCGGGTTGCGCGCCGAGGGCGTCACCGACCGCTCCGAACTGGAACGTGAATCCGACCAGGCGGGACGTACAGCGCTGGTACGCACGGTGCAGAAGTTCACCCAGGTCCGCATCGACCACTACGCCGAGGTGAACCTGCTGGGCTTCTACCTGCTCACCGAGACACTCGGCGGCGTGAAGGTGTGCCTCAACAACGCCACGTCCGACCCCGACTCCGGTGCCGACTTCGCGGCGGGCGTGCAGACCGTGTCCGGCGGGGAGGCCCTGGCGTTCGTGCGGCAGCGCAAGAACCTGCCCCGCGGCGACCTGGACCGCATCCAGCGACAGCAGGCGTTCCTCGCTTCGGCGCTCAACAAGGTGCTGTCGGCGGGCACGCTCACCGACACCGACCGGATGGAGAAACTCGCCGACACGCTGCGGAAATCCCTGGTGCTCGACTCCGATCTGGACCTGTTGAAGTTCGCGCAGCAGACGCGCGGCATCGCCTCGGGTGATTTCTCGTTCGTGACGATCCCCGTCGTCGACATCGCCGCGTGGAGCCCCGACGGCGAGCAGAGCATCGTGCAGGTCGACGTGGAGGAGGTGCGGAGGTTCGTGGCCGGTGCCGTGTCGGAGGACGAGCCACCGGCGAAGGAGCCGTCCGGCGGCGGTTCCGCTCCGCAGGCCCTCCAGGCCGGGGACGAGGAGATCACGACCGACAGCGTGCCGTGTGTGAACTGACCGCCGTGTCCGCGGTCCTCGCGCACGTGTCGTCCCGCACCGCCGCCACGGTGTACCTGAACTGCGGACACGCGTGCACAGGCTGCGGGCACGGTGCGGGCCGGGTCGCGCGGGGCGTTAGTTTGGGCGTATGAGCCTCACCGAGCACCTCCTGCGGCCCTTGTTGTCGGCGTCGGCGGGTCGGCCCGTCATCACCCACTACGACGACGCCGACGGCAGCCGGATCGAACTCTCGGTCGCCACGCTGGCCAACTGGGCGGCCAAGACCGCCAACTGGCTCGTGGAGGAGTTCGACGTCGAGCCCGGCGACGAGGTCGCCGTCGACCTGCCGGCCCACTGGCAGACCGCGGGCGTGCTGCTCGGCGCGTGGTGGTGCGGCGCCCACGTGGTGGCGGACCCGGCCGAGGCCGTGGTCGCCTTCGTCGGCCCCGACGCCGACGGCAGCGCGGCCCGTTCGACGGCGGTCGTGGCGCTGGACCCCCTCGGCCGGGGCCTCACCACGGCGGCACCCGACGGCGCGTTCGACTACCTGACGGAGGCGCGCACCTGCGGTGACGACTTCTCCCCCGTGCTCCCCGTCGACGGCGACACCCCCGCGCTGCTCGGCACGACCATCGACGACCTTTCGAACCTCGTGCGTGAGCGCGCCGCCGTGCTGGGGATCGGCGAAGGCGACCGCGTGCTGTCCACCCGCGTCTGGACCCTCCCGGACGGCGTGGTGGACGCGCTTCTGGCGCCGATCGCGGTCGGGGCGCACGTGGTGCAGGTGACGAACCCGGACCCGGCGCGCACACAGGCCCACCGTGACGCCGAGCGCGTCACGGTCGACCTCGCCTGATCCGTCGTCAGCGCAGGCGCTTCTCGAAGAACACCTCGGCGTAGGGCGCGTCGGTGTAGGCACCGATCTCCGCGTAGCCGTGCGCCCGGTACAGCGCCTGCGCCTCCACCAGGTCGTGGCGGGTGTTCAACCGGATCGCGGTCGCGCCCCGGTCGCGGGCGGCCTCCTCGGCGGCGACCAACAGGCGAGTCCCCAGGCCACGGCCGCGGGCCGAAGGAAGCACGAACATGCGCCCCAGTTCGAGGACGCCGTCGGTCAGTGGCGCCAGCCCGACACACCCGACCGGCTCGTCGCCGTGCCAGGCCAGGAGGAACACACCGTGCGGTGGGCGGAGTGCGTCACTGGGGTCCTCCGCCATCGCGGCGTCGAGTTCCGCCTCGGTGGCCGGGCGGCCGTAGTAGCGGCTCGCGACGTCGTCGAAGTACACCCGCAGCAGGGTCGAGGCCTCGACCGAGTCGACCGCCACCTCACGGATCTCCGGCTGGTTCACGGCCGTGTCATTCGTGATCACAGTACCGACCCTAGGAGCCCGGGCAACCGGTTTACGTCGGCTGCTTGCGGTGTCCCGTCACCAACTCCCCCGCGAGCACCTCGCTCCACCGTCGCTCGACCCGCTCCGGTGACCAGCCACGTTCCACGGTGAGCGTGGTGTCCGGCCTCGCACTCCTCACCCCTGGTCCACAACACCCACGCATGACAGCCCGCACGGCCCGCACACACTGGTAGTGTACTGATCAATACAAAATGAACCGACGGAAGGAACCCATGAGCGCCAAGCGGATCGCTCTCGTCACCGGAGGCAGCAGGGGCATCGGCGCCGCGGTCGCACTGCGGCTGGCACGCGACGGCATGGACGTAGCCATCACCTACGTCAGCAACCCCGACCGCGCCAAGGAGGTGGTCGCCGAGATCGAGGGACTCGGGCGCCGGGGTGTGGCGATCGAGGCCGACAGTGCCGACGCCGACGCGGTGGTGGCCGCCGTGGACCGCACCGCCCAGGAACTGGGCGGGCTCGACGTCCTCGTCAACAACGCCGGCATCCTCCTGGCCGGACCACTGTCCGAACTGTCCCTCGACGACATCGACCGGACGCTGACCGTCAACGTGCGCGCGGTCCTGCTCGCCTCACAGGCGGCGGCGCGCCACCTGCCCTCCGGCGGTCGCATCATCTCGATCGGCAGCAACCTCGCCACGCATGTGCCCGGACCGGGAATGACTCTCTACTCGGCCAGCAAGGCGGCCCTGATCGGCATGACGAAGGGGCTCGCCCGCGACCTCGGCCCGCGTGGCATCACCGCCAACATCGTGGCGCCGGGTTCCACCGACACCGACATGAACCCCGCCGACGGCCCCGGAGCCGAGGCCCAGCGGACGGGCACGGCACTCGGCCGGTACAACCACGTCGACGACATCGCCGCCGCCGTGGCCTACCTGGCCGGAGAGGGCGGCCGCAACGTCACCGGCACGACGCTGCTCGTCGACGCGGGCACCAACGCCTGACGGGTCACCGGCGTTGCGCGACCCGCTGCCGCAACGCGGCGTCCTTGTCGAGCACGAGCGCTTCGAGGTCGGCCTGGAAGCGCTCCATCCGCTCGCGCAACGCGGTGTCGGAAGCGGCGAGCATCCGCACCGCCAACAGACCCGCGTTGCGCGCGCCGCCCACCGACACGGTGGCGACGGGGACACCCGCGGGCATCTGCACGATCGACAGCAGCGAGTCGAGGCCGTCGAGATGCTTCAGCGGCACCGGGACGCCGATCACGGGCAGCGGGGTGGCGGCCGCGACCATGCCGGGAAGGTGGGCCGCCCCACCAGCGCCCGCGATGACCACGCGCAGACCGCGGCCCGCGGCGGAGCGCGCGTAGTCCAGCATTCGCTGGGGCGTGCGGTGTGCGGAGTAGACCCCGACCTCGTAGGGCACGTCGAACTCGTCGAGCGCCGTCGCGGCGGCCTCCAGCACCGGCCAGTCGGAGTCGCTGCCCATGATGAGGCCGACGGCAGGCGTGGTCACGTGGTGCTCCTTCTGCTGCTGGGACGGGACACGGATACGTCAGGAACGGCAGAGCATCCGGCCGGGCGTCAGTGCACCCGGTAGCCGTCGAGCCATTCGGCGTGCGACAACCAGTGCGCGGCCAGCCGGGCCCGTTGCCGGGTCTCGCCGGTGACGGGCCCGAGGACGTTGACGTGGCCGAGTTTGCGTCCGGGCCGCTCACCCTTGCCGTACAGGTGGACCCGCACGTCGGGGAACCGGGCGAAGAGGTGGTGCAGCCGCTCGTCCGGGCTCGTCTCCGGTGTCTCCGGCGCACCGAGGACGTTGGCCATCACCGTGGGCGAGAGCAGTTCCGTGACCCCGAGCGGGTAGTCGAGCACGGCACGCACGTGCTGCTCGAACTGCGAGGTGTGGGAGCCGTCCATCGTCCAGTGGCCGGAGTTGTGCGGGCGCATGGCGAGCTCGTTGACGAGCAGGCCGGTGTCGGTCTCGAACAGTTCCACCGCGAGCACACCCACGACGCCGAGTTCCTCGGCGATGCGCAGCGCCAGTTCCTGCGCCTGGTGGGTCCTCTCCTCGGTGAGCCCCGGCGCGGGCGCCAGCACCTCGGTGTTGATGCCGTCCCGCTGCACGGTCTCCACCACCGGCCACGCCGAACCCTGCCCGAACGGCGAGCGGGCCACCAGCGCCGACAACTCCCGCCGCATCTCGACCTTCTGCTCCACGAGCAGCGGCGTGCCCGCGTCCAGCAGTTCGGGCACGAGCGAGTTCGCCGCGTCCGGGGAGTCGACCAGCCACACGCCACGGCCGTCGTAGCCGCCGCTCGCGGCCTTGAGCACCACGGGCCACGACTGCGACTCGCCGAACTTGCACACGTCCTCGACGCCGGTGACCTCGGCGAACGCAGGCCCCGGAAGGCCGAGGGCGGCGATTCGCTCGCGCATGAGCAGCTTGTTCTGGGCGAACGCGAGCGCCGACGGGCCCGGCCGGAGCGCGACACCCTCCGACTCCAGGGTCCGCAGGTGCTCGCCGGGGACATGCTCGTGGTCGAACGTCACCACGTCGACGCTGCGAGCGAAGGAACGCAGGGCCTCCAGGTCGGTGTGGTGGCCGGGCACGACGTCACCCGCCACGAGAGCGGCCGAGTCGTTCTCGCTCACCGCGAGTACGCGCAACGACAGACCGAGGGAAATGGCAGCCTGGTGAGTCATCCGGGCGAGCTGGCCGCCACCCACCATGCCTACGACGGGCAGTCCTGTTCGGGTGTCCATGGTGGCTCCAGACTAAGGGGCGCCCACGCGGCGGCTTTCCTCCGCCCGGGTCGGCCCGCCGCCCGTGTCCGCCACCGCGGCGGCGCGCCTGCGGCGTGTCAGCCAGCGGACACCCAGAGCGACCACCAGCGCCACGGGCACCAGCAGGTACGCGCTGCCGAGGACGAACTGCCAGACCTCCCAGTGCAGTTCGAGGTTGCGACCGTTGGGCAGCACCAGCAACACGCAACTGACGAACACGACGATCACCGAGCTCGCCAGCACCCAGCGGCGCCACGCCGTGGCGGGGGTCGTCTCCGGGAGCCGCGCCACGAGCACGACGATGAGCGGTACCGCCCACACCCAGTGGTGCGACCACGACACGGGCGAGACCAGCAGCGCGTAGAACGCCGTCACCAACAGGGCGTAGAGGTGCTGCCCACGGCGGTGGAAACGCAGCATGGCCCAGATCGCGAACGGCGCCAGCAGCGCGCCGATGCCCAGTGCCACCGTCGACGCCCACGGCGCGAGGTCGGTGACGCGGTTCAGCAGGCCGTTCAGCGACTGGTTGCCCGCCCAGTGCATCGGTCCGATCCGCCCCTGGTTGAACACCGTGTGGGTCCAGAACCGCACCGCGTCGGACGGCGCGATGACGAACATCAGCGCCTGCAACCCGGCGAACGTGCCGAGCGCCCTCGCGGCGTCCCACTTCCGACCGGTGAACAGCAGGTGCGGGATGAAGATCAACGGCGTGAGCTTGACGGCGGCGGCGATGCCGACGAGCACCCCGCCCCATCGGCTGTCCCGGCGGCACAGTACGAGCACGTCCAGCACGACCAGCGCCATGAGAATGATGTTGATCTGGCCGAGGAAGATCGTGCGCCACACGGGCTCCAGCCCGAAGAAGACGATCGTGAAGATCAGCGTGGCTCGGGCGGGAGAGGCCCAGCGCGGCAGGTCACCTGCCGACCGCGGCAGCGACGCGATCGTCACGCGGATCACCAGCGCGAGGACGAGGAACGAGACCGCGGCGACCACGCCCCACGCGACCTGCACGGGGAAGAACGCCAGGGGCGCGAACAGCAGGGCCGCGGCGGGCGGGTAGGTGAAGGGCAACAACGCCCACCACGGCTCGGAACCGAGGGTGTTCCCCGCGTACAGGGGGTCGCCCTGCAACAACGTCAGCGCACCCGCCCGGTAGACGGCGCTGTCGACGCCCAGCCGCCAGTCCAGCAGCCAGCCGAGCACGCCCGCGACCAGGGCCAGCACGGGCAGCACCGTCAACAGGGCCACCGAGCGCGGGCGGACCGAGAGCCTGCCGAGGGACGCCCTCAGCGAAAGCCGGGGCCCCTCGTCGGCACGGGCCTCGGGACCGGTGGTTGTGGTGGACATCGGGCGCGTCACCACTTGTCACACATCGACTGCCTCACGGCAACAAGGTAATCACGAAAGGGCCTGGGAAGGCGGAGGGCCCCGCTCCGGCCCCCACCCCGAGTCGTGTCCTCCGATGGAGTGACAGCAGGTGTCGTTGTCCCCACACAGCGCGCCCCGAGGCATGCTGCCCGGGGGCGAGTCGGCACACTGACCGCACCCGCCCTCACGATTCTTCGCCCAGCAGGGAGGACAGCGTGACCACCGACTCCGCGGGTCCGCACGACCGCAGCGACGCCGACCTCATCGCGTCGGTCCGCGCGGGCCGGATCGAGGAGTACGGCGCGCTCTACGAACGCCACGTCGGAGCCGCCGTGCGCCTGGCACGGCAACTGTGCCCAGCCACCGCCGACGCCGACGACGTGGTGTCGGAGTCGTTCGCGAAGGTGCTCGACGCACTGCGCGACGGCAAGGGTCCCGACCACGCCTTCCGCGCCTACCTGCTGACCACGGTGCGGCACACCGCCTACAGCCGGGCGCGGGCCGCAGGCCGCGTGCGCCCGACCGGCGACATCGGGTCGGTGGGCCGTGGCACCGTGTCGGAGTTCACCGATCCGGCGGTGGAGGAACTCGAACGCAGCCTGGTGGCGCGCGCGTTCCAGCGATTGCCCGAACGCTGGCAGACCGTGCTGTGGCACACGGTGATCGAACAGCAGCCGGTCTCCGAGGTCGCGCCGCTGCTGGGCATGTCACCGAACGCCGTGGCGGCGCTGGCCTACCGCGCCCGCGCGGGGCTGCGGCAGGAGTACCTCCAGGCCCACCTGGCGGAGACGTCGTCGCCCCGGTGCCGGGCGACGGCGGGCAAGCTCGGCGCGTGGACCCGCGACGGTCTCTCGCTGCGGGAACGCGCTCAGGTGGAGCAGCACCTCGACCACTGTGCCCGCTGCCGGGCGTTGGCCGACGAACTCGCCGACGTCAACGCCTCCCTGCGCGGTGTGGTGGCGTTCCTCGTGCTCGGCGGCGCCACCCTCGGCTACCTCGCGGGCGGCCGGGCCGCTCCCGCCGCGGCGGCGACCGGCACCACGTCCACGGTGGGTGCGAGCACGGTGGAGACGGGCCCGCGGCAGTTCCTCGGCGTCGCCGTGTCGGGAGTCGCACTCGCCACCGCCGTCGCCGTCGCGTTGGCCGCGGGCGGTGTGAACAGCACCCCCGTGGCTCACCGCAGCCAGGCGGAGCAGCCGCGACAGCCCTCGGTGTCCGCGCCCGTCACGCCGTCGCCGACCACGGAGGGGCCGCCCAGCCAACCGTCGTTGCCTCCGCTGCCCGCCCCGGAGCCGAGGCCGGATTCCTACCAGCCGTCGCTGCCCCCACTGCCCCCGCCGCCACTGCCCCCGCCGACTCCGGCGAACCCGGCGACGCCGGTCGAGCCCCGGCCCGTCCCGCCGACCACCGAACCACCGGCCGAGCCGGAACCGGACCCCGCGCCCGGCGACGACGCCGGGGTCGCTCCTCCGCCCCAAACGGTGCCACGCCCGCAGGTCTCGGCGTCCGCTCCGCACGACGGCCTCACGGTGGACGCGGGAGGCGAGGCCACCGATCTCGACGTCACCGTGCGCAACGACGGCGATGTCGCGGCGGAGCACGCCGCCGTGGAGTTGACCCTTCCCGCCGGGGTCTCGGCCGTCGCGCAGGCCGACGACGAGGCGGGGGACGCCGAGGCCCGGGCCCGGGCGGCCTCCCCCGTGCCCTGCCCCGCGGGTGAGGACACCGTGGTCTGCACCGTCCCCGGCGAACTCGGTCCGGACGAGGCCGAGGTGCTGCGCTTCCGCGTGGCGGCCTCCCCCGAGGCCGGTTCGGGTACCGCCAGCGGGCGGGTGACCGCCACCGGAGCGAGCCCCGCGCACTTCACCGTCCCGATCACCGTCCGGCAGGACGTGGTCGACCTCGACGTCAGCTCGGTGGGCAGGTTCGTGCGTGTCGAGATGCGTAGCGACGGAGTACGCGCGGCCGAGGCGTCGGTGTCCCTCGACGCGCCCGGACGGGTACTGCACACCCACCGCCTGAAGTGCGACCGGGAGCGCCGGACGCCGCACTGTGTCTCCCCCTCGCCGCTCGACCCTGGCGACACCGCGTATCTCTGGGCGCGCATCCCCTTCACCACCGGGACGGACACGGTGACGGTCACCGCCACGATCGGCGACGACACCGCGTCGGACACCGTCGAACTCGTGTCACTGCCGCCCGAGCCCGAACACGAGCGACCCGCCACCGGCACGGACGAGGCCGACCCGGCGGAACCCGCACCCACCACAGCCGGGCCCACCACCGCGCCCGTCTCCACGACGCTCAGCGTTCCCGACGAGGAGCACGCACGGTCACCGATCGGTTCGTTGCTGCGAGAACGGCGTCGCCGCCGTCTCGGGCGCCGCGTTCGACCACGTCGATCTGCGTAGACTTCGCGGCGTGGCCGTCGTCGGAACCATTCTCGCCCGGGTACCCGCACCACTGCGTGCGCTGCTGGTCAAGCACCGGGAGCTGCTCAAGTTCGCGGTGGTCGGCGGCACGACGTTCGTCGTCGACAACGGCATCTGGTACCTGCTGAAGCTCACGATCCTGTCGACGAAGCCCACCACGGCCAAGGCCATCGCGATCATGGTCGCCACCATCGTGTCGTACGTCCTGAACCGCGAGTGGTCCTTCCGCACCAGGGGAGGCCGGGAACGCGCTCACGAAGCGACCCTGTTCTTCCTGGTCAGCGGCGTGGCCGTGGCCATCAACCTCGTCCCGCTGTACATGTCGCGCTACGTGTTCAACCTGGAGGTGCCGCACGTCTCGCGGTTCGTTCAGGAGGTCGCGGACTTCGCCAGCGGATCGATCATCGGCATGCTGCTGGCGATGGCGTTCCGGTTCTGGGGACTGCGCCGGTGGGTCTTCCCCGACGAGCTCGGCCGCAACCGGCGTGACGTCTCCGCCGACGACACCGCCACCGCGGGCTCACGTCGCTAGCGCGGCACCCGCTCCACAGGCCAGTTCGCCTCGGCCACGTCACTGGTCCTCGGCACCCGGAGGAACAGGCTGAACGTGGCCGGCTGCTTCACCGAGAGTTCGAGCCTGCCCCCGTCCGCCTCGGCGAGCGCACGCGCCAGCGCGAGCCCCACCCCGGTCGAGCCGCTGCCTGAGAAACCCCGCTCGAACACGTGGGAGGCGAGGTCGTCGGGGATGCCGGTGCCCGCGTCCGACACCTGCACCACCACGGTCCGGTCGTTGTCGCCCTTGCGTGCGGTCACCACGACGGTGCCCGCACCGTGCTTGACGGAGTTGTCGAGCAACACGCCCAGGATCTCGCGCAGCCGCCCCGGCGTGGCCCGCGCCCACAGCCCCTCCCCGACCCGCAACCGCAGGGAACGGTTGTGGCGTTTCAACACGGGCCGCCACTCGTCGGTGACCTCACCGAGCAGCACGGGCAGGTCGATGGGTTCGGCGCCCACCTCACTCGCCGCGCGGGCGGCGGCGAGCAGGTCGTCGAGCACGGCGGCCAGCCTGTCGGCCTGCTCCTGCGCGGTCCGCGCCGAGTCGGCGACCTCCTCGTCGGGATACGTGGTGAGGGACTCCAGGCGTAGCTGCAGCGCGGTGAGGCGGCTGCGGAGCTGGTGGGAGACGTCGCCGACGAGCTGCCGTTCCCGCTGCACGAGCTGGGCGAGCGCCGTGGCGGAGGCGTCGAGCGCGTCGGCCACCATGTCCAGCTCGGCGACCTCGTACCGGCGCGGATCGGGACGGAAGTCACCGCTGCCCAGCCGTGCCGCGCGGTCGGCCACGTGGCGCAGCGGCCTGGCGAGCCGTCGGGCGGTCACGGTGGCCACCACGGTGCCCGTGCCCACCGACAGCACCACCAGCAGCAGGACGGCCGCCGCGACCTGCGTCTGCTGCGTGCGCATCGGCTGGGCCGGGATGGCCAGCCGCACCGTGCCGTTCTGCGCGATCGGCACGGTCTCCACGACGACGTCCGGGCCCAGCGGCCGGCCGTACCTCAGTGCCGGGGCGTCGGGCCGGATCACGGTGAGGTTGCCGTTCTTCGGCACCGCGACCCGCACGTTGCCGAGGTCGAGCGGGCGGCCGTCCGCGAGCTGGTCGTCGAGGATGGCCGCGATGCGCTGCGCGTTCGACGCCAGGTCCTCCCTGGTGAGGTTGTCCACGAGGAGCCAGCCGGTGACGCCCAGCGGAACGCCCAGCGCGACCCCCGTCACGGCCACGGCCAGCAGGATCGCGAGCAGGATGCGACGACGCACGGTGCGTCCTAGTCGGTGTTGAACCGGAACCCGACGCCGCGCACGGTGGCGATGTACTCCTCACCCGGCCTGCGGGGCGTTCCGTTCGCGGCCCGCGCGAGCTTGCGGCGCAACCACGACATGTGCATGTCCAGCGTCTTCGACGTCTTCGAGGTCTCCGGGGAGAGATCGTTCCACACCTCGGAGAGGATCTCCTCCCTGCTGACGACCTGTCCCGCCCTGGTGAGCAGCACCCGCAGCAGCTCGAACTCCTTGTTGGCGAGCGCGATCTCCCTGCCGCCCACGGTGACGACCCTCGCGCCGACGTCCATGCGCACGCCCCCCGACTCCAGCACCTCGGGGGCGCGGCGACGCAGCAGCGCACGGATGCGCGCGAGCAGCTCGGCCAGGCGGAACGGCTTGGCCACGTAGTCGTCGGCGCCCGCGTCGAGCCCCACGACGAAGTCCACCTCGTCGGTCCTGGCGGTCAGCATCAACACCGGGAGGCTCTGGTCGGTGGACCGCAGCCGCCTGCACACCTCGAGACCGTCCATACCCGGCAGGCCCAGGTCGAGCACGAGCAGATCGACCCGGTCCCGCGCCGTGGCCTCCAGCGCCGACGGCCCGTCGGCCACCACCGTGACCTCGTACCCCTCCCTGCGCAGGGCGCGCGACAGCGGTTCGGCGATCGCCGGATCGTCTTCGGCAAGTAGGACCACGCTCACCTTGCCAACCTTACGGCGAGCCGACATGAAACCATCGTGACCGTGTTGGGATACTCCGTTGACCTCGCGTTGGCGAAGCGGCTGGCGGACGCCGCCGACTCGATCACCACGGCGCGCTTCCGCGCACTCGACCTCAGCGTGGACCGCAAACCCGACCGCACCCCGGTGACGGACGCCGACACGGCCGTCGAGGACGCGGTGCGTGAACTGCTGGCCACCGAGCGTCCCGATGACGCGGTGGCCGGTGAGGAACGCGGCGGTTCGGCCACGGCACCCGGCCGGGTGTGGGTGATCGACCCCATCGACGGCACGAAGAACTTCCTTCGCGGCGTGCCGGTGTGGGCCACGCTGATCGCGCTCGTGGACGACGGCGTTCCGGTGGTCGGCATGGTGAGCGCGCCACTGCTCGGCAGGCGCTGGTGGGCCGGCACGGGCGAGGGAGCGTGGCTGCGGGACTCGGCGGGTGAGCGTCGGATCTCCGTGTCGAAGGTCGCCGCGCTGGAGGACGCGACGGTCTCCACCACCGACCTCGGCTCCTGGGTCGAGTACCACTCGCGCGAGGCCTACCTGCGGCTCGTGGACGCCTGCTGGGAGAGCCGGGCCTTCGGCGACTTCTGGCAACACTGCCTCGTCGCAGAGGGCGCGCTCGACATCGCGATCGAGCCGATCGTCAACCCGTGGGACGTCGCGGCCGTGCGCGTGCTGGTGACCGAGGCGGGCGGCCGGTTCAGCGACCTCTCCGGCGCGCCCCGCTTCGACGGAGGCTCGGCGCTGTCCACCAACGGCCTGCTGCACGAGCGGGCACTGGAGCTCGTCACGACGTCTGCCGAGGCGCGGGACGCCGAAGCCTGACCAGGAAGGCCTGCCCAGAAAGGAGAGGCACACGGTGGCGTCGTTTCCGGGAACGGCCGAGCGACCTCGGTCGCCGCGTTCCTCGACCACCGCGTACGGGTTCGCGGGAGCGGGCGAGATCGCCGCGGCCGTCGTGGAAGGCCTCAGTACGGACACCACCCAGCCCCCGGAGGCCTTCCTCTCGCCACGCATCTCGACTACCTCACCACCATCGCGGACCGGCTGGCCGAACACGGCGTGGAGCCCGCCGCCGCGATCTTCTGCATCGCGCACGTCTTCGGCCAGGTGGGCCGGTCCCTGTCGTCCCTGCCTCAGCACACCGGCTCGCTGGCCACGCTGACGGAGAAGCACATGACTCCGGGCGGCGTCGACGAGCAGTTCCTGACCGACCTGCGACACGAAGGCATGCCGGACATGGTGCGGCACGCCCTGGACCGGATACCGGCCCGGCTGCGCGAATAGCGGGCCTCGTTCCGGCCCGGGTCAGGGCAGCACGCCGACGGCGCCTCTCGCCACCTGCGCCCATGCGAGCCTGCCGAAGAGGTAGTGACAGGCGACCTGCTCGTTGGAGAACCGGGCCCAGTCGTAGCGGTTGCCCTGCTCTCTCCAGAAGACCTCCCACGCGACCTCGCCTTCGGGGCCTTCCGCCTCGGTGCGGAGCAGACACCAGGCGTTGTCGGTCTCGCTGCCGATCGAGACGACTTCGCCGGGCACGCCCACGGCGTCCAGCCAACGCTTGATCGACTCGCTGTTCATGCCCTCTCCTCGAACGTGACGTCCGCCAGGTGGCCGAGCACCACGAGCTCGGCCGCCGAGTACACGGTCCGGTAGCGCACACCGCCGCCGGGTTGCCCGAACCACGGCGCCGACACCGCCTTCCACGCGGGCAACCGCCTGACCACCCGGTAGCGGCGGTATCCGCTGCCGAGGTAGGAGGGCGGCAGCGACCGCTGCGCGAACCGGGTGCCGTCGGCGGAGAAGACACGGCCGTGCGCGGTGCCGAAACGGTCGAGCACGGTCCCCTCCTCCAGCAGGACGGGCTCCCCGGGTTCGTGACAGCCCTCGGGAAACCGCTCGGGTGGCGGCCAGGCGTACTCGGGCCGTTCCCCGTCGCGCACGAGGTAGCGGCGGTCCCACTCCAGCTCGGAGACCTCGCCGAGCGGGTCGTGCCCCTCGGTGAGGTCGTCGGGGACACCGGGCAGCACCTCGGCGGGGGGCGGGGCGGGCCTCCGCCCCCCGCCCCGCAACGCGGACAGCGCGTGCTCGGTCTCGATCGTGTCGGAGGCCGGGTGGTCGTGGGGCGGGAACCGCAGCACGCCGCACGCGGTGTCCCCGGAAGGCACGGGCAACTGGCGTGCGGGCCGGTCGGCGGGCACCGGCAGGTGTCCGATCGGGAACATGTGCACGACGAACAGCGCGACGACGCTCTCCCGCTCCTGCCGCGGGGCTCCCACGGCGACGGCGGCGGCACCCGGGTGCGGTGCCGGCGGCGGGGCCGCAGGCTGCTGGCGCGGTGGCGCGGGCTGGGGCGGGTGCTGCGGCTGGGGCGGGTGCTGTGGCTGGTGCGGGTGCTGTGGCGCGTGTGCCTGTGGCGGGTGCCCCGGAAGCGGAGGCGGTACCTGGGGCGCGTACGGCGCCGCCGGATACGGCGCGTTCCACGGTGCCGCCCGGTACTGCGCCTGCGGCCCGGCGGGCACCGGGCCGGGCGGCACGGGGGGTTGGCCCGGAGCCGCCGCATACCCTCCCCACTGCGGCGGCGCGTACTGCCCCGGAGCGGGCACCGGGCCGGGCGCGGGATTCGGCATCGGGTTCGGTACCGGGTTCAGCGGAGCGTTCGGTACCGGGTTCGGCGCGGCCGACGGCGCGAACCCGGACAGATGGGTCTGCCCCGGCTGCGGCGCCGGGCCCACGGCGTAGGGGGCGGGCACGTCGGGCGGCCGGAACGCCGTCCCGCTGGGCGGGGTCGGAGCGTCGGCGCCGAGGGCGGGCACGACCCGCTGTCCACTCGGCGGCGTGGGGATCTGCGAGATCGCGATCGGCCCGGTGTCCTCGGTGGAGAGCGCGTCGGGTGGGATCCCGTCCGCGACGACCCCCGGGTCGGGGAGCAGCTCCTCACCGGGGTTTCCGTCACCCGCGGGCTCGTCGAGCGAGTCGGCGACGAGCTCCTCCACGGCATCCACGGCATCCACGGCCTCGACGGCATCCACGGCCGCCGCGGCCTCCGTGGCTTCGGCAACCTCGACGGCCTCGGCAACAGCAGGAACCCCGACGGCCTCCGCGTCGTCGGGCAGCACCGTGTCGACCACGTCGACCGGCGCCGCGGACGGCGGGCGGGGGACCTCCCCCGCCGGAGCGGCCACGGCCTCGACCAGACCTTGGGTCACCGTCCCGATGTCGCCCGCCACACCGCGTAGCACCGTGTCGAGCCCGAGCAGGGCCGACGGATGACCGGAGCCGGCGGCCACGACGGCGGCGTCGTGGGTCCTCGCCGCCTCCACGAGCTGCCGCACGAGTTCGACCTTCGCCCTGCCCACCTGCTCGGCGGCGTGCTCCAGCCGGTCGGCCGCCTGCGTCGCTCCACGTGCCGCCTCGGCGAGCAGTCCCGAGTCAGCGTCACCGAGCGAGGCCCATCGCGCTCGCGCGGCCTCCGCCGTGGGACCGGCCAGAGCCCCGAGCGCTCTGGCCGCGCACGCGTCCGCGTCCCCTGCGAGCGCCGCCAGTTCCCGTGCGGCCTTGCGCCACGACTCGGCCTGCTCGCGTAGCGCGTCCTCGTCCGCCTCGGGCCAGCTCACCCCGGTCGCGTGTGCGATGGCGGCGAGTTCGGCAGGCAGTTCGATCCCCATCGGCCCGCCCTACCTCGTGTGGTCCGGCTCGTCGAGCGCGTTCACCGCGTCGGCGGCGGCGTTGTCGGCGGCCACGTACGCGTCCGACGCCTCGGCCAGAGCGGTGCCGAACTCCTCGAACGCCCCGGCCAGCCGGGTTATCCGTTCCCTCGCCTGCGCCGCCGCCTCGACGTGCACGGCAGCGAAGCTCTCACCCACGGCGTCGGAACCCCACGGCGCCGGGATGGCGTCCAGGGCCTCGGCCAGGTCCCTGGCCACGGCGCGCGCACGCTCGGCCAGCGTCGCGAACTCACCCGCCTGCGCGCCGAGCTCGTGCGCGTCGAGGCCGAACCCACCCGTCCGTTTCATCGGGATTTCGACCATTCACTGTCGTCGAGCCAGTTCTGGTCCTCGAACGTCTCGTCGGAGTCGTCGGAGTCGTCGGAGTCGTCGCAGGTCTCCGCGACGGCGAGTTCGGAGGCGGTGAGGTCAGCGGTTCCCGCCAACACCGCGCCTGGGTCGGTGTCGCGCCCGAGCACTGACGCCATGATCTCCTCCGCCCCGCTGAACGCCTCCGCGCCTGCCTCCCTCACCGCGCGCACGATGTGGGCCGCCAGCTCCGAGGGGCGGTACCGCGTGTAGGCGTCGCCGTCGAGCACGAGGTCGGTGAGTTCACCCCGCGCCCCGACCGTCGCGGTCACCAACCCGTCCGCGCTCTGCGCCGACGCGCTGACGCGCGCGAGTTGCCTGTGCACGTCCGCGAGTTGTTCCCTGCTGCGGCGATAGCCGGAGAGCAACTCCTCCACCTGCGCCCGATACTCGGTCACGGCCCCTCCCCCGACGTTCGAAGGGTCACTGATGACAGCAGTGGCCCCGGGTTGGACGCATGCTGCGCCGGATCGGTTCCTTCGTCCCATCGGCGTTCGCCGCGGAGGGCTTGACGAGCGAGGCGCCGCTATCCCGCGAGGGCGCGGACGACCCGGGACGGGCTCGGCCTACCGAGCTGCCGTGCCATCCACACACTGGTCTCGACGAGCGCGTCGAGGTCGACACCGTGCTTGATGCCGAGCCCGTCGAGCAGCCACACGAGGTCCTCGGTCGCGAGGTTGCCGGTGGCCGACTCCGCGTACGGGCAGCCGCCGAGGCCGCCCGCCGAGGAATCCACCGTGGTCACTCCCCTGCGCAGCGCGGCGAGGGTGTTGGCCAGCGCCTGCCCGTAGGTGTCGTGGAAGTGCACGGCCAGATCGCCGACCGCCACCCCGGCTTCGGTGAACGCGTCGATCACCCGCTCGACGCTCGCGGCGGTGGCGACGCCGATGGTGTCGCCGAGGGACAACTGCGAGCAGCCCGCGTCGAGCAGACGCTTGCCCACCGCGACCACCTGCTCCGGCGGGACAGCGCCCTCCCACGGGTCACCGAAGCACATGGACACGTAGCCCCTGACGTCGAGTCCCGCCTCCCGCGCCCGACCGATCACCGGCTCGAACATGGCGAACTGAGCGTCGAGCCCTGAGTTGAGGTTGCGCCGGGCGAAGGTCTCGGTGGCGCTGGCGAACACGGCGACGTGGGTCACACCCGCCGCGAGCGCGCGGCCCAGTCCACGCTCGTTGGGCACAAGCACCGGGTAGCGCACGCCGTCGTGCCGGCGCAGTCGCGCCAGCACCTCCTCGGCGTCGGCGAGCTGCGGCACCCACTTCGGGTGCACGAAACTCGTCGCCTCCAGCGTTGTCAGGCCCGCCCCGGCCAGCCGGTCGAGGAACTCCAGCTTCACCTCGACGGGCACGATCTCCGCCTCGTTCTGGAGCCCGTCGCGGGGACCGACCTCCCAGATCGTCACCTCCGTCGGCAACGGACCCTCCGAGCCGATCCGCTCCGGAAGCCCTAGTTCACGCACGCCCATAACGCTCCTGCCGTCCGGTTTCGGGTTCGTGACCGCCCGCGCGCGGCGACTCGTAGTCGTCGTAGGGATTGTCGTTGACCTGGCGGTAGATGTAGGTGTGCATCTTCTCGACCTGCGGAATGTCGTCGAACGTCAGCGGCTCGTCCGACGCGGACTCGATGATGAGCGTGCCGCAGCCGAAAACCCGGTCGACGAGACCGTGCTCGAACCGCACGCTGTGGATGCGCTGCATGGGAATGTCGATGCCGGTGCGCTTGATCACGCCTTCCCGGACGATGACCCGGTCGGTGGTGACGACGAAGTGCGTGGTGCGCCACCGGACGAACGGCGCGAGGGACAGCCAGAGCACGAGAACGCCACCGACGGCGGCCACGGCGATGGTCGCGACCATGTCCCACGGCGGTTCGAGCTCACCGGCCCGCAGGGCGAGCCAGACACCGGCCACCACCGTCACCAGCAGCACGAACACGGGGAAGACGAGCATCTTGAAGTGCGGATGCTTGTGCGCGACGACCTGCTCGCCCTCGCTGAGCAGACTGTCGGGATAGGCCACCTCGAACACCCCCACCACTCGTGCTTCGCCGTGAGCCTCACCGTACCGCGTGCGATGGCGCCAGGTGCGAGCGTTCGAGACGGTTTTCGGGCTACTCGGGCACGGTCCTCAGGTGCACCACGTCGGCGGCGAACACGGTTCGCCTGCCGCCGTCCTCCTCGTCCACCACGAGCGCGCCGCTCGTGTCGATGTCGACGGCCATGCCCAGCCGGGAGCGCCCGCCCGCGATCTCCAGCCGCACCTGCTGCCCCAGGGTGGCGCAGCGCTCGCGGTAGGTGTCCAGCAGGCCGGCGGCCGCGAGGTCCCCGCGCGCGTACCGCCACGGCAGTTCCCGCTCGTGCAGCGCGGCCAGCAGCAGAGCGGCGAGGTCGGTGCGGTCGGTGACGCGGGCCCCCTGCTCGGCGAGCGAGGTCGCGGGCAGGCCGCCCGGCCCCGGCCGCACGTGCTCGCGCACCGGCAGCACGTTCAGGCCGATGCCCAGCACCACGGCCTGTTCGTCGGAGGAGACGGCCTCGGCGAGCACCCCGGCGCACTTCGCCCGGTTCGGACCGGCGAGGACGTCGTTGGGCCACTTCAGCACCGCGTCGACTCCGATCTCGGCCGCGACGTCGGTCAGCGCGAGCCCGGCCACGGCGGCGAGCGAGCCGAGAGCCGCCATGGGCACCTCGGCGGGCCGCAGCAGCACGCTCAGGTACAGGCCCTGGCCCTGCGGCGAAGCCCAGCTCCGCCCCCTGCGGCCCGTCCCGGCCGTCTGCTCCTCGGCGATCAGCACGGTGCGGTCCGGTTCGCCCTCGACCACCGCCGCCCGCAGGTCGGCGTTCGTCGAGCCGGTTCGGGTGACGACGTTGATGGAGGGATAGGGCCCGACCGGCGCGAGCAACCGCGAACGCAGTCGGCCCACGTCGATGTGTCGTGACGCTGCCACGGCACCACCCTAGCCAGCGGGCGGTGCACGCCGACCGCGCACCCGGTGAGATTGCCTACGCGGCCCGCCCGCGGACACCGACCGCTGATTAAGCTCCGCACCATGAGCAGCGCGACGGAGCCACTCGGGACGCCACCAGCAGACGAGCCGGACATCCACACCACGGCGGGCAAACTCGCCGACCTGTACCGCCGCGACTCGGAAGCCGTCCACGCGGGCTCGGCACGCGCCGTCGAACGGCAACACTCCAGAGGCAAGAAGACCGCCAGGGAGCGCATCGACCTGCTGCTCGATCCCGGCTCCTTCGTGGAACTCGACGCACTGGCCCGCCACCGCTCCACCAACTTCGGCCAGGATCGCAACCGCCCCTACGGCGACGGCGTGGTCACCGGCTACGGCACGGTGGACGGCCGCCCGGTGTGCGTGTTCAGCCAGGACGTGACCGTGTTCGGCGGCTCGCTCGGCGAGGTCTACGGCGAGAAGATCGTCAAGGTCATGGACCTCGCCATGAAGACCGGCAGGCCGATCATCGGCATCAACGAGGGCGGCGGCGCGCGTATCCAGGAGGGCGTGGTGTCGCTCGGGCTCTACGCCGAGATCTTCCGCCGCAACACGCACGCGTCCGGGGTGATCCCCCAGATCTCGCTGATCATGGGCGCCAACGCGGGCGGCCACGTCTACTCGCCCGCGCTCACCGACTTCGTGGTGATGGTCGACAAGACGTCGCAGATGTTCATCACCGGCCCCGACGTCATCAAGACCGTGACGGGCGAGGAGGTCACGCTGGAGGACCTCGGCGGCGGCCGGACCCACAACACCAAGTCCGGCAACGCCCACTACCTCGCCGCGGACGAGGCCGACGCCATCTCCTACGTCAAGGAGCTGCTGTCGTTCCTGCCGTCCAACAACCTGTCCGAGCCGCCGGTCTTCGACGCGCCCGAGCCGGGTGAGGGCTCCATCGCCGACGGCGTGACCGACTCCGACCGCGAACTCGACACGCTGATCCCGGACTCCGCCAACCAGCCGTACGACATGCACGAGGTCATCTCGCGCGTTGTGGACGACGGCGAGTTCTGCGAGGTCCACGAGCTGTTCGCGCCCAACGTGATCGTCGGTTTCGGCCGGGTCGAGGGGCACAGTGTGGGCGTGGTGGCCAACCAGCCGACCCAGTTCGCGGGCTGCCTCGACATCGACGCCTCCGAGAAGGCCGCCAGGTTCGTGCGCACCTGCGACGCGTTCAACATCCCGGTGCTGACGTTCGTGGACGTGCCCGGCTTCCTGCCCGGGACCGACCAGGAGTGGAACGGCATCATCCGGCGCGGAGCGAAGCTGATCTACGCCTACGCGGAGGCCACGGTGCCGTTGGTCACCGTCATCACCCGCAAGGCCTACGGCGGCGCGTACGACGTGATGGGCTCCAAGCACCTGGGCGCCGACATCAACATCGCGTGGCCGACGGCCCAGATCGCGGTCATGGGCGCCCAGGGTGCCGCCAACATCGTGCACCGCAAGCGGCTCGCCGAGGCCACCGAGGCGGGAGAGGACGTCGAGGCCCTGCGGACGCGGTTGATCCAGGAGTACGAGGACACGCTGTGCAACCCCTACGTCGCCGCCGAACGCGGTTACGTGGACAGCGTGATCCCGCCGTCGCACACGCGGGGCCACGTCGCGCGGGCGCTGCGGATGCTCCGTGACAAACGCGAGACGCTCCCGCCCAAGAAGCACGGCAACATCCCCCTGTGACCGCCGTGGTGTTCCCGAGCGTTCGAGAGGTGAGCGATGGCTGACGAGGACACGAGTCCGCTGCTGCGCGTCGTGAGGGGGCGCCCCGACGACGCGGAGCTGGCCGCGCTCACCGCCGTCGTGGCGGGGCTCGCCTCGGCGGGCGGGGGTGCGGTGGAGCCGCCCCTGCCGAGGACACGCTGGGCCGATCCCGCGTCGCGGTTGCGACTGCCCGCCCGTCCGGGCCCGACCGCGTGGCGGGCGTCGGCCTACCCGGCCTGACCGGGGAGCCGTCCCTCGGCATGTCCTAGCCTGGCGGGGTGCGTTTCGTCCTGGCTTCCGCCTCCCCCGCCCGGCTGGCCGTGCTGCGCGCGGCCGGGATCGAGCCCGACGTCGTGGTCTCCGGTGTCGACGAGGACGCGATCACCGCGTCGCTGTCCGACCCCACGCCCTCCGAGCTCGTGACCACCCTCGCCAAGGCCAAGGCCGACGAGGTCGCCTCCCGGCTGACCAGCGGTGTCCCGGACGGCCAGAACGGCCAGGACACCGTGGTGGTCGGCTGCGACTCCATGCTCTCCATCGGCGGGCAGGTCGTCGGCAAACCGGGAACGGTCGAGACCGCCCGCACGCGCTGGAAGGACATGGCCGGCGGCACGGGCGAGCTGCTGACCGGGCACGCCGTGGTCCGGTTACGCGACGGCGGCGTCGTGGCTCGCGCGGAAGGCACGCGGGTCACCACCGTGCGGTTCTCCGTCCCGAACGCCGAGGAACTCGACGCCTACCTCGCCACTGGCGAGCCGCTGGCGGTCGCGGGCGCGTTCACGCTCGACGGGCTGGGCGGCTGGTTCGTCGAAGGCGTCGACGGCGATCCTTCCAGCGTCATCGGCATCAGTCTGCCGCTGACCCGGCGGCTGCTCGCCGAGGTCGGGGTCGGCGTGGTCGCGTTCTGGGGCGAGCGAACCCGGTCCTAGACGGCTCCTAGCGCGCGTCGATGTCGTCGGGGCAACTGGTCAGGTCGGTCTCCCTGACGTCCACCTCGGGCCAGTCACGCAGCTCGCCGGGCGAGGCCACGGGTCGGGTGCACCCGGCCCGCTCGCCGTCGAGCCGCACCACCTCGGCCAGGGTTTCCGGCTCGGAGCAGCCACCGTTTCGCGGGGCGTGCCCGGCACCGCCCTCGCCCGCGCAGGTCTGCCGTACCAGGACGATCTCGGGCATCGCGGTGCCCACCACGTCGTCGAGCACCATCCCGGCGTCGGCGAAGTGGATGCCGCCGACCGCCCGCCAGGTGTCCCCGCGCCAGGCGTGCACCTCCCCCGCCATGCCGCCGTCGTGGGAACCGCGCACGAGACACACGGGCGTCGCGCTTCTCGCGCAGCGCAGCGAGTCGTGGTGGAGCCGGACTCCCTGCGCGGTCAGCGCCGTGCCGGTGACCGCCCCGCTTGAGGGTGCGCCCGCCCTGAGCCTGCCGTGGCCGCCCTCCCGGTCGGCCAGCAACTCCACCGGCATCCCGTTCACCACGGTGGACGCGAGCACCCGGCACGGTTCGGTACCACACCCGACGTCGCCCGCCGGGCGCGCGGCCTCGGGCGCCACGGGATCGGACGCGGTCGAACCCCACAGCGCGGCGGCCACCTGGGCGGCGACGGCAAGAACCCAGGCCACCACCACGGTCACCACCACACTCCGGGGCGGCGATGCGCGCGTCACGACCGACCTCCTCCCTGCTTTTGCGACGAGGGTAAGGGAGGCTCGACCGAGTGGTCCGGACCTCGATGCGCTGACCAGCGGGGACGGCGAGCCACCGTTCACGCGGGGTGACCCTTCTCTCGTCTCAACGTTCGGACGGCGTCCGTAGACTTTCGCGTGAGCAGCTAACGAGGAGGTAAGCGTGCCGGAACCAGCCGCCGTGCGAAAGGTGCTCATCGCCAACCGCGGGGAGATCGCAGTGCGGGTGATCCGCGCCGCGCGGGACGCGGGACTGGCCAGTGTCGCCGTCTACGCCGACTCCGATCGCGACGCGCCGCACGCACGGATGGCCGACGAGGCGTTCGCCCTCCACGGTTCCACCGCGGCGGAGACGTACCTGGTCATCGACAAGCTGCTCGACGTCGCCAAGCGGTCCGGAGCCGACTCCGTGCACCCCGGCTACGGTTTCCTGTCCGAGAACGCCGACTTCGCGCAGGCCGTGCTCGACGCGGGACTCACCTGGATCGGGCCCAGCCCGCAGGCCATCCGCGACCTCGGTGACAAGGTCACCGCCCGGCACATCGCCATGAGGGCGGGCGCTCCGCTGGTACCCGGCACGAAGGATCCGGTGTCGAGCGCCGAGGAGATCGTGGCCTTCGCCGACGAGCACGGGCTGCCGGTGGCCATCAAGGCCGCGTTCGGCGGCGGCGGGCGAGGCCTGAAGGTGGCGCGCACGCGGGAGGAGATTCCCGAGTTGTTCGAGTCGGCCACCCGCGAGGCGGTCGCCGCGTTCGGTCGCGGTGAGTGCTTCGTCGAGCGCTACCTCGACCGGCCACGGCACGTCGAGGCGCAGGTGCTGGCCGACAAGCACGGCAACGTCGTCGTCGTGGGCACGCGTGACTGCTCGCTGCAACGCCGTCACCAGAAGCTCGTCGAGGAAGCGCCCGCCCCCTTCCTCACCGACGCGCAGCGCGAGATCATCCACACTTCCGCCAAGGCCATCTGCCGCGAGGCCGGCTACTCCGGCGCGGGCACCGTCGAGTACCTCGTCGGTGTCGACGGCACGATCTCGTTCCTCGAGGTCAACACGCGGCTGCAGGTGGAACACCCCGTGTCGGAGGAGACCACCGGGATCGACCTGGTGCGCGAACAGTTCCGCATCGCCGAGGGCGGCACGCTGCCGTTCCCCGAGGACCCGGAGCCGCGTGGCCACTCCATCGAGTTCCGCATCAACGGCGAGGACGCGGGCCGCAACTTCCTTCCCGCCCCGGGCACCGTGACGAAGCTCGTGCTCCCGTCGGGTCCGGGCGTGCGGGTCGACTCGGGTGTCGAGGAGGGCAGCGTCGTCGGCGGGCAGTTCGACTCGATGCTCGCCAAGCTGATCGTCACGGGAGCCGACCGGCAGCAGGCGATCCAGCGGGCACGGCGCGCGCTCGACGAGATGACCGTCGAGGGTCTCGCCACCGTGCTGCCCTTCCACCGCGCGGTCCTGCGAGACGAGGCGTTCGTCGGCGACGGCACGGGTTTCTCCGTGCACACCCGCTGGATCGAGACCGAGTTCGACAACACCATCGAGCCGTTCACCGCGCCGGGCGAGGCGGCCGAGGACGGCGCCACGCCCCGGCAGACCGTGGTGGTGGAGGTCGGTGGCCGCAGGCTCGAGGTGTCGCTGCCCGGCGATCTCGCTCTCGGCGGCGCGCCCACCACCGCCAAACCCAAGCCGCGCAGGCGCGGGGGCGGCACCAAGGCCGCCGCCAGTGGCGACGCCGTCACCGCACCCATGCAGGGCACCATCGTCAAGGTCGCCGTCACCGAGGGCCAGCGGGTGGAGGCGGGTGAACTCGTGGTCGTGCTCGAGGCCATGAAGATGGAGAACCCCGTCACCGCCCACAAGGCGGGCACGGTCGCCGGGCTGACCGCCGAGGTCGGCGCGTCGGTGAGCCAGGGTTCCGTGCTGCTGGAACTCAAGGACTGACCAACGCGTCGGGACGGTTACGGCTCGGTGGACGTTGGTGACCGGTGTCGTCGGCGACCTACCATCGTGTCGTGGCCGTTGATCGACCGAACTTCCGACTCAGCGACGCCGAGCGCGCCGAAGCCCTGGACGTGCTGGCCGAGCACGTCCGCACGGGGCGGCTCGACATCGTCGAGTACGACGAGCGCTCCACGGCGGTCAGCGCGGCCAGGACGAGGAGCGACCTCGCGCCCGTCTTCTCCGACCTGCCCGACCCCCGTCCCGCCGTGCTCGGCCCGGCACCTTCGACCGAAGCGGTGCCGGCGGCCGTCCCGCCGCTGACGCTGGGCCGTCGGGTCGCGGCGATGGCCGTTCCCGCCGCGGCGGTCCTGGCCATCGTCCTGTTCTTCACCGTGGGCCGGGTCGGGATCTTCGTGTTCGTGCTCCCGATCGTGGTGGCACTGCTCGTGGGCTCGCTCACCCGGCAACGTCGCTGAAAGCGCCGTCGAGGGGGCGAGTCGGGTCACGAGCCCACGCGGTCGCGGTGCCGTCCGGCGGTGGGACGCCACCCGCTCCCGCCCGCGAACTCCTAGACTGCCCGATCATGGAACCGGTCGAGATCAACGCGGGCGGGTACTACCTGCGACAGTTGAGGGCGGACCGTCTCCTGGACGACCGCCCCGCGCTCGTCGCGGCGTTCGCGGATCCGCTCATGCGACGGTTCGTCTCCTACTACGTCGTCGACACGCTCGACGCCGCAGGCGACTACGTGCGGCGGCGCGCCGAGGAGTGGGCGGGCGACCGGCGTTGCTCGTGGGCGATCGCGGAGCCGACGACCGGGGAGCTGCTGGGCGAGGTGGGGCTGAAGGACCTCGACCTGGCCGCGGGCACCGCGGACGTGGCCGTGTGGGTCGCCCCCTCGGCGCGCGGCAAGGGGATCGCCACCACGGTGGTGGACACGGTGGTGCGCTTCGGCTTCGGCGCGCTCGGGTTGCGGGAGATCGGCTACGCCCACGATCCGGACAACCACGCCTCCCGCGAGGTGGCGCAGCGATGCGGTTTCACGCTGGTGGGCCCGGACGGTTCGGACCTGCGCTGGCACCGGGTCGCGGAAGCCGCCGGACCATGAGCCCCGCGAGAGCGTTCGGCGCGCTGCCGGCGGCCGTGGCCGCTGGGCACGTCGCTTGCGCGAACGAGGGCCTCGCCGCCGCGCGGGAAGCCCTCGCTCGTCTCGGCGTCGAGGACTAGCTCGCGGCCACGTCGACCAGACCCGACCGGGCCTCGGGCGCCGCCAGCCTGCGCGCGTCGGCTCCCTCGTCGTTCTGCTCGGTCTGCGACTCCTCCTCGGCCTTGACCCTCGCGCGGTACAGCTCCACCTCCCGCGCCTTCGTCTCGGTGGACCAACCGAGCACCTCGCCCACCAGGTCTGCCACCTGCTCCGCGCAGTCCACACCCCGGTGCGGGTACTCGATCGAGATGCGCGTGCGCCGAGCCAGCACGTCCTCGAGGTGAAGCGCACCCTCGTGGCTCGCCGCGTACACCGCCTCCACCCGCAGGTAGTCGGGCGCCGCGTCGATCGGCTTCAGCAGCTCGGGCCTGCCGTCGGCCTCGGCGAGCACCTCACCCACGAGCGAGCCGTACCGGTCGAGCAGGTGCCGCACCCGGTACGGATGCAGACCGTGCCTGGCCGCGAGCTGGTCGGCCTGGTTCACGAGCGCGTGGTAGCCGTCGGCGCCCAGCAGCGGCACCTTGTCCGTGATGGACGGCCGGGCCCGCCCCGGCAGGTCGGCCGACGCGGCGTCCACGGCGTCCGCCGCCATGACCCGGTAGGTCGTGTACTTGCCGCCTGCGATGGCGACCAGGCCGGGCGCCACCCTCGCCACCGCGTGCTCCCGCGACAGCTTCGACGTCTCCTCGCTCTCCCCCGCCAGCAACGGACGCAGTCCCGCGTAGACGCCTTCGATGTCGTCGTGGGTCAACGGAGTCGCCAACACCTCGTTCACGTGACTCAGGATGTAGTCGATGTCCCGCTGGGTGGCGGCCGGATGCGCGAGGTCCAGGTTCCAGTCGGTGTCGGTCGTGCCCACGATCCAGTGGTTGCTGCGCCACGGAATGACGAACAGCACCGACTTCTCCGTGCGCAGGATCAGCCCGGTCTCCGACACGATGCGGTCGCGCGGCACCACGATGTGCACACCCTTGCTGGCCCGCACCCGGAACCGGCCCCTGCTTCCCGCGAGGTGCTGCAGCTCGTCCGTCCACACTCCCGTGCAGTTGACCACGACGGACGCCTCGACGTCGGTCTCCCTGCCGTCCTCCACATCGCGCACCCGCACCCCGGACACGCGGTCCGCCTCGCGCAGGAACTCCACGACCTGGGTGGACGTCCGCACGACAGCGCCGTAGTGCGCGGCGGTGCGCGCCACCATCATCGTGTGCCGGGCGTCGTCGGCAGCGGCGTCGTAGTAGCGGATACCGCCGATGAGCGCGTCCCGTTTCAACGCGGGCACCATGCGCAACGCTCCGGCCCTGGTCAGGTGTTTCTGGCCCGGCACCGACCGCGCGCCGCCCATCGTGTCGTACAGCAGCAGACCAGCCGCCGTGTACGGCCGCTCCCACACCCGGTGGGTCAGCGGGTACAGAAAGCTCACCGGCTTAACCAGGTGCGGCGCGATGGTGGTGAGCATGAGCTCCCGCTCCCGCAGGGCTTCCCGCACCAGTCCGAACTCGAGCTGTTCGAGGTAACGCAGACCTCCGTGGAACAGCTTGCTCGACCTGCTCGACGTTCCCGAGGCGAGGTCCCGCGCCTCCACCAGGGCGACCCGCAGTCCCCGAGTGGCCGCGTCGAGGGCGGTACCGACGCCCACCACGCCTCCACCCACGACGACGAGGTCGAAACTCTCACTGCCCAGTCGCTGCCACGACTCCTCGCGGTTCGCCGGTCCCAACGACACAGTCACTCTCGCCTCCTCGTCACGGCGGACACCTCGCCGTCGGATTTCTCGCACCTTCGGCCCTCTATTGAGCTTCCCACGTTCCGGTGTGGGCAATCAGGGGCAATCAGCTTCAACCACGCTGCGCCGTTCAGATGTTGTTAGGGCGGTGTCGGCAGAGCACGATGAGGTGAAGGGATAACGACGTCCCGGCTGAAGGCGGAGGTGTGGCATGAGTGTGAAGGACACCCGTCACCAGACCAGCGGCCTGTCCAGACTCCGATCGACCACGGGCGGGGAGTTGCTGGCCGAGTTCCTGGGAACGGCGGTGCTCATCCTGTTGGGCTGCGGCTCGGTCGCGGTCGCGCTTGCCGGGCTACCCGGCTCCGGACGCCAGATGGATGCCTTCGGACCGGGCAACTGGCTGATCATCGCGTTGGGCTGGGGTCTCGCGGTGGCGTTCGCCGTCTACGTGGCGGGCGGGGTCAGCGGCGCCCACATCAACCCCGCGGTGACGCTGGCGTTCGCCGTGAGACGGCAGTTCCCGTGGGCGAAGGTGTTGCCCTACTGGGTGGCGCAGGTACTCGGCGCTTTCGTCGGCGCGGCCATCGTGTACTGGGTCTACGCCGACGCCATCAACGCCTTCAACACGGCGGAAGGATTCGCGGCCAGGCCCGAGTCGGTACCGACCTTCTCCATCTTCGCGACGTTCCCCGCCGAGTACTTCGGTGGCGGGGTATGGGGACCGCTGGTCGACCAGATCGTGGGTACGGCCATCCTCGTGCTGGCCATCGCCGCCCTGATCGACAGCCGTAACCAGGCGCCACAGAGCAACTTCGGTCCGTGGGTGATCGGCTTCGTCGTGGTGGCCATCGGGTTGAGTTTCGGCACCAACGCCGGATACGCCATCAACCCGGCCCGTGACTTCGGACCACGGCTGCTGGCCTACTTCGCGGGGTGGGGCGAGGCGGCGTTGCCCGGCAACGGCGAATGGTTCAGCAACTACTGGTGGATTCCGATTCTCGGGCCTCTCATCGGTGGTGTGCTCGGCATCCTGATCTACGACCTCTTCATCGGCCAGGTCCTGAAGGCCAGGGAAGAGGCCCCCGGTGTGATCGAGGCTCCCCCGCCGGGCCGCGTGCCCGAACCCACCGACGGGACCGAGACGCGCAAGTCGGCCGAGTGACCGGCGGGCAAGCACGAGGAAAGGACACTGATGGCTTCGTACGTCGCCGCGATCGACCAGGGCACCACGTCGACTCGCACGATGATCTTCGATCACTCCGGACAGGTCGTGGCTTCCGACCAGCGGGAGCACAAGCAGATCTTCCCCAAGGCGGGGTGGGTCGAACACGACGCTGAGGAGATCTGGGCCAACACCAGGGCCACCGCGGCCGGAGCGCTCGCAGGCGCCGACCTCACCGCGGGTGACATCGCCGCCGTCGGCATCACCAACCAGCGCGAGACCACACTGGTGTGGGACCGCAGGACCGGCAAGCCCGTCTACAACGCCATCGTCTGGCAGGACACGCGCACCGACCGCATCATCGGGGAGTTGGGCGCGCTCGGCGGTGGGCAGGAGCGTTACCGCGACCGCACCGGGTTGCCACTGGCCACGTACTTCTCCGGACCCAAGATCAAGTGGATTCTGGACAACGTGGAGGGTGTGCGGGAACGCGCCGAGAACGGCGACCTGCTGTTCGGCAACATGGACACCTGGGTGTTGTGGAACATGACCGGCGGCGTCGACGGCGGTATCCACGTCACCGACCCCACCAACGCGTCGCGCACGCTGCTCATGGACCTCGACACCCTGTCCTGGGACGAGAGCATCGCCGCCGACATGGGCATTCCGATGTCCATGCTCCCGGAGATCCGGTCGTCGTCCGAGACGTACGGCACCACCCGCGAGCGTGGTGCGCTCGGCGGTGTGCCCATCGCCGGCATCCTCGGTGACCAGCAGGCGGCCACCTTCGGGCAGGCCTGCCTGTCGGTCGGTGAGGCGAAGAACACCTACGGCACCGGCAACTTCGTGCTGCTCAACACGGGCACCGACAAGGTCATGTCGCAGAACGGGCTGCTCACCACCGTCTGCTACAAGATCGGGTCGAAGGACACCGTGTACGCGCTCGAAGGCTCCATCGCCGTCACCGGGTCGCTGGTGCAGTGGTTGCGCGACAACCTCAAGATGATCAGCTCGGCGGCCGAGATCGAGGAACACGCGCGCACGGTGGAGGACAACGGCGGCGCCTACATCGTGCCCGCGTTCTCCGGGCTGTTCGCACCGTACTGGCGTTCCGACGCCCGCGGCGCCGTCGTCGGTCTGACCCGGTACGTCAACAAGGGACACCTGTGCCGCGCGGTGCTCGAGGCGACGGGGTTCCAGACCCGTGAGGTGATCGACGCGATGAACGCCGACTCCGGCGTTCCGCTGAAGACACTCAAAGTGGACGGCGGCATGGTGGTCAACGACCTGCTCATGCAGTTCCAGGCGGACATCCTGGGAGTGTCGGTGATCCGGCCGAAGGTCAACGAGACCACCGCGCTCGGCGCGGCCTACGCCGCGGGGCTCGCCGTCGGCTTCTGGGAGAGCGAGGACGACATCCGCAGCAACTGGGCCGAGGACAGGCGCTGGGAGCCGAGCATGGACGAGTCCCGGCGCGAACGCGAGTACCGCAACTGGAAGAAGGCCGTCACGAGGACCTTCGACTGGGTCGAGGACGGCGACTGAGTCCCGAACCGGCGTCGGGTCGCCTCCCGAGAGGGTGAAACAGCGATCCGGCGCCGCCCCCGCAAAGCCCTGCCCACGCGCGAGGCGGTACCGGGTCACTACCCTGGTTCCGGTAGTGACCGACGATTCCTTCGACGGAGAGCCACGGTGACCGACGGACGCCGGAGCGTGATACCACGCTGGCTGTTGCTCTGTCTGGTGTTGCTGGGGCTGGTCACCATGCATCACGTGGTGGACCAGCACAGCGAGCACACCGGCTCCGCGACCGCCCTCCAGCAGGTCGCCGTCGAACACCACGGCCCGGTGCCCGACGATTCGCCGGCACCGTCGCACGACCACTCGTCGGTACTGGGCCACCTGTGCTTCGCGGTGCTCGTCGGCTCGATCGTCCTGCTGCTCGCCGTGAGATTCGTCCGTCGCTTCCCTGGCACCGTCGCCAGGCTCAGACCGCGTGCGGCTCACACCGGTGGGGGACGCGCCCCGCCTGTTCCCCTTCCGCTCACCAGCGGCTTCGTCTACGACCTCTGTGTGCTGCGGCTGTGATGTCACCACGTCGCCGAGCCGAGCTCGTGCGGCGTCCCGGCAACACAGGTAACGCAGTCAAGCGGAGGAAGAAACCGTCATGAAGAAGTCCCTGGTTCGCGCTGCCCTCGTGGCGGCGATGGCCGCGGCGGTGGCCGCCGGATGCGCCGGAGGCGACAGCGGCGGCGACGGCACGGACACCGCCGGTGACACCGGTTCCCGGCCCGGCCCGAGCACCTCGGCGCAACAGCAGGCCCACAACGAGGCGGACGTGGCCTTCGTCCGGCAGATGATCCCTCACCACGTGGGGGCCATCGAGATGGCCGAACTCGCCGAAGGCCGCACCGACAACCCGCGGATCCTCGACCTCGCCGACCGCATCGAACAGGCGCAGGGCCCCGAGATCGAGCAGATGCGAAACCAGCTCCACGCCTGGGGAGTCGGCGAGATGCCCGGGATGGCCCCCGAGGACATGGACCACGGCGACATGGGTCACGGTGAGATGCCCGGCATGGGTGCCGAGGACATGCGGAAACTCGAACAGGCCAACGGCACCGAGTTCGACCGGCTGTTCCTGGAGCTGATGATCGAGCACCACCAGGGTGCCGTCGACATGTCCCACACCGTGCTGGACAAGGGCAGTGACCCCGAGGTGAAGGACCTCGCCCGGCGCATCATCGACACCCAGGAAGCCGAGATCACCGAGATGCGCTCGCTGCTGGAAAGCTGAGCGACTCCCGCCTGCGGGCCCGGCCACCGGGTCCGCAGGCCCCTCCCCTGCCGACCTTCCCGCACGAAGGACATCCGTTGCCGCACACACGTCGCGTTCTACCCTCGCTGGCTCTCCTGCTCACCCTCACCGCCGCCTGCGGCACCGAGAACACCACCACCGAACCGAGCCCTCCCCCGAACGCGGCGCCGAAAACGGCCTCCGCCACGTCCGAGCCCACCAGCGACCACAACCGCGGCGACGTCGAGTTCGCCACCAGGATGATCCCGCACCACGAACAGGCCGTCGTGGCCGCCGACCTCGCCCTGGAACGCGCGGCCAACCCGGAGATCGCCGACCTCGCCCGACGCATCAAAGCGGCACAGGAACCGGAGTTGGAGCGACTCCTGGCCCTGCCAATCCTGTGGGGAGAAACGGCCACACCGGGCGAAGGAGAACGAGACCACGACCACTCCCACCTCATGACCGAGGAAACGTTCCAGGCACTCCAGCAGAGCGCCGGGCACGCATTCGACGCGCTGTGGCTGCAAACCATGATCGAACACCACGAAGGCGCCGTACACATGGCCGAAGCTCAACTCCGCGACGGCCGCAACGCTCTCGCCTCGATGTACGCCCAGGACATCATCGACCGGCACAACACGGAAATCGACGAGATGAGAACACTCGCCGCACAGTAAGGCCCCAGGAACCGGACGCCCTCCCGGCGGCCACCACCGGCGGCCCGGTACCCGGGCCCCGCCGTCAGAACGGCGAGCCGGCCCGCTGCTCCTCCGGCTCGGCCGCCACGGTGATCACCGACAATGCCACGCCCTGGTTGTCGGCGATGGCGGCCATCCGCCCGTACGGGCTGTCGGTGGGCGGCGAGACCACGGTGCCGCCCAACGCGATCGCCCTGGCCACCGTCGCGTCGGTGTCCGTGACACCGAAGTACGACATCCAGTGCGGCGGCACGTCGGCAGGCACCTCGGAGGGCAACCCGCCCACACCTCCGACGATGCGGTCGCCCACCAACAGGGTGGCGTAGTCGAACTCCTCGTCCTCCATGTCCTGGACGGTGTAGCCGAAAACGCGCCGGTAGAACTCCTTCGCCGCCTCGAAGTCACGGGTCATGCACTCGTTCCAGACCAGGGCCGAGGGCATGTCGGTCAGCTGCACGCCAACGGTGTTGCCGGCCTGCCACAGGCCGAACACGGCGCCCGTCGGGTCGGAGGCCATCACCATCCGGCCTTCCGCCATCACGTCCATGGGCGCCATGAGCAGCCGCCCGCCCGCTTCGGTGATCCTCGCGGCCGTGGCGTCGACATCGGAGGTCGCGAGGTAGGTGGTCCAGACCGATGGGGCCTCGCGGTCCGGGGAGGAGCCGCCCATCCCGGCCACGACCCGCCCGTCCACCGAGCACAGCAGGTAGTTGCCCGCCGCGTCGCCCTGATCGGCGAAGTCCCAGCCGAACAACGCCCCGTAGAAGTCCATCGCCATTCGGGGATCCGGCACCATGAGGTCGACCCAGCACGGGGTTCCGTCGGGATAGGGCGTGTCGCGAACAGCCATTGCTGGACTCCTGGCGTGCGCTGGTGGACAGAGCTGCCGGCGAGACGTCGATCCACGCCACCGCCGTGTCCATCCAGAATGCGCGCGAGCAGGGACACCCGCCAACGGAGAGCGTCTCCGCGTACCCCGGAGGCGTCAGTCGAGGTCGTCGTGACGCATGAGCTGACGGCCCGCCTCGGTGACCGACCCGGACAGCGACGGGTACACCGAGAACGTCAATGCCAGATTGTCCACCGTGAGCTGGTTCTGCACGGCCAGCGCGATGGGCAGGATCAGCTCGCTCGCGTTGGGGGCCACCACCACACCGCCCACCACGACGCCCGTCGCGGGACGGCAGAACAGCTTCACGAAGCCGTGGCGGACACCCTCCATCTTCGCGCGGGCGTTCGTGGCCAGTGGCAGCATGATCGTGCGCGCGGGCACCTCGCCGGAGTCGATGGCCTGCTGGCTCACGCCCACCGTGGCGATCTCGGGGTGGGTGAACACGTTGGCCGCCACCGTGCGCAACCGGATCGGCGCCACGCCCTCGCCGAGGGCGTGCCACATCGCGATCCGCCCCTGCATGCTCGCCACCGAAGCCAGCATGAGCACGCCCGTGCAGTCACCGGCCGCGTACACGCCGGGAGCGCTGGTCCGCGACACGCGGTCGACGTTGATGAACCCGCCGGGGCCGGGTTCGATACCGACGCGTTCGAGACCGATGTCGGTCGTGTTGGGCACCGAGCCGACGGTCATCAGCGCGTGGCTGGCCTCGATCCGCCTGCCGTCCGTGAGGTGGACGACCACCCCGTCGGCCGTGCGCTCGACACGGTCGGCCCTCGCGTGCTTCACCACGGTGGTGCCGCGCTTGGAGAAGACCTCCTCCAGCACCGCGGCGGCGTCGGCGTCCTCGTGCGGCAGCACGCGGTCCCGGCTCGACACCACGGTGACCTTCACGCCCATCTCGGTGTAGGCCGAGGCGAACTCCGCCCCCGTCACACCCGAACCGACCACGGCGAGGTGTTCCGGGAGCTCGCGCAGGCTGTAGAGCTGCCGCCAGTCCAGGATCCGCTCCCCGTCCGGCACGGCCCCGGGCAGCACCCTGGGCGTCGCACCCGTGGCGACCAGCACCACGTCGGCGTCGAGGAGCTCTTCCTCTCCGGTCTCTGGGTGGGTCACCCCGACCTTGTGGGTCGCGAGCCCCGGCTCGGTGTCCCGGAACCGGGCCGTGCCGCTGACCACCCGGACGCCTTCCCGCTGCACGCGGGCTCGGATGTCGGCCGACTGGGCGAGCGCCAGGCCCCGCACCCGACCGTGCACGGTCGGCAGGTCGGTGTGTGGCGGGTCCACCTGGATGCCCAGCTCGGTGAAGCTCTGGAGGCTCGCCCGAGCGCCGGACGAGGCGATGAACGTCTTGGAGGGAACACAGTCGTACAGCACGCACGCACCGCCGAGACCGTCACGCTCGACCACAGTGACGTCCGCGTCGTGTTGCGCCGCGACCAGTGCCGCCTCGTAACCGGCGGGACCACCACCCATGATCACGATCTTGGTCAACTTCGTTCCCTCCTCATCACGGCACTGCACCCCAACTCTATGTGGGGACACGCGGAGTGCATCCGCTCGGGTGACGCAGTGGTCGCTACCCTTGGGACGTGCCCATCTATGCCGCGTACGGGTCCAACATGGATCCCTCCCAGATGACCGAGCGAGCCCCGCACTCGCCGATGGCGGGCACCGGCTGGCTGGAAGGCTGGCGGCTCACCTTCGGGGGCGAGGACCTGAACTGGGAGGGCGCGCTCGCCACCATCGTCGAGGACCCGGGGTCACGCGTCTTCGTCGTGCTCTACGACGTCACACCGCTGGACGAGTCGCGGCTCGACCAGTGGGAGGGCGGCGAACTCGGGTTGCACACGAAGATCAGGCTGCGGGTGCAGACCATGGACGGGTCGACGCTGGCGTGGCTGTACGTCCTCGACGCGTACGAGGGCGGGCTGCCCTCGGCCCGCTACCTGGGTGTGCTCGCCGACGCGGCCGAAGCAGCGGGCGCCCCGGCCGACTACGTAGACGATCTGCGCACCCGCCCCTGCAAGCGCATAGGCCCCTGACCCACCCGACCCGACCCCGCGTGTCCGCACTTCCCGCACGCGTGTCCGCAGCCTACGGAGCGAACACGCGAACCCCACGTACCAGAACTGCGAACCCCCGTACACAACCTGCGGACACGGTGACACCGGCTGCGGACACTGCCTATCGCGAACGTTCGGTGAAGACCCGCTCCAGCTCGCTCAGCACCCGCGACGGATCGCGGAGATCCGGGGCCCTCGCCCTGATCACATGCCATCTGCGGCCGGCCAACCTCCGATCGCGCTCGGCGTCGTAGGCGGCACGGCCTTCGTGAGCGTCATAGCCGTCGTATTCCAGAGCGATCCGCCGCGACTCCCACGCCGGGTCGAGTACCTAGAGCAACCGACCGTCGACCGTGTGCACGGGCAACTGCGCCTCCGGAACGGGGAATCCGGCCTCCACCACGATCATCGACAACGAGCTCTCCGGCGGCGAGTCCGCACGTCCGGTGGCGAGTTCGGTGAGCGCGAGGGCCCTGGCTACGTGGCGCCGGGCGTCGCGGGTGGCGAGCCGCTCCCGCACGGCGGCCCGGAACGACTCCGCGTCAGCGTGGCGACGTAGCACCTCGTCGAGGCAACCGAACGCCACACGTCCGTCGCCGTCGCACAACTGCTCCGACACGGCGAGGTCGAGCGCGAACACGGGAGTCCTTCGGTCTCGACGACGTCGCCCGGTTCGTAGCGGTTCTGGTGCATCACTAGCCCACGCCGAGACCGTGCCGACCGCGAGTACGGCACCGTGACGTGGACCGGCCCCGTGTCGCCCACCGCGGTGCACCCGTGCAGGGCCAGTGCCGTGGGCCCTGACACCACCACAGGGTGGCCGACGAACAACACGGCCGCTTCGGCGCGCGTACGGAGATCACTCAGGTCGGCCGTCCGCACCACGACGCCTCGCCACGGTTGGGTCAATGTCCCGACGTCGAGGGCCGCCCTCAGGGCCCACTCTCCCATGGTGGCGGCGGCTTCCCGTCGCGAGACGACGCCACGCACTCCCCAGGTCTGCGGCATTCCCCCAGGTTGAACGCCCGCGAAGCACCGCGCCAGCCACCTGTCCACAACCTGTGGACAACTCGCGAACCTGTGGACAACGCGTGTCCGCAGCCTAGGTACGTGCGGACACGCGTACGTAACCTGCGGACACGGTGTGGAACGTCAGGACGCCAGCGCCGCCAGGGCCGTGTGGACCATCACCCGGATACCGGTGAGCAGAGCCCGTTCGTCGGCCTCGAACGTCGGCTGGTGCAGGTCGCGCATCTGGCCCTCACCGGACCAGACCCCGAGCCGGGCAAACGCGCCGGGCACGTGCTCCAGGTACCAGCCGAAGTCCTCGCCGCCCGACGACTGTTCCGTGCCGACCAGCGCGTCGGCGCCCAGCGCCGCCTCGACGCCCGCACGCAGCAACGTGGTGCTCTCCCGCTCGCTCACCACGGGCGGAACGCCACGGCGGTAGTTCAGCTCGTACCCCACGCCCGTGGGCGCGAGCAACGCCTTCACCGACGACTCGACGAGCGGCTCCAGCATCCTCCATGTGTCGCGGTCGGCGGTCCGCAGCGTTCCGCGAAGCGCTCCCTCCTGCGGCACGGCGTTGGCCGCCTCACCAGCGTGCACGGCACCCCACACGAGCACGGTGCCCGACCGGGGGTCCACCCGCCGGGACAGCACCGCGGGCAGCGACGTGATGACGGTGCCGAGGCCGTGCACCAGGTCGGCGGTGAGGTGGGGCCGCGAGGTGTGCCCGCCCGGCGAGGTCAGTGTGAGCTCCACCAGGTCGGCGGCGGACGTCAGCGCCCCGACCCGCGTGCCGACCTTGCCCGCGGGCAGCCGCGGGTCGCAGTGCAGACCGAAGATGCGTTCCACGCCGTCGAGCGCACCGGCCTCGATGGCGTCGAGCGCACCGCCGGGCATGACCTCCTCGGCGGGCTGGAAGATGAGTCGCACCCGGCCGGGGAGCTCGGAGGCGGTGGCCAGCGCGAGACCCGCACCGAGCAGCACCGTGGTGTGCACGTCGTGGCCGCACGCGTGTGCCACACCGTCCACGGTGGAGGCGAAGGGCAGTCCCGTGGCCTCGTTCAGCGGGAGGGCGTCCAGGTCCGCCCGCAACGCCACGCACCGCGGCCCGGTGCCCACGTCGCACACGACGCCGGTACCGCCGGGCAGTACCTTCGGCTGCAGGCCTGCCGACGTGAGCAGCTTGGTGACGAGTTCGGTGGTCCCGTATTCGCGCCGGGCGAGTTCGGGGTGGGCATGGATGTGCCTGCGCCACGCCACCACGTCCGTCGCACGGTCGGCCAGCCAGGCGTCGAGCCAGCCGGGGCCACGTCCCTGTCCCACATCACCGATGGTGGCCGCACCCGAGGCTGCGAGCAGGGCTTCGACCGACGCGTCGTGGTCGGATTCGCCCGGCACCTCGGGGCGCGAGTCGAGAACGGTCACGCCGCACCTCCGCACGCAACCAGCGCGGCGAGGTCGGAACTGTCGCGCGCCTCTGTCGTCCGCTGGTAGATCATTGCCGTACGCATTTGCTCTCAGTTTGACACCAACCAGCGTATGCGTAACCCGGATGTCCTAATGGGTAGACAGAAGGTAGCCCGTTTGCGCTAAACGGTGACAGATCGTTCGGTCACGCTGTACGGCCGACAGTGCTAACCGCTCTTGGCCTTCTTGCTCCGCACGTACCGCCCCCAGGCCACGAGGCCGAGTAACACCGCGGCGATGACGCCCACCACGATCTTGCTCCGGTTCTTCTCCGCTTCGGCTTCCGTCTGGGGGTCGAGTGCCGGACCCTCCTCGGATGACTCGGACGACTCCGACGACTCGGACGACTCGGACGACTCGGAGGAGCGCGACGAACTCGACTCCTCGGAGTCCTGAGCCAGCGAGTGGGCGAGCACCGGGACGTCGGCCGTGGCACGCGCTGAGGGCGCGGGGCCGGCGGCGGACATCACGAGAACGACGGCGAGCACACTGAGCACAACCGGGAGAACACGCACGCTCACAGTCTGCCGTGAGACGTGGGGGCGCGTCAGCCCCCGCGGGGAGGTTCCCCGCTGAACGCCCGCAGAATGCGTTCGGCGGCGAGCGTCGCCGTGCTGCGACCTTCGCGCACGTCGCGCTCCACGTCGTCGACGATCTCACGCACGCCGGGGTGCCGCACCAACCGGTCGAGCAGTTGGTCACGCACCATCGCCCAGGTCCAGTCCACCTGCTGGCGCTGGCGCCTGACCTCCAGCTCCCCGGACTCGACCAGGTGCGCCCGGTGCCGTTCGAGCTGGTGCCACACGGTGTCGAGCCGTGCTCCCGTGAGCCCGCTGCACGTGAGCACGGGCGGGGTCCACGCCGCCTCGGGTCCGTAGATCATGCGCAGCGCACCCGAGAGTTCCCTCGCCGCGCGGCGCGCGTCGCGCTCGTGCTCACCGTCGGCCTTGTTGACGGCGATGACGTCGGCGAGTTCGAGCACCCCCTTCTTGATGCCCTGGAGCTGGTCGCCCGTGCGCGCCAGCGTGAGGAACAGGAAGGAGTCGACCATGCCCGCGACGGTGACCTCCGACTGCCCGACACCCACGGTCTCCACCAGCACGACGTCGTAGCCCGCGGCCTCCATCAGCACGATGGTCTCGCGCGTGGCCCTGGCCACACCGCCGAGCGTGCCCGAGGTGGGGGACGGCCTGATGAACGCGGCCGGGTCGACGGCGAGCCGGGCCATCCGTGTCTTGTCACCGAGGATGCTGCCGCCGGTGCGGGTCGACGACGGGTCGACCGCCAGCACGGCGACCCGGTGCCCCGCGGCGGTGAGCTGCGTGCCGAGCTGGTCGATGAACGTCGACTTGCCCACGCCGGGCACGCCCGTGATGCCGACCCTGATCGCGCCTCCCGCGTGGGGCAGCAGCTCGACGAGCAGCTCCTGGGCCCGTTCCCGGTGGTCGGCGCGCTGCGACTCGACCAGGGTGATGGCCCTGGCGAGGATTCCACGGTCGCCGTCGAGGACGCCCTTCGCGTAGGCGGAGACGTCGAGGATGCGTGCCATGCCTACGAGTGTCGCGCTTCGAGCTCGTCGAGCAGGGTGACGGCGGAGTCGGCGATCACGGTGCCCGGTCCGAAGATCGCGGCGGCACCCGCCGCGCGCAGCTCGTCGTAGTCCTGAGGCGGGATGACCCCACCGCACACGATCATGATGTCGTCGCGGCCGAGTTCCTCCAGCTCCGCGCGCAACGCCGGGACGAGCGACAGGTGTCCCGCCGCCAGCGACGACACCCCGACGATGTGCACGTCGGCCTCGACTGCCTGCCGTGCCACCTCCGCAGGCGTGGAGAACAGCGGGCCGACGTCGACGTCGAAACCGAGGTCGGCGAACGCGGAGGCGATCACCTTCTGACCGCGGTCGTGCCCGTCCTGTCCCATCTTGGCCACGAGGATCCGGGGCCTGCGGCCCTCCGCCTCGGCGAACGCCTCGACCCGTTGTCGCGCGGCCTCCACGCCCGCCGTCTTGCCCACCTCCTCGCGGTACACGCCTGAGATGGTACGGATCTGCCCGGAGTGCCTGCCCCAGACGCGCTCCAGCGCCTCGGAGATCTCGCCCACCGTGGCCTTGGCCCTGGCGGCGTCGATGGCCAGTTCCAGCAGGTTCCCGTCGCCCTCCGCTCCCGCGGTGAGCCTGCGCAGAGCGTCCTGTGTGGCGGCGTCGTCGCGCTCGGCGCGCAGCCTGCGCAGCTTTTCGAGCTGCTGCGCCCGCACCCCGGCGTTGTCGATCTTGAGGACGTCGAGTTCGGTGTCGTCCTCCGCGCCGACGCGGTACTTGTTGACGCCGATCACCGGCTGCCTGCCCGAGTCGATGCGGGCCTGCGTGCGCGCCGCGGCCTCCTCGATGCGGAGCTTGGGAATCCCCGCGTCGATGGCCCTGGCCATGCCTCCCGCGGCCTCGACCTCCTCGATGTGGCCCCACGCCCGCCGCGCCAGCTCGTAGGTGAGCCGCTCGACGTAGGCGCTGCCACCCCACGGGTCGATGACGTTCGTGGTGCCGGACTCCTGCTGCAACAGAAGCTGCGTGTTGCGCGCGATGCGGGCGCTGGTGTCGGTGGGCAGTGCCAGTGCCTCGTCGAGAGCGTTGGTGTGCAGCGACTGCGTGTGTCCCTGCGTGGCGGCCATCGCCTCGACACAGGTGCGGACCACGTTGTTGTAGACGTCCTGCGCCGTGAGCGACCACCCGGAGGTCTGGCAGTGGGTGCGCAGACTCAGCGACTTGGGGTTGCTCGGCTCGAACCGCTTCACGAGCTTCGCCCACAGCAGTCGAGCGGCCCGCAGCTTCGCGACCTCCATGAAGAAGTTCATGCCGATCGCCCAGAAGAACGACAGCCGTGGCGCGAACGCGTCGATGTCGAGACCGGCGTCCAGTCCCGCCCGGATGTACTCGACGCCGTCGGCCAGCGTGTACGCGAGTTCGAGGTCGGCCGTGGCGCCGGCCTCCTGCATGTGGTAGCCGGAGATCGAGATCGAGTTGAACTTCGGCATGTGCCGCGACGTGTAGGCGAAGATGTCGGAGATGATCCGCATCGACGGCTGCGGCGGGTAGATGTAGGTGTTGCGGACCATGAACTCCTTGAGGATGTCGTTCTGGATGGTCCCCGCCAGCTGTTCGGGCCGCACACCCTGCTCTTCCGCCGCCACCACGTACAGGGCCAGCACGGGCAGGACGGCGCCGTTCATCGTCATCGACACGCTCATGCGATCGAGCGGGATGCCGTCGAAGAGCTGCCGCATGTCGTAGATCGAGTCGATGGCCACCCCGGCCATCCCGACGTCACCGGACACCCTGGGGTGGTCGGAGTCGTAACCGCGGTGGGTGGCGAGGTCGAACGCCACAGAAAGACCCTTCTGACCCGCGGCGAGGTTGCGCCGGTAGAAGGCGTTGGACTCCTCGGCCGTGGAGAACCCGGCGTACTGACGGATGGTCCACGGCTGCGTCGTGTACATCGTGGGGTACGGACCACGCAGGTACGGCGCGATGCCGGGATAGGTGCGCAGGAAGTCGAGGCCGGTGAGGTCCTCGGCCGTGTACAGCGGTTTGACCCCGATGCCCTCGGGGGTCTCCCACACCAGCGCGTCGACGTCCTTGCCGGTGGCCGCGCGTACGGCTTCCGTCCACTCCCGCCTGTCGGCGTCGGAACCGGAGGTGGAGCCGAGTTCGATGTCGCTGAAGTCGGGGATGGTCATGGCGCGACTCCCAGGGTGTCGAGGGTGTCGGTGAGAACGGCGAGCACGTCACAGCCCCGGTGGACGTACCCGCTGATGCCGTTGCTGCCGCCTGTCTCGCCTTCGGCCGGCTTGCCCGCGAGCAGCACCGTGGTGGCCCCGGCCTCGCGCAGCGCGCCCGCCACCTCGGCGGCGTGTTCGGTGTAGGCCGTGTCGGTGCCGCACACGCAGGCCACCGGGGTGGAGCTGTCACGGAACGCCTGGACGAGTTCGTCCGTGGAGGCGCCGGCGACACCGGGGTTCACCGGTTCGATCCCGCCCGCGAGGAACAGGTTGGCCGCGAACGTGGCCCGCGCCGTGTACTCGGCCGGAGAGCCGAGAGTGGCGAGGAAGACCTTCGGTCTGCTGCCGTGCTCCGCCAGGTGGGCGTCGGAGCGGTCGCGCAGCCGTTCGTAGTCCTGGGCGTGGCGCACCCTCGGCAGGCCACCGCCCGCCGTCACCTCGGGCCGGGGCGCGCGGTCGAAGGCCCTCTCCTCCAGCAGCGGGAACTCGCTCACCCCGGTGAGCGCGTCTCGGCGCGTGGCGATCCGCCGCGACCGCGCCCTCCAGGTGCGCGCGAGACGTTCGGCCAGCGCTCCGGAGGCGAGTTCCGACTCGATGCCGCCCGCTTTCTCGATGGCGGTGAACTCGTCCCACGCCCTGCGGGCGAGGGCGTCGGTGAGGTTCTCCACGAACCACGACCCGCCCGCCGGGTCGATCACCGCGGCGAGTTTGCTCTCCTCCAGCAGGATGGCCTGGGTGTTGCGGGCGAGCCGCCGCGAGAACCGGTCGGGAAGCCCGATGGCGTGGTCGAACGGCAGCACGGTGACCGCGTCCGCCCCGCCGATGCCCGCCGCGAAACTCGCGACGGTGGTGCGCAACAGGTTCACGGCAGGGTCGCGACGCGTCAACATGGCGGGCGAGGTGACCGCGTGCTGGCGCATGGCGGCGCCGGGCGCTCCGCACACCTCCACGACCCGCGACCACACCCTGCGCGCGGCGCGGAACTTCGCGATGGTGCCGAACTGGTCGGTGGTGGCCGCCAGGCGGAACTCGATGCGAGCGGCGGCCCGCGCCACGTCAAGCCCCGCATCGGTCAGGGCCCGCAGGTACGCCACGGCCGTGGCCGTCACCGCGCCGAGCTCCTGGGCGTCGGACCCGCCCGCCTCGTGGTAGGGCAGCCCGTCGGCCACGAACGTCGACAGCCGCGGGTGGCGGTCGGCGAGCCGGGCCGTGAGCGTCACCGCTGCGGCGACGTCGTGTTCGCGACCCGTGCGGGCCCGCAGCCCGATCGGATCGGCGCCGAGGTTGCCCGCCACCTCGGTGTCGGGGACCCCCTGCTCCGAGTGCAGCGCGAGCAGGGCCTCCGCGGCGCGCTCGTACTCCGGCCCCGCGTCGAGGACGACGGGAGCGAGGTCGAGCCGCACCTCCCGCAGTACGTCGCGGAGGGCCGAGACCGGCACACCGCCCTCGCCCACCCGCAGCCACAGCGACGTCACGCCGCCTTCGAGGTCGGCGAGCACGGCCTCGTTGGTTGCGGCCACGTCGACCGCCTCGTGCAGGGCGCGCACGTCCCAACCCTCGAGCACGTGACCGTCGGGGCGGGAACCGCGGACGAACGGGGGTACGCCGGGGAAACCCGCGGGCGGAGCCGGGTCGTCGGCGGTGTAGAGGGGCAGCACCTCGATACCGTCGTCGGTGGTCGTCACCAACCGCTCACGACTCGAACCCGCCCGTTCGAGCACCTTCTCGACCAGGCGTTCCCAGTCCTGCCGACTCGGTGTCCCGAACTCGGCCGCCAGTGCCAGTTCGCCGGTGAGCCTCGTGAGCTCAGCGCCCTTGCCCATAGCTAGCCATCCTAGGTCTGGGCTCTTCCCCCATGATGTGAGGCTGATCTCCCACCGGCGTATCTCCCACTCCGACGGCCCGGCGGGCGGCGCGGCCCCGGTCGGTGACAATGGGACGCGTGTCCGCTCCGACTGACGACCGACGACTCGTGGCCGGCCGCTACCGGCTGCGGTCCGTGCTCGGCTCCGGGTCCATGGGCACCGTGTGGTCGGCCTACGACGAGTTCCTTCACCGTCCCGTGGCGGTGAAGGAGGTCCGCATGCCGCACGGTGTGCCGCCCGCCAGGGTCACCGAGCTGCGGGAACGGACGTTGCGCGAGGCGAGAGCGATCGCCGTGCTGTCCCACCCCAACGTGGTGATCCTGCACGACGTCGTCAGGGAGAACGACGACCCGTACGTCGTGATGGAACTGCTGCCCTCCCGGAGTCTCGCCGGGCTGCTCCGCCAGACGGGGAGGCTCACGGTCGCGCAGGCCGCGGCGGTCGGGGAGGCCGTCGCGGCCGCGCTCGAGGCGGCTCACGCCGCGGGCATCACCCATCGCGACGTCAAACCGGGCAACGTGCTCGTGGCCGACGACGGGCGCGTGAAGCTCACCGACTTCGGCATCGCCCGCAACGTCTCCGAGGCCACGATGACGCACACGGGGATGATGCTCGGCTCCCCGGCGTTCATCGCGCCCGAGGTCGCCACCGGCGGCCCCGTCACCTACACCGCCGACCTGTGGGGCCTGGGCGCGACGCTGTTCGCCGCGACGGAGGGCCGCCCGCCGTACGACGCCGACGGCGACCCGCTGGAGACCGTCGTCAGTGTCGTGCAGGGCGACGTGCCGCGTCCGTCCCCGGGCCCGCTGGCGCCGGTGATCCGCGGGCTGATGATGAAGAAGCCGTCGGAGCGCATGTCGCTGTCGGAGGTGCGGCGCAGGCTGTACCCGCTGCTCGCCGAGCCAGGACACACGCTCTTCCCGGCCGAGCTGTTCACCGAGAGCGACGCTGGCCGCGTCCGCGACGAGGCCAGCGCCACCAGGGTGATCCCCCGTGTCCCGATGCCGACCGGCGAACCCGACGACACGAGCGGGGTGGGTGACGCGGAGGCGGCGCTGGCCGCCGATCCCGGCCCGCTGCCGTTCGCCACCGACACCCCCGCGACACCACCGGCCGGGCGCGGCACCCGGCAGGCGCCCCGCGGGCCCGCTCACTCGAAGTCGCCCACGGCCTGGCCTGGCTGGCTGCCACGTCCGAACGCGGAACTGTTCGCCGGCCTGGTGGGCACGGTGTCCGAACGCAGGGGCGTCCTACTCACGGTGGCCATGGTGGTGTTCGTCCTCACCGCCGCCCTGGGTTTCGCGCTCACCCGGATCCTGGCCGGTTGAGGGCTGGCCGGAGTCGAACAGCCTCGCCGAGACGTCGGCGTGCGCCATCCTGCGCAGGGTGGCGAGCAGCGTGTCGCCGATGACCGTGCCGACCACCGCACCTTCCACGATCGACTCCGTGTCCGGCAGCCCGGCGATGTAGTGGAGGTCGGCCTCGGCGATCTGCTGCGCCGCGTCGGCGTAGCGGTCCAGTACCGAGGCGAGGTCGGCGTGCCTCAGCGTGTGCAGCGTCGCGAGCAACCCCACCAGCGACTCCACCAGCGCCGAATCCGGGTGGCACCGCCAGTCGCGCTCGTCGAGCAGTGCGGCGACCCTGGTCCGCGCCCACGTCCGCGCCTGGTCGTCGGCGGCGTCGGTGGGGGCCAGCGGCAGGCCGTGCTGGGTCACCCCGAGCACGTCGTGCAGGGACGACTGGGACGAGTCCACGGCCGCGAGGACGTCCTTGACAGCCGAGATCGACAGTCCTCCGACGTCGAGGAGCGCGCGCACGAGCCGCAGCCTGCGGACATGGCTGTCGTCGTATCGCGCCTGGTTGGGGCTCGTGCGCTCACCCGGGTGCAGCAGTCCCTCGCGGAGGTAGTACTTGACGGTCGCGACCGGGACCCCTGACTCCCTGCTGAGCTCGGCCATACGCATGCGCTGTCGCCTTCCTGTGGACGTTCTCAGGATAGATAGTCTAGCTTCCTATTACAGGAAGTGATGCTATCTACTATCCGAAACTGGTGAGATCATGAAACTCGACGAGTACCGCGACTGGCATCGCCCGATGCTCGCGTGCGCCGGCGTGATGGTGGTGATGGCCGTCGTGTCGGCCGTCGGCCTCGCGGTGGACGACCGGCTCATCGCGGGCGCACCGGCCTGGCTCAAACCGTTCAAGTTCGCCGTCTCCTTCGCGGTCTACGCGCTCAGCTGGGCCTGGCTGGTCTCGCTGCTGCGCACCCGCAGGCGCCTGGCCCACACTCTCTCGACCATCGTCGTGGCCGTCATCCTGGTCGAGTACGCGATCATCACGCTGCAGGTGGTCCGGGGAACGAGGAGCCACTTCAACTTCTCGACGTCGTTGGACGGCAGCCTGTTCAAGCTCATGGGCGTCTCGATCGCGGTGATGTGGATCGGAACGCTGGTGCTGACCCTGCTCCTGCTGCGCACCCGCATCGCCGACACGGCAAGCCGGTGGGCCGTGCGACTCGGCACGGTGATCTCCCTGCTCGGCCTGAGCCTCGGCGGGCTCATGGTGATGCCCACTCCGGCGCAACGCGCCTCCATGGGCACCGACACGTTCGACGGAATCATCGGTGCGCACAGCGTCGGCGTCCCCGACGGCGGCCCGAGCATGCCCATCACCGGGTGGAGCACCGTCGGCGGCGACCTGCGCATCCCGCACTTCGTCGGCATGCACGCCCTCCAGGCGCTGCCCCTCCTCGTCATGGCACTCACCCTGCTGTCGCGCCGATGGGCCCGGCTGCGGGACGACGCGGTGCGCGGCCGACTGCTGCTCGTTGCGGGGTTCTTCTACGGCGGCGTGCTCGTCCTGGTCACCTGGCAGGCGCTGCGCGGGCAACCACTGACCGCACCGGACGTCCTCACCCTCACCGCGTTGGCCGCCCTCGTCGGCGCGGCAACCGTGGGCACCGCCTGGGCACTGCGCCGCACAGCGGTGTCCGGCGGCGATGTCAGCGATGTCAGGGATGTCAGGGATGTCAGGGATGTCGCGGACAACGGCGCCGACGAGGCACCCGTGCTCGCCGGACGGCGGTGATCGGAATGACGCAGCGACTCTTCGACCTCACGTTCCTGCTCGCCGTGCCGTTCTGGGGCCTGATGATTCTCGCGCCCAAGTGGTCGTGGACACGGCGCATCATGGGTTCCCCCTGGTCCGCCACCGCACCGCTCGCCGTCTACGTGGTGTTCGCGGCCTCCGAGTTCGGCACGCTGTGGGAGGTGGTGAGCCGCCCGGATCTCGAGACGCTTCGCGCCTTCCTCGGCACGCCCGCCGGCGCGGCCGCGATCTGGGCCCATCTCATCGCGTTCGACCTGTTCGTCGGACGCTGGATCCACCTCGACGCCCGTGAGCGCGGGGTACCCCATCTCGTGGTGGCGCCGATCCTCGTACTCACGATCCTGCTGTCGCCGCTCGGCTTCCTGGTCTACCTGCTGGTCCGGTTGACCAGGCCCGGTTCGCCAAGCCCTAAGCTGCACGATCGTGAACTCCAGCAGCGACACGCAACCCCGTGACCTCGCCGCCGCGGCGGCATCCGTCCTGACCGACCGCGCGGGCGTCGATGCCTTCGACGTCGCCGTCGTCCTCGGCTCGGGCTGGCGGCCCGCCGCCGACGTGATCGGTGAGCCGCGAGCGGAGATCCCGCTCGGTGAGCTGCCCGGGTTCGAGACGCCCAGCGCGGTCGGTCACGGCAGTACCGCCCGCGTCGTCGAGGTCGGGGGAAGGCGCGTCCTCGTGCTGCTCGGCCGCACCCACCTCTACGAGGGCAGGGGCGTGGCCAGGGTCGTGCACGGCGTGCGCACGGCCGCGGCGGCCGGGGTCCGCGCCGTGTTGCTGACCAACGCCGCGGGTGGGTTGCGGGAAGGCTTCCAGGTCGGCCAGCCGGTGCTCATCTCCGACCACCTGAACATGACCGCCACCTCGCCCATCACGGGTGCGAACTTCGTCGACCTGGTCGACCTGTACTCCGACCGGTTGCGCAAGGCCGCCAAGGAGATCGATCCGACCCTGGCCGAGGGCGTTTACGCGGGCCTGCCGGGGCCACACTTCGAAACGCCCGCCGAAATCCGCATGCTCCGGACACTCGGCGCCGACCTCGTGGGTATGTCCACGGTCCTGGAGGCCATCGCGGCCCGCGCGGAGGGCGTCGAGGTCTTCGGCCTGTCACTGGTCACCAACCTCGCCGCGGGAATGACGGGCGCGCCGTTGAACCACGAGGAAGTCCTCGAAGCGGGCCGGGCGTCGGCCGAACGCATGGGAACGCTGTTGCGCGAACTCGTCGCCCGCGCCTGACGGACCGTTCACTTCTTGGTCGGAGCACCAATGGTGATCGGCACGTCGGTGAATTCGCACAGTCGCGTCATCGTCGATTCCTTTCGTGCAGGCGGCAGCGCCGAGCCACGCCTGGAGTGAAGAGTTCACGCGGTGATCCGCAGTGTTGACAAGAATCTGTCTGATGATTGGCAACAGGACAATAACCCGATCGTGTGCTACTCGGCACGGCATTGTTGACGCTGCGCGATACCGTCGCGGATTACCACTGGAAATGGTTCGACAACGCAGGTCAGTGCCGTACTCGGCAATATGAATACTGCATTTTGCGGCAAATTCGGTAATTGTGGACTCGGTCACGCGCGGGGGTCACCTGATCCCCGCGCGGTTCCCCTTGCCACTATGGCGTGATGCAGCAGAAACCGCCTCGGCTCACCCCCGAGCTCCGGGACACGACGTTCCGCTGGATCGCCGACGACGTCGACGACGACTCGCGCGCACAGATGCAGGACCTGCTCGCCCGCGCGATGGCGGGAGACACCGAAGCCCTGTCCGAACTCGACGACCGCATGAGCGGAACCCTCACCTTCGGCACAGCGGGCCTGCGCGGCCCGGTGAGGGCCGGACCCAACGGAATGAACACCGCGGTGGTTGTGCGCACCACGGCCGGTCTCGCGGCGTGGCTGGCCAAACGCAACCCGGGCGGCACCGTCGTCATCGGCCGCGACGCCCGGCACGGCTCCGAACGGTTCGCCACGGCGGCGGCCGAGGTGCTCGACGCCGCCGGTTTCGACGTTCGGGTACTACCGCGTCCTCTCCCGACACCGGTTCTCGCGTATGCCACGCTGGACCTCGGCGCGTGCGCCGGAATCCAGGTCACCGCGTCCCACAATCCCCCAGCCGACAACGGTTACAAGGTGTTCGACCACACCGGGATTCAGATCGTTCCGCCTGCGGATTCGGAAATCGAAGCGGAGATCGCGGCAGCCCCCGCAGCGGTGGCGGTACCCAAGGGAAAGGGCGCTCGCCTCCTCGGCGACGAGGTTGTCGACTCCTACCTCGACCGGATCGCCGCACTAGCCACGGCCGGGGCCCGAGACCTGCGGATAGCCGTCACCCCGCTTCACGGTGTCGGCGGCACGGTCGTGGTCGACGCGCTGCGCCGGGCGGGATTCACCGACGTCCACCTTGTCGAGGCTCAGGCCGAGCCCGATCCGGACTTCCCCACGGTCGCGTTCCCCAATCCCGAGGAACCGGGCGCCACGGACCTGCTGCTGCAGCTGGCGGCCGACGTCGACGCCGACCTCGCCATCGCGCTGGACCCCGACGCCGACCGCTGCGCCGTCGGCGCCCGGGGCCACGACGGCTCGTGGCGCATGCTGACAGGCGACGAGACAGGTGTACTGCTCGGTGACCGGCTGCTGGCGCGCACACAGGTCGCCGACCCCCTCGTCGCCACGACGATCGTGTCGTCCTCCCTGCTCGCGCAGGTGGCGCGTGCGCACGGTGCCCGCCACGCGCGCACGCTGACCGGGTTCAAGTGGCTGATGCGAGCAGGCGAACGCCTTGTCTACGCCTACGAGGAAGCGCTGGGGCTCTGTGTCAACCCCGGCTTCGTGAAGGACAAGGACGGCATCGCCGCAGCCGTGTTCGCGGCCGACGTCGCGGCCGAAGCCAAGAGCCAGGGCCGTACGCTGCTGGATCTCCTCGACGAACTCACGGTGGCGCACGGCGTCTCCGTGACGGGCCAGGTCGCGCCCCGGTTCACCGACCTCGCCGAGCGGGCCGCGGTGATGGAACGGCTCCGCACCGAACCTCCGACGACACTGGCGGGCATCCCGGTCACCACCGAGGAGCTGCCGGATGCCGATGCTCTCAAGCTGAGCGGTGAACGGATCCGCGTGATCGTGCGCTTGTCCGGAACGGAACCGAAGGTGAAGGCGTACCTGGAGGTGACCATGCCGACGCCTGCACCGGATGACCTCGTCAGCACTCGCCGCACGGCGCAGGAAACGCTCACCGCCCTTCGCGACGACGTCGCGAACCTGCTCACCGCTCGTTGACGTCACTGCTGTGGGGACCGGCGCCTCGACACCGCGGCGGTCTCCACAGCACTTCGCTTGCGCGGCCACATCCGTCCGGGCACGCTCGGATATCGTGGCCAGGTTGCTGATCGTTCATCACACGCCGTCCCCGCACCTCGCGTCCATGTTGGACGCCGTGCTGTCCGGAGCCACCGACTCCGAGATCACCGGAGTGGAGGTCGTGCGTGAGCCCGCGTTGTCGGCCACCGTATCGGACGTTCTTTCCGCCGACGCCTACCTGCTCGGCACTCCGGCCAATCTGGGTTACATGTCGGGAGCGTTGAAACACTTCTTCGACACGATCTACTACCCGTGCCTGGATTCAACACGAAAACGCCCCTTCGGTTACTACGTGCACGGCAACCAGGGCACGGAAGGCGCGACGAAGTCGATCGACACGGTGGTTACGGGTCTGGGTTGGCAGCAGGCCGCACCGGCCGTGGTTGTACGGGGCGAGCCGAGCAAGGATGACCTCGAAGCGTGCTGGGAGCTCGGCGCGACACTGGCCGCCGGACTGATGTCCTGATTCTGAAATAGGCACAAAAAAACCAGGGCCCGTCAGGTGATTCCTGACGGGCCCTGGTGAGGTTGTGTTCGGCGGTGTCCTACTCTCCCACACCCCTTCGGGTGCAGTACCATCGGCGCTGGTGGGCTTAGCTTCCGGGTTCGGAATGGGACCGGGCGTTTCCCCTACCGCTGTGACCACCGAAACTCTGGGAAACAATCACGCCGGGTGTGTTCCCGGGGTGGTGTTTCAGAGTTGCAGAGTGGGTGCGTAGCATGTTTGTGGGCAAGCCCTCGGCCGATTAGTACCAGTCCACTCGTAAACACATTGCTGTGCGTCCATGTCTGGCCTATCAACCCCATCGTCTTTGGGGGGCCTTACCCACTCGAGGGTGGTGGGAGACCTCATCTTGGAACAGGCTTCCCGCTTAGATGCCTTCAGCGGTTATCCCTTCCGAACGTAGCTAACCAGCCATGCTCCTGGCGGAACAACTGGCATACCAGAGGTTCGTCCGTCCCGGTCCTCTCGTACTAGGGACAGCCTTCCTCAAGTCTCCAACGCGCGCGGCGGATAGGGACCGAACTGTCTCACGACGTTCTAAACCCAGCTCGCGTGCCGCTTTAATGGGCGAACAGCCCAACCCTTGGGACCTACTCCGGCCCCAGGATGCGACGAGCCGACATCGAGGTGCCAAACCATGCCGTCGATATGGACTCTTGGGCAAGATCAGCCTGTTATCCCCGGGGTACCTTTTATCCGTTGAGCGACACCCCTTCCACCAGGAGGTGCCGGATCACTAGTCCCTGCTTTCGCACCTGCTCGACCTGTCGGTCTCACAGTCAAGCTCCCTTGTGCACTTACACTCGACACCTGATTGCCAACCAGGCTGAGGGAACCTTTGGGCGCCTCCGTTACTCTTTGGGAGGCAACCGCCCCAGTTAAACTACCCACCAGGCACTGTCCCTGAACCGGCTCACGGTCCGAGGTTAGATTCCCAATCCGGCCAGAGTGGTATTTCAACAATGACTCCACAACCACTGGCGTGGCTGCTTCCCAGTCTCCCACCTATCCTACACAAGCCGAACCGAAAACCAATACCAAGCTATAGTAAAGGTCCCGGGGTCTTTCCGTCCTGCCGCGCGAAACGAGCATCTTTACTCGTAGTGCAATTTCGCCGGGCCTGTGGTTGAGACAGCCGGAAAGTCGTTACGCCATTCGTGCAGGTCGGAACTTACCCGACAAGGAATTTCGCTACCTTAGGATGGTTATAGTTACCACCGCCGTTTACTGGCGCTTAAATTCTCAGCTTCACCCCCCGAAAGGGGCTAACCGGTCCTCTTAACGTTCCAGCACCGGGCAGGCGTCAGTCCATATACCTCGACTTACGTCTTCGCATGGACCTGTGTTTTTAATAAACAGTCGCTTTCCGCTGGTCTCTGCGGCCAACCCACCCTAGCCCGCGCAGGGCTTCAGGTGTTTTGGCCCCCCTTCTCCCGAAGTTACGGGGGCAATTTGCCGAGTTCCTTAACCACAGTTCACCCGATCGCCTTGGTATTCTCTACCTGACCACCTGTGTCGGTTTGGGGTACGGGCCACGCGCGCACTCGCTAGAGGCTTTTCTCGGCAGCAGAGGATCACCCTACTTCGCCACAACGGCTATGCATCACGCCTCACCCTCGTCATTCAAGACAGCCCAGCGGATTTCCCTACCGGGCGGGCCACACGCTTACACCAGTATCACCACTGACTGGCGGGGCTACCTTCCTGCGTCACCCCATCGCTTGGCTACTACAGGATCAGGTCCCACGCACCCCACACACCACCCCGAAGGGCGGACGCGCAGGGCGGGTGGTTAGTCTCACCTGCCTCGCCAGGGACGCACACACGCGGGTACGGGAATATCAACCCGTTGTCCATCGACTACGCCTGTCGGCCTCGCCTTAGGTCCCGACTTACCCTGGGCGGAACAACCTGGCCCAGGAACCCTTGGTCATCCGGCGGCAGAGATTCTCACTCTGCATTCGCTACTCATGCCTGCATTCTCACTCCCACACCCTCCACAACTCGGTTCCCCGGCTGCTTCCCTGGATGCAGGACGCTCCCCTACCCATCCACACGACTGGACCCAAGCCCCGAAGGACCCGAGCCGATCACCTGTGTGAATGACACAGCTTCGGCGGTGTGCTTAAGCCCCGCTACATTGTCGGCGCAGAACCACTTGACCAGTGAGCTATTACGCACTCTTTCAAGGATGGCTGCTTCTAAGCCAACCTCCTGGTTGTCTCAGCGACTCCACATCCTTTCCCACTGAGCACACACTTAGGGGCCTTAGCTGGTGTTCTGGGCTGTTTCCCTCTCGACGACGAAGCTTATCCCCCGCCGTCTCACTGCCGCGCTCTCACACACCTGTATTCGGAGTTTGGTTGACTTCGGTAAGCCGGTAAGCCCCCTAGGCCATCCAGTAGCTCTACCCCAGATGTGAAACACGCGACGCTGCACCTAAATGCATTTCGGGGAGAACCAGCTATCACGGAGTTTGATTGGCCTTTCACCCCTACCCACAGCTCATCCCCCAGGTTTTCAACCCTGGTGGGTTCGGGCCTCCACACCGTCTTACCGGCGCTTCACCCTGGCCATGGGTAGATCACCCCGCTTCGGGTCTAGACCACGCGACTACAACGCCCTGTTCAGACTCGCTTTCGCTCCGGCTACCCCACTCGGGTTAACCTCGCCACGCAGCACTAACTCGCAGGCTCATTCTTCAAAAGGCACGCCATCACCCCACAGGGCTCTGACGGCTTGCAGGCACACGGTTTCAGGTACTCTTTCACTCCCCTCCCGGGGTACTTTTCATCTTTCCCTCACGGTACTCGTCCGCTATCGGTCACTAGGAAGTATTTAGGCTTACCGGGTGGTCCCGGCGGATTCACAGCGAATTCCACGGGCTCGCTGCTACTCGGGAACACCACCAAGACAATGCCATGCAGTTTTCGCGTACGGGACTCTCACCCACTCCGGTCACGCATCCCAACGTGTTCCGCTAACCACACACACCATCCCCAGCAGTGTCAGCTACTGGACAGTGGCTCCCACAACACCGCACACACAACGCCTGACAGCTTCACCATGTGCACGGTTTAGCCTCTTCCGCTTTCGCTCGCCACTACTCACGGAATCACGGTTGTTTTCTCTTCCTACGGGTACTGAGATGTTTCACTTCCCCGCGTTCCCTCCACACCGGCTATACATTCACCGGCGGGTGACACCCCATCACGGGTGCCGGGTTTCCCCATTCGGACATCCTCGGATCACAGCTCGGTTGACAGCTCCCCGAGGCTTATCGCAGCCTCCCACGTCCTTCATCGGCTCCTAGTGCCAAGACATCCACCATGTGCCCTACACAACTTGACCACAAAGATGCTCGCACCCACTCTGCAATTCTCAAACACCACGCCAGAAACAACACAGCGTGTTGCCTCAAAACCCAACAGCGTGCCAGCGATCCGGTCGACACCCCCGCACCCCAACGGCACGGGCCGGCATCCACCACTAGTAGCGGTTCACACTAAGCTCTAACGAGCAGTCAAGCTCCTTAGAAAGGAGGTGATCCAGCCGCACCTTCCGGTACGGCTACCTTGTTACGACTTCGTCCCAATCGCCAGTCCCACCTTCGACCACTCCCTCCCCGAAGGGTTGGGCCATGGGCTTCGGGTGTTACCGACTTTCATGACGTGACGGGCGGTGTGTACAAGGCCCGGGAACGTATTCACCGCAGCAATGCTGATCTGCGATTACTAGCGACTCCGACTTCACGCAGTCGAGTTGCAGACTGCGATCCGAACTGAGACCGGCTTTGAGGGATTCGCTCCACCTCACGGTATCGCCACCCACTGTACCGGCCATTGTAGCATGTGTGAAGCCCTGGACATAAGGGGCATGATGACTTGACGTCATCCCCACCTTCCTCCGAGTTGACCCCGGCAGTCTCCCACGAGTCCCCGGCATTACCCGCTGGCAACATGGGACAAGGGTTGCGCTCGTTGCGGGACTTAACCCAACATCTCACGACACGAGCTGACGACAGCCATGCACCACCTGTGCACCAGCCACAAGGGAAACCCCATCTCTGAGGCGATCCGGTGCATGTCAAGCCCAGGTAAGGTTCTTCGCGTTGCATCGAATTAATCCACATGCTCCGCCGCTTGTGCGGGCCCCCGTCAATTCCTTTGAGTTTTAGCCTTGCGGCCGTACTCCCCAGGCGGGGCGCTTAATGCGTTAGCTACGGCACGGGACGCGTGAACAGCACCCCACACCTAGCGCCCAACGTTTACGGCGTGGACTACCAGGGTATCTAATCCTGTTCGCTCCCCACGCTTTCGCTCCTCAGCGTCAGTTTCGGCCCAGAGACCCGCCTTCGCCACCGGTGTTCCTCCTGATATCTGCGCATTCCACCGCTACACCAGGAATTCCAGTCTCCCCTACCGAACTCAAGTGATGCCCGTATCCACCGCCCGCCCACGGTTAAGCCGCAGGTTTTCACGGCAGACGTGACACACCGCCTACGAGCTCTTTACGCCCAATAATTCCGGACAACGCTTGCACCCTACGTATTACCGCGGCTGCTGGCACGTAGTTGGCCGGTGCTTCTTCTCCCGGTACCGTCACTTGCGCTTCGTCCCGGGCGAAAGGGGTTTACAACCCGAAGGCCGTCATCCCCCACGCGGCGTCGCTGCATCAGGCTTGCGCCCATTGTGCAATATTCCCCACTGCTGCCTCCCGTAGGAGTCTGGGCCGTGTCTCAGTCCCAGTGTGGCCGGTCACCCTCTCAGGCCGGCTACCCGTCGTCGCCTTGGTAGGCCATCACCCCACCAACAAGCTGATAGGCCGCGGGCTCAACCTGTACCGCCGGAACTTTCCACACCCCACCATGCGGTGAGGCGTCCTATCCGGTATTAGACCCAGTTTCCCGGGCTTATCCCAGAGTACAGGGCAGATTACCCACGTGTTACTCACCCGTTCGCCACTCATCCACCCAGCAAGCTGGGCTTCAGCGTTCGACTTGCATGTGTTAAGCACGCCGCCAGCGTTCGTCCTGAGCCAGGATCAAACTCTCCAACAATGAACAGTCAATCCGATGACTCACATGTCATCTCAAAGAAACCCACAAAAAAGGGGCTCAAAAGAGCACTACTAGCATGACAATCACTAGCACACTGTTGAGTTCTCAAACAACACACATTGTGTATTTCCAGCCACCGGGCGCAACCAACCCCACCACCAAAACCGATGATGAAGCAGTCTCACCCACCCGGGGAAGCCCACTCTACCACACCCGTGGGAGCTTGGTTCGCCATCCCCGCACCGAGTACCCCGCCCCGGCCCTTCCGGGCCCGGCCGGTCTCCCCGGCGACGAAAAGAAGATTACACGCCCCCAAAACCCACCCGAACAGGGGGGTCCCCTAACCACATTTCCCCAGCTCAGACACCCCAACACAACAGTGAACGACTCAAAGCACGCAGGAAGCCCGGCGGACTCCTCATCGAAGCGATCTCCATCCACGGCCTAGACGGGCGGCGAGCCCGACGTTCGTGGGCCGGTCCGGAAGCGCCGCTACCCTGGCCCCATGCCCCGTCCCAAGTCCTACGACGACTCGTTGCGGGCGAAGTTGCTCGACCGGGCCGGTGCGCTCCTCTCCGCCGAGGGCTCCCAAGGACTGAGTCTGCGGAAGCTCGCCTCGGAGGTTGGGACGTCGACGACGGCCGTCTACTCGCTGTTCGGCGGTAAACCCGAACTGATCGCGGAGCTGCGTGCGGAGGGTTTCCGCGCCATCGGCGACCGGCTTCGCTCGGTGACCCGCACCGGTGACGCGGTCGCGGACCTCGTCCGCCTGGGCATGGTGTACCGCGAGGCCGCGCTCGCCGGGCGGCACAGTTACCCGGCCCTCTTCACGGGGAACCACTCCGGGGACGTCCCCGTCGACCGGGACGGAGCGGCTCCGTTCGTCGTCGAGCCGCTGCGGGACGCGGCTCAGGCCGGCATCGACGCAGACGTGTTCCCCGGCGGCACGGCCGACACGATCGCCGCCGGTGTGTGGGCGTACGCCCACGGCATGGTCATGTTCGAGCTGCACCGGACGCTGTCGTCCGGATTCGAGTACTGCCGCACCTACGAGCAGGGGCTGCGTGCGACCGTGCGCGGTTGGTGCCGCTGAGGCGACGCCTCACACCGCGCCGTAGAGCCGGTCACCCGCGTCGCCCAGTCCGGGCACGATGAAACCGGAGTCGTTGAGTCGTTCGTCCACGCTCGCGGTGACCACCCGCACGGGCAGTCCCGACTGCCGCAACCGCTCGACACCCTCCGGGGCGGCGAGCGCGCAGACGGCCGTGACGTCCGTGGCTCCCCGATCGGTCAGCAGCCGGATCGTGTACTCCATCGACCCGCCGGTGGCCAGCATCGGATCGAGCACGAAAACGGGCCTGCCCGACAGCGACTCCGGCAGGGACTCCAGGTACGGCGTCGGTTCGAGAGTCTCCTCGTCGCGGGCCAGCCCGACGAACCCCATCTGCGCGTCGGGGATCAGCTTGTGGGCCTGGTCGGCCATGCCGAGCCCGGCGCGGAGCACAGGCACGAGCAGCGGCGGCTCGGCCAACCGGTAGGCGTCTGTGCGCGCCACCGGGGTGTGGATGCGTTCCGTCGCCAACGGCGCTTCGCGCATGGCCTCGTAGATCAGCATGACCGTGAGTTCCTGCAGGGCCGCACGGAACGCCGCGCTGTCGGTACGGGCGTCGCGCATGGTGGACAGCCGCGCCTTGGCCAGCGGGTGTTCGACGACGAGTACGTCCATGTCCGACACCCTAACGACGAGCACGAAAACCGAGGACACGCGTGAGGCCGACGGGAAAACGGGTTGTGGCCGGGGTGGAGAACGCGGGAACGTCCGAGCATGGGAAGCAGCATCGAGAACGTGTCCGTCGACTGTGCCGACGCCTACGAGCTGGGTCGGTGGTGGAGCCAGGTCCTCGGCCTGCCGCTGTCACCGGAGGACCGGCCCGGAGACCCCGAAGCACTCATCGAACTCGGGGACGGCCGCAATCTCCTCTTCATCCAGGTACCGGAGCCGAAGACGGTGAAGAACCGCCTGCATTTCTGCCTTCGTCCCGACGTGCCCCGCGACGAGGAGGTGGAGCGGCTGCTCGGGCTCGGGGCGACGATGGCCGCCGACCGGCGCAATCCGGACGGCACCGGCTGGGCCGTGCTCGCCGACCCCGAGGGCAACGAGTTCTGCGTGCTCCGCGGCGCGCACGACGATCCTCCCCGGCCGTGACCGTGTAAGAAGGTGGCGGAAGCCATGGCCGCGGCCCTCCCAGCGCTAAGGTAAGCGTGTGAGCGAACAGCCCCCACACCGTGATCCGAAACAGCTCCGGGCATCGGACGCGGACCGGGAACGTGTCGCCCAGGTGCTGCACAAGGCCATGGGCGAAGGCCGGATCACCCTCGACGAGCTCGAGGAACGTCTCGACCAGGTGTATTCGGCGAAGACCCTCGGTGAGCTCGAACCGGTGACAGCCGACCTTCCGACCGACGACGCGCCACTGCCCACGGCACCGGCTGCCACGTCGTCACTGCCCGATCGGCGCGTCGGTGGCACACCGGGCTCCACGACGTCGATCGCGGTGATGTCGGGAACGGAACGCAAGGGCGTCTGGGTGTTGCCGCCCCAGCACAACAGCTTCGCGTTCTGGGGTGGGGTGGAGATCGACCTGCGTCACGCCCGCTTCGCCGAGCAGCATTCCACGATCACGGCCGTGGCGATCATGGGTGGTGTCGACGTGATCGTCCCGGACGACGTCGCCGTCGAGGTCACCGGCGTGGGCATCATGGGGGCGTTCGAGACGAGGAACAAGAAAGGCGCCTCCCCGACCGCACCTCCGGGCGCTCCGGTCGTGAAGGTCACGGGGCTGGCGTTCTGGGGCGGCGTCGAGGTCAAGCGCGTGCCTCGCGACAAGATCAAGGAGATCGAGTAGTCCGCGGCCCCCGGCACCCCGGGGTCGCCGGGATACCCTTTCGGCCATGGCAACAGCTACCCTGCCGGCCGAGCTGAACGACGCCGTCCGCGACGATCGCAGTCTGCGCCGGTTCCTGCACGGTCTGCCCGGTGTGGACCAGGTCGGCGTCGAACAGCGTGCCGCGAGCCTGGCCACCCGCAGCATCAAGAAGAACTCGAAGCTGTGGGCGATCGACACCGCGATCTCGATGGTCGACCTGACCACACTGGAAGGCGCCGACACTCCCGGCAAGGTGCGGTCGCTGGCCGCCAAGGCCCGGCGGCCCGACCCCGAGCACCCGGACACTCCGCACGTGGCCGCCGTGTGCGTCTACCCCGACCTCGCGGCGACGGCCGTCGAGGCGCTCGCCGGTGCCGACATCGCCGTGGCGAGTGTGGCGACCGCGTTCCCCTCGGGACGGTCGAGCCGCGACGTGAAGCTGGCCGACGTGGCGCTCGCGGTGTCGGCCGGGGCCACCGAGGTCGACATGGTGATCGACCGCGGCGCGTTTCTCGCGGGCCGCTACGGGCAGGTGTTCGAGGAGATCCAGGCCGTCAAGCAGGCCTGCGGTGACGCGCATCTGAAAGTGATCCTCGAAACCGGTGAACTCGCCACGTACGACAACGTGCGGCGCGCGTCGTGGCTCGCGTTGCTCGCCGGTGGTGACTTCATCAAGACGTCGACCGGCAAGGTGTCTCCCGCCGCGACGCTGCCGGTGACCCACGTGATGTTGCAGGCGGTGCGCGACTGGCACACCGCGACGGGCGAGCTACGTGGTGTGAAACCCGCCGGCGGCATCCGGACCACCAAGGACGCCGTGCGGTATCTCGTGGCCGTGCACGAGGTCGCAGGCCCCGAGTGGCTCACGCCGTCACTGTTCCGCTTCGGTGCGTCGAGCCTGCTGAACGACCTGTTGCTGCAGCGACGCACCCAGCTCTCCGGCCACTACAGCGGCCCCGACTACCTCGCATTGGACTGATCGTGAGCCAGTGGGAATACGCGCCCGCGCCCGAGTCGCGCGAGATCGCGAACCTCAAACCGAAGTACCGGCCGTTCATCGGCGGCGAGTTCGTCGACGGCTCCGGTGAGCCCCTCAAGACCGTCAACCCGGCGACCGAGGAGGTCCTCGCCGAGGTCGGCACCGCCAGTACGTCCGATGTGGACACCGCGGTGAAGGCGGCGAGGAAGGCCTACGACCGCGTCTGGGGTCCGATGCCGGGCACCGAACGCGCGAAGTACGTGTTCCGGATCGCCCGCCTCCTCCAGGAGCGCGCGCGGGAACTCGCCGTGCTGGAAACCCTGGACAACGGCAAGCCGATCAAGGAGTCGCGCGACACCGACATCCCGACGGCCGCCGCACACTTCTTCTACCACGCGGGGTGGGCCGACAAGCTCGACCACGCCGGTCTCGGACCGGACCCCCGTCCCCTCGGGGTGGCCGGACAGGTCATTCCGTGGAACTTCCCGCTGCTGATGCTGGCGTGGAAGGTGGCCCCCGCCCTGGCCACGGGGAACACGGTGGTGCTCAAACCCGCCGAGACCACGCCGCTGACGGCGCTGGTGTTCGCCGAGATCTGCCAGCAGGCCGACCTTCCGCCGGGCGTGGTCAACATCGTGCCCGGTGCGGGTGACATCGGGGCGGCGGTGGTCGAGCACCCCGACGTGGACAAGGTGGCGTTCACGGGTTCCACCGAGGTCGGCAAGCAGATCCAGCGCACGCTCGCCGGCACGCGCAAACGCCTCACGCTCGAACTCGGCGGCAAGGCGGCGAACATCGTGTTCGACGACGCACCGCTCGACCAGGCCGTGGAAGGCATCGTGAACGGCATCTTCTTCAACCAGGGCCACGTGTGCTGCGCGGGTTCGCGGCTGCTGGTGCAGGAGTCGGTCGCCGACGAGTTGCTCGACAAGCTCCGCGCGCGGGTGTCGACGCTGCGCCTGGGCGACCCGCTGGACAAGAACACCGACGTCGGGGCCATCAACTCGCCCGAACAGCTCGCCAAGATCAAGGAACTCGTGGCCTCCGGGGAACGCGACGGCGCGCAGCGGTGGAGCAGTCCGTGCCCGGTGCCGGAGAAGGGGTTCTTCTTCGCGCCCACCGTGTTCTCCGGCGTCGAGCAGTCCATGCGCATCGCGCGGGAGGAGATCTTCGGGCCGGTGCTGTCGGTGCTGACGTTCCGCACGCCGGACGAAGCCGTCGCCAAGGCCAACAACACGCCGTACGGGCTGTCCGCGGGAGTGTGGACGGAGAAGGGCTCGCGCATCCTGTGGATGGCCGACCGCCTGCGTGCGGGCGTGGTGTGGGCCAACACGTTCAACCGGTTCGATCCCGCCGCACCGTTCGGTGGCTACAAGGAATCAGGATTCGGGCGCGAGGGCGGCCGGACGGGTCTGGAGGCGTACCTGCATGTCCAGGGTTGAGGTGGCGAAGACCTACAAGCTGTTCATCGGCGGGAAGTTCCCGCGCTCCGAGTCGGGACGCAGCTACGCCGTGACCGACGTCAAGGGGCGGTTCCTCGCCAACGCCTCGCACGCCTCCCGCAAGGACGTCCGCGACGCGGTGGTGGCCGCGCGCAAGGCGTTCGGTGGCTGGTCGGGCGCGACGGCGTACAACCGCGGTCAGGTGCTGTACCGCGTGGCGGAGGTGATGGAGGGGCGGCGGCAGCAGTTCGTCGCCGAGGTGGCCGCGAGCGAGGGCCTGCCCAGCCGCAAGGCGGAGTCCGTCGTGGACGCCGCCGTGGACCGGTGGGTGTGGTACGCCGGGTGGACCGACAAGGTCGCGAGCGTGTTCGGGGCGGCGAACCCCGTGGCGGGACCGTACTTCTCGTTCACCGTGCCGGAGCCGACGGGTGTGGTCGGCGTGCTGGCTCCGCAGAAGTCGTCGCTGCTCGGACTGGTCAGCGTGCTGGCGCCCGTGCTCGCCACCGGGTGCACCGCCGTGGTGGTGAGCAGCGCGGAACGCCCGTTGCCCGCCATCACGCTGTCGGAGGTGCTGGCGACGTCGGACGTGCCCGGCGGTGTCGTGAACGTGCTGACGGGCAAGGCGCTCGAACTCGGGCCGTGGCTGGCGTCGCACGCCGACGTCAACGCCATCGACCCCACCGGCGCGGGGCCCACGGGGCGGGTCGAGATCGCCCGTGAGGCGGCCGGGACTGTGAAGCGCGTGCTCGACGTGCCCGACGAGGAGCCGGACTGGTCCCAGCGGCCGGGGCTCGGCCGGCTGCGGACGTACCTGGAACCGAAGACGGTGTGGCACCCGATGGGTGTCTGAGCCGTAGGGGAAGTGCGGACACGCGTGCGCAGGGTGCGGACACGCCCGGAACCGGGTGAGTCCGCACCCCACGTTCGTCAGCGCACCGGGTAGGCGCCGACGATGGTCTGCTTCAGACCGTTGCCGTCGACGTCCTCCGCCTCGACCCGCAACGACACATCCTTCACACCCTCCGGAGCCCGCACCGCGATCACCCGCTCACCGTGCTCCCACCGATACGGCACCGACCGCCACGACTCACCACCGTCGAACGACACCTCCACCCGCAGCGAGTCCAACCTCGGCTCCTCCGGACTTCCGTTGCGCTGCACCGCCAACGGCAACCGCACCTTCTCCCCCACCCTCGGCGCGTTCTCCATGCCGAAGTCGGCATCGAAATGCACACCCAACAACGGCGGAATCGTTTCTCCGCCCGGCTCCACGCCCTCGTCGCGGAACGTCCACTCGGCGTCGATCATCCGCGACTGCGGCGTCAGCGAACCCCGATCGGCGTGCAACACGTACCGATACGACCCGGGTCCGTCCGGGACGGTGAACCAGTTCTCCGTGCCGGGCTGCTCGTCGACCAGTTCCCCGTCGCGGTACAACGTCGACGTGGACTTCTCGTAGTCGACCGGCGCGAGTCCCGCGTTTCCGGCGCCGTCGCTGTACAGCGGAACGCGGATACTCATGCCGTACTCGGTGTGGCTGGCCCAGACGCCGGGCTGGTGCGACTGGTAGGGGAACGCCGGTCCCTGCACCGCGGTGTTCCAGCGCTTCTGGACCCGCTCACCCGGCCGGTAGGTGCGCAGTGCGTCCGTCTGCTCCCCCACGATGTTCGGCCGGCCGTCCGGCGAGGGCGCGTCACCCAGCGCCAGCGAGGGCCACCACTCGACCCCGGGCGTGTAGTACTCCTCCAACTCGAACGGCAGCTCGCTCGCCATGACGTAGCGGTAACCCCACTTCGCGGACCCGCCCTCGGAGTGCGTGCTGTGGACCCTCGCGAGTCCGTCGTCGGTGACCTTCCGGGCCACCCTGTCGGGCACGCGCCCGGAGTAGGTGTGCTTCAGCCGGTACAGGTACGGGCTGTCGACGAACGCCCCCTTGCCGTCCGGCCGCGCGTGGGCCGTTTCCACCTCCAGCGAGAACTGCTCGTGCTCGGTGTCGGAGCCGTGTACCAGGACACCACCGAAGTCGGGGCCGAACAGTATCCAGCCGAGGTGCCACTCGGTTCCCACCCGGTAGGCCAACGCGGCGTCGCCGATCCCGGCCTCCGGCCTTGCCGCGAGTTCCACGCTGGGGTGATGTGCCTTCCTGACGTCGAACACGACCTCGCGCGGCCGGTCCACGACCAGCCCGGGTTCGGTGAAGATCGCCGTCCGCCACTGCCCTTCGGCGTCCTGGAAGGCGTGGAAGGCCTGGAGGTGATAGGTGTCCTTCTCTGCCCGCACGTGGTGGGTGCCGTCCGTGGCTCGCGGCCAGTACGAGCGGTCCTTCGACCGCGACACGAGTTCGATCTCGGCGTCCGCGACCGGTTTCCCGTCCACACCGAGCACGGTCACGTCGACGTCGTAGCTCTCGCTCTCCCTCGTCACACCGAACGGCGTGCGCACCACCGAGCCGTCGTCACCGTCGGCGACCACGGCTCCGCTGTACCGGCCGAACGCGGTACCCGTGTCGACGGTGACCGTCACCTCGGCCTGGCCGTTCGCCGGGACGGTGACCTCGGCCGGGTTGACGGTGACCGTGCCGCCCTCCGCACCGCCCTCCGGGCCGCGCAGAGCCGTGTCGAGGGTCAACGTGACCGGCTCGGAACCGCTGTTGTGGTAGGTGATCGTGTGGGAGCCGGGTGTCTCGCCGTCGTCGTGCGGCCACTTCTGGACTCCGAAGTTCAGCACGGCGGGCTCGCCCCGCACCAGCTGTTCCGCCGCGCGGGCGACGTCCACCCGGCCCGCGCCCTGCTCGTCCACCGTCAGCTCGGGGTGTGCCGTCGCCGAACCGGTCAGAGCGGGTTTGAGGGCGTCGGCCTTCCAGCCGGGCCGGGCCTGCGCCACGAGCGCCGCGGCTCCCGCCACATGGGGAGCGGCCATCGACGTCCCCGACATCCCCGTGTAGTGCTCTTCGGACGGCGGGAAACTGCCACTCGCCCGAGCCGCGGTGACGTCCACGCCTGGCGCGGTGATCTCCGGCTTGACGGCGTTGTCCCCGAATCTCGGACCCCGACTGGAGAACTCCGCCAGGTCGTCGCCGCCGTCCACCGCGCCCACGGTGAGCGCCGCGTCCGCCGACGCCGGAGAGCCGATGGTGCCCCGGCCGGGCCCGGAGTTGCCCGCCGCGACCACGAACAGCGCCCCGGTCTGCTCCGTGAGACGGTTCACCGCCTGCGACAGCGGCGCCGTGCCGTCGTCGGGCAGATCGGCGCCCAGGCTCATGTTCACCACGTCGGCGCGCTGCGCCGCCCACTCCATGCCCGCGAGAATCCACGACTCCTGGCCCGACCCGTTGCCGTCGAGCACCCGACCGATCACGAGGTCGGCATCGGGGGCCACGCCCTTGTAGCGGCCGTCGCTCGCGGTGCCGTCGCCCGCGATGATGCCCGCCACGTGGGTGCCGTGCCCCTGGGTGTCGTCCGTGGTGCCCTCACCCGTGAAGTCCCGCGCCTCCACGACGGCGTCGTCGAGGTCCGGGTGTCCGGCATCGATGCCGGTGTCCAACACGGCCACCCGCACCCCCTCGCCGGTGTAGCCGCTCTCCCAGGCTTCGGGCGCGCCGATCCGAGCCACGGTCTCGTCCAGAGCCGCCTCGACCGGACCGTCCAGCCACAGATGCTCGACGGACCGTCCGGGTTCCAGCATCGGGCGCACGCTGTTCCAGAAGTGGGCGGTCCGGTCCTTCACGGTGCTCAGTGCCTCGCCGTTGACCGCCTTCAGGGGCCGGACGCTCGTCGCTGCGCCGTCGGCCAGTGTGCGTGTGCGTGCCCGCGTCTGCCCTTCCGCGTACGAGACGAGCACCGGCACGTCGTCGCGGGCTCCGTCGTGATAGCCCGCCTCGACCAGCCCCGACACGTTGAACAACCGTTGGTCGAGCGTGCCCGCCGCGATCAGGGACGCGGCGTCATGGGGGACCACGTACAGGTCCCCGTCCTGACGGAACTGCCGGAATCCCATGTCGGCGCGGCCGGGGCCCGGCAACACCGCCGCGTTCTCTCCCGTGACCCTGACCCGGTCACCGGTGACCAGCGTGACGGTGGGTCCTTCGGCGGCGAAGAAGCTCGTCCGCCCCGGCGTCCCCGCGCCGGTCGCCGCGCCCGGCTCCGCGGTGACCGGTGGTCCCACCGCGAACGAGAGGCTGGCGGCCAGCGCCACCACCATCCCGAGCTTGGGTCGTCGTCGACCTCTCACTGTCGCTCCCTTTTCCGAGGTGCGGGAAGCCTTTGCCTCCCGCACCTCACACGCCCGACCAAGATCGTTTGGTTGCATGCGAGCCCGGATGTGTCGCCGAACGGTGCTACACACGGTCAACTGCTCGTCGGTTGCGGGCCGGAGGCTCCGTTTGTCGACGCTCTCGTAGGGGAAGTGCGGACACGCGTGCGCAGGGTGCGGACACGCCCGGAACCGGGTGAGTCCGCACCCCACGTTCGTCAGCGCACCGGGTAGGCGCCGACGATGGTCTGCTTCAGACCGTTGCCGTCGACGTCCTCCGCCTCGACCCGCAACGACACATCCTTCACACCCTCCGGAGCCCGCACCGCGAGCTCGTGCCCGTCGCGGGACCGGTTGTAGGGCACCGGACGCCACGTCTTGCCGCCGTCGAAGGAGACCTCGAACCGCAACGTCGTCAGCTTCGGCTCCTCCTGGCTTCCGTTGCGCTGCACGCTGAACGGCAGCCGCACCTTCTTCCCGGCCTTCGGCGCGTCCGACACCCCGAAGTCGGTGTCGAAGTGAACTCCGAGCAACGGCAGAGCCTTCGACTCTCCCTCCTCGACGCCGTCGTCGTCGAACGTCCACTCGGCATCGACAACCCGCGACAACGGGGTGAGTTCACCGCGCTCGGCCCGCACATGGAACCGGTAGGAGGCGGGCTCGTTCGGGACCGGGAAGAAGCCGCTGTCGTACTCGTCGGGCCGCACCGGCTCACCGTCGCGGTACAGCTCGGTGGAGATGCTGTCGGTGGTGGAGACACCCAGATGCCCGCCACCATCGCCGTAGAGCCGCAGGGGAAAACCCATGCCGTGTTCCAGCCGGAACGGCCCCCCGTTCTCCGGATCGTGCGTAAACGTGGGACCGTGCACTGCGGTGTTCCAGAGCAGGTTCACCGTCTCGCCCGCCTCCAGTTCGAGCGGCACGGCCGTGTACTGCGTGGCGACGACCGGGGCCGGACCTTCCCAACGGGGCTTGTCCACCAGCTCCAGCAACGGCCTGATCACGCCGGGTGTGTAGTACTCGGACAGCTCGAACGGCAGCTCGCCGACGACGACGCCGCGTTGTCCCCAGCCCGCGACGCCGTCGGCGTGCCTGCTGTGCACGTGGCCGAGGTCGCCATCGGAGACCCGCCGTGTGAACTCACCGGGGATCGACCCGGTGTGCTCGTGGGTCAGCTCGTAGAGGTAGGGACTGTTCACGAACGTGCCCTTGCCGTCCGGCTTCGCGTGCGACGTGTCGACGCTCAGAGTGAAACCGTCGTGCTCGGTCCGGGAAGGGCGCAGGTAGACGTGGTCGAGATCCGCCGAAACGCGCGCGCCACTGCCCACCCCCATGCCGTCCCTCATGAGAAGAGTCCCCAGCGAGACGTCGCCGACCTCGGCGCCGGGCCGGTCGGCCAACTCCACCCTGGGGTGGTAGTTCCGCCGCAGATCGAGCTCGATGTGGGTGTCGGCGTCCAGCACCAGTCGCGGCTCGGCACCCATGGCGAGGCCGCGTTGCCCGTCCGCTCCGGTGAAGTGTGCCGACGCGCTGAGGTAGTAGGTGTCCTTCGGCAGGCTGGTGTGGAACCGGCCGTTCTCGATGAAGGCCATCCCGGAGGAACCCGACTCCGAGAGGAAGGTGACCATGCCCTCGCCCAACGGCTCGCCGTCGTGGCCGACGACCGTGACGTCGAGGTCGTAGGTCTCCTCCTCCTTCGTCATACCGAGCGCCGTGCGCACCACCGAGCCGTCGTCGCCCGTGGCGACGAGTGTCCCGCTGTAGCGCCCGGCCCCGCCGACGGACGGGTCCACCGTCAGCGTGACCGCCGCCTTGCCACCCGCGGGAACGGTCACCTCCTTCGGATCGACGGTGAGCATGCCCTCCGGTCCTTGGAGGCTGCCGTCGAGCGTGAGGGTGACCGGCTCGGGACCGTGGTTGGTGTAGGTGACCGCACGCGTCAGCGGATCGGCGTCCTCGTACGGCCAGGCGACGGTGCCCAGGTTCACCACCGCGGGTTCGGCCAGTACCCGTTGCTTCACAGCACTCGCCACGTCCACTCGGCCCGCGCCCTGTTCGTACGACGACAGCGACTCGTTCGGCACCGCCGAGTTCACCAGCGCAGACTTCAGCTCCGCGGCCGAGGCGTCCTGGCGGGCCTGAGCCACCAGCGCCGCCGCACCCGCGACGTGCGGCGTGGCCATCGACGTACCGGACGCCGAGGTGTAGAACTCACCCTCCGTTCCGGAAGCACGGGCGGAGACGACGTCCACGCCGGGCGCGGTGAGCTCCGGCTTGATGCCGTTGTCCCCAAGGCGAGGGCCACGGCTGGAGAACTCGGCCAGCTCGTCGTTGTCGTCGACCGCTCCGACGGTGAGCGCGGCATCGGCCGCACCGGGGGAGCCGATGGTGCCTTCCCACGGACCGTCGTTGCCCGCGGCCACCACGAAGAGCGTGTCGGTCTCCTCGGTCAGCCGGTTCACCGCCTGGGAGAGCGGATCACCGCCGTCCGAGAAGCCACCGCCGAGGCTCATGTTCACCACGTCGGCGCGCTGCGCCGCCCACTCCATGCCGGCCAGGACCCACGACTCCTGGCCCTCGCCCGCGTCGTTCAGCACCTTGCCGACAGCGAGGTCGGCGTCCGGGGCCACCCCGCGGTAGGTGCCGTCGCTCGCGGTGCCGTCTCCGGCGATGGTTCCGGCGACGTGCGTGCCGTGGCCGTTTCCGTCGTCGGCGCTGCCACCGCCGGTGAAGTCCTCGGACTCCGCCACCGCGTCGTCGAGGTCCGGGTGGTCGGCGTCGATTCCAGTGTCCAGCACCGCCACCGTCACACCCTCGCCGGTGAACCCGCTCTCCCACGCCTCCGGCGCGCCGATCCGCGGCACCGTGTGGTCGAGGGTGGCCCTCACCGGCGCGTCGAGCCACAGGTGCTCGATCGCCCGGTCCTGCCTCAGCATCGGGCGCACGGAGTGCCAGAAGCGGGTCGTGGTGGCCTTCTTCGCCCGCAGCGCCTCGCCGTTGATGGTGGACAGCGTGTTGACGCGGGTGGCCGCGCCGTCGGCGAGTGCCGTCGACCGTGCCTGGACGTCGCCGTCGGCGTAGGACACCAGCACGGGCACGTCGTCGCGTGCGCCGTCGTGGTAGCCCGCCTCGATCAGCTGGGAGACGTTGAACAGTCGCTTGTCGAGGGTCCCCGCCGCGATCAGCGGCGCGACGTCGTCCGGGACGACATGGACCTCACCGTTCGCCTCGCGGAACCAGTTGTGTCCCATGTCCTCCCGGCCTGGGCCCGGCTGGAACGCCACGCCCTGGGCGCCCTCGCCGAGCAGTCGGACACGGTCACCGGTGATCAGCGTGACGGTGGGGCCGTCTGCCTCGGCGAAGCGCGCGGACACGGGTGGGGCGGATTCACTCGCCTCCGCGTTCGCGCCCACCGCGGTCAGGGGCGCGAACGCCAGCGTGACCGCCAGCGCGGCTGTCGTTCCCGGTCTCAGTCGACGACCTCGCACATCGATCCTTTCTCGCGTCGGGTGGGGAAGCTGTGTCGCTCCCCCACCACTGCTTGTCGCGAGCGGCCTCGACCGTTGCGTACTCGTCGCCGAGCGGCGGGGATGTCTCGGATGGTGGTGCGTAGGGGAAGTGCGGACACGCGTGCGCAGGGTGCGGACACGCCCGGAACCGGGTGAGTCCGCACCCCACGTTCGTCAGCGCACCGGGTAGGCGCCGACGATGGTCTGCTTCAGACCGTTGCCGTCGACGTCCTCCGCCTCGACCCGCAACGACACATCCTTCACACCCTCCGGAGCCCGCACCGCGATCACCCGCTCACCGTGCTCCCACCGATACGGCACCGACCGCCACGACTCACCACCGTCGAACGACACCTCCACCCGCAGCGAGTCCAACCTCGGCTCCTCCGGACTTCCGTTGCGCTGCACCGCCAACGGCAACCGCACCTTCTCCCCCACCCTCGGCGCGTTCTCCATGCCGAAGTCGGCATCGAAATGCACACCCAACAAAGGAAGCGCGGTCAGCTCCGCACCCGCGCCCACGTCGTCGCGGAACGTCCACTCCGCGTCGATCACTCGCGACAACGGTGTGAGCGAACCCCGGTCGGCGTGCACGGCGAGCCGGTACGACGCGGGCTCGCCCGGTACCGCGAAGAAACCACCGTTGCCGTCGTCGCTGCCGACCAGCTCACCGTTGCGATAGAGCTCCAGAGAGGACTTGTCGTAGTCCATGCTGGACGTCCCTGCGCGGGCACTGTCGTCGCTGTGCAGCGGTAGGACGAAGCCCACACCCGGCTCGGCACGGTACGCCCAACTCGACGGATTACCGGGAACGTAGGGGAACGCGGGGCCGTGCACCGCGGTGTTCCACCGCTGCGTCCGCTCGCCCCGCTCGAACACCTCCACCGGTGCGAGCTGCTCGCCCATGATCCCGATCGGCATTCCGTCCTCGTGTTCCGTCGTCAGCAACAACAGCCGAGACCACGGCCCGCCGGGCGTGTAGTACTCGTCCAACTCCAACGGGAGCTGCCCCGCCACGATGCTGCGCATTCCCCACGGGGCGGGGCCGCCTTCGAGGTAGCTGGTACGCACCCGGGCGAGGTCGTCGTCGGCCACCCGGTGGTTGATCTCGTCAGGCAGGCCGCCGGTGTACGGGTACCGCAGCCGGTACAGGTAGGGACTGCCCACGAATCGGCCGTTACCGTCCGGCCGGGCGTGCGCCGTCTCGACGCTCAGTGAGTAACCGTCATGCGTCGTCCGCGACCCCGCCAGCCGCACGTTGCCGGGGTCGGTGGAATTCAGGTAAAGCTCGTAGCTACCCCACTCCAGGTCGGTCCGGGACAGGATGGACATCTCGCCCACTTGGGCGTCCGGACGGTCCGCGAGTTCCACGCGGGGGTTGTAGGCATCGCGTACGTCGAAGCCGATTTCCTCGGCACTGTCCACCACGAAGCGGGGCTCGACGAAGAAGTCCAGCTTCCACTCACCGTGCTCGTCCTGCCTGAGGTACAGGATTTCGAGGTGGTACTCGCCTTTCTCCGCCGTGACGTGGTACGCGCCGGAGGCCGGCCTGGGGTAATACGTGCGCCGCTCGGTGTGGGACACGAGGGAGATCTCCGCGTCGTCCACGGGGTTGCCGTCGTGGCCGAGGACGGTGATGTCGACGCCGTAGCTCTCCCCTTGCCGGTGCACACCGACCGGGGTGCGCACCACCGACCCGTCGTCCCCCGTGGCGACCACCGTGCCGCTGTGAAGGCCGTCCACGCCGCTGGCCAGGTCGAGCGTCATCGTGGCCTGGGCCTGCCCACCCGCCGGAACGGTCACCTGGGCGGGGCTGACCGTCAGCGCGCCGCCGACGTCCTTGCCGTCGGGCCCCTGAAGGCTCGCATCGAGCGTCAGCGTGACGGGGGCCGAGCCGCTGTTGGTGTAGGTCACCGTGCGCGTGACCGGTTCGCCGTCGGCACGCGGCCACCCCTGGATTCCGAGGCTCAGCACCGCGGGTTCCGCGACGACCGACTGCTCGACCGCGCGGGCCACGTCCACCCGGCCCGCGCCCTGCTCGAACACGGTGCGCTCGGAATGCGGCGCAGCGGAGCCGACGAGCGCGGCCTTCAGCCGGTCCGCCTTCCACTCCGGACGGGCCTGGGCCACCAGCGCGGCCGAACCCGTGACGTGCGGTGCTGCCATCGAGGTACCGGACAAGCTCATGTAGTGCTCGTCGACGGGGACTCCGAGTTCGGAGCCACCCGCACGCGCGGCCACGACGTCCACACCGGGGGCGGTGATCTCCGGCTTGACGGCGTAGTCACCGAGTCGCGGACCACGGCCCGAGAAGTCGCCGAGTTCGTCGCCGTCGTCCACGGCACCCACCGTCAACGCGGCATCCGCCGAGCCCGGTGACGTGACGCTGCTCTCCTGGGGGCCGAAGTTGCTGGAGGACACCACGAACAGCGTCCCGGTCTCCTCCGTCAACCGGTCCACCGCCAGCGACAACGGCGCGGTGCCGTCGTCCGGCCAACTGCTGCCGAGGCTCATGTTCACCACGGGTGCGCGCTGTGCCGCCCACTCCATGCCCGCCAGAATCCAGGACTCCTGGCCCTGACCGCCGCTGTTGAGCACGCGGCCCACGACCAGGTCCGCGTCCGGAGCCACACCCCGGTATCGGCCCTCGCTCGCGGTGCCGTCCCCGGCGATGATCCCGGCCACGTGTGTGCCGTGTCCGTTGGAGTCGTCCGTGGTTCCCTCACCCGTGAAGTCCCGGGCTTCCACCACGGCGTCGTCGAGATCGGGGTGTTCGGCGTCCACACCCGTGTCCAGCATGGCCACCCGGACGCCCTCGCCCGTGCGACCACCCTCCCACGCGTCGGGGGCGCCGATCTGCGGCATCGTCCCGTCGGAGGTCGCGGTCACCGGCGCGTCGAGCCACAGGTGCTCGATCTCGTGGCCCGGCCGCAGCATGGACGCCACGGACTTCCAGTACCGCGTCGCCTTGTCCTTCGCCGCCCGGACCGCTTCACCGTTGACCACGGCCAGGGGACGCACGCTTGTCGCGGCACCGTCGGCCAGCGTGCGCGAGCGCGCGGGGCGACGTCCGTCCGCGTACGAGACCATCACCGGCACATCGGCGCGAGCTCCGTCGTGGTACCCCGCCTCGATCAGTCGCGACACGTTGAACAACCGCTCGTCCAGCGTTCCCGCCGCGATCAGCGGGGCAGCGTCGTGCGGCACGACGTAGACGTCGCCGTCCTGGCGGTACCGCCGGTGTCCGATGTCCTCCCGGCCGGGTCCGGGTACCACGACGAGGTCGGAGATCGCTCCGGCGCCGGTGAGCCGTACGCGGTCTCCCGTCACCAGGGTGACGGTGTGCCCCTCGTCCTCGCCGGCGAGTGAGAATGCGGTTCCCGCCGGCGGCTGTGGCCCGGCCGCCACCGGCGGTGCCGCCGCGACGATCAACGCGCCCGTCAGCGCGGCCACCAGGCCGAGCCGGGGTCGTCGGTGTCTCAAGAAATTCCCCTTTCACAGGTCGGGGGGAGCCTGAGCGCTCCCCACCCACCCATGCGCGGGGCTGGTGCGAGGTGGCCCGGAAGCCGTGGAGCTTCGCCGAGCGGTTCCTCTCACACGACCAACGGTCACCCGGTCGGGTTACATCCAGTGCGACTGAGGGGCCAGATTTCCTACCGTCCGTGTACCGGAAGTCCCGACACGCGTGCGCAAAGTGCGGACACGCGTGCGCAGGCTGCGGACACGGTGGTGGGGATTACGACTCGGCGACGTCGACTACGCGGATGACGGCCTCGCCCGCCTCGTCCGACGCCGCGAGATCGACCTCGGCGGTGATGCTCCAGTCGTGGTTGCCGTCGGGGTCGTCGAGGATCTGCCGCACGCGCCAGACGTCCGGCTCCTGCTCGATGACGAGCAGGGCGGGACCACGGGCGTCCGGGCCGGTGCGGATCTCGTCGTAGGTGTCGAAGTAGTCCGCCAGCGCGTCCTCCCACGCCTCGGCGTCCCAACCCGACTCGGCGTCGAGTTCGCCGAGTGCGTCGTAGTCCTCCCTGGCGGCGAGCTGCACCCGGCGGAACATCTCGTTGCGCACCAGCACCCGGAAGGCTCGTTCGTTGCGGGTCACCGGCGGCGGGCCCTCCGGCTCGGCGGGCCTGCCCTCGGAGTCCCTGACGACGGCGTCGGGATTGCGCAGGGCCTCCCACTCGTCCAGCAGGCTGGAGTCGACCTGCCGCACCAACTCCCCGAGCCACTCGATGAGGTCCGACAGCGGCTCCGTCTTCGCGTCGTCCGGCACGGTCCTGCGCAGCGCGTCGTAGGTGTCGGCGAGGTAGCGCAGCAACACGCCCTCTGAGCGGGCGAGGCCGTAGTAGCCGATGTACTCCACGAAGTTCATCGCGCGCTCGTACATGTCGCGCACGACCGACTTCGGCGAGAGCCGGTAGTCGGACACCCACGGGTGTCCCTGCCGGTACCGCGAGTACGCGGCTTCGAGCAGGTCCTCCAGCGGCTTCGGGTAGGTGACGTCCTCCAGCAGCTCCATGCGCTGCTCGTACTCGACCCCTTCCGCCTTCATCGCCGCGATCGCCTCGTTGCGGGCCTTGAACTGCTGCTGCGACAGGATCTGCTTCGGGTCGTCCACAGTGGCCTCCACGATGGACACCACGTCGAGCGCGTACGACGGCGAGGCCGGGTCGAGCAGTTCGATGGCGGCCAGCGCCAGCGGCGACAGCGGCTGGTTCAGCGCGAAGTCGAGCTGCAGGTCCACGGTGAGCCGCACCCTGCGGCCCTCGTCGTCGGGCTCGTCGAGCTCCTCCACCACGCCCGCCGCGAGCAGGGCACGGTAGATCGCGATGGCCCGCAGGATGTGCCTGCGCTGGGTGGGCCGGTCGGAGTGGTTGTCCTCCAGCAGCCGCCGCATGTGGGCGAAGGCGTCACCGGGTCGCGAGATGACGTTGAGCAGCATCGAGTGGGTGACCTTGAAGCTCGACGTCAGTGGCTCGGGCTCGGCGGCCACGAGCCGCTCGAACGTGCTCTCCGTCCAGTTGACGAATCCCTCGGGCGCCTTCTTGCGAACGATCTTGCGCTTCTTCTTCGGGTCGTCGCCCGCCTTCTCCAGGGCCTTGGCGTTCTCGATGACGTGGTCGGGGGCCTGCACGACCACGTAGCCGTCGGTGTCGTAGCCCGCGCGGCCCGCGCGGCCCGCGATCTGGTGGAACTCCCTCGCCTTGAGGTGCCGCTGCCGGGTGCCGTCGAACTTCGTCAGCGCGGAGAGCACCACCGTGCGGATGGGCACGTTGATGCCGACGCCGAGCGTGTCGGTGCCACAGATCAGCTTCAGCAGTCCCGCCTGCGCCAACTGCTCCACCAGCCGCCGGTACTTGGGCAGCATCCCGGCGTGGTGCACACCGATGCCGTGCCTGACCAGCCGCGACAGCGTGCGGCCGAAACCGGCCGAGAACCGGAAGTCGCCGATGGCCTCGGCGATGGCGTCCTTCTCGGCGCGCGAGCACACGTTGATGCTCATCAGCGCCTGGGCTCGCTCCACGGCGGCCGCCTGCGAGAAGTGCACGATGTAGACCGGTGCCTGGTTCGAGTGCACGAGTTCCGACACGGTCTCGTGCATCGGGGTCAGGGCGTAGCGGAACGTCAGCGGCACCGGGCGCTGCGCCGAGGTCACCACGGCCGTGGAGCGGCCGGTGCGGCGCGTGAGGTCCTTCTCGAAGAACGACACGTCGCCGAGCGTGGCCGACATGAGCAGGAACTGGGCGTTCGGCAGCTCCAGCAGCGGGACCTGCCAAGCCCAACCGCGCTCGGGCTCGGAGTAGAAGTGGAACTCGTCGGCCACCACCTGTCCGATCTCCTCGACGTCGACCTCCGGACCGAGCCGCAACGCGAGATTGGCCAGGATCTCCGCCGTGCAGCAGATGATCGGGGCGTCGGGGTTGACGCTGGAGTCGCCGGTCAGCATGCCCACGTTGTCCGCGCCGAAGATCTCCACCAGCGAGAAGAACTTCTCCGACACCAGCGCCTTGATCGGGGCGGTGTAGAAGCTGCGCCTGCCGTCGGCCAGCGCGGCGAAGTGCGCGCCGACCGCCACGAGACTCTTCCCCGACCCCGTGGGCGTCGACAGGATGACGTTCGCGCCCGAGACGAGCTCGATGAGCGCCTCCTCCTGCGCCGGGTACAGCTCGAGGCCGCGCTCGCCCACCCACGTGGAGAAGGCGTCGAAGAGCGCGTCGGGATCGGTGTCGCCCGGAAGGCGGTCTGTGAGAAAGTCAGTCATCGTGCCTTAGATCGTGTCACTGAAGTGCCGATCCCGTGAGGGGTGATCGCGGCGCGGAGCCGGAACCCGTAGGCTTCGGCTAACACGTCCGGTTTCGAGCGCCGAGACCCGGCTCGTGCACAGGTGTTTCCGGAGGGCGGAATGGCACAGGATATCATCCCGGTCGAACTCGGGCTGCCACAAGGCGATCTGGTGACCCTGTGGGCGCCACGATGGCGGGAGGACGGCGAGGAGTGGGAGGCCTTCCTCGGTGACGAGGAGGACCTCTACGCGTTCCCCGACGCCGCGCATCTCGCCGCCTACGTGCGTACGGCCGAGCAGCACGATCTGATCGACCATCCGGCGTGGGAGGCCGTTCCCGCTCTCAACGTGCCGGAACTCATCCCGGACGACGACCACTGCTTCGACCTCGTGGGCGTTCCGGAGCTGGTGGCCGAGGAGCCCGACTCCTGGACGCTGTCCGAGCTGGCCGAGATCGTCAACATCGTGCGATCGCTGGCCGACGTGTGCGAGCTGGACGAGGTCCACGAGATCCTCGACAGTTCCGAGGCGTTCTCCCTGCTCGACCAGGGGCAGCTGCCGTTCAGCGGACGCGAGGGCGCGAAGCTGTGGGACGAGCTGTCGCGGACGGTGTCGGAGAAGTGGGACGTGGTGCTCGACGCCATCGACGAGCTGGTCACGACCCCGGAAGTCGACGCGGCGACGTTGGACGCCACCGCCGAGGAGCTCGCGGCGTTCCACGAGGAGTCGGCGGAGGCCGAGGCAGGCGTGGACTCCGACGACGATGACGACCTCGACACGGTCGACCGGGACACCGCCGAGGCCGACGAGGACCTCGACGACGACGAGGACTTCGACGACGAGCCCGTGGGTTTCTGGGCCGAGGTGGGCATCGACCCCATCAAGATCCAGCTGTCGTCGCGGGACTACTACACGCTGCGCTGCTACCTCGACGACGAGCCGGTGTTCCTGGGCTCCGGCGGCACCATCGAGGCGTACCCGTCGGAGCGCGCGCTCGCGAGGGCGCTGGCCGACGGCGGCAACCTCGCGCACACCGACCTGGCCGAGGTCTCCACCTGGGGCGAGGTGCTGGCCGCGGCCACCGCCGGTGAGCTGGAGGTCGAGGTGGATCCGGACAACACCTACGTCCTGGCCGGGCTCGACGACGACATCGCGGACGGCATCGACGCCATCGAACCCACCCAGCTCGAACTCGCCGTCGAACTGCTCCGGGACGCGGCCGACTGGGCCGGCGACGACGAGGTGTCGAAGGAGCTGTCCACCTCCGAGCGGCTGGGCTGGCTGGTGTCGTTCGTCCTGCGGCCCGACCCGACGAGGCTGACCCCGAGCCCGCCGTTCGACACCGAGCAGCAGACGTGGCGCAGGCTCGTCGACTCGTTCGAGAACCGCCTGCACCTCAACTGAGGCCCGGCGACGGGGGCTCGCTCCCCACCCCGGCGGTGGGAGGAGCGAGCCCCCGCGCGTGCCGTCACACGCGTTCGGCGTACCAGGGCTTGATCACGTTGTTGATGATGTCGAGCCGCTCGTCGAAGCCGATGAACGCCGACTTCATGGCGTTGATCGTGCACCACTGCACGTCGGCCCAGTCGAAGCCGAAGGCGTCGACCAGCGCCGCGAACTCCGAGGAGACCGAGCAACCGCTCATCAACCGGTTGTCGGTGTTGACCGTGACCCGGAACCGCAGCTTCGCGAGCAGCCCGATCGGGTGCTCTGCGATCGAGGGCGCCGCGCCCGTCTGGACGTTCGACGACGGACACACCTCCAGCGGGATGCGGCGGTCGCGCACGTAGGCGGCGAGCCTGCCGAGCGAGGAACTGCCGTCGTCGGCCGTGGTGATGTCGTCGACGATGCGGACGCCGTGCCCCAGGCGTTCGGCCCCGCAGTGCTGGATGGCCTCCCAGATCGAGGCCAGCCCGAAGGCCTCGCCCGCGTGGATGGTGAAGTGGGCGTTCTTCTCGCGCAGGAACTCGAACGCGTCCAGGTTGCGGGTGGGCGGATAGCCCGCCTCCGGTCCCGCGATGTCGAACCCGACGACCCCACGGTCGCGGTAGCGCACGGTGAGGTCGGCGATCTCCAGCGCCCGCGCGTGCTGCCGCATGGCGCACAGCAGCTGACCCACCCGGATGTGCCTGCCGCGTTCGGCGGCGGCCTTGCGGCCGCGCTCGAACCCGTCCTGCACGGCCTCCACCACGGCCTCCAGGGACAGTCCGCGCTCGACGAACAGCTCCGGCGCGTACCTCACCTCGGCGTAGACGACACCGTCGTCGGCCAGGTCCTCCACACACTCGGCGGCGACCCGCGACAACGCCTCCTCGGTCTGCATGACGCCGCAGGTGTGCGCGAAGGTCTCCAGGTACTTCTCCAGGGAGCCCGAGTCCGCCGCGTCACGGAACCAGCGGCCGAGCTGGTCGACGTCGGTGGTGGGCAGACCGGAGTAGCCGGTCTCGTCGGCCAGCTCGACGACGGTGCCGGGACGCAGGCCGCCGTCGAGGTGGTCGTGGAGCAGCACCTTCGGCGCGCTGCGGAGTTCGTGCGGAGTCGGAACGGTTCGCGTCGACATGCGTCGACGGTACCCGCGGCCCCCACACACGACCGTGTGACGTCGCGCGATCGGCCTTCGACGTCGCCCGTTCCGGCACTCAAGTCTCACGCTGTACTCGAACCTTGGGCGGTGACCGGGTTGTTATTCAATCGTCGGAGTCGCACGTCACGCGACCTGTGGCCGGGGTTGATACCCTCCGCAGTCGGTCGATCGCTACGCTGCCATGGACGTCCCATCTTCCCCGCCGATGAAGGACAACCGCAGTGACGACTGAGAACCACCTCGCAGCCCCGTCCTTCGACCGGATGCGCAACATGTTGGTGCGTGCGGCCGAGGTCCGAGAGAGCGAGCAGCAGCAGATCTTCGACGCGCTCGACGACATCTACGCCCGGCTCGCTCCGGTGGACTCGCTCGGCGCCGTCCGCAAGCGACTCTCCGAGCTGCCCGACCGGACCGAGATGAGCGTGCTCGCCGAGCGGCTCGACGAGGCCATGACCCGCCTGGAGGCCCAGGACAACGCCCTGGCGGACCTGGCCCGGTCGGTCGAAGCCATCGTCGACAAGCTCGCGAAGCCCTTCGCTCAGCTCGACGGCAGGCTCGACGGCGTCGCCGCACGGTTCGAGGGTGTCGCGGGCCGGATGGACGGCCTGGAGGACAAGCTCTCGAACATCCACCGCAGGCTCGACGAGCTGGGCAACCACCTCGACAAGCAGGACATCAAGATCGACAACGTGCCCACGGCGGTGCAGGGTCCGGTGCGCGAGCGTCTCGACACGCTGGAGACGGGCCTCAAGGATCGGGTCGACCGCCTCGACGCCGACGCCAAGGAGCGCCTGTCCAGCACGTCCGACTCGCTGCGCTCGGCGTTGACCGACACGGCCGAGATGCTCGACCCGACGGCCCGCTTCGACACGCTGGGCGAGCGGCTGGAGAACCTGGGCAACAGGCTCGACGAGCTGGCAGGCCGCCTGGACAAGGTCGAGGAGAACGTCGCGGCGCGGCTGGGCGATCTGGACGGCTCGATCAAGTCGGGGCTGTCGCAGGTCGAGGGCACGCTGTCGCAGCAGCCGGACAACGACTACTTCACGTCCGTGGTGCGCAAGAGCAACGAGGAGTCCGAGCGGCGCATCGGTGGCCAGCTCGACGAGGCCATGGCCACGTTCGCGGAGCTGATGCTCGGCGGCGGCCCCGCGCCGCAGCCCGCCATCACGGCTCCGCCCACCCCGAGGCAGCCGCGCCGCCGCAACGGCAGGAACACCAAGGGTGCCGACGCGAAGGCCAAGGCCGACGCCGACTCCGACGACTGAGTAGGAGGGGCGGCCGGTCAGGGCCGGCCGCTCTCCCAGCGTTCCAGCACGACGCCCTCGCTCGCCTCCGCGGCGGCGAGGGCGCTGTCGTCTCCGCCCTTCTCGCCGATCGTGAGCGCCGCGTCGAGCAACGGCAGGGCCGCCGCCACGGCCTCGGGGGTGTCGGTGTGGAGTTCGAACAGCGGCTGTCCACGTTCGACCGGTTCACCGGGCTTCGCCAGACACAGCACACCGGCAGCGGACTGCACGGGGTCGCTCTTGCGGGCCCTGCCCGCGCCGAGCCGCCACGCCGCCACGCCGACACCGTAGGCGTCCAGAGCGGTCACTGTGCCGGACTTGGACGCCTCGACCACGTGCACGTGAGTCGCCTTCGGCAGTGGGGCCTCGGGGTCCCCTCCCTGGGCACGGATCATGCGGCACCACGTCTCGTACGCCCGGCCCGAGGCCAGCACCCGCGCCGGGTCGACGCCGCCGAGCCCGGCCAGCGCGAGCATCTCGCGGGCCAGCGCCAGCGTGAGCTCCACGACGTCGGCGGGCCCGCCGCCCCGCAGCACCTCCACGGCCTCCGCCACCTCGACCGCGTTGCCGACGGCCGCGCCCAGGGGCGTGTCCATGGCCGTGAGCACGGCGGTGGTGGCCACTCCGTGCGCGGCGCCGATCTCCACCAGGCTCGCCGCGAGTTCGCGGGCCTGTTTCCGGGTCTTCATGAAGGCGCCGGAGCCGACCTTCACGTCGAGCACGAGCCGCCCCGCGCCCTCCGCGATCTTCTTGCTCATGATCGAGCTGGCGATCAGCGGTACCGACTCGACGGTGCCCGTGACGTCGCGCAGCGCGTACAGCTTGCGGTCGGCGGGCGCCAGGGTCGGAGTGGCGGCGCAGACCACCGCGCCGACGTCCTCCAGCTGCGCGGCGATCTCGTCGGCCGACAACTCCGCCCGCCAGCCGGGGATCGCCTCCAGCTTGTCGAGCGTGCCGCCCGTGTGCCCGAGCCCTCGGCCGGACAACTGCGGTACGGCGGCTCCGCACGCCGCGACGAGCGGCGCCAGCGGCAACGTGATCTTGTCGCCGACGCCGCCCGTCGAGTGCTTGTCCACGGTCGGTCGCGAGCACTTCAGCGACAACCGCTCACCTGAGTCGATCATCGCGCCGGTCCAGCGGGCCGTCTCGGCGGCGTCCATCCCGCGCAGGAACACCGCCATCGCGAGCGCCGCCATCTGCTCGTCGCCGACCACGCCGCGCGTGTAGGCGTCGATCACCCAGTCGATCTGCTCGCCGGACAGGCGCGCCCCGTCCCGCTTGGCCCTGACGACGTCGACCGCCGCGAACGGCTCGGCCTTCATTCCGGCAGGTCCTCGGGTCCGAACGCCTGCGGCAGCACCGACGTCATCGGCTGCACCCCCGCCGGGGTGTCGACGAGGCACTCCGTGCCGCCGAACTCGTAGAGCAGTTGCCTGCACCGGCCACAGGGCATCAACAGCTCGCCCTCGCCGGAACGGCACGCCACCGCCACGAGACGTCCCCCGCCGGACAACCTGAGCTGCCCGACCATGGTGCACTCGGCGCACAGGCCGACACCGTAGGAAGCGTTCTCCACGTTGCAACCGGTGACGATCCGGCCGTCGTCGGTCAGCGCGGCGGAGCCGACCCGCAGCCGTGAGTACGGTGCGTACGCCTTCTGTGCCGCCGCGACGGCCTCCGCGCGCAGGTGCTCCCAGTCGATCGTGTTCTCGGGCATCAGTCGCCCTCCCCTCGCCGGTACCGCTTGCCGATCGCCTTCGGCGGGCGCAGTTTCTGCGCCGCCACGGCCAGCACGATGATCGTCACGAAGTGCGGCGTGTACGGGATCAACTCACGCGGAAGCTCGTCGTTGGCCCAGTACACGTAGTAGAGCGCGGCGGCACCGAGCGCGGAGAGGCCCGCGACGAGCCAGCGCCTGCGCACCAACTGCACCACCGTGAGCACCGCCAGCAGGAGCACCGCGCCGTAGCACAGCGCCAGCACGGCCTCCCCGCCCGCCGAGAGCTGGAGACCGTCGGAGTAACCGAACAGCGCCGCGCCACCCAGCAACCCGCCGGGCCGCCAGTTGCCGAAGATCATCGCCGCGAGCCCGATGTAGCCGCGGCCGTTGGTCTGGTTCTCCAGGTAGTCGGCGCCACCCGACAGCAGCACCAGCGACGCGCCACCCATGCCGGCGAGACCACCGGACACCAGCAGGGCCGCGTACTTGTGCACGTAGACGTTCACGCCGAGCGACTCGGCGGCCACCGGGTTCTCACCGCACGAGCGCAGGCGCAACCCGAACCGGGTACGCCACAGCACGAGGTAGCTGAGCGGCACCAGCAGCAGGCCCAGCATCGCCAGCGGCGACACCTGCGTGACGAGACCTCGGAGCAGTCCGGCGGCGTCGGAGATCCCGACCCGCTGGGCCTCCTCCAGATCCGCCAGCCAGTCGGAGAGGAAGGTCGCCGAGTACGTGTCGAACTTCGGCACGGGCGGCGACTGCCTCGGGTTGCCGGACAGCGGCTCGAACACGAGGTCGGCGAGGTACTTCGCCACGCCGAGCCCGAGGAGGTTGATGGCCACACCGGACACGATGTGGTTCACCCCGAACGTCACCGTGGCCACGGCGTGCAGCAGCCCGCCGAGCGCGCCGAAGACGATGGCCGCCAGCAGCCCGGCCCACACGCCGCCGTAGTACGCGCCCCAGGCCGCGCCCCACGTGCCGAGGATCATCATGCCCTCGAGGCCGATGTTGATGACGCCCGCCCGCTCGGCCCACAGCCCGCCGAGCGCGGCGAACAGGATGGGCAGGGCGAGCCTCAGCGCGGTCTGCGACGTGTTGCTCGACGTGAGCGTGTCGATGCCGGTGAGGTAGGACGTCGTGGACAGCACCGCGATGGCCGCGACGGCCCACAACACGCCCCGCAGCCACCCCGGGATCGGGCGCCGGGGGCGCGGCTGTTGCTCCGTCGCACCCGCCTTGCTCGGGGGCCCGGTTTCGACCGTGGTGCTCACACCGCACCTCCCTGGCTGACGCTCGCGGGCATGCCGTTGCGGGTCTGTCTGCCCACCCGGCGCTGCTCGGCGGCGAGTTCCGCTCGTTTGACGATTTCGTAGGCGACCACGACCGAGAGCACGATCGTGCCCTGGATGATCGTGGCGATCTCTCTCGGCACCCCGATGGTCTCCAGCGACACGGCCGACTTGTCGAGGAACGCCCACAGCAGCGCGCCGAACGCGACACCGACGGGGTGGTTACGACCCAGCAGGGCCACCGCGATGCCGGTGAAGCCGTAGCCCTGCGTCGCGGTCATGGCGTAGACGTGGTCGCGGCCCAGCAGTTCGGGCATCGCGATGAGCCCGGCGACCGCTCCGGACAGCAGCATCGCGGTCATCGTCATCCGCTTGGCGCTCACTCCGCCCGCCGTGGCGGCCGTGGGCGACTCGCCACTCGCCTGCAGCTCGAACCCGAACCGCGTGCGGTTGAGCAGGAACCAGTAGCCCACACCCAGGGCGACGGCGATGAGGACCGAGCCGAACATCGTGCCCGCGGCCCCGAGCGGGATGCCGGGGATCCACCCGGTCTCCGGGATCTCGGCGGTGCTGATGTTGTTGCCGCGCAGCACACCGAACTGGTCGGCGCTGATCAGGTACGCCACGATGCCGAACACGATCGAGTTCAGCATGATCGTGGTGATGACCTCGGAGACGCCCCGGGTCACCTTCAGGATCGCCGGCAGCAGCGCGTACGCGGCGCCGGAGAGCATGGCCACCGCGAGGATCGCCAGCACGTGCAGCACCGGAGGCAGTTCCATGGCCGCGCCCACGATCGCGGCGATGACGGCCGCGAACCGGTACTGACCCTCGACACCGATGTTGAACAGGTTCATCTGGAACCCGACGGCGACGGCCAGACCCGCGAAGTAGTAGACCACCGCGAGGTTCACGGTGTCGACGGCCGTGGTGCCCTCGAACAACTGCGCGCCCATGGTGGTGAACGCTTCGAGCGGGTCGGCGCCCGAGATGAGCAGCGCGACGGACGACAGCGCCATGGCGACGACGATCGCCAGGACGGGGGGAAGCAGGGCGGTACGCCAGGAGATCATGCGACGTCCTCGGGAAGGGAGTGGCTCTCACCGGCACCCGTCATGGCCGAGCCCAGCTCGGTCGGTGTGACGGTGGCGGGATCGGCCTCACTGACCAACCTGCCGCGCAACATGACGCGGATGGTGTCCGACAGCCCGATCAACTCGTCGAGGTCGGCGGAGATGAGCAGCACCGCGAGGCCGTCGGAGCGGGCGGCCCTGATGCGGTCCCAGATCAGAGCCTGCGCGCCGACGTCGACACCGCGGGTCGGGTGGGAGGCGATCAACAGCACGGGGTCGCCGGACAGTTCCCTGCCGACGATGAGTTTCTGCTGGTTACCGCCGGACAGCGCTCCTGCGGCGACCTCGACGCCCGGGGTGCGGACGTCGTATTCGTCGACGATGCGGCGCGTGTCCTCCCGCGCGGCGGCGCAGTCGATGATGCGGCCGCTCGACACCGGCCTGCGGGTCTGGTAGCCGAGGATCCGGTTCGTCCACAGCGGGCGGCCCAGCAGCAGGCCGTGGCGGTGCCGGTCCTCGGCGATGTAGCCGATGCCGGCCTCCCGGCGCGCCAGCGTGCCGAGCTTCGTGAGGTCGCGCGTGGTGCCCTCGGCGTCGACGAGTTCGATCGTGCCCCCGGCCGCCCTGCGCATGCCCATGATGGTCTCGACCAGCTCGGTCTGCCCGTTGCCCTCCACACCGGCGATGCCGAGCACCTCACCGGCCCGCACCGTCAGCGACACGTCGTCGAGCACGGCGCGCTCGGAGTCCTCGGCGGTCAGCCGCAGGTTCTCGACGCGCAGCACGGCCCGGTCGGTGACGGTGGACTCGCGCGTCTCCGGGCTCGGGAGCTGCGAGCCGACCATCATCTCGGCCAGCTCGCGCGAGCTCACGGTGCGCGGGTCCACGGTGCCGACCGTGGTGCCCCTGCGGATCACCGTGGCACTGTCGGCGATCCTGCGAACCTCGTCGAGCTTGTGGGAGATGAAGATGAAGGTGTAGCCCTGCTCGCGCATCGTGCGGACGGTGTCGAACAGCGCGTCCACCTCCTGCGGCACGAGCACGGCCGTGGGCTCGTCGAGGATCACGATGCGAGCGCCGCGGTAGAGCACCTTGACGATCTCCACCCGCTGGCGGTCCGCCACGCCGAGGTTCTCCATGAGACTGTCGAGGTTCACCCGCAGGCCCGTGCGCTCGGCGAGTTCGGCCATCCGCGCCGTGGCTGCCTTGCCGATGCCGTGCAGCGACTCGGCGCCCAGCAGCACGTTCTCCTTGACGGTCAGGTTGTCGGCGAGCATGAAGTGCTGGTGCACCATGCCGATGCCCACCTTGATCGCGTCCTGCGGGTTGCGCAGGCGCACCACCTCGCCGTTGATGGCGATGGTGCCCTCGTCCGGCTGCTGCATGCCGTAGAGGATCTTCATCAGCGTGGACTTGCCCGCGCCGTTCTCGCCGCACACCGCGTGGACCTCGCCGGCGCGCACCGTCAGGTGGACGTCCGAGTTGGCCACCACGCCGGGGAACCGCTTGGTGATCCCCTTCAGTTCGACCGCTGGTCGGGATTCGGTCATGTCGTGAAAGCTCCCCACGCCTGCCGTCCGACGGCGCGGGGGCCGGTAGGAGGGATCGCCTCCCACCGGCCCCGGCACCGCACGGCAGTTGAGAGTGGTCGGTTACGGGGTGGGCGAGACCTCGATCTCGCCGGCCACGATCTGCGCCTTGTAGCCGTCGAGGACGTCGGTGATGTCGTCGACCTTGCCGCCCGAGGTCGAGTAGCCGACACCGTCCACCGCCAGGTCGAACCGCTCGGGCAGGGAGTCGAGGTCGTCGGAGGCCACCGCGCGGATGTAGTCGTAGACCGCCACGTCCACGCGCTTGAGCATCGACGTCATGATGACGTCCTTGACCTCGGCGACCGTCTTCTGGTTGTACTGGTCGGAGTCGACCCCGATCGCCAGCGCGTCGGCGGCCTTGGCCGCCTCGAACACGCCCTTACCCGAGGCACCCGAGGCGTGGTAGAGCACGTCGGCGCCCTTGTCGATCTGCGCCTTGGCCACCACGTTGCCCTTGCCGGGGTCGTTGAAGCCGGAGATGTCACCGGCGGGGGTCAGGTAGTCGATCTCGACCTTGACCTTGTCGGAGACCGCCTTCGCGCCCTGCACGAAGCCCGCCTCGAACTTCTGGATCAGCGGAGTCTCCACACCACCGACGAAACCGACGTGGCAGTTGTCGCTCTTGTAGACGGCGGCCACACCGGCCAGGAACGAGCCCTGCTCCTCCGCGAACACCAGCGGGGTCACGTTCTTCGCGTCCACCGAGTCGTCGTCGACGATCGCGAAGTGGGTGTCGGGGAACTTCGGCGCGACGGCCTTCAGCGCGTCGGCGTACGCGAAACCGACGGCGATGATCGGGTCGTAGCCCTTCTCCGCCATCTGCGACAGCCGCTGCTGCTTGGCGTCCTCGGACTCGGTGCCCGCCGCCGTGCTCTCGGTCGTGTCGGCCACGCCCATGTCCTCGACGGCCTTGTCGACACCGGCTGCCGCCGCGTCGTTGAACGACGCGTCACCCCGGCCGCCCACGTCGAACGCGAGCGCGACCTTCAGGTCGCTGGCGTCGACGTCGGACGCCGCCTCACGTTCCTTGCTGCTGGCCTCGGCCCGGGGTGGCGCGGCCGCTGTCACGCACTCCCCACCCGACTCGCCGCCGTCACCCGCGGCGCTGTTGTCACCGGAGTCCTTGGCACACGCTGCCAACGTCAGCACGCCGGTCATGGCGATAGCCGCCAGCGCCGCACCACGCTTTCGACGCACGGTGTGTCTCCCTTCCCGCTGTTTTCCCAGCGGAACGCACCTCAAGGAAGCGCCCGGCGCGAAACGGCCGGGCGATTGGCGAACGGTACCGCCCGCGGAAACACACGTCACACACTGGCCGCCCGGTGTAACCCAAATGTTCAGGAGTCACCCTTCTGAGCGATCAGGCCAGCACACCGAGTAATCGAAAAAGCGGGACTGAATCGGTACCGCAACGGCCGCCGACAGCCCCGCGCCACGCGAAGACGTCAAATCCGTGTCTGGTCCATCACAGCGGCCAACCCGAGGTGGAGGCCCGCGTCAAGGGCGGGTCTAGCATCCTGGGATAACCACGCCCGCGCGGAATGTGGCCCGCAAAGTCGCAGGTCGCCGGGCAAAGCCCATCAGTGACGTTGGAGGCCGTACACCGATGTCCACCACTGCGAGCACCGCCGCCGAGGCGGCTGCTAGTGATCGGGCAGGCGCCTCACGTCGGAGCGGTACGTTCTACCGCGGCGACCCCGGCATGTGGTCCTGGGTGCTGCACCGCATCACCGGCGTGCTCACGTTCTTCTTCCTGTTCGTCCACGTACTCGACACCGCGCTGGTCCGGGTCTCGCCGAACGCGTACAACGCGATCATCGAGACCTACAAGACCCCGATCGTCAACCTCATGGAGGTCGGCCTTGTCGGTGCGGTCCTCTACCACGCACTCAACGGCATCAGGGTCATCCTGGTCGACTTCTGGTCCAAGGGCGCCAAGTACCAGCGCGTCATGCTCTGGTCGATCCTCGGTGTCTGGGTGCTCGTGATGATCCCCGGCACCTACTTCATGCTCGAACGCACCGTGAGTGAGCTGCTCGGAGGCGGCAACTGATGGCTGAGACACTCAACCTCGACAAGCCGCGCTCCGCCCGCAGGCCCGCGGCCCGCCGCAGCAACTTCGAACTCTACAGCTGGCTGTTCATGCGCATCTCGGGCCTGCTGCTCGTGGTGCTGGTGCTCGGTCACCTGTTCATCATGAACATCCTCGACGGCGGTGTTCACCGGATCAACTTCGCGTTCGTCGCGGGCCGCTGGTCGTCGCCGTTCTGGCAGTTCTGGGACCTGGCGATGCTGTGGCTGGCGATGATCCACGGCGGTAACGGCCTTCGCACGATCATCGACGACTACGCGCGCAGGGACAGCACCCGCTTCTGGCTCAAGATGGTGCTCTACGTCGCCGTGGTCGTCATCGTGCTGCTGGGCACCCTGGTGATCTTCACCTTCGATCCGAACATCCCGGCCGACTGACCCCACCACACGAAAGCGACGCTTGACATGCAGTTCCACAAGTACGACGTGGTCATCGTCGGGGCGGGCGGCGCGGGTATGCGCGCGGCGATCGAGGCCGGTCAGCGTGCCCGCACCGCGGTGCTCACGAAGCTGTACCCGACGCGTTCCCACACCGGCGCCGCCCAGGGCGGCATGTGCGCGGCCCTGGCCAACGTCGAAGAGGACAACTGGGAGTGGCACACCTTCGACACCGTCAAGGGTGGTGACTACCTCACCGACCAGGACGCCGCCGAGATCATGGCCAAGGAGGCCATCGACGCGGTCCTCGACCTGGAGAAGATGGGTCTGCCGTTCAACCGCACCCCGGACGGCAAGATCGACCAGCGGCGGTTCGGCGGGCACACCCGCGAGCACGGCAAGGCGGCGGTGCGCCGCGCGTGCTACGCGGCCGACCGCACCGGCCACATGATCCTGCAGACGCTGTACCAGAACTGCGTCAAGCACGGCATCGAGTTCTTCAACGAGTTCTACGTCCTCGACATCGCCCTGACCGAGACGGCCGACGGTCCGGTGGCGTCCGGCGCCATCGCCTACGAGCTGGCCACCGGCGAGATCCACGTGTTCCAGGCGAAGTCGATCGTCTTCGCCACGGGCGGGTTCGGCAAGGTCTTCAAGACCACGTCCAACGCGCACACCCTCACCGGCGACGGCATGGGCATCTACGCCCGCAAGGGGCTGCCGCTGGAGGACATGGAGTTCTACCAGTTCCACCCGACCGGTTTGGCGGGCCTGGGCATCCTCCTCACCGAGGGCGCCCGCGGCGAGGGCGCCATCCTGCGCAACGCCGACGGCGAGCGGTTCATGGAGCGCTACGCCCCCACCATCAAGGACCTCGCGCCGCGCGACATCGTCGCCCGGTCGATGGTGCTGGAGGTGCTGGAGGGCCGGGGCGCCGGGCCGAACAAGGACTACGTCCTGCTCGACTGCACCCACCTCGGCGCGGAGGTGCTGGAGACGAAGCTGCCCGACATCACCGAGTTCGCCCGCACCTACCTCGGTGTGGACCCGGTGAAGGAGCCGGTGCCGGTGTACCCCACCGCGCACTACGCGATGGGCGGTATCCCCACCAACGTGCACGGCGAGGCCCTGCGCGACAACGACAACATCGTGCCGGGCCTGTACGCGGCCGGTGAGGTGGCGTGCGTCTCGGTGCACGGCGCCAACCGGCTCGGCACCAACTCGCTGCTCGACATCAACGTGTTCGGGCGCAGGGCGGGCATCGCCGCCGCGGAGTACGCCAACTCGCACGGCTTCGTGGAACTGCCCGAGAACCCGGCGAAGATGGTCGAGGGCATGGTCGACCACCTGCGCACCGCCACCGGCGGCGAGCGCGTGGCCGACATCCGCACCGAGTTGCAGGCCACCATGGACGCCAACGCGGCCGTGTACCGCACCGAGGACACGCTGAAGCAGGCGCTGACCGACGTGCAGGCGCTCAAGCAGCGCTACGGACGCATCTCGGTGATGGACAAGGGCAAGCGGTACAACACCGACCTGCTGGAGGCCATCGAGCTCGGGTTCCTGCTGGACCTGGCCGAGATCCTGGTGAACGCCGCACTGGCCCGCAAGGAGTCGCGTGGTGGGCACGCCCGCGAGGACTACCCGGACCGCGACGACGTCAACTTCATGCGGCACTCGATGTCGTACAAGCTGCTGCCGGAGGCCGAAGACCCGGACGCTCCGCTCGGGCTCACCGGGTTCACCTCCGACATCCGCCTGGACTACAAGCCGGTGACCTTCACCCGGTACGAACCGATGGAGCGGAAGTACTGATATGACTGCCACGGTTTCCGAGGGTTCCCACGACACCTCGCAGATTCCCGCACCGGAGGGTTCGGTCACCGTCACGGTGAAGATCCTGCGGTACAACCCGGAGCTGGACTCCGAACCGCACTGGGAGTCCTACGACGTCCCGGCGCTGCCCACCGACCGCGTGCTGAACCTGCTGTTCAACATCAAGAACTACGTGGACGGCACACTCGCGTTCCGGCGCTCCTGTGCGCACGGCATCTGCGGGTCGGACGCCATGCAGATCAACGGCGTGAACCGCCTGGCCTGCAAGGTGCTGGTGAAGGACCTCCTCGCCAAGGAGGGCAAGAACACCACCATCACCATCGCCCCGATCAAGGGCCTGCCGACGATGAAGGACCTCTACGTCGACATGGAGCCCTTCTTCGAGGCGTACCGCGCGGTGAAGCCCTACCTCATCGCCTACGGCAACGAGCCGACGCGCGAGCGCATCCAGTCGCCCGCCGACCGCGAACGGTTCGACGACACCACCAAGTGCATCCTGTGCGCGGCGTGCACGTCGTCGTGCCCGGTGTACTGGGCCGACGGGTCGTACTTCGGCCCGGCGGCGATCGTCAACGCGCACCGGTTCATCTTCGACTCGCGTGACGAGGGCTCCGAGGAGCGGCTGGACATCCTCAACGACGCCGAGGGCGTGTGGCGCTGCCGCACGACGTTCAACTGCACCGACGCGTGCCCGCGTGGCATCCAGATCACCAAGGCCATCCAGGAGGTCAAGCGCGCGCTGCTGTTCAAGCGCGTCTGATCCGGGCCGACGACGAAGGCCACCCTCACCGCGGGCGCGGGAGGGTGGCCTTCGTCGTCGGGATCAGAGGTTCGCGCACGCCGCCCGGGCGTCCCGCATGGCCTGCTCGTACTCGGGGCCACTGGCCTCGAAGGTCTGCTGCACCACGAGCACGGGCTTCTGGAGCTTCTTGGAGAGCTGCTCGTAGGACGGGTCGGCTTCGGCCGCCGCCATCGCCAACGTCGACGCCGCTCCCCAGCGGTGCAGGTCGGAGAGGTCGTCCTCCGTCATGCTGATCTCGGGCGTCCTGGCCACCAGTTCACACGCCAGCTCGGCATCCGCCGCGGCGCCGCTCTCACCGCCCGAGGTCGAGGTCAGCAGCCACGCCCCGCCCATGCCGGCCGCGCCCAGCAGGACGCCGACCACGGCCGCGACCACCACGGCCGCCTTCCGGCGAGGCGCGGCCGGTACCGGCGCCTGCGTGGGTATCACCGGCGAAGGCCCACTGTGCTGCCACTGAGGCATCGGCTGCGGGGACGGAGGCGGGTCCGACTGCTGGGTCATGACGGTAGGACGCCTGAGCGGACCCGCCGGTTCCTCACGGCGTTCTCACACCGACTGGTCGGACCGGGCCTCGGCCTCCCGCCGCCGCGAGGCCCGCAGACCGCGCCAGCCGATCACCCCGATGACGGTGCCGAGCACGAAGGAGGTCACCGCGAGCAGCAGGTGCACCCAGAAGAACGGCGTGGGCGAGCCGTCGGCGTTCCAGGCGTTGTCGCTGTTCCACAGGTTGCGGGCGAACGTGATCCAGATGACCCAGGACCACACCCCGAACGCCGTCAGGAACAGGGAAGTACGGCGAGACATCCGCATGTCGGCAGTATCCCCCGCGACACCGCCGCTGGCCTGCACGGGTGCGCAGCACCACGTCGACCGCGCCGACGCGTGCCCGCACGGCATCCAGATCGCCAAGGCCGTCCATGAGGTCGAGCGCGCTGCTGTTCGAGCGCGGCTGGTTCCGAGGACAAGACCGGGCCGGTCCGTCACCGTGACCGGACCGGCCCGTTTCGTTCCGGGCCCCTTCCGCACGGGACGAGCCCGGGCGGTGCTCAGGAGGCGGTGCAGGAGCCCAGTGTCGGCGCCGCCCAGTTGCCGTTCGCCATGACGGTGAAGCCGAAGCTCGTCTCCCCACCCGCGGGTAGGCCGCTGTACGACCGCATCGTCATGACATCGCCGCTGTAGTCCCAGCTCGCTTCGCCGTTCCAGGTCGCCGTGATCTTCTGCGGCGGGTGCACGGTGACGGTGGTGCTCCACGAGCTGATCGCCTCGTCGCCCGCGCGGACGGTGACCCGGCCGTTGAACCGGTCGCCCCACCGCTGGGTCTCGTCGTAGGTCACGGTGCAGGCGGCGCCGTCGTCACCGCCACCGCCTCCACCGCCGGAACCGCCGAGGGTCTCCAGCACGGCGTGGTAGGCCTGCTTGGGGTTGTAGTCGCCGTCGAACAGCAGTGGCGTGTCCTCCGCACGCCAGGAGTACTTGTCGGTCACCCCCCAGACCGTGATGCCACTGCACTGGGGCACGGCCAGGCAGGCCAGGGTGACGCCGGCGTACTGCTGCGCCTGCGAGTCACCCCACCCCGCGATGTCCAGCTCGGTGATCTGGACCTCCACCCCGAGGTCGGCGAAGTTCTGCAGGGTGACGTGGTAGTTCTCCGGAACCGGATTGCCGCTGTTGAAGTGCGCCTGGAAGCCGACGCAGTCGATCGGCACGCCACGGCTGACGAAGTCGGCCACCATGTTGTACACGGCCTGCGTCTTGGCCGTGTTCCAGGCGTCGGTGTTGTAGTCGTTGTAGCAGAGCGTGGCATCCGGATCGGCCGCGCGCGCGGTGCGGAACGCCTCCTCGATCCAGCCGTCACCGAGCAGGCGCTGGAACACCGAGTCGCGGCGCGCACCGCTGCCACCGTCGGCGAACGCCTCGTTCACCACGTCCCAGGAGCGGACCTGGCCCTTGTAGTGCTCCATCACGGTGGTGATGTGGTTGTTCATCACCGCGCGGAGTTCGTCGGCGGACCCGATGTTCTCGACCCAGCCGGGCAGCTGCGAGTGCCAGACCAGCGTGTGCCCGCGCAGTTCCATGCCCTGCTGGCGCGCGTGTTCGGCGATGCGGTCGGCGGTGCTGAAGTCGAAGTACCCGGGCGAGGGCTGGAGGCTCTCCCACTTCCACGAGTTCTCGGCGGTGACGCTGTTGAACTCCCGGTTGAGCGTGGCCGTGTAGTCCGGTTCGCCGAGTCGGCCTGCCGCGACCGCGACGCCGAAATAGCGCCCCTGCGCCGCGGCGGCGTCGCCGAGTGTGGTCTGCGCACTCGCCGTCCCTGCCGCGGCGACGAACCCACCCGCGGTCACCGCACCGACCGCGGCCGCCGCGACGGCCTTCCTGATCCGGACCCCGATCCGTCGGGGCCCGAATCGCCGTTGGTGTGCCGTGCTCATCTTCCGAGTCCTTTCGTCGAGGACATGGCGACGTCGCGAAGGCACCCACCCCGCGCGGCAGTGACTCTCCGCGACGGCGGCACCGCACCCAGCGACGACAGCTCGAAAGTATGGCAACGGTCACACCATTGGTCAACATTCATTTTCCGAAAGTTTTCGACATTGAGCGAGTTCGACATGGCAGTTCACCTGCAGAAACCATCAATCAGGTGCCGAAAAGGCCAACTCGCGGCCAGAGGCCGAGAGGAAGTTTCGAAACTTTCGGAGCTGGGCGGGTCCACCGTTCGTGCTCAGGAATCCCCGACACTCGCGCGGGCACCCCGCCGTCCGCGCTGACCGACGACGGTCCCGAGGACGAAGGAGGGCACCGCCAAAGCGGCGTGCAGGAACAGCGACACACGGCGAGACATCCGCATGTCGGCAATGTGCCCCGCGACAACGCCGCTAGCCTGCACGGGTGCGCAGCACCACTCGGATCCGGACAGTTCTCGTCGTACTCGTCACGGCCGCTCTCACGGCCCTCACCACATTCGTCGCGACACCACCGAGCGAGGCGCTGGCGAAGCAGCCCTCCACGGCCTGCCCCAACCGCACCCTGCCGCCCTCACCCGTCGACACCTCGGAGAAGCCGCCCCCGGGCGAAGCCTCCCCCGCACCCCTGCCGGTGCCCGAGAGCCCCGCGGGCGGCCCGCGCATGGCGGAGTGCGGCCTCGTCCTCCCGCCCGGCAGCCCCGAACCGCCACAGGACATCACCGCCGCCGCGTGGCTCGTGCAGGACCTCGCCACCGGCGAGGTGCTCGCCGCGAAGGACCCGCACGGGCGCCACCGACCCGCCTCCCTCATCAAGACCCTGCTCGCGGTCGTGGCACTGGAGGAACTGCGGCCGGACCACGTCGTGGTGGCCACGGAGGCCGACGCCGACCAGGAATGCACGTGCGTCGGCATCGTCGCGGGCGGCGAGTACCGGGTCGACGAACTCGTGGACGCACTGCTCATGCGTTCCGGCAACGACGTCGCGCACACCCTCGCCACGGCACTCGGCGGGGTCGACGCGGCCGTGGAGAAGATGAACCGGCTCGCCGAGTGGCTCGGCGCCGCCGACACCCGCGCCGCGACCCCTTCCGGACTCGACGGCCCCGGCATGATGACGTCGGCCTACGACATGAGTCTGGTGTTCCGCCACGCCATGCAGCAGTCCGACTACGCCGAGGCCGTGGGAACGAAGGAGATTCGGTTCCCCGGCGGTCCGGGTGAGCCCGACTTCCCCGTCTACAACGACAACCCGCTGTGGGCGACGTACGAGGGCTTCCTCGGGGGCAAGACCGGGTTCACCGACGACTCCCGCCACACCTACGCCGGGGCCGCCGAACGCGACGGCAGGCGGCTCGCGGTGGTGCTGCTGCGCGCCGAGCAGCAGCCCGTCCGCGTGGCGGAACAGGCGGCCCGGCTCCTCGACTACGGTTTCACGCTCGCCGCCTCGGGCAGCGAGTCGGTGGGCACCGTCACCAGTTCCCCGCTCGACTCCCCCGGCGACGGAACCGGCGAGGAGCTGGCCTCCGCAGGCGTGGCGAGCACGACCCCGGAGGACCCGTTCGGCACCACGGGCTGGATCGTGACGCTGGCCGTGACGCTGGCCGTGATCGCCGGTCTGCTGATGGGACACCGCAAGGGCCTGCTGCGCCGCCCGGACTGACGCGGTTCACTCCTTCGCGGGCAGCGTCTCTCGCGCACCGAACCACAGCAGCAGGGCCACGGCCGCGACCGCGCCGGTGAGCCCGAACGCCGCCGCGTACGACCACTGCTCGGCCACGGCGCCCGCCACGAGCGGGCCCACGACGGCGCCGACGTCGGCAGCCATCTGGAAACCCGCCAGCACCGACCCGCCGCGGGCCTTCGAGCCGAGCACGTCGGCGACGGCGGCGTTCTGCGCCGGGTTCAACGCACCCGCGCCGAGGCCGGCGACCACGACGGCGGCGAGGAACAACCACGGATCGCTCGTCACCCCGATGCCCACCGAACCGACCGCCAGCAACGCCAATCCCACCAGTGCGGGCAGTTTGCGGCCCCGCTTGTCGGTGACCCGGCCCACGTACAGCAGCGCGAGTGCGTTCACGGCGGCGAACACGGCGAGCGCGATGCCGGTGAACGCCTCGTCCTTCGCCAGCACGGCGGTCACGAACAGTGGCAGCAGCGACATGCGAACGCCGAACACGACCCAGCCGTTGGCCAGGTTCGACGCGAGCGCCGCCCGGTACGACGGGTGGCGCATCGCCTGCGGGAACGTCAGCTCGGCAGCGTCGTCCTCCGGTGGCCGGGACACCAGCTCGGAGCCCCTCAGCTGCCACCACACGAACAGGGTGGTGAGCACGAGCGCGATGCCGTAGACGAGGAACGGAGCCCGCAACGACACCGTCACCAGGCCACTGCCCACCACCGGCCCGGCGATACCGCCCAACAGGAAGCTCGACCCCCACAGGCTCGACGCCCGGCCCCGCGCCTCCGGCGGCGAGATGCGGATCAACAGGCCGATCGCCGACACGGTGAACATCGTGGAGCCCACCCCGCTGGCGGAGCGGAACAGCAACAGTTGCCAGTACTCCGTGGCCGCCGCGCACGCCAGCGTGCCCACCGCCACGATCGACACGCCCCACAGGTAGATCGGACGCTCCCCGAAACGCGTCACCAGCCGCCCGCTCATCGGCGCGAACAGCAGCCGCACGAACGCGAAGGCACTCACCACCACCGACGCCGCCGTGACGCCCACGTCGAAACTCGTGGCGTAGTTGGGCAACGCGGGACCGACGATCCCGTAGCCGATGGCGATGAGGAAACTCGCCCCCACGAGAACCCAGATCTCCCGAGGCAGCGCCGCACCACGCGGCTTGGTCGTCGTCGCGATCACACTCACCCCTTAGTCCCGAGGGCGAGCATATGTCAGGCGACCGTCAGGACCTGCGCCTGGAAAACCAGCCGAGCAGCGCTCCGATACCGAACGCCCCCGCCGCCACCCGGGGTCCGCCGCGCCGCACCTCGACGGTCGGCCTGATCACGGCGGGTGCGGGTGGCTCCACGGTGCGGGAGAGGTTCTCGGTCGCCGTCGCCGTCCAGGCCGTCACGAACAGCAGGAAGCGGGCGACGAGGTTCGCGAACACCAGCAGACCGATGATCGGACCGAACAGCGCCCCGCTGGGCGAGCTGGTGACGCTGCTGAGGTAGATGCCCCCGACCTGCTTGAGGACCTCGAATCCCAGCGCGGCGATGATGGCGCCCCGCACCGCGCTGCGTGGCGCCACCTTCTCTCGCGGAAGCTGCGACAGCACCCACACGAAGACGAGCACGTTCGCGGCCAACGACAGCACGATCGTGCCGAGCCGCAGCAGGAACCGGGCCCAGCCTTCCTCCTCCAGCCCCACCAGGCCGAGCAGGAACTCGCCGACCCCGCTGCCGGCGGCGGTGAGGCCGAACGACACGACGATCGCCACCCCCAGGCCCACGAGAGCGAGCAGATCCTTGGCCTTGGTGGAGACGAACGGGAGCTTCTTCTTCTCCTGACCCCACTGAGCGGTCAGGGCGTCGCGAAGGTTCGTCATCCACCCGAGCCCGGAGTAGAGGGCCAGAGCCAGACCGAGCAGCCCGGCGCCTGCCCGCGAATCGAGCGCGGCGCCGACGATGGACGCGAAGAGGTCCCCGAGCCCCTCGGGCGCGGAGTTGACGATGCCCTCACGCAACTCCCGCATCGCGGTCTCGTTGCCCGCGAGGATGAAACCGGCGACCGCGAACCCCACCATCAGCAGCGGGATCAGCGACAGCACGGAGAAGTAGGTGATCGCGGCGGCGTAGTGGTTGCCGTAGCGCTCGGTGAACGCGTCTTTCGCTCTCACGACGTGGTCGAGCCACGGGTACTTCCTGCGCAACCGGGGCAGCAGCTTGTCCTCGTCGGCCCTGTCTTCGACCTTGGTGTCAGCCTTGGCGTCACCCACGAATGGACGCTAACCGACCGCACGCGTGTCCGCAGCCTGCGGCGCGGACACGCGTGCACAACCTGCGGACACGATGTCGGGGTCAGCCCACCCGCGCGCCGGCGTGGAGTGCCAGGCCGTCGTGGGCCCCGATGTCGGCGCGGAACCAGCCGTCGGCGTTCACCAGGTAGCTGGGGCCGGTGCACCCGCCGTCGACCACGTCACCGTGCAGCACGTCGCAGTACGTGCCCTCGGGAAGCGCCGTGTGGAAGGACCGCCCGGTCACGGCCGACGACTCGTCGTTGACGACCACGTATCCCTTGTCGCCCCGGCCGAAGGCGATGGTGTCGTTCCCGTTGTCCCACCACCGCACCACCGGCTCGCCACGCACCTCGTTGTGGAAGGCGACCATGTTGCGGATGGGCTGCCAGTCGTGTTCGCACTGCCACGCCGCCGAGCCGCAGGCCGCGTCGGTGGTGTTCCCGGCTGCGTCACTGGGCGGGCCGGCGTCGTAGTCGGAGAAGGTGTAGCTGCTCATCACCTTGGGCGTGCCGACAGGCCAGGCCAGCATGAAGGCGTTGGCCAGCGAGTAGCGCGCGCCGTCGCGGTAGGTCATGGTCTCACCGCCGCGCTGGCTGTCGTGGTTGTCGACGAAGACGATCACCTGCTCCGACGGCACGGCGGTGCCGAAGTCGCGCAGGTACGCCAGCTTCTCGGAGTTGAAGATCTTCGCCAGGTCGCGGGCGTAGCGCTGGTCGTAGACGTCGCCGTTGCCGAGGTACTCCTCCGGGGTGATCGGCTCGCCCTCGCCGTAGAGCACCTCCTGGTAGACGTAGGCGGGGCGGTCGAGCCTGCTCACCAGTGCGGCGACGTCGGTGGCGGGCATGTGCTTGGCCGCGTCGACGCGGAACCCGTCCACGCCGAGCGAGAGCAGGTCGTTGAGGTAGGCGCCGATCCGGTCGCGGACGTACTCGGAGCCGGTGTCGAGGTCGGCGAGGTTGACGAGCTCGCAGTTCTGCACCTCGTACCGGTCGCGGTAGTTCACGATGTCGTCGTTGCCGTTGCGACCGCAGTGGTGGAAGTCGCCGTGGCCGTATCCCGCCTCGGGGTAGGAGTAGTGGCAGTACCGTGAGCCCGCGCTTCCGGTGCCGCACTCCTCCTGGCCGGTCATGTGGTTGACGACCGCGTCGACGTAGACCTTGACGCCGGCGTCGTGGCAGGTGCGGACCATGTCGGCGAACTCGGCGCGCGTGCCACGCCGGGTGGAGTCGATGCGGTAGGAGACGGGCTGGTAGTCCTGCCACCACGGGTGTCCCTGGTCGCGGAGGACGACGTGCTCCGCGGGCGGGGACACCTGGACCGCGCCGTAGCCGTCGGGGCCGAGCTGGTCGCGGCAGGCGGTGGCGACACTGTTCCAGTTCCACTGGAACAACGTCGCGATGACGTCGCGTTCGCCGGGTGGGGCGGCGTCAGCCGGTGGCGTGGCCGCCAGGGGCGCGGTGAGCAGCGCGGCCACCAGCACGACCGCACCGAACACACGTTGGAACATCGTCGAACCTCCGTGCTCGTGTGATGTGACGGGCCACCGGTGGTTCGGACATGAGAGCCGAACCGCGTCGACGATGTCAAGAAACTTGCAGAAACTTACGAAACCCACGGAGGAGCAAGGCTTTCACCTGCTCCGATGCGCGGAGCTCTTGCAAAGATCAGCCGGTGAAACCGGGCGCCGCGTCAGTCCGCGGTGGCGACTCCGGTCGGGACGACGGTGGCCTCGCGGCCCGCTTCGACCGGCACGGCGGCCGGCTCCGGCTCCGCGGCCGCCGCAAGGCGGTTCTTCCTCCGCTGGCGCAGCACACCGGCCGCCATACCCAGCACGCCGATGATCACCGCGACAAGACCTACCGGCCCGAGCAGCCCGAACGTCATCGCGTTCGGCTCCGCCTGCACCGCCGCGGCCGTGCCCTGACCCGCGAGCAGCGTCGCGACCGCCAGGCCGGTGACGACAGCCGAGCCGCGAAGCGCGCGCACGGACGAGCGAAACGACGTCCTGTCTGGGTTGCGCACCGGGGTGCCTCCCACCATGTCTGTTCGACTGATCAGCGCAAGCGCTCACCATGCAGTGTGAACGTCGCCAGATGGACGCTACCGAGCGTGTCAAGCTCGGAGCCCACAGGCGCGGGTGAGACTAGCGTTCCGCCAACACGGCCCCGGCACGGGGGTCGATCACGGAGAGACAACAACCTCGCATCGTCCGAAAGGCACGGGATAACGGCAGCGGCGGCGAATCGGACACCTCCCGGGAAGGGAGATCATCAACAATGAAACGTCTGTCCCGATCGGCTGCCGTCGCGGCCGGTCTCGCTCTGCTCGCCGCGTGCTCCTCCAACGACGGACCGGCCACGCTGACCGAAGGCGTGTACCACTCCATGGAGTTCGGCGAGCCCGCCGCTCTCGGCCCCGTGGACGGCTCCGAAGAACAGGAGGGGGTGGTGTTCACCGTGGCGGAGCCGGGGCAGCCTCCCGCCTGTAATTACGGGGACGCCAACCTCCGCATCCGCGTGGACGTCACGACCGGCAGTGACCCGTACTACGTCAACCAACTCGAAGGCCTCTTCCTCGGTGACAGCTTCGCGGTCGAGCGCGACAGCGGATACGTCTCGCCCGCCCAGACCAACACCTCCTGCGGCTCAGGTCTGCTCGGAACCGAGTTCGAGACCAACGAGAAGTACACCCTCGACATCGACCTCGACGCGACGTTCGACTCCGGCGCGCTCGTCCTCACCTCGCCGCGCGTCCCGGACTCCGGCTGGAAGTGGGAGTTCTGAGCACCCGGCCGCTCAGCCGAGGACGGTGAACCGCACGGGCTCGGCGAGCACCTGTGCCGCCGCGTCGAGGTCGGCCAGGCGCGCGGCCAGGGTCGCCGTGGCCAACCGGGGCGGAAGCGCGGCGCTGAACTTCAGCCCGGCGAGAGCCCGCTCGTCGACCTCCGGGAGACACAGCCGGTCCGGGACACCCGCGGTGGCCGCCCGCCACATCCGGGGAGTGAGATCGTCACGCAGCCGGATCGACAGGTCGTCGAACCGCCCGTCGATCACCGCTCCCAGGGAGGCCGCGAGCGTGGCGTTGGCCTTGCGCCCCGCCCAGGTCCACCAGCGCACATCCGCCTCCGCGCCTCCGGTCCGGGTCACCACCAGCCCGTCGAGGGCGACGGTCGGGCCCCATTCCTCCCGCAGTGCCGCCAGTGTCCGCGTCGCACGTTGTGTCAGCTTCACCGGCGGTGTGGCGCCTAGCAGCACATCGCGGGCCGCGCGCGCGAGAGCGTGGCCTCGACCCTCCGTGCCGGGTGAGTGCCAGCGCGCCTTGCCACGCAGGTCGGTCTCCTCCACGAAGCACCGTCGACGCTTCCAGTCGATCCACGTCACTTTCCAACTCCGGCCGCCGAGTAGCAGTACGCGGGGGCCTTCCACCCGTTCTGTCAGCAGCGCCGGATCGGTCTGCCCGATCTCCTGGCGTCCGGCCAGCACGGTGAACTGCGGTGGTGCGGTGAACACGGCCGTCATGTCCATGAAGTTCCGGCGTCCGAACCGGCGTTCGGCTTCCGGACCGATGAACAACAGCTCGCCGTCCCGGTCGAGATAGCCTTGCTCGATCAGGTGCCGCACCATGGGTTCCGCACCGCTGTCGAACGGCGCGAGCCCGTTCCACGCCCCAGTCCACAACCGGCTGCCCACGGTGTGCTCCTGCAGACACAGTGCCAGCACTTGCTGGGCGACGATGTGTCGCGGTTCCGGCGGGGCTTCGACGGGTTCCACGTAGCCACGGCCCCACAGTTCCAGCAGCGCCGCCGCCCACAACAGCGCCCGCTGGGAGAGTGCGAGGAACAGGCAGTTGCGCACGCTGCCCGGACGCCGCCCGGTGCGGCCGAGCCGTTGCAGGAACGACGCTACGGTGGTGGGCGCGTCGAGCTGGATGACCCGGTCGAGATCGCCGACGTCGATGCCGAGTTCCAACGTGGACGTGGAGACGATGACGCAGTCACGGGCCTCGGCGAAGGCCGCCTCGGCACGGCGTCGCTCGTCGACCGACAGCGAGGCGTGGGACAGGAACGTGGTGACACCACGCATGCGCAGTGCCGCACCGAGCTGTTCGACGAGGCGGCGCGAGTCGCAGAACACGAGCCGTTTCTCGCCTCGGTGCAATGTGGAGATCACGGTGGCGGCGTTGTCGACGGACCCGACGTAGTCCAGTTCGATGTCCCCGTCCTGTGCCCTGTTCGGGGTCGCCGCGACTCCGGGGGCGACGACGGTCGCAGGCCGGGAGTCCTTTCCCGCCCCCTGCAACCAGGCCAGCAGGTGTTCTGGGTTGCCGACCGTGGCCGACAGGCCGATGCGCTGGATGGGCCGCTGCACGAGCACGGTGAGCCGTTCGAGCACGGCCAGCAGATGCCAGCCCCGGTCGTCGCCCGCGAACGCGTGCACCTCGTCCACGACGATCGCCCGCAGGTCGCCGAACTGTCGCTTGTGGTCGACGTTCGCGCTGACCAGCATGGCTTCCACCGATTCCGGCGTGGTCAGCAGCACGTCCGGCGGGTCGGCCAGGATGCGCCGCCGCGCGGCGGCCGTGACGTCGCCGTGCCACAGTTCGACCCGGCGGCCCAGCCAGGCGGCGTAGTCGCGCAGCCGGGGCAGCAGGTTGTTCAGCAGCGCCTTGAGCGGACACACGTACAGCACCGACAGCCCGGTCCAGCCGTGTCGCTCCATCGCGGAGAGCACGGGAAAGCAGGCGGCCTCGGTCTTTCCGCCCGCCGTGGGGGCGAGCAGCAGCGCGTCGTGCCCGTCCATGACGGGGTCGACGGCCTGCCGTTGGAGGGGCCGCAGCGACCGCCAGCCCAGGGTGTTGACCACGTGGTGCACCACCGCCGGATGCAGGCGGTCCAGTGCCTGACTCACGGCAGTTCCAGGTCGACGTCGTCGGCACTCGCCACGGCGTTGCGCTCGACGTCGGTGAGTTCGGTTTCGGTGACCGTGATCGGGTAGTCGCGGCGTGGGTCGAAGTCGGCGAACTCGTCCACGCGGTCGAGCACGTCAGCGACGAGTTTGCGCAGGAACAGCCGGGGTGCGAGGCCGACCTTGCCGCCGAGTTCACCGGTGAGCGCCTGCGCGAGCGTGGCGAGGTAGGCGTCATCCACCACCTCCCGTACGCGCTCGGGGTTGCGGGCCGTTCCCGCGTACAGGTCGCGCACGGTGCGACCGAGTTCACCGAGCCGGTCGAGGTCGAAGCCGGGCAGCCGGAGCTGCACCGCCCGTGGTGAGTCGAAGCGCGGGTCGGTGGAGAAGTCGGTGGCGAGGCGTTGCGCCAGGGGTGGGAGCCGCTGCACGCCCTGCTGCCCGTCGAAGAACGCGGGTGTGCCGGTGAGCACGAGGAACAGTCCGGGGAAGCGGCCCGCGTCGATCTCGTCGACGAGCTGACGTAGCGCGTTGAGGCCCTTCTCGCGCACGTCGCCGCGGACCCGTTGCAGGGTTTCGGTCTCGTCGAGCACGAGCAGCAGTCCGGGGTGCCCGCAGTCGCGCAGCACGGTGAGCAGTCCCTGCAGGAACCCGAGCGCGCCGAAGTGGTCGAGGTCCCCGCGCACGCCCGCCGCGCGCCGGGCGGATGCGGCGACGGACTTCTGCCCGCCCAGCCAGGCGATGAGGGCTTCGGCGGTGGCGGTGTCGCCGTCGGCGAGTGCCTGCCGGTAACCGCGCAGCGCGGCGGCGAACGCGGGTGTCGTGCGCGCCACGTCGACGAGTCGCTGTTCGGCGAGGGTGTCGACGGCGGCGGCGAACGCCGCCGGGTCGTCCTCGGTGACCTCTCCGGCGTCCAGCACGTGTTCTTCGAGGGTGTAGAGCCAGGAGTCGACGACGGCGCGCAGGGCGCTGGGCTGGTGGGTGGCGGTGGTCAGCCGTTCGGTGAGCCGCCGGTAGACGGTTTCCAGCCGGTGCAGCGGGGTCTCGGTCTCGGAGACCTGGATCTCGGAGGTGGCCAGTCCTCGGCGTTTGGCGCGTTCGGCGAGCCAGCGCGCGAAGAAGGTCTTGCCCGACCCGTACTCGCCACGCACGGCGTGGAAGGCCGCACCGCCCCGGGCGACGGTGGCGAGGTCGTCGTCCATGGCGGTGGCGAAGCGGTCGAGACCCACCGCGAGCAGGTCCAGGCCGCTCTGCGGCACGGTGCCCCGACGTAACGCGTTGATCACGTCCCGCCTCCGGGCCTCGCTGACCGCGCTGGTCACCACATCACCTCCGTTGCTCTACGGCTCAGTCCCGGGTGAGTCCGAACTGGAGACACAGGGTGTCGGTGTCCAGGCTCAGCCACTGCCCACCGTCCACGGACAGTACGGGGTAGCCGTCGACGTTGAGCAGTCGTTGCAGGATCGTGGCGAAGAACTCGGGCCCTCGGCTCTTGCGGCCCGCGAGTTCGGCCACGGTGTTCAGCGGTAGCCGGTTGCCCGCTTCGACGAGCGCGTCGACGATCGCCGCGACGACCCTGCGGTCGGGTGCCTTGGGCACGAACGCGCGTTGCCCCGCGTACACCTCCGAGTCCACGACCCGCTGCCCCAGCGACGGCTGTTCGGCGCGGTCGCCGTCGGCGTCCCGCGCCTTCTGGTCGTCCACACCGAACAGCGGTAGCGCGTCGGGCTGCTCCTTCCTCGCGCGGCGGGCGGGCGGTGCCGCCGGTTCGGCCCGTGCCGACTGCGCCTTTGGGGGGGCCGGCTGTTCGGCGCGTCGCTGCCACCACGTCGGCGCCACGCGGTCGGCGGGCAGCAGCTCCCAGCCGTCGGGCAGGGTGTTCAGGGCGGGCAGCAGCACCAGCACCGGCACGGCCAGCTCCGCGAGGGCCACGCCGCCGTGGTAGCCGGCCTTGCGGTTGGTGTAGCGGATGTCCTCCCGCCACGGGACGACCACGCTGCCACCGCCGAGGAGCACGCGGGGCCCGCTCAGTGCGATCTCGCCCTCCCCCGGCTCGCCGACGCGCCAGCGGGCCGATTCGACGTCGTCGACGGGCACCTTCGTGCCGTCGGGCCGGTCGAGCACGTGGCCGTGGTCGGAGACGAGCACGACGGGTCGGCCGTAGTTACGGGCGGCGTCGAGCAGTTCCGGCAGGTAGGTGATGTCGCCGGGTTGCCAGCCGGTGCGGTCGCCTTCCCTACCGTGGTCGAGGGCGGCGTCGATGGTGTTCAGCACCACGCCGACCACGTTCGACTCGTCGGAGAGCGCCGTCAGCAGTTGGTCGGACAGCCGGTGTCCGGCGTCGCCCGCGATGTCGGCCTTGTGGAACAGCAGCCCGGAACCGCCGGGGCGCTTCCAGAACGCGGCGAACCCGTCCTTCTCGACGGTCTGGTCGCCCGCGGTGAGGGTGCCGGTGAGCAGGCTGGGGCGGCTGGCCCGGGTGACCGAGGGGACGGCCGACACCGCGGCGATGCGCCTGGCCTTCGGGGAGGCCTCCAGCCACGTGCGTTGGGTGAGTTGCTCGGCGAGGTCGGCGGCGACGGCTCCGCTCATGCCGTCGAGCACCACGATCACCGGTGCCTTCTGGCGTGCCAGCGGCACCACCACCTCGTGGAGCACCCGCTCGATGAGCAGGCACCCGCCGGGGTCGTCGATGCTCGCGTGTCTGGTCCAGTTCGGCAGGTGGGCGGCGAACGTCTCGTCGAGGGTGGCGCGGCGTTCGCGCACCGCCCGGAACACCGCCTGATACGCCCGGCCCAGCACGGGATCGCCGGCGGGGTCTCCCGCCCACAGCGTGGTCAGCGCGCGGTCCACCCACGCCCATTCGGTGCTGTATCGCCGGATCGCGTCGGCCACCGAGGAGGGTTCGGGCGCGGGGTGAGCGAGCCAGCGGACCAGCCGCACGGCCATGTCCACCGCCCGCATCCGCTCGCCCGCCAGCCTGGCGAGGTGGTGGGTGCGCAGCGCACCGAGGGCGTCCTCGGCCGCGTCCAGCTTCCCCGTCCCGTCGAGGGCGGCGATGAGCGCGGTGGCGAGGTCGTGCAGCCGCGCGGTGAACGCCGAGGGCAGGAACCGGTTGCCCGCCAGCTCGGCGGTCAGCCCCGCCGTGGCGGCCAGCTCCTCCGCCCTGCGGGTCACGGCGAGCACCTTCTCCCGCGCGCCTACGCTGTTCCTGCCGCCGGACTCGGCTTCGCTGACCCAGCGTTCCAGCGCCCCCTCCACCGCCTCGGTGAACGCTCCGAGCTGCTCCGGCCGCACCCCGCCCAGCAGTCCGCCGAAGGCCAGGGCCGCCGCGGGGGAGGCGTTCTCCCCGACGGCGGCGGTGCCGACGATGCCGAGCGGCATGGCGTCGGCCGCGCGTCCTTCGGCGGCCAGGCGCAGCAGCAACCCGGCGGCGTCGCCGACGGTGTGGGTGAGCCAGTCGGTGAGCCCGTCGCGTTCGGCTGCGGGCAGCGCGGCGAACCGGGTGGTGCCCGCGACGTCGAGGGAGAAGTCGAGCAGCGTGCCGATGTCCACGGCGTCCTCGCCGAGCGCGGCGCGCCCGAGCCGCACGCCGATCAGGGCGTGGATGGCCCGGTCGCGGGTGAGCACCGAGCCGGTGCGGGGCCAGCCTTCGACCGGTTCGGCGTCCAGCAGGGCGTCGACGAGCCAGTGCTCCCGGCGGATGCGCGGGTCGACGTCCCGTGCGCCGAACCGCTGGGCGATGATCTGCGCCCGGTCCACCGACAGCACCCGCCGCTGCACGGCGTAGGCGAGCAGGTCCCAGCCGAACTGGTGGTCCTCGACGCCGGTGGTCACGACCAGCAGTGTGTCGGCTGTGTCGGTCTCGGAGCCGTGCTCACGCTGGTGGTCCTGCCAGGCCTCCAGCACCCCCAGCAGGGAGTGCCGGTCGGCGACGTGGACGCGGCAGCGGCATTCCTTCGTCCGGATGCCGAACTCCCGATCGCCGCCGTCGGCGTAGCGGCCGTGGACGAGCAGGAGCCGCCGCCCGTTCGCCTCGGGCAGCCAGTGTTCGACCAGCGCCTCCAGCATCCGCCGGTCGACCTCGGGCGGTGCGCTCATCCCGCGCTGTCCTCTCCGCCGACCGTCCGCCACACGACCTCGATCTCCGCCCCGGGGTGTTCGCGGGCGTAGTCGCGGATCTCGGCGCGCACTCCGTCGAGCAGCGCGGCGAGTTCACCCTCCGCGGCCCCGGCCCGCACCCGTCGCGGTGCCCGGCGCGGTGCGGATTCCCGCCTGCTGACGGCGGGTTGTCCGTTGTCGGTGAGGCTCACCGTGTCGGCACCGGCCTGCCCGTCCGGCGGGCTCGGCCGCTCTCCGGTCTTCTCGGGGACCGGTTCCGGAGCCTTCTCCGGGGCGGGGCCGGGGTTGACCACGGCGGCGAGCCGGGCGGCTTCGCTGACCAGCGCCACGGCCTTGGAGCCGAGTTCGGTGAGCACGGGCGCGAGCCGGCGGGTGAACTCGTCGGCCTCGGCGGTGTGGGCGAGTTCGTCGAGCAGCGCGTCGGCGCGGTTGCCGATGAGGTCGCCGCGGCCCGCGAAGCCGCGCACCGACGCCACCAGCGACCACTCGACGTCGCGCAGCGCGTCGGCCAGCTTGGGCGCGGCCGTCATGGTGGTGGCGAGCACGGTGTCGGCGGTGTCGTAGTTCGCCCGCGCGAGCCGGTTGACGAGGTCGGTGTCGTCCGTGGCGGCGGACAGCGCGGCGAGCAGGTCGGCGGCGTCGCGGGTGGCCACGACCCGGCGCGCGTCGGGCCTGCCCGCGAGGCCGAGCGCGTCGGCGTGCCGGTCCAGCATCCGCCGCACGCCGTTGACGGGCGTTTCGAGTTCGGCGACCTTGGCGCGCACGCCTTCGGCGAGCCGGTTGATGTTGCGGGCGAACCGCGTGTCGGGCACGACGACGCCGAACAGCGCGGCGGCCCGTTCGCGGGCGGTGGCGAACTCGGCGGCCTCGGGCAGTCGCTGGGCGCGCAGCGCGTGGCCGGGCCCGATCTTGTCCAACTCGGGCGGTTGCCGCAGCACGGAGCCGTGCAGGGTCCAGGTGCGGTCGGCCAGCAGCGCGTAGGTGGCGATGACCAGGTTCACCACGAGCTTGTCGAGCCCGGTGTAGCCGGCCTCGGTGATCCACGAGCGGATGTCCTCCACGCGCAGGTCGCCGGTCACGCCGCGCTGGGTGGCGGCCTGCTCGATGCGGCGCCGCCATTCGGTGGAGACGTTGAGCGGCCCGTCGCTGACCTCGCCGAGTTCCAGGGGATGCACGATGCGGCGCACGAGGGCGAGGTGGTTGCGGTCGACCACCACGCGGCGGCTGCCGTCCTCCATGGCCTTGGTGATCCAGTCGTAGACGGTGCGCAGTTCCCCGGCGGTGACGGCCTTGCGGTTGCCGTTCGGGTCGAAGTTCGGGTGCTTCGGGTACAGCTTGTCGAACAGGCTGTCGGCGAGGGCCAGCGCGTTGTACTGGAAGCCGGCGCCTCCGGCGAGCCGGGGCTGGTGGCCGGGGTGCAGCGACATCACGTGCCCGTCCTCGCCGACGGGTGCGCCGATGGTGGTGTCGTCGCCGCCCGCGATGCCGTAGAGCTGGCGCAGCGAGGCGGTGAGCTGGCTTTCCAGGGTGTCGCGCTGGGCTTCGAGCTGGTGGCGGATCTTGACGCGTTCGTCGGCGGAGCGGTTGCCCGCGTAGTCGTCGAGCCGGTCGCGCTCCAGCAGATAGTTGATCTTCAGTAGGCGGCCGAGCTGGGCGGACTTCTGCGCGGAGAAGAAGTGCGGCAACCACACGACGGTGGCGGCGGTGACGTCGTTCCTGCGCATCCGGTGGATGCGTTCGGCGTCGTGGCGGGGCGTGTAGTCGCCGGTGTCGTCGAACGGGTAGTCGAGCACGAACCGGATGCGGCCGGGCGTGCTGGGCAGGAACTGCGCGTCGGGCAGCTCGTGTTCGTCGCGCACGTTGGCGAACACGAACTCGGCGGTGCGCCGGGTGCCCTTCCAGACGATCTCCTTCTCGCACACGAAGTCGTCGGTGTACTTGATGCCGAGTTCGCTCCAGAGCTGCTGCCGCAGCCAGAGGCGGCGGGCTCCGACGGTGTCGCGTTCGCCGACGGCGTCGAGATACGGCTCGACGTCCAAGTCGGACAGTTGCAGCCGGAACACGGGGTCCTCGTCGCCTTCGTGGCGCAGTTCGCCGAACTCGGCCTGTAGCTCGCGCAGCCGGGTGACGGCCAGCGATCCGGCTGAGACGGTGCGGGCGCGCAGCGACCCGTGGTTGAGCGCGGCGAGCCTGCCGCCGGTGAGCCGGGTGAGCGCGGGCACCTGCGGCGCGAGCGCGGCGAGGATCAGGGTTTTGACGAGCCGGTCGGTGGCGCGGAACTGCTGGGTGTGTTCGCCGTGGCGGTCGACGAGCCAGGCGCGGGCCTTGGCGTAGAAGCGCTGGGCGGCTTCGGCTTCGCGCCGCAGTCGGTCGGTGAAGGCTTCACCCGCGCCGTCGGCGAGCACGTCCCACAGGTCGCCGAGGGGGATGAGTTCGCCGACCTTCATGTCGTCGCGGCGGCGGCGCAGCATCTCCTGCAACAGCTTCAGCCCGGTGCGTTCACGTTGCAGCGCGCCGGAGAGCGCGACGAGCACGTTGAGCAGGGCGGGCGAGAGCGGGTAGACGTCGCGGAAGTCCTGCCAGTCGGCGCCGGTGGCTCCGGCCGAGTCGAGCAGCACGTCGCGGTCGGCCTGCTTGGCCGACTCGATGCCGGCGAACGCGGCGTCGAGGATCTCCCGGCCGCCGGGCCGGGGTTTGAGGACGCGCTCCTTGATGATGGCGGGCAGGTTGCGGTCTTCCAGCGACACGGTGTCGAACCGCCCCGCGAGGTATTCGACCTGCCGTTCGAGTTCCTTGACTTCGGCGCCGGTGACGTCCTCGCCGACGAGTTTGGACAGGTCACGCTGCCGGGAGATGAACGACACGATGGGCAGCACGCGGCTCGCGTCGCCGGATTCGATGAGTTTGACGAGTTTGCTGACCTGGTTGTTGACGAACTGGCGGTCGCTCATGTGGGCCTGCAACCACAGGATCAGCTCGTCGAGGAAGAGGATCAGCCCGTCGTAGCCGAGGTCGCGGGCGTGGCGGGTGATGATCGCCAGCCCGTTCTCCAGCGGCAGGAACGCTTCCGCGTCGCCGGTAGCTCCGCGGACGTAGGAGGACATGGGCCCGGACAGCAGGGCCTGCACGAGCCGGTCGCGCACGGGGTCACCGGCGGGCGCGGTGAACGCGCGGTCGAGCTGCTCGCCGGTCCACCCGGTGTCCCCGAGGTCCGCGCCTTCGGCGGCCGGGCCGAGGTCGAGGTCGAGATCGTCGTCGTCCTCGTCGTCGACGCCGGAACCAGCGGGGGCCGGGGTGGTGGCGCCGATGCTGAGCCAGTCGACGAACGCGGCGTCGCCTCTGGCTTCGCGGTAGCGGCGGGCGTCGTCGAGCATCGCGTCCGCCCGGTACACGGCCGGGGTGGGCTGGTCGGGGTGCAGGGCGCGGACGGTGTTGACGTAGCCGCCGAGGATGGCGGAGTCGAGGTCGGTGGCGCCCACGAGGTGGTAGGGCACCATGAGGAACTTCTTGCCGCGCAGCCAGTCGTCGTGGTCGGCGATGACGGGTTGCAGGCCGGGTTTGGCGCGGGCGGCGGGGTGGTTGTTGAGCACGGCGTGCAGCACGGTGAGGAAGTGGCTCTTACCGGAGCCGAACGAGCCGTGCAGGTAGGCGGCGTGGGAGCTGCCGTCGCGCACGGCGGCGCGCACGATGCCGAGTGCTTTGTCGAAGGCGCCCCGGAGTTGGTCGGTGACGACGTATTCGGCGACGCGGGCTTCGGTGGCGGTGAAGCCTCCGGTGAGTTCGACCTTGAAGTCCCCGGCGTGGACGGATTCGGGGATGTCGAGGACGTCGCGCAGGTACACCTCGTTCGTGCTCACTGCTGGGTTTCCTTCGTTGCGCTGCGGCGGCCCCGGCGGGTGGGGGCGGGTCGCCAGTTGGTCAGGTCGGCTTCGGTGAGCTGGTGGGTGGTGCGTTGTTCGTCGAGGAACGCCTGGTATTCGTCGGCGGGCACGCCTTCCCATTCGTCGTCGTAGTCGCCGTGCCACTGCCGCACCCACGGCATCAGTTCGGCGAGTCCGGCGATGAGCGGGGTGAGCCGGTCGGTTTCCCAGCCCGCGTCGGCGGTGCGGTCGTTGACGAGGTTGACCAGCGCTTGGGCCTGGTCCTTGTGGTCCCATCCGGCCCAGCCGAGCAGCAGGCTGGGGTCGGCGTCGGGGGACGCGCCAGGATAGGAGACGAACCGTTCCTTGGGCACGTCGAGTTTGCCTCGGTGGGTCCAGTAGCTGGTCTTGCGGAAGTCGGCGGAGGTGTATTTCGGGGGTACGGGGATGTCGAGCCGCTGCCCCGTGCGGTCCTCTTCGCGCTGCTTCTCCCACACCTCTTCCCATTGGGCGCGTTTGCGCAGGCCGCTGTCCTTGTAGCGCAGCGCGGCGAGGTAGGGGACGTGCTGGTCGGCGATGATCGTTTCCAGCACGCGCGCGAGCGGCAGGTCGGGTTTGCCGAGGTGGTCGCTGGCATAGAGGGCGGCGACGGCGTGCATGTCGGCGTCGTCGCGGAACTGATCGGCGAGCTGGTTGACGGTGAGCGTGCGGGGCTGGGAGAACCCGTCGCGCAACCCGTACCACAGGTCTCGCCGCTCACACCGGTCGAGCAGCCACGTGCGCAGCGCGTCGGCTTCCTTGCGCTCCCACGTCTCGGAGGCCCACCGCCGCTTGCACTCGGGCCGCTCGATGAGGCCGATGTCGCGCCGCTTTTCGATGACGTCGATGCGCGCCTGGACGATTTGCCGGCACCAGTCGGGCCAGTGCGCGGGGATCTCGGTGACGGGCGGGAATTTGTGGTTATGGTGAGAGAACCACGTTGTGTCCGTCTCCCCTTGCCGCAGTCGGCGGGCGAGCACAATCGCGAATGCTCGCTCACTCGGACCAATCTCGGGCACGGTGTCGAGATCGGGTGCGATGAGCTGGGCGCGCTCGGTGTCGTCGAGCAGGCCGTAGGAGTGGTAGACGGTCCAGTCGAGTTCCTCCTGAAGCGCGATCATGCGTCCCCGGATACGCGCGTGCTCAGCACGGGCAGCGTCAAGCCGCTCGCGAGTCGGCGTACCCACCTCAGCGACGGCCGAGGGTTCGTGAGCGGCGAGGTCCTGGGCCAGCGAATCCAGCGCCCGCCCCAACTCCAACGGCAGCACAGCAGGAAGGGGAAACTCCTGAAGCTTGGTGCCAGTGAACTCGAATCGGTGCTCCCAAGGCTCATCGGCCCCTGTCTGCTCAGCTCCCGGCCGCCCCTTGTTGTGGCTCACCTGCTTGAGCCAGAAACAGGCCGTGGACGAGTTGAGCACCCCAAGCAACTCCAAATGCTCGTCCTCACCAGCCCCCTCCGGCAACTTAATCACCGGCGCCGACTGCTTGAAGACCTTCCCACCCCGATCCAACACGAAGTGGTTGTGCGTAGCCACGAACGCGAATGGAATCCCAAGGGGAACGGAAAACCTTTCTGGGTGCCACCGACTCCATTCGTACCAAGTCAAGCCTATTTCCTCGTGAGTCCCTCCGGGCTCACGGCGTTCACGCAAGTGCGCGCGATGCATCCATAGGTGCTTATAAGTAGGCAGGTCCTTAAGATCTGCGCGAAGGTCTGCGCCATACGGGAAAACAGCCTCCGTCACAAGAGGTAGAGACCAGTCCCGAACACTGTCTCCTTCAACCAGGGTCGCTACTCTTTCATCCGGAAGGCCCAGTCGAGCCCACGTACCGACCGGAGCAAAGTAGGCTTCATCACTTCCGGTGTGGGTAGTACGCCCAGTCAGCAACAGCACCGTGCCCAAATTCCTCGACGATGCCTCATGCAGGCTTCTTACCAGATCACTCGCTCCCCCTCCCGCCAAAGACCAAGGGTGATTCGAAAAGGAAGAACGCGGGATGTCGTCAGCCGTCACCCATTCGGATTCACTTCCACTACGTGATATTTGCTCAACAATGGCCGACCACACCAACCCTTTCGACGGGTCGGACGGCTGCGCCGGTTCACCTCGCACACCAAGCACCGCACGGACAGGGTCATCGTTTCGCGAAATATGGTTTCGCCCAACCAAGATGACCGTTGGAGTTCCATGCCCAGGAATGTAAGCGCCAGACGTATCGACAACATGCGTGAGATGGACACTAGGAAAGAACCGCTCGATCAAGTTCTTGCCGAACTCACGCTTCATGAACGAGTTTGCAGTAATCTGCCCCACAAATCCGGCGTCTCGATCACTACCGTGAGCACGCAAGGCCAGTTGGAACATGCGCTGCGCGAACGGCACAGACAATGCATATTGCCGTGAGCAGGCGTCATACCGGTCGCGGTAGTTCTGGTTCTCCTGCTTGTCCTTCACCGTGATGTACGGCGGGTTGCCCACCACCACGTGGTACGAGCCCTTGCCGAGCAGGTCGCAGGAGCGTATGTACTCGTCGATGTCCTCGGTGGCGTAGGTGTGCGGCTCCTCCAGCGCGAACAGCTCGCCCTGGATGCCGGGCGCGCCCCGGCCGTGCATGAGGGAGTCGCCGACCGCGATGTTGATCGGGAACCGCGGCGCCTGGTCGAGCCGGATCGCGTTCGCCTCGCGCAGCACCGCCACCAGCATCCGGAACCGGGCGATGGACGCGGCGAACGGGTTCTTGTCGCAGCCGTGTACCGAGCCGAGCGTGCGCTGGATCAGCTCCCACTCATCCGTGCCCGGCTCCGCCTCCCGCCACTTCGCCAGCACCCGCCGGAACAGCCCCAGCAGGAAGTGCCCCGACCCACACGCCGGGTCGATCGTGCGCAGGTCTTTGAGCCCGAATTCCTCGACGGCCGGTTCGAGCGTGAGGTCGAGGATGAACTCCTCCACGAACTCCGGCGTCTGCAGCAGCGCATACGTCTTGCGCGCGTGCTCCGACAGGTCCTGGTACAGATCGCCGAGGAAGCGCGTGTCCCATTCGGGGTCGGTGAAGTCGTAGCGGATCTCGCCGTCGTCGCCGCGCCGCCGCCAGAACTGCAACAGCGCCGTCGCCGCCTCGAACGACGGCGTGATCTCCCACAGCGGGTTGAACCGCGCGTCGAACAGCCCCGCCGCCGTCGGGTGTGCCTCCGCCAGGTGATTGAAGGCCGCGACGATCCAGTCGCGGTCGTTGTCCTGCGGGTGCTCGCGGAAGTACGCCTCGTGCCGCTCCTCCGCGTCCGCCAGCCGCTCCCCCGGCCCCGCGAGGAACGGCCACTGGATCAGCCCGTTGTCCTCACAGAACCGCACGAACACCGTGCCCAGCACCCACGCCGCAGCCACCTGCGTCACCCGCTGGTCGAGCCACGACTCCCACGTCGCCGCCGTGCGTTCCCGCTTGCGCGCCTCGTCGTATTCGGCGCGCAGCGGGGTGTGGAACTCCGACACCTCCTGGGCCCGCGCCCGCAAATCGTCTTCGAGCACGGTGACCTGCCTGCGCAGGTCCTTCACCAGCTCACCCAGGTCAGCACCACGCACTGCCACAGTCTGCCGCTCCCCTTTACTCGCCCCGACCATCCGGCACCCCGGCGATGCTAGTAGCGAGGTGCGTGGACAGGACAATTCGGCGACCACATCGCAACGCAGCCGCTACTCAACCCTGCGAAGAAAGATCGCGGTCACGGAGCGTGTTGTTACTGATGCCTGGTGAGACGCCCCGGCGGAGCTGAACCCTACGGGCGCTCGTCACGTTGCCGCTTGCGTAATTCCTCAAGCTGCCGCAGCAGATCGTCGAGATCCCATCGCGCTTGGCCACCCGCCGTGACGAACTCGGGTTCGACCATGCCGCGCTGCCACCAACGCGTGAGCGTGCCGCGAGCGACACCGAGATGTTTCGCGGCCTCACCCGTTGAAAGAAGCTTCTGCCTGGTCACAGATGACACGTAACCGCACAGACGCGCCCCATGCCGCTACTTAGATACGCTCGCGACCGATGCGACAGTTATGACAGATGATACAGTTAGGCCACTTGGCCGCTCGGTAAGGCCGAATGGAGCAATGCGGGAGCGGCTGCGGCCCACGTTCTGAGGGGAGTCGGTGATGATCGAACGTGATCGGGAACTGCTGGTGCGGCTGGGCCGGTTCAACCGCTATCTGGGCGCGGTGGTGGTGGAGTTGCTGCAGCGCCAGGACGGTGGGGAGCTGCCCGCCGAAGGGTTGTGCGCGCTGGCCGACCGGCTCTCCGCTCTCGCGGCGGAGCTGCACGCGCGGGCGGCCGAGATCGACGGTGTGGTGGTGGCGACGTGCTGCCGCGAACCGGCGGTGTTGCCCGCGCGCCAGTGGGAGGCCCTGGAAGAGGTGCTCGCGGAGATGTGCGAGCGCACGAGCGGCGCGCTGGAGGATCTGCACGACCGGGGGCGAGGCATCCTCGAAACGTGCCGCCCCGCAGGCCACCCCGCCCTCACTCTGCCTGAGGGCGACTCGCTGCGACGGCGCATCCAGCAGACCATCGGCGCGCTCGCCCACCTGGCCGACGTCGCCCCCGACGACGCGCGCGCCGTGCGGGCCACCGGCGAGGCCGTGGCCGACCTGGCCCGCCACATGCTGGCGCACTCCCCAAACCCCGTGCCATGACCGGAACCGCGCGCTATCCCTGGCCTCTGCGAGAAGGACCGACGATGACCACCGCAACCTACGTCCCGCCGACCCGAGAGCAGGTCGAGACCATCAGGCGGGTCCTGATCCACGAACGCGACATCGAACGAGCGGCCATCCTCCTAGCGGCGGCCACCTGCCCCGACGTCAAGGTCCCCCGCCTCCACGCGGCCGAGACCTCGACGATCCGCGCCCAACGACCCCCAGCCCACCACGACCTGTCGGCCGCACTACTGCGCATCACCAGAGCCATCGACACCGAAACCGAAGGGCTCTACCACCACCAAGACGCCGGACACCCCGACGCCACCCCAGCCCTACGAGCCATCGCCTTCCGCCTACTCGAACTCGGCTTCACCATCGCCGAACACGCAGGCCTGCACACCCACGACATCGAAACCGCAGTAGCACGGGCGTACGACCTGCCGGGCTACGACGAGGCAACGGCCGGATAGCCGCGACGACCGCTCACCTCACGGAAGCTCAGGCAACCGAGGCTCCACCATGCCCGCGATCACCTCGGCGAGCCCGCATGAATCACCATCTCCGTCTTCCCCCAAGACCGTCACATCAATCCGGGAGGAATCACTTATCTTCACAGCCAACATACAATCACCGCTCACCGGGTCTTCGGTTTTCACCGCTGGCCGCTGATTCACCTCAGTCGGATCAACTCCGCCGCCAATGTCCCTCACCGCGTCAATGCCCTGAGAATCTCGCACACCGACAGAGAAACCAAAGCCATTCCCACCGGATTCAAAACCCTCCTGCCACACGCAGTACCGAGAACCACCTCCTTCCTGGTACTCCGTCTCGAATTCCCCAACTTCGGCCAAGTCCTCCGCCGATATCAGGCCACACGGATCGATCGACAAGCTGGCTGGGCGCGCAAAGGAAGAAGACGAGGCAAAGGGGCCACTCACCCCGGTGCGCCCGAAGGTGATTTCGACTCCGCAAAACCCGCCTCCTGGCGCGAACACCCTGAAGAACCCAGCATTACCAAGGCAGCGATCGCAGCGCCAAAATGCTTTACACCCACGTCTTCTTCCCCGAAGAACCGGAAATATCCCCATGTCTCGCTTACTCACCCAACCGGCTCGAAGAATGCAGCACCGAGACGCTTCAAACCCACCACAGATTACGGAACAGCAGGCAAGCGAGGTTCAACAAAGTAAGCGACCTCTTCACCGAACTGGCATGGATCATCGTCGCGATCCGGAGGAGTGGTGATCGTGATATCGATACGGGAATTGTCGTCGATCTTCATCGCAACAGTACAGGAACCACTATTGGGATTCGCGGCCACAGCCGCCGGACGACCATTGACTTCACCGGTCACCACCCCGCCGCCAACATCATTGACCGCCTCAATACTTTGACTGTCCCGAACGTTCAAGGAGAACCCGGCAGCATCCTGACCCCCTTCAGCACTCCTTTGCCAGAAACATGACCGGGCGCCACCAAGGTTTTCTTTCTTTGACTCGAACTTGCCATAACCGGCTAGATCCTCAGAAGAAAGAACTTCACACGGGTCGATCGACATGCTGATCGCCTCAGCCGACGAGGGGGCTGATGTGGAGCTGTAACCAGGCGAGACGTTTGCCGAATCCTGTGGCTCTGCTATACCCTTCTCATCCGATGCACAACTCGACACAAAACCCATCAAGGCTATAGCAAAGGCAACTTTCAATCCGTTGGACCTTTTAGTCACGTCTCATCCATCCAAACCGCGAAATGAGTTCTGCGCCGATTCTTCTTGCTCTTGATATTGGTTCGATGCCCTAAGCAGCGCTTCCCGACTCCTTTCCAGGACTATCTGGAGCGAGTTCAGGGCAGCACGACCGGACCGTTCGTCGTTTGCCGCCTCATGCATACGCTGAGCGACAAGCTTGCCATAAGCATGGTCACCAAGTGGAGGAGCTTGGTCAAAAACGTCTAACCCGATCATCATTGTGGTTATCCTGTCGATGAAGTCTTCCAGGACTTTGATGATCGGGTCGGCGGCTTCCGGTGTGACCTTGAAGCCGCCGGACTTCGCCGAGGCGACCATTTGGTCCGCCGAGCGGGTCACCTCCGCCATCGCCTCGGTGCCCATCGACTTGTCCATAGCCGACATCACCTTGGACAGCGCGCCCCCTGCGACGAACTTGCCAGCGCCATCGCTCATGTCTCTGAGCTCAGCCACAACTACCCCCAAAAGCCGACGTCGCGGAACCGTTCGGCTTCGGAGTGTATCGACAGGCCCACCCTCCCGGAGCGCGATTGAGCCAAGCACCACCCCAGGCGACAGCGGCCTCAACTCGCCCGGTCAGCCGCCCGAGGACCGTGCAGGAACTCCCGGTCCAGCACCACCCGCTCCGCCTCCGTCAACGCCTCCACCCGGAGGCCGTCGAGCTGCGGCGCCTCCCGCTTCGACTCGCCCGGGCACAGCACCCACAGCCCGTGCGGCCACGCCCGCGCCGACCGGGCCGCCTGCTGCAGGCCCGTCAGGAACTCGCGCCCACCCAGGTCGGCGTAGCGGCCCACCAGGCCCGCGTGGTGCAGCAACAACACCGTGCGCTCGCCGTCGGACGACGCCTCCAGGCGGTCCCGCAGCCGCTCCCACGCCTGCTGCACGTAACGGCGGAAACCCGGCTTCGGCCGGGCCGTCCGCCCGAACCGCTCATCCAGCTTCCGCACCAGCTCCCAGTCCTGGCCGTGTTCGGCGACCAACTCCCGGAACGCCGCCAGGAACTCGCCGTCCACGTGCACCGCCCGCACCGCATACCGCGCCGCCAGCGACTCGGCCGCCCCCGGCAGGTTCGCGCCCCACAACGTCAACGCCACGAACCCGCCGTACTCCACCGCCCTGGTGAGCTTGTCGTGCAGCACGTCCTGCGGGTCCAGACCACCGGACCAGCGGGGGCCGGGACCGCCACGCGTCAGACTCGACGACGCCGCCAACCGGGAGAACTCCGGCGCCGGAGGCCGGAACCGCTGCGCCTCGATGTCCCACTCCAGCGGGGTGCCCGCCTCGCGCAGCGCCTCCTCCAGCCGCACATACGTGATGTTCTCGTCCACCGCCACGGACGGGAACCGCGCCCGCACCTTCGCCAGCAGATCCGCGAGCGTGATCCCCGCATCCCGCCGCACCCCCACGGCCGCCTGCGACATACGCAGCGCCCGCACCAGATCCAGCTCCCTCGGATACAGCTCCGAACGCGCCGACGCCGCCGCGTGCCGCGACATCACCGCCGCCAGCTCCACCAGCCGGGTGTCCGCCTGCGACGGCAACCCCTCCGGGGCCGGCACCGCCCGCAACTCCCGCACCACCACACCACGACCCGGCAGCGGGTCCAGCTCCACCAGCTCGTCGGCCCGCGCCCCCAGCGCGACGGCGTAGTCGGCCAGCTCCGGAGCACTCGGCGCGTCCGTGCCCGGCAACGACTCCAGCGCGATCAACACGTGCTCGCCGCGCCGCAACGCCGAGAACCGTGGACCGTCCTCGTCCTCGCTCTGCTGCCGCTCCCACGCCTCGGTGTCCACCGCCGCGCGCACCACCGCCAACGCCTGAGCAAGCGCGTGTTCCCGGGTGTCCCGCTCCGCGACGCCGTACCGGGCCCGAACCGTGGCAGCCAGCTCGTGCGCCGGCATCACGCGGCCCGCCTCGGCGACCAGCTCCACCAGCTCGTCGCGCACCGCCGACAACCGCGGTTCGGCCGCCCACGCCTTCACCGCCGCGCGGTAGTGCTGCGACACCGGGCCCTGCGTGATACCCAGCCGCCGAGCCACCTCGGTCTGCGTCGGCCACGGCGGAGGCGGCTGTTCGCCCTCCCCCGCCGGCAACCCGAGCGTCAACCGCACGACATCCGCCTTACGCGAACCCCGCCTGCCCCTCGGAGGCAACAACACGGCGACCAGTTCGTCCACAGTGGAGCGGCCGGATGGCGAGTCCGGCTCCGGGCGGTCGGGCTCGGAGGGCTGCAACAACGCCCGCGTCCACTGCTTGTGACGGCGGTTCAGCTCGTTGCGCACCACCTTCCCCGCGCCCCGCGCCCGGCTGATCTCGTACGGGCGCACCTGCTCCAGCAGCTCCCGCACCGTCGTCACCCCGAACGACTGCGCCAACGACGCCGCACGCGGACTCAACCCGGACACGTCGAGCTGCGTGTCCAGGGTGGCCCGCTCGGCATGCGCGTCGCGGGTGGCCTCCAGCGTCTCGCCCTCGACACCCACCGTGTCGGGCGTGGTGAGCGGCTGGGCGGTGTCCGCCGCGGTGAACACCTCCCGCCAGGCGTCCTCCATCTGCCGCACCGTGTCGAACCGGCGGTTGACGTCCCGGTGCAGCGCGCGCCGGAAGAACGCCGTCAACCCATCGCGCAACGCCGGTTCGAACAGCTCCGCCGCCAGCACCGGAGTCTCGTCGGTGGTGGTGCGGGGATCGCTCACCCCGTCGCCCCACACCGGCCGCTGCCCGGACGCCATCTCGTGCAGTGTCACCGCCGCCGCGTAACGCTCGGCGTGATCGTCGTAGGCGGGGCGGCGGTTCGTGCCGAGGAACGGATCCAGATACCCGCGGGTACCCGCCGTGACGTCGCGCTCCGAGACGTCGGCCAGCGAGAAGTCGAACAACATCAACTGTGTCGAGCGGTCGGCCCTGCGGTAGATGCCGAAGTTGTCCGGCTTCAGATCCCGGTGCCGCACACCCTTACCCGCGAGCTGGTCCAACGCGATGAACAGGTCGCGGCCGTAACGCTCCAGGTTGTGGTAGCTGAGCCTGCCCTCGGCGCGCAGATGCTCGCCGAGCGTGTAGCCCTGCGGGTCCTGCCCGCCCGCGTACTCCAGATCGAGCACGGTGCGGCCACCCACCTCGCGGGGGCCGTCGAGCAATTGCACCACCACGCCGCCGCCCGCCAGCGCCAAGGCCCGGGCCTCGGCGTGCAGGTGCTGCGCCTTGTCGTCGTCGAGCGCCACCTTCAACACCCGGCGCTCGGGCTGCTCGTCGTCGGTGTCCACCCTCCGCACCAGCAACGCCCGCGCCGTGGCACCGGTGCCGAGCACCCGCTCGACCCGCCACCGCTCGTCCACCATCTGGCCCGCCGACACCGTGAGCGGATCCACCACGGGCACGGACGACTCGGGCAGCGACTCCCACTCCGCCGCGTCCAACCGCTTCAGGAAGGCGTCCGCCGACTCCAGTCGCTGCGACAGCTCCGTGCGGGTCGCGTCGAAAACCAGCGCGTCGAGGGCGTCGGAGATGCCGTCCGACACGGCGTACGGGTGCAGGCCGTGGCTGTCGGCCAGCCACTCGATCAGGCCGCTGCGCTGCGTGGCGGGTGGCTGCCCCGTCAGGATCAGAAACGACACCGCGCCCAGACCGAACACGTCGAGATCCACCGGGTCGGCGTGCGGGGCGAACTCCGGCGCCAGATACACCTCCGCCGAGCCCGCCAGGTGCTCACCCGTCAACGAGGTCTTGCCCACCGTCGACAGCGACGTCGTGTCGAAGTCACGGGCGGCGGCCTGCCAGTCGGTGATCCGCAACACCGGGTCGGACCCGTCGTCCTTCGCCGACACCCACACCGAACGCGCCGACAGGGCACGGTGGTAGAGCGAGCGGTGGTGCGCGTACTGCACCGCCTCGGCGAGCTGGCGCACCAGGTCGAGCCGCGTGTCGATACTCAGCCGCTCGCCGTGCACGTCGAGGTAGGAGTCCAGCCGCAGGTCCGACGAGCTGTGGCGGAAGAGGATCGCGGGACCGCTCTGATGCTCCCGGATCTGCACGGCCTGCGCGATGCCGCGGTGGGTGATGCCCTGCAACACCTGGTACTCGCGCCGCGCGGCCCGCTCCACCGACTGCCGCCGCTCTTCGGCGGCCTGCTGCTCGGTGAGGTAGATGCGGACCCGGCCTTCCTCACGCACGAGGCCCGTGCGGAACGCGAGGCGGTCCTCCCACGTCGGGCCCGCGTCCAGCACCTCACCGGAGAGCTCCCAGTCGTCGCCGAACCGCAGATGCGCCGTCGACGCCCGGATGCCGATCTTCTCCAGCAGCTTCGGCAGCACGTGGCGGGAGAACTCCGGGCTGATCCGCTGGTGCTCCCGCTGCGGCGGGCGCGACAGCAGGTCACGCCAGATCCAGTCCAGACCGTCGACCTGCCCGTCACGGCCGTAGACGCGGGTGCGCTGCACCTCGTCGAGCTCCGAGGTCAGCCCCGGTGCGGACAGGAAGATCGCGGGTTCGATGCGCGGAATCCGGCCGGTGTAGTGGTTCTGCTTGGCCGCCCACTCCAGGCGCTGCTTGAGCTCCTTGCACTTCAGGTCGGTGAGATGCAGCGGGTTGCGCAGCGTGCGCGGGCGCCTCGCACCCTCGTCGTAGAAAATCCAGGTGTCTCCGTTGTTCACCACGCGCCCGGTGTGGCCCTTGAGCTCCACCAGGTAGAGCCCACCGGGAACCGCGATCAGCAGGTCACACTCGTTGACCCGGCCGGAGGCCGCGGTGAACGAGAAAGTGGCCCACGCGCGATACGGCTCCGCCTGCGGCATCAACCTACGGATGTGGTCCAGGCCGTCCTGCTCCCACGGATACGGAGACGTCCGCTCCTGGAACCACCGCTGCTTCGGAGGCGGCGGAGCTGGCTTCGGTGTCGGCCTCCGGCCGTCGGACATCCCGCCACCCTCCTTTGACCTGGATCACAGCGACGGCTCGTGATCCTACCGTCGTTACCAGGTCGTGGGTGATCCGTAGCCGTCGATCTCTGTCGTCCCTTTCCACCCTTTCGTAACGTTGCCACCGACCCCGGCGACACACCTGTGCTCGGCTGAGACCGTGCCGAGCACGCGCCGCCTTCAAGGAGCAGCCTCGGTGACCTTTCCCGAACACGATCCCGAACTCAAGGACCGCGTCGCCCGCCTGATGGGCTTCCTGCGCAAGCTCGCCATCAAACGCAGCGCCCCGGTGACGCAGATCAGCGACCACCGTGACCTGCTCTGGCTTTCCGACGTCGGAAAGCACCTGCCCGTCGAGCAGGACGCCGGCCTGGGCGAACACGTGTTCGTCGTACCGAGGGTTCAGGTGGCCGCCGAACCGAAGCCGCCGGAAGTGCTCCGGTACTGGCTCGACCGCAGCGGCGACGAGCCGAAACTGCGCGAACAGGGACCGCACCCGGTCACCGGGGACACCGTCAAGCTGATCGACGCCGGTGAGGTCACCGACGCGTTCCAGGAGTGGCTTGCCGAATGGCGGCGGTGGGCGGAAGCCGAAGCCCGACGGCGAGCCCTCCAGCAACTCCACAATCGCCTCGCGGACATGGAACGCCAGGCCTCGCAGCAGCCCGAATCGCTCGAAGTGGTCCTGGCCGCGGGGCTGCTCAGGGTGGCGGGCGAACACGGCGCCACGGTGCGGATCCACCTCGTCAGCCAGCCGGTGCGCATCGAACACCACCGGGAGAGCGGCGCGATCCACTGCGTGGTGAGCGACGAAAGCCCCGTGCGGCTCGAGGACGACGAGCTCATCGGCGACCTCGGCTTCTTCGACCGCAGTGCGGCCCCCTCACTGCGCAAGAAGCTCGCGGCCACCGCGCAGTCGCCGATCGACCCCCAGATTCCCGGCTTCCTCAAGGCCTGGGCCGAGCGGGCGCTCGACACCGAGTGCGACATCAGCGACTCCTGGACGCCGAGAACGACGGGCGCTTTCCGGCTCGACTTCGCCCCCGCGCTCCTCCTTCGCACCCGAGGTTCCTACGCACTGCGCAAGTACTACGAGCAGATCGGCAGCACGCTCGAGGAAAGCCACGAGCCCGTTCCCCTCGGTCTCGCGCAACTGGTCACCCCGATCGAGACCCGGGACAAGCTGTCGTGGCTGGAACGGACCAATGCGACGGCCGCGGCGGCACTGGCCGAGGACCCACTGTTCCCGCTACCCGCCAACGACCAGCAACGGGAAGTCATCCGGCGGCTCGGGGAAGACAGCGGTGTGGTCGTGGAAGGCCCACCCGGGACAGGCAAGACCCACACCATCGCCAACCTGATGAGCGCGCTGCTCGCGCGCGGGCAGCGCATCCTCGTCACCAGCGAGAAGGCCCAGGCGCTGGCCGTGCTGCGTGACAAACTCCCGGAGCCCCTGCAGGATCTCTGCGTGTCGATGACCTCGACCGACCGCAAGACCAACGCCGCGGCGCGCAAGAGCGTGTCCACTCTGTCCGACCGGCACGCCAACTTCAACGCCGAAGCCAGCGAACACTGGATCAACGAGCTGTCCGCCCGGCGAGGCGCCGCGCAACGGCGGCGCGCCGAACTGCTGGAACGGATCAGAGCGCTCCGCGAATCCGAGACCTACCAGCACCCGGAGATCTCCCCCGGCTACGCGGGAACGCTCAGCGAGATCGTGCGGAAGATCGGCGCGACCGGCGATGTCGGGTGGATCGAGGGCACCGCCACCGGCGAACCCCCGTTGAGCACCGACGAGTTCGGTGAGCTGATCCGGCTGCTCCGCGACGAGGACGACGAACGACAGGGACGTCGCGACCAGGCGATACCGGACCAAGCCCACCTCCCCGACGAGCAACTGGTCGTCGGACTCACCCAGGCAGTGGCCGAGGGCACCGAGGTCGTCGGTGGCGACCACGGAGAGCTGATCGGCGCGCTGGGGAACCTGACCGATGACCAGTTCCGGCGGCTGAGCCACGACTGCGCGCAGGTCCAGGAGCTCATCGTCGGGCTACGCGCGCTGCCCGCCCGGCAGGACTGGCTCGACGACACGGTCAGCGCGCTGCTCGGCCAGCAGCGAGAACACCTGTGGGCCGGCGCGGGCCAGGTGCTGTCACTCGTGGACGAGGCACTGCAGTGCGACCGGAACGCCGGGCATACGCCGATCACGACGGAAGGCGTTCCCCCCTCGGCGCACGCGGCCTTCCGAAGCTACGCGGAGTACCTCCAATCCGGCGGCAAGGTGCGCAAGCACCTGAAGAAACCCCAGCAGAAGGCGGTGGACGCCTACCTGCCCACGGTTCGGGTCGGATCGGCCGAGGTCACCAACACCGGTACGGCCATGCAGGTCGCCAACCACCTGCGGACACTGGAGATCGCCGAGATGGTCTCCGCGACCTTCGCGGCACTGGGCTACGTCCTCGACACGACCGCTCCCCGCAGCGTCGTGGTCGACCAGCTCGTGCAACTGCGCAAACTCTACGGAGTGGTGGAGCAGGTGCGTGCCGCGCAGCACACGCTGCGGCAACACCTCACCGCGATCCCCCCGACCGTGCGGCCCCGGTTGGCCTCCCTCGGGGAGCTGTTCGAGTTCACCGAGCGGACCATGGACGCCGCGCGGGCGCACAGCGCGAAGACCGCCAGAGGCAGGCTCGACCACCTCGCGGACCAGGTGAGTGCTCTGTCGCCGGCCCCGAACCGCTCACCCGAACACGACGCACTCACCGCCGCGCTACGATCCCACGACGCGGCCGCCTACCAGGACGCGGTGCGGGCACTGGATCGCGCCCGCAGGCAACGGGCCGCCCAACAACGGTGTGACACGTTGCTCGACCGGCTCCGGCGTGCGTGTCCCGCCCTCGCCGACACTCTCACCCGCTCCGCTCGGAATCCGGAATGGACTGACCGAATCCACGCCTGGCCACAGGCCTGGGCTCGCGCGGTGGCGAGGTCGTGGGTGGAGGAACAGACCGCCGCCGGGGCCGAACAGGAGCTGGAGGCCGAGCTCGAAGCCACCACCGCCGATCTGGAGAAGATCACCGCCGACCTCGCCGCCGAGCAGGCGTGGAACGCCTGCCTGCGGCGGATGACCGCGGAACAGGTCGGGGCGCTCAATTCCTACGCAAGCAACGCCGGCAACGCGGGCAAGAGCGGGAAGTACCACGAGCGGTTCCGCGCCGCCGCTCGCGAGGCGATGAGCGTGGCCCAGGGTGCCGTCCCGGCGTGGGTGATGCCGATCAAGCATGTGCTCGACACCGTCCCACCGCGGCAGAACGCCTTCGACGTCATCATCGTGGACGAGGCCAGCCAGGCCGAACTCACCAGCACCTTCCTGCTCTGGCTGGCACCGCGGATCATCGTCGTAGGCGACGACAAGCAGTGCACGCCGTCCGAGGTGGCCTCCGGGGCGCTGCAGCCGATCTTCGACACGCTCGACAGCGAACTCTACGACGTGCCGAACTACCTGCGTACGGAGTTCAGCCCCCGATCGAGCATGTTCTCGCTGCTGAGAAGCAGGTTCGGCCAGCTCGTCCGGTTGCGGGAGCACTTCCGGTGCATGCCGGAGATCATCCAGTGGTCCTCCAACGAGTTCTACCAGGACCAACCGCTCGTCCCGGTGCGGCAGTTCGGCGCCGACCGGCTGCCGCCGCTGCAGACCCAGTACGTGCGGGGCGGTTTCGTCGAAGGCAAGAACCAGACGCTGTGCAACCCGGTGGAAGCCGACGCCATCGCCGACTCCATCGTCGCGTGCCTGGACGACCCCGCCTACGACGACAAGACGTTCGGGGTGGTGGTCCTACAAGGTCAGCGTCAGGTGGATGTCATCACCAACGCCCTGTTCGACAGAGGCGTCGACCCCGAGGTGTGGGCGGAGCGCAGGCTGCGCATCGGCACCGCATCCGACTTCCAGGGCGACGAACGGCACGTCGTGTGGCTGTCGATGGTGGTCTCGCCGGAGCAGAACTTCGCGCCCCTCGTGCGCGCGAGCTTCCAGCGCAGCTTCAACGTCGCTGCCTCGCGAGCACAGGACCAGTTGATTCTGTTCCACTCGGTGACCAAGGACCGCCTGCGTCCGGGTGACCTCCGGCTGTCGCTGCTCGAGCACATGACGGCCGAACGCAAGGCACTCGACGACGTGCTGACGAACGTGCAGCGTGACGTGCGGCATCCGCAGTTCGACTCGCTGTTCGAGCAGCGCGTGTTCTGCGATCTCGTCGAACGCGGCTACCACGTGACACCGCAGGTCGAGAGCAACGGCAGGCGCATCGACCTCGTCGTCACCGGTGAGGGTGCGAAGCTCGCGGTCGAGTGCGACGGCGACCACTGGCACACCCCTGAGCAGCTCACCCAGGACCTGTACCGCGAGCAGGAGCTCAAACGCTGCGGCTGGAAGTTCTGGCGGGTGCGGGAGTCGTCCTACTACCTGGACAAGGAACGAGCGCTCGCCACCCTGTGGACGACGCTGGACGGGCTGGGTATCCGCCCGATTCTGAACACCGCACCGACCGCCTCCCCGAAGCAGCGAACCGAACCACGGCCCGAACCACCGGTCGACGAGTCCGTCCCCGAACCCGCCGAGGCGCTGCCCGCACTCGCCGAAGCACCGTCCGACGGAAAACAGCTCTGGCCGGAGGTCTTTCCGTGGCTGAGCGAATACCAGGCGGGCGACAATCCCGAGCTCGACGGGGCGTCCACCACCCCGGAATGGTGGTTGTCGAGCTCGCCCGGAGACTCCGCGCAGCTTTCCCCTTCGGCCGCCACCTACGCCATCGCGGCGACCCTGCTCATGGACTGGCCGGACGACACGCCACTGGCGCGGGCCTTCCCGGCGATTCCTCCCGACACGCGGATGGACCACCTGCCGTTCAGCAGCAGGGCACTCCGCCTACTGCGGTACCTGGAGATCGAGACCGCGGTGGACCTCTCCCGGCTTTTCCTCCCGGAGGTACTGGAAGCCCGAGGGATCGGTCGCAGAACGGCACTGGACCTGTTCACGACATTGGCCGACGCCTCGCTCGAACCGCCGTCACCTGCCGACACCGGCACGGTCGTCGAACAGCCGTCGGAAGAGGAGCCGGAGACGGCCGACCCGCTGGAGGAGATCGGCCGCTGGTTCGGCCGGTTCGACGCTCGAAGCCTCAGCATCCTGCGCAGGCGAACGTTCGCCGACGAACCGGAAACCCTCCAGGCGCTGGCCGCGGAACACGGAGTGTCCCCGCAACGTATCAGCCAGTTGGAGAGCTCCGCACGCAAGCAGCTCGACGCGAAACTCGCCGCCAGCGGGCCGGTGACCGAGTTGCGGGACAGTGTGCGCGCCAGGATTCAGCCGGTGGCGGCCCTGTCCCGGCTGCTGGAGGACTTCCCGGTGCTACGCGAACGCGTCGAGAGCCTCGGAAAACCGTTCTGGTACGTGCTCGACAAACTCGACGACGAGTTCGAGGTCGTCGACGGCTGGGCGCTCGCGCCCAACGTCAAGGCAACCCGGAGCCGGACGGAGCTGCTGCTGGAGGACAGCACCGACCGGCACGGCGTCGTCGCGCTCGACGAACTCGGCGCGCTGCTGGCGGAGTTCGGGATGGGCCTCGACGAGCTCCGGAACTGGCTCGTGTGGTGCGGATACGAGATCATCGACGGTCACGTGCTGACGAGGACCGCCACGCTGGGCGACCGGGCCGCGGCGCTGCTGTCCATCACCGGCGAACCCATGACGGCGAAGTCCATCGCGGAGCGACTGGAGGTCGCGAACCTAGGCGGGCTGGCGAACCGGCTCTCCGACGACCGCCGGTTCAAGCGCGTCGACCGGGGAACGTGGGCGCTGAGTGAGTGGGAGTTCGAGGAGTACACCACGATCCGCGACCAGATCGGCCAGATCATCGACCGCAACGCCGGAAGTGTTCCACTCAACGCGCTCGTCGGGGAACTGACCACTCGTTTCCGGGAGATCTCGGAAACGAGTATCAGGACTTTCGCGGCAGCAGCCCCCTTCCAGACCCGCGGCGGGATCGTCAGCCGCAGCACCAGCGGGCCCGCCCGCAGGAAAGGCCCCGCTCAGACACGGAAGGTGTTCCGCCACGACGGCGGCTGGGCCTACCGGATCGTGATCACCTCGGACCACCTCCGGGGTTCCGGCTTCACCGTCCCGGTCGGGCTGGCGATGGCACTGAGCCTGGCCCCGGAACAGACGGTGGAATTCTCCTCACAGCTGGGACTCCAGTCCGTCCGATGGTCGGGACCTCAGCCGCAGTGTGCGAGTATCCGCCGGTTCCTGGAGAAGGAGGACATCGGAGTAGGTGCGACCGTCTTCCTACTGTTCTCCGACGACCGCCGGTTCCGGTTGGTCGAGGCCGGCTCGGCCGAGGTCGAACCGCTCGGCGAGGCGCTGCGGCTGATCGGGCTGGGCAGCGACCGCGATCGTCCCGCCGACGTCGAGCGTGCGCTGGCGACCGCGGTCTGTTTCCCGCCCGACTCCACCCGGGATCAGCTCGTCACCGCGTACCGGGAACGCGGTGACGACGATGTGGCGGCACTGCTGGAGCAGGCATGGAGTGAACCCACCCTGTGATTGTGGTTACGGGCCCGCGAACGGTCAGGCTCCCGGCAACGGACCTGGTCACTCGCGGGCCCGACGCTCATTCCAGGACAGCAACTCCGCTGCCCTCAGCACATTCCGGAGATTCAAGCGTCACGCCGCATAAAGGAGTTCCCTGCTTTTCCAGCACCGACTACCTGAAGTGCGGAACGCGGACGCTGGTGGCGCTCACGGGACCGACCGGACGGCCGAGGACGCCTTCCGGCTCCTCCTGCAGAGCGAAGTGGTCGACATCCGGGCCGGTATCGACACCGACCAACACATCAAGCCGACGCACGACAATGACGACTCGGCACGCACGTCACCCCACCGGTGCGGTCACACCTCGTACGTCGCCGTCACCGGTGCGTGGTCGGACCACCGCGTCTCGTAGCTTTCCGCTCGCTCCACCACCAGCGACGTGCACCGCTGTGCCAGGCCCGGCGTCGCGACGTGATAGTCGATGCGCCAGCCGGAGTCGTTGTCGAACGCCTTGCCCCGATACGACCACCACGTGTACGGGCCGGGGCCCTCCGGGTCGAGGCGGCGCTGGACGTCGACGTAGCCCAACTCGTCGAACACCCGGCTCAGCCAGGCTCGTTCCTCCGGCAGGAAGCCCGCGTTCTTGCGGTTGGCCTTCCAGTTCTTCAGGTCGATCTCGGCGTGGGCGATGTTCCAGTCGCCGCACACCAGTACTTCCCGGTCGTCCGAGGCGGCCTTGTCGCGCAGTGTCGCCAGATACGGCAGGAAGGCGGCCATGAACCGTTCCTTCTCGTCCTGCCTCGGTGTGCCGACATCACCGCTGGGCAGGTAGAGGCTCGCCACGACGACCCCGGGCAACCACATCTCGACGTAGCGGCCGCTGTCCTCGAACTCGGCCTCCCCGAACCCGACGCGCACGCTGTCGGGCTCGATGCGGCTGTAGAGGGAGACACCGTTGCGGCCCTTCGCCGCGCACGGCGCGTGGACGGTGTGCCAGCCCTCGGGTTCCCGGGTCCGGCGGGCAGCACGTCCAGCTCGGCCCTCACCTCCTGACACGCGACGACGTCCGCGGAAGTGGTCCGGAACCACTCCGTGAAGCCCTTCTTGGCGGCGGCCCTCAGGCCGTTGACGTTGACAGTGGAGACGGTGAGCACGGCCAGCAGGCTACCCGGCCTCACGTGCTACGCGGCCAACTGCCGCCGAAGCTGGTCGAGTTCCCGCGCGATCCGGTCCACGGTCTGCACAGGGGATTCCGAGCCCGCCCGCAACTGGCCCAGAACCCAACCACGCACCAAAGCCGAAGCCGGGACCTCCAACGCGGCAGCGAAGCGAGTCAGCTCGTCGAACTCCTCCGAGCTCAACCGCACCGACAACACCTTGGCACGTCCCTGCCCAGGCCGCGTCGCCCGCTCCGGGAGCGGCTCATCCGGCGAGCCTTCCGCTTCGTCCCGATACTCTCGCAGGTCCCGCTCCAGAACCTCACTCATCGCCAGCTCCTTTCCAATACTGACGCAGTAGGGCACCTCTGATCGACCAGCCGGCCGGGCTCGGTGACGGCCTCAGCCATCCAGCCGGGATCGATCCCCACCACGTATGACAATGCATGACAGGGGGCTGTGGTGGGCTGCCCCTACGGCCGGAACAACTCCAGCAACGGCTTTGCACCGAGCGCTCAGTCGCAGTCGGCGCCGTCCACCGGCTCCAGGTAGTCGTCGGAGGCCCACTGCTCGTCGCCGATCCGACGGAAGCCGTCGCGGGTCTCGGTGGTGGCGTCGAGTTCCTCGTCCTGGCGCAGTTCGTCGACGACGTCGTGGTCGGTGCCCGGCCCCGACCGCACGTTGAGGACGTCGGCGGTGACGACGACCGTGCAGGCCGCGCGCTCGCCCGGCGTACCTCCGCTCTCGGCGTCAGAGCTGCGCTGTTCCGAGCCGGTCGTGTAGATGACCGCCAGACCGAGGACCACGCCCACGATGATCAACGCTCGCTTGAACACGACCAGCACTCCTCGCGCGGCGACATCTACTGCGTGCAGGGTAGGGAATTCCCGGGCACCGGGGACAGGCCCGTGCGGAGGAACCACGGCCACCGTCCGATCACGTCGACGGTCACGGAGCGTGAGCCGCGCCTGCGCGGGCGTACCGCTCGGGGTCCGCGTCGAAGGCACCGGCACAGCCGTCGCAGCAGAAGTAGTAACGATGCCCCGCGTGCACCGACTGAGGCGTGACGGGGCTGACGGCGACCGTCATGCCGCACACCGGGTCGACGGCCTCGGTGACCGCTGCGACCTCCACGGCCTCGGTGACCTTCACGGCCTCGGTGACCTCGGTGACCTTCACGGCCTCGGTGACCTCCCGGCCCTCGGGCCTCGGCGGTTCCTCCTGCCTCGAACGGAGCGCGAGCAGCTCCGCGTACACCGACAGCGCGATCTCGTGCGGCGTGCGCGCGCCGATGTCGAGGCCGGCGGGTGTGCGCACCCGTTCGGCGCCGGGTTCGCCGAGGTCGGCGAGCACGGCACGGCCCCGGCGCGGGCTCGCCACAAGACCGACGTAGCCGACCCCGGCCCGCAGTGCGGCGGTGAGGACCCGCTCCTCACCCCGCCCGTGGGAGGCGACCACGACGGCCTCGGTGTCGGCGGCGAACTCGGGTTCCGCGGGACACGCTCGCACGTCGTGGCCGAGCACCTCCCCGACCTCCCGCAGGGCCCTCGCGACGGGAGAGTCCCCGAACACCTCCACCAGCGGGGGCGGCAACTGCGGTTCGAGGAAGACGTCGACCGCACCGCCGGACAGGCACGGGTTCGCGACGGTGACCGTTCCCTCGACGTCCCCGTCCTCGCCGTCCGCCCCGCCCGCTGCGGCGTCGGGGGTGATCCGCAGGATGGTCGGCTGCCCGGAGGCCAGCACGCGAAGCCCCTGCAGCCGGACGGTGGACTCCGTGCACACCCCGCCGACGAACCCCTCCACCGTGCCGTCGGCCAGGACCAGCGCCCGGTCACCCGGCCTCGCGCTGGTGGGGCGGCGCGCCCGCACCACGGTGGCGAGCACGAACGGGGCGCGGGAGTCCCGGAGTTCCTCCGCGTGCGCGAACAGCGTCCGCGCCCACGTGCCGCCCGTCATGTGATCGCCAGGTCCGTGCGCAGGGGACGGCCCTGCATGGCCCTCCAGACCACGGCGGGCGTGGCGGGCATGTCGACGTGGCGCACACCGTACGGCTGCAACGCGTCCACGACGGCGTTCACCACGGCGGCGGGCGAGCCGACCGTGGCCGACTCCCCGACGCCCTTCGCTCCGATCGGGTGGTGCGGCGACGGCGTCACCGTCTGGCCGAGCCGCCACGACGGGCACTCCATCGTGGTCGGCAGCAGGTAGTCCATGAAGGAGCCACCGAGGTGGTTGCCGTCGGGGTCGAACGCCATCACCTGCATGAGCGCCATGCCCACGCCGTCGGCGAGCCCGCCGTGGATCTGCCCTTCGACGATCATCGGGTTGATGCGGACGCCGCAGTCGTCCACGGCCACGAAGTCGCGGACCTTCACCTGCGCGGTGTCGGGATCGACGTCCACGACGCACACGTACGCACCGAACGGATACGTCAGGTTGGGCGGGTTGTAGACGGTCCCGGCGTCGAGATGGCCCTCCACGCCCTCCGGCAGTTCGAGGTCGGAGTGCGCGGCCATCGCGATCTCGGCGATCGTCTTTCCGGACTCCGGATCGCCCCTCACGAAGAAGCGGCCCTTCTCCCACTCCAGATCGTCCGGATCGACCTCCAGCATCGCCGACGCCACCAGCCGCGCCCGCTGGCGCACCTTGCGGGCCACGACGGCCGCCGCCGCACCCGACACCGGTGTGGAGCGGGAGCCGTAGGTGCCCAGCCCGTACGGCGTCTGGTCGGTGTCGCCGTGCACCACGTCGACGTCCTCGGGCGGGATGCCCAACTCCTCCGCCACGATCTGCGCGAAGGTCGTCTCGTGGCCCTGGCCCTGGGTCTGCACCGACAGCCGCAGCACCGCCTTGCCCGTGGGATGCACCCGCAGTTCGGCGCCGTCGGCCATGCCGAGCCCCATGATGTCCATGTGTTTGCGCGGGCCCGCGCCCACCGCCTCGGTGAAGAAGCTGAGCCCGATTCCCATGAGCTCGCCGCGCTCGCGACGTCGCCGCTGCTCGTCCCGCAGCTCGTCGTAGTGCGCCAGCTCCAGCGCCGCACGAAGGGTGCGCGGGTAGTCGCCCGAGTCGTACTCCCACCCGGTGCTGCTGCGGTACGGGAACTGCTCCGGCCGCAGCAGGTTGCGCATCCGCAGCTCGGCGGGGTCCATGCCGAGGTCGTGGGCGAGCACGTCCACCATGCGCTCCACGAGGTAGACGGCCTCGGTGATGCGGAACGAGCACGCGTACGCGACCCCGCCGGGCGCCTTGTTGGTGTAGACGCCGGTGAGCTCGCAGTGCGCGGCCCGCAGGTCGTACGAGCCGGTGAACACGCCGAAGAACCCGGCGGGGAACTTGGTCGGCTGGGCGGTGCCGTTGAACGCGCCGTGGTCGGCGAGCACCTTCACGCGCAGGCCGAGGATCTTCCCGTCGCGGGTGGCCGCGATCTCGCCGTGCATGTGGTAGTCGCGGGCGAACGACGTGCTCATGAGGTTCTCGGAGCGGTCCTCCACCCACTTGACCGGTTTGCCGGTGACGATCGAACCCACCACCGCGCACACGTAGCCGGGATAGATGCCGACCTTGTTGCCGAAGCCACCGCCGATGTCGGGTGAGATGACCCGGATCTTGTGCTCCGGCAGGCCCGCCACCAGCGCGTACAGCGTTCGGTGGGCGTGAGGGGCCTGCGTGGTGGTCCAGACGGTCAGCTTGCCGGTGACCGGGTCCATGTCCGCCACGGCGCCACACGTCTCCATCGGCGCGGGATGCACGCGTGGGTAGAGCATGTCCTGGGCCGCGACGACGTCGGCGCGTGCGAACACGGCGTCGGTGGCCTCGCGGTCGCCGGTCTCCCAGTCGAAGATGCGGTTGTCGGTTCGGCCCTCCACGTCGTCGCGGACCACCGGGGCGTCGGCGTCGAGAGCGCGGCGCGCGTCGACGACGGGCGGCAACGGCTCGTACTCGACGTCGACGAGCTCCAGCGCGTCACGGGCCGCGTAGCGGTCCTCCGCCACCACGAACGCGACCTCCTGCCCCTGGAACCGCACCTTGTCGGTGGCGAGCACCGACTGCACGTCGTGCGACAGCGTGGGCATCCACGCGAGGTCGAGGCCTTCGAGGGTGTGGCCGGTGATGACGGCACGCACCTTCGGGTGGGCCTGCGCGGCGCTGGTGTCGACGGAGACGATGCGGGCGTGGGCGTGGGGGCTGCGCAACACGGCGCCGTGCAGCATCCCGGGCAGCACGACGTCGTCCACGTAACGCCCGTGTCCGCGCAGGAACCGCTCGTCCTCCTTGCGCGGCATGCTGCCGTATCCGACGGGGGTCGACCGCTGTGACGGGATGTCCGTGGTGCTCATGTCTGCACCTCCGAGCCTGACCGGTTCTGGTGAGCTGGGGTGGGGCCGCCCTGTTCGGGGATCGCGTCGGAGACGGCGGTCGCGGCGGCCTCGTGCTCCGCGGCCCACCGCACCGAGCGCACGATGTTCTCGTAGCCGGTGCAGCGGCACAGCTGCCCCGACAGCGCCTCGCGGATCTCGTCCTCCGACGGGGTCGGGTTGTGGTCGAGCAGCCAGCGGGAGGTCAGCATCATTCCGGGTGTGCAGAACCCGCACTGGAGTCCGTGCTCGGCGCGGAAACCCTCCTGCACGGCGTCCAGCCCGTGCGAGGTCTCCAGCCCCTCGACCGTGCGGATGTCGTGCCGGTCCGCCATGACCGCGAGCACGGTGCACGACTTCACCGGCGCGCCGTCCATGAGCACCACGCAGGCGCCGCAGTTCGACGTGTCGCAGCCCCAGTGCGTGCCGGTGAGGCCGAGCTCGTCGCGCAGGAAGTGCACGAGCAGCAGCCGGGGCTCCACGGAACGGGTGTAGGGCTGGCCGTTGACGGTGACGGTGATCTCCATGTCACGTCTCCTCGTGGTTACGCCTGCCGCGCCAGCGAGCGGCGGCCCTGCGCAGCACGCGCGTGGTGAGGGTCGCGGCGAGATGGCGTTTGTAGTCGACGGGGCCGCGCTGGTCGGCGACCGGGGAGCAGTGCTCCGCCGCGATGGTGCCCGCGTCCTCGAAGAGTTCCTCCGTGGCGGGCGCGCCCATGAGGTACTCCTCGGCCGTCGGCGCTCCGAAGGCCGGCGCGCCGACGGCGGTCAGCCCGATCCCGACCCAGGCGATGTGCCCGTCGTCCAGGCGCAGTGCCGCACCCGCCGACGCCACGGCCCAGTCACCCGAGCGGCGCTCGACCTTCGCGTACGCCGAGGCGGACGAGCGGATCGGCACGCGCACGGCCACGAGCAACTCGCCCTGGTCGAGCACCGTGGAGTAGGGACCGGTGAAGAACTCCCGCACCCGTACTTCACGCCCGCCGTCCGGACCCTGGATCAGGGCCACGCCGTCGAGCGCGACGAACGCGGCGGCGAGGTCCTCCGACGGGTCCGCCTGGCACAGCGAACCGCCCACCGTGCCGCGGTTTCGCACGGCCGGATCGGCGATCACCCGCTCGGCGTCGTGCAGGATCGGGAAGTGCTCCCCGATCACGGGCGAGTCGAGCAGCTCGGCGTGCCGGACCAGCGCCCCGATCGTCACGGCGTCCCGGTCGACGCCGATTCGGGACAACTCCCCGACGCCGTTGATGTCGATCAACGTCTCGGGTTGGGCGAGGCGCAGCTTCATCATGGGGATCAGCGAGTGACCACCCGCCACCACCATGCTGTCCTCGCCGTACCTGCCGAGGAGTTCCAACGCGTGCTCGACGCTGGTGGCCTTCTCGTACTGGAACTGCGCGGGCACCTGCATACCCGCAAGGCTCGGCTGGACGGGACCCGGTGGCAACGGCGCTATAAGCGGTTCCTTCATCGGCCTTGGGCGGTCACTTCCCCGGCGCGGAGATAGCCTGGGGATGTGTCTGGCGTCACCCGGACAGGGCGCATGACACTCGGTCAGCTCAGCGCCTTCGTCCTCGTCGCGCGGCTCGGTTCGGTGACCGGCGCCGCGAGAGCGCTGGGTGTCAGCGAGCCCGCGGTGTCGCAGGCCCTGGCAGCGCTGCGGCACCACCACGGCGACCGCCTCCTGGTGCGCACGGCGCAGGGCATGACACTCACTCCGGCAGGTCGTCGGCTGCTGCCGATCGCGTCCCGCATGGTGGAGCTGGGTGCCGACGCCGACGCGGCCGTGCGGCAGGCCAGCGGCGCGGCGGAGCCACTGCGGGTGGCGGTCACCAGCACCTTCGCCGAGTTCGTCGCCGGTCCACTGCTGGAGGCGTTCGCGACACGGTGCGGGGACACGGTGGACGTCTCGTCGGGACTGGCCACCACCGAGCAGACGGCCGTGCTCGTGAGTCACCGCCTCGCCGACGCCGCACTCGGCCCGGCGCTGGTGGAGCCGGAGCTGGAGAGCGTGCCGGTGTTCCGGTGTTCCCTGGTGGTGGTCGGTACTTCCGGCTGGCGGACGCCGGGCGATCCGGTGACGTGGCCGTGGCTGCTCGGCCCCTCCGGCGCCGACCCCGACAGCGACGTCACGCGACTGCTGCGGCAGTTGCGCGTACCCGACGAGCGCATCCAGGTGTTCCCCAACGAGGCGAGCGCGTGGACGGCGGCGGCGGGCGGCGCGGGAGTGTCGGTGGCCGTGGAACACCTGGTGGCACCGCTGTTGCGGCGACGCGAACTCGCCGTGCTGCCGACGTCGGCGACTCCCGCACCGCTGTGCTGGCACATCACCACCCCGGCCAGGCAACGCTGCTCGCCCGCCGCCGCGTCGCTGCGCTACTTCCTCGGCACACCCGCGGCCATGCAGCTCATGCGGTCGCCGGGCAACGGCGTGCCGCCCTCCCGGTTCCGCCCGCCGGTGCACGTGACGATCTGGTCGTGAGACCTGGACCCGCCGGGCACGCAGGGACGAACAACGCGTCGGCGTCCGGGGTGGACGCGTGTTACACGCGGTCTGCCCGAGCGAGCAGTTCGAGGCTGCTCAGGACGTTCTCGGGGAGACCGAGTGCGGGAGTAACCCTCCGTACGGGACGCGAGGAGGCCGGATTCCGCCGGTGGCGGCGAGTCGGCCCTCGCAATCGGCTGTCGCACTCCGCGCTCCCTCCGCTTCGGCGCGGAGTCCGGGGTCCTCGGTCGCCTCGTCACGGTAGCGGACCGGCCTCACGACCCCGCCTCGACGACCGGCTGCCGCAGGATCGTGCGGAGCCTTTCGGGCGCGACCTTCCGAAAGTCGCTGAGGTAGATCTCGTGGTGCTTGCCGGTCATCCGGAACCCGTTGTCCGGGATGAACTCGTGGTGCATCCGCTCCAGCACCTCGGCCTCGTCGTCGTAGGAGCCGACGTGCAGCGTCTGCACGCACCGGCCCTCGGACAGCGTGTCCAGGCGCACCTCGTGGAGGCGCCGGGGGACGGCCTTGGCCGCGACCTGTTCAACGGCGTCGGTGAACATCCGCTGGTCGATCCAGTCGGGGACCATGATCATCAGCGTCCAGTCCCATCGGGACTTGTCGCGGGCCGCCGTGAACGCGTCCATGTCCTCGGCCCACCACAGGCCTTCCAGTGGCATGACGACGTAGTCGCGCCCGAGGGACCTGCTTGCGAACTTCAGCTTGTAGGCCAGCGGGTAGAGCGCCTCGATCGCGTCGGTGTAGTCGGGTGAGGTGTTGGGATCGCCGTGCCCGTCGATCATCAGGTAACGCAGGTCGGGTACGTCCACGATCTCGAACCGGCCTCGCCGCGCCCGGTAGGCGGCGATCTCGCGCTTGAAGTCAGTCTTGTCGGTCATCGACTCCCGTCCATTCCCGCAGTGTCTCCACGAGCCGGTCGACGTCCGGGGCCGCGCGATCGTGGCCTCGTAACGCACCCCCGGATCCGCGATGTTCACCGACGTTCGTACAGCAAGGCCCCGACAGTCGGTCACCGGTCGGGGCCGCGGGCCCGTCAGCCCTGGGTGAGCTCGTCAGCCGGTCGCGGTCGAACGTGGCGAGGAACTCCTCGCCGTCTGGTACGACGGCCACAGGCTCCGGCTCGTGTCGCTCGCCCCGTCCACCGAACCTCGCCAGGGTCACGGCGAAGTCCGGGCGATGCGGATCGAACGGCGTCGTCGCGTGCTCGCGCTCGTCGGCGACGACCCGCACGAGACGCCCTGCCGCACCGAAGCCGGAAACCGTCAACACGGTCAGCGAACTGATGTCGGCACTGCGGTGATAGCGGGCGACCACGTCGACGCGACTGCGCACGCACCGGGTGACCCACAGAAGTCACAACACCGTGCCGACGACCACCTGGGCACAGAACTCCACCCTGCGCCACGGCGACAGCCTGCGCGCGACCGTCCAGCTCCTCCCGGTCGCGTCCACGATCCTCATGGGGCCATCCGAACGCAGAAGGCCCCGACCGGCGGCTACCGGTCGGGGCCTCGATGCGGGTCCGTCAGCTCTGGGCGATCTTGTCAGCCAGGTTGCGGTCCAGCGTCGCGAGGAACTCCTCGGTGGTCTGGTACGGCGTGTCGCCGCCGACCAGCAGAGCGAGGTCCTTGGTCATCTTGCCGCTCTCGACGGTCTCGATGACGACCTTCTCCAGCGTGTTGGCGAAGCCGACGAGCTCGGAGTTGTTGTCGAGCTTGCCGCGGTGCTCCAGCCCGCGCGTCCACGCGAAGATCGACGCGATGGGGTTGGTGGAGGTGGGCTTGCCCTGCTGGTGCTGGCGGTAGTGGCGGGTCACCGTGCCGTGCGCGGCCTCGGCCTCCACGGTCCTGCCGTCCGGCGTGCGCAGCACCGAGGTCATCAGGCCCAGCGAACCGAAGCCCTGCGCCACGGTGTCGGACTGCACGTCACCGTCGTAGTTCTTGCAGGCCCACACGTAGCCGCCCTCCCACTTCAGGGAGGCCGCCACCATGTCGTCGATGAGCCGGTGCTCGTAGGTCAGCCCCTTGGCCTCGAAGTCGGCCTTGAACTCGTTGTCGTAGATCTCGGCGAAGGTGTCCTTGAACATGCCGTCGTAGGCCTTGAGGATGGTGTTCTTCGTCGACATGTACACCGGCATGCCGCGGTCGAGGCCGTACTGCAGCGAGGCACGGGCGAAGTCCTCGATCGACTTCCGGTAGTTGTACATGCCCATGGCGACGCCGCCGCCCTCGGGGAAGTTGGCGACCTCCAGCTCCATGGGCTCGGAGCCGTCCTCGGGCGTGTAGGTGATGGTGACCTTGCCGGGGCCGGGGACCTTGAAGTCGCTGGCCTTGTACTGGTCACCGTGCGCGTGACGGCCGATGATGATCGGCTTCGTCCAGCCGGGTACGAGCCGGGGGACGTTCGAGATGATGATCGGCTCGCGGAACACGACACCGCCGAGGATGTTGCGGATGGTGCCGTTCGGGCTCCGCCACATCTTCTTGAGGCCGAACTCCTCGACGCGGGCCTCGTCGGGGGTGATGGTGGCGCACTTGACGCCGACCCCGTGCTTGGCGATGGCGTTCGCCGCGTCGACCGTGATCTGGTCGTCCGTGCGGTCCCGCTCCTCGATACCGAGGTCGTAGTACTCGAGGTTGACGTCGAGGTACGGGTGGATGAGCTTGTCCTTGATGAACTTCCAGATGATGCGGGTCATCTCATCGCCGTCGAGTTCGACGACGGTGCCCTCGACCTTGATCTTGGCCATGAGCGGGAACGCTCCTCTCGCGGGTCATCGCGGTTCGTCGGCATTTAGCGGTACAAGCGTACTGGTAGACGCGCACCACATGGCCGCGCACCGGGGTTACCCAGCGGTAATATCGGGTTTTCTGGTCGCCCTCCAAGGCTATCCCTCGCCGCGAGGCGGCCGGGCCCGGCCGAACCGCCGTCGAGTCGCCCCTCACCCACCGCGCTCCTACCCTCGAAGGTGCGGAGGTGGTACGCGATGCATGCATCCGTGGGAGACACGATCCGCGTCCACGGGCGCACCGTCGGCGCGGGCGAGCAAGAGGGCGAGATCATCGAGGTCCGGGGAGAACACGGCGAGCCGCCGTACCTCGTGCGGTTCTCCGACGGCCACGAGGGGCTGATGTTCCCCGGCCCCGACTGCGAGGTCGAGGCACACGCCGAATAGCCAAGCACGGCAACCACACCCGAACCCCGGTCGCTGTCGCGGCCGGGGTTCGTTCTGCACGCCACCTGCAGAAAACACACGTTCTCGCGACTAAACCCCATCGTGTGCAGGGTCACTCTCATACGGGATGACAGGCGGCCGCTGTCTGGTTGAAACTAGACGTCAGACAGATCCGGCGACGACGAAGTCAGGGCGTCGATCCGACCCCGCCGGAATCTCTCACTTCTTCTTCCGGCGCAGTTCTTGATCGATCCAGTATCGATCGGTAGTCCGCGTACCGAACTCAGTTCTCCACATCCCCCGAAGGGAGCCTCGTGCCCATCGCGCTGCTCGCGCTCGCGATCGGTGCCTTCGGCATCGGTACCACCGAATTCGTCATGATGGGTGTGCTGCCCGAGATCGCCCGCGACCTCGGCATCTCCATCCCCACGGCAGGCAACTTCATCACCGCGTACGCCCTGGGCGTCGTGGTCGGCGCACCGCTGCTCACCGCCGTCGCAGTGCGGCTGTCACGCAAGACGATGCTGCTGTCCATGATGGGCGTGTTCACCATCAGCAATGCCCTGTTCGCCTTCTCCCCAAACCCCGAGACGGGCATGTTGTTCCGATTTCTCGCCGGACTCCCCCACGGCGCGTTCTTCGGAGCCGGAGCAGTCGTCGCGGCCACCCTCGCAGGCCCGAAGCGCAGGGCCAAGGCCGTGTCGATGATGTTCCTCGGCCTGACCCTGGCCAACGTCATCGGCGTGCCCGCGGGCACCTTCCTCGGCCAGCAGGTCGGCTGGAGGGCGACGTTCGGTGTCGTCGCGCTGATCGGTGTCGTGGCGCTCGCCGCGATCGCCAAGCTCGTCCCCCACCAGCGCCAGACGACGAACACCTCGCTGCGTGGCGAGCTCGGCGCCTTCCGCAAGCCCCAGGTGTGGTTCGCGCTCGCCATCGTCACCTTCGGTCTCGGCGGCGGATTCGCCAGCCTGAGCTACGTGTCCCCCGTGCTCACGGACGTGTCCGGGTACGACGGCACCAGCGTCACGCTCCTGCTGTCGCTGGCAGGCCTCGGCATGACCGTCGGCAACGTGCTCGGCGGCAGGCTCGCCGACCGCTTCCCCCTCCCCGGCCTGTACGGCGCCCTGACCGCCCTGGCCGTCGTGCTGCTGACGTTCACCGTCACGGCTGACAGCAAGATCGGCGCCGCCGTCACGCTGTTCCTGGTCGGCATGACCTCGTTCATGGTCGGCCCCATGATGCAGGCCCGCATCATGGAGAAGGCCGGTGGCGCGCAGTCGATGGTGTCCGCCGCCGTGCAGTCGGCGTTCAACATCGCCAACTCCATCGGTGCCTACCTCGGAGGCCTCGCCATCGCCGGTGGCTTCGGTCTCGTCTCCCCCAACGTGGTGGGTGCCATGCTGGCCGTCGTCGGCATCACGCTGACCGTGGCGTCCAGCATCTTCGACCGCAAGCGGACCCCCGCCCCCGCACCCGCGGTCGAGGACACCGAGCTCGACGTCGAGCTCCCCCGGGAATCCCGACCCGAACCCGTCGCGGCGTGATGCCCCCACACACGTCGTGAACCGCCCGAAAGGGGCGCTTCGGCCATCCCCCCGTCATGGCCGAGGCGCCCCTTTCGGCGTTTCGGGGACACCTTCCGGGAAGACCCAGCGCCGGAACGCCCAGAACCGCCACGACATCGCCAGCGCCACTCCCAGCACCGAACCGCTGAGGAAGTCGGCCACCTCCTGCGTCACCAAATCGACGTGCGGGCGTTGCAGGCCGACGACGTAGCGCGAGACGTACAGCGGGATCACGTTGACGACCAGCGCCACGGCGCTGACGGCGAAGAACAACGCCGCCTCGTGCGGACGCTGGTGGCCACCCCGCTCCCGGAACGACCACTCGCGGTTGAGCACGTACGAGACGATGGTGGCCACCAGGATGCCGACGCCCTTGGCCGTCGTCGGATGCTCCACGAGCACCGTGAGCTTGAGCAGGTACCAGACCGTGTTGTCGACGACGAACGTGAACGCCCCGACGGTGACGAAGCGGGCCAGCTCGCCTCTCCTGCCCGGCACCGGGCCCCGCCCTGCCACGCCGCTCAGCGCAACGGCCCGCCCGTGATCGTCAGAGCCACGAACAGGATCAACAACCCGAGCCCCGCGTAGCTGAGCACGTCGACGGTGCGCGTCCGAATGGTCAACAGCGCCAGGTTCCGATGTGCCAGGGCCGCGCGCAGCACCGCCGCCACGAGCAGCGCGCCACCGATGAGCACCGCGCCCTCCCGCCAGTGATACATCGCGATGCGCAGCAGACCGAACGCGACCAGCGCCAGGACGGCGGCGAACGGCAGGTACTCCACCAGTGCGTTTCCCGGCCTGCGGGGCTTGCGGGTCTCCACGGCGGTGCTCACGGTCGCGCGGCGCGCTCGGCGGCCTCGACGACGTTGGACACCAGCATCGCTCTCGTCATCGGCCCCACCCCGCCGGGGTTCGGGGCGACGAAGCCCGCGACCTCCTCCACACCCGGTGCCACGTCGCCGGTCAGCTTGCCGTCCACCCGGGACACGCCCACGTCGAGCACGGCGGCACCCGGCTTGACCATCTCGGCGGTGACGAGGCCCGGCGAGCCGGCCGCCGCGATGACGACGTCCGCGCGTCGCACCTCGGCCGCGAGGTCGCGCGTGCCCGTGTGGCACAGGGTCACGGTGGCGTTCACGTCGCGGCGGGTCAGCAGCAACCCCATGGTCCGGCCGACCGTGATGCCGCGGCCGACGACGGTGACCTGCGCGCCCCGCAGCGGCACGTCGTAGCGGCGCAGCAGCTCGATGATGCCCAGCGGCGTGCACGGCAGGAACCCGGGCTCGTTCAGCACGAGCCTGCCGAGGCTGAGCGGCGCGAGCCCGTCGGCGTCCTTGGCCGGGTCGATGCGTTCGAGCGCGGCGCCCGAGTCGAGGTGCTTCGGCAGGGGAAGCTGCACGATGTAGCCGGTGCAGGCCGGGTCGGCGTTGAGTTCGTCGATCACGGCGTGCAGGTCGTCCTGCGAGATGTCCGCGGGCAGGTCCCTGCGGATGGAGTTCACCCCGACCTTCGCGCAGTCGGCGTGCTTCATCTTCACGTACGCGTGCGACCCGGGATCGTCACCGACGAGCACGGTCGCCAGGCCAGGGGTGCGGCCTTGCTCGCTCAGCGCGGACACCCTCGGTGCCAGCTCCGCGAAGATCGCGTCCTTGGTGGCCTTGCCGTCGAGAATCGTCGCCGTCACGGCGCCGATTCTTCCAAAGGCCGCCCGCCACCTCGTCGACCGCCCACCGTCGCGACCACCACGGCGACGAGTGCCACCCCGCAGCCGACCAGCGTCGCGGGGCTGACGCCGCCTCCCGTGGCCGGGACCACCAGGTCGAGCACCACCGAGCCGATGAGCTGCCCCGCCACCGAGGCCAGGCCGAACAGCAGCACGCCCGTCCACGAGACGAGCACCGACGCCACCGCGATGAACACCACCCCGAGCAGCCCGCCCGCGTAGAGCACCGGCTCGGCGGGGAACACCTCCGGCAGTGCACGGTCGGAGGTCGACAGCGAGACGACCCACGCCACCACCAGCGCGGTGGTCCCGACCGTGAAGTTCACCAGCGTCGCGGTGAGCGGGCTGCCCGCCGCCTCCCCGACCCGGCCGTTGAACGCCTGCTGCACCGCCATGCCGACACCGGCGGCCAGTGGCAACACCAGAGCCCACACGCGGTCGGCCTCGGCGTCGAGGAGGTCACCTCCCACGGCGACGCCCACCGCCGCCACCATGATCAACGCGCCGAGGACGCGGGGCCAGGTCACCGCACGCACCCCGGCGGGCCCGAGCCCGAACCGGTCCACGGCGAGGCTGCTCACCGTCTGACCCGCCACCACCCCGACGGTGAACATCGCGACGCCGATCAGCACCACCGTCACCGACTGCCCCAGTACGTAGGTGGCGCCCGCGAGGCCGCCGAGGAAGTGCCAGGGCCGCAACACCTTCGACCGCAACGCCGAGGAGACCCGGCGAAAGCCCGTCCGCATCCGGCGGGAGAACGGCAGGGAGCAGAACAACAACAGCAGGCCGCCGCCGAAGGAGATGACCGCCGCGAGGACGGCGTCGCCGAGTTGCCTGCCCAGTTCGCCGTTGACGCGGCTCTGCACCGCCATGCCGACTCCCGCGACGACGGCGATGACCAGGCCCAGTAGCTCACGACGTCGGCCACCCGATCGGAATGACGCGTCCGAGGGGCCACCCGCCACCGCGCGGGCACGTTCAGTAGCCATTACGCTCTATTGTTGGTCGCTATCCCATTCCGAGGTTGCTTCGATCCGGTGAAATGTGGCGCTCCGCACTCGGCTACGGGGCTCGCAGGACGTAAGTTGCCGAAAGGACCGCGACGATCTGCACATGTGCCGTGCATCCGCGGCGTTCATTAGCCAAGATGTTGACGTGGCTCTACCGACCCAGCTGAACGCAACCGAGCAGGACACCCTGGTCAAGCAGATCGGTCTTTCCTTGCTACGGGCTGCCCCGCGCGACTGGCGCCGGGTGACCGTCGAGTACCGCGCCGTGGGGAGGTACCACGAACTGACGGGTGAAACCGTCCTCTCCGACGGAACCACCCAGGAGTGGGTCGCCACCCACGACATCGCCAGTCTGTTCGGCCGGTTGCGCTCGGGCATGTACCGCGAGGGGCGGGGCACCTGGTTCAACGCCCGCTACCAGCTCGACCACCCGTCGAGCTACAACCTCGAGTACGACCGGGAAGAGCCGACCTGGGACCTGGCTCCACCACCCCAGGCGTACGCCGACGAACTGCGCATGTTCCCCCGTTCCGAGGAGAACGTGCCCGACTGGCTCATGCGCCGGATGGCGGGCCTGGGGCCCGAACGACCGGGGCCGCGTTTCCGGATGGCCCGGATCTTCGACGGCGCGGGTGCAGGCGGACGCCCCGTCGTCAACCGGCCGGAGCTGGACATCGAGGAGCAGGACAGGCTGCTCGACTACCTCGACGGCGCCCCTGTGGTGGTGCCCGGCCGGGGATACGACCTCGACCGGCTCGCGGCCAACGCCGAGAGCACCGTGCCCATCGCGTTCCACAGTGACGGGACGTGGATCTGGCCCGCGGCCGTCAACTACTACCTGCGCGAGTACGGGATCTCCCCCGAACCGGAGTTCGTGCAGCACGTCCGCGCGAACGGGTTCAGTATTCCCGACGTGCCCGACGCCGTGCGGCAGGCGGCGGCGGCACACGTCTCGCGGGGCGCGCCGCCGCCACCGCAGCGTCCCGCCGCGCCCGCCCCCGAGCAGGAGCACCCGTCCGAGCAGGCGGAGTCCGCACAGCACGCGCCCGTCGAGCAGCGACGCGAGCCCCAGGAGCCGTACGAGCAGGAACCGCCCGAAAGCGACGCCGAACGCACCCGCCTCGCCGCACCGGTGCCCGCCTCGCCGCAGGGCTTCGACGCCGAGCGGCGAGAGCCCGACGAACACGACGACCAGCACTTCCAGGAAAGCGACGCGGAGCGCACCCGTATCGCCGCACCGCCTCGGTTCGCCGAGGCCGAGGCGGCATCCGGGGACGCCCACTACGACGAGGGCGGCTACCCCGAGAAGCCGTACGGCCAGGAGTACGACGAGAAGTACGACCAGAAGTACGACCATGGCCGGCACACCCGGGAGCACTACGCCGAGGAGCGCTACGAGGGCCGGGAGTACGAGGACGAGGGCTACGAGGAGGAGCAGCACCACGGCCACCCGCCGCAGCCCGACCACTCCGTCGACGCCGCGACCACGTTCACCCCGGCCGCGGCGCTCGACGACGGGCCGCCCACGACGATCACCCCGGCACAGCCCCCGGCCGACGCCCCGGCTCCCCCGGAACCCGAACGTGAGCGCCCCCGCGCGGCCGAACCCGTCGCCCAGCAGCGCACGGACGAGCAGGCCCCCGCGCCCGCCTACGACGACGGCCCGCCCACCGAGTACTCGCCGGGCCCCCTGGTTTACGACGAGCCGGTGCTGGAGGAACTCCAGGACCGCCTCGAGGAGCTGGGCGTGCCCGCCACGGTGTACCGCATCGGCGAACCCGCCGAGCGGGGCTGGGCGTTGGAGGAAGCCGGCGAGGGCTGGCGGGTCGGCTGGTACGACGACAAGCAGCTGACCAGCCCGGCGGTGTTCGGCGACGTGGAGGACGCGGCGGCGTTCATGCTCGGCAAGCTGCTGCTCGCACCCGAGGGCATCGCTCAGGAGGCGCCTCCGCAGCCGAGCTCCGACAGCGGCACACTGCCCCGCCCGCCCGCACCGCCGCAGCGAGTCACCGCGACGCTGCCTTCCGACGTCGCCACGGGTGCGCGGCCGCCGGCACCTCAGGAGGTGCAGAGCGAGCAGCGGGGGCCCACTCCGCCCAGGGAGGAACCGCGCAGGCAGCAACCGACGCCTCCCGCGCCACCCGTGCCTCAGGCCCAGGGCGGGCCCACGCCCCCGCCGTCGACACCGCCGTCGGCCCCGGCCGCACCGCCCCACCGCGAGACGCAGACACCGCAGAACGGCCAGGCTCAGGGCGCGCCGGGCGGTAAGGGAAGCCAGTGGCCCATCCAACCGATGCCGGGCGAGCCGCCACTCACGCTGTTCCGGGGCAAGGAGATGCGCGAGCTGCCCGTGGGCAGCGAGCTCGACCGCTTCGGCTCCTCCAACGGCAACCTCACCTACGCCGCGGGGACGCCGTTCGAGGAGCGCTCGCTGGTGCCCGAGTGGGTCAACCGCCCGTACCACGTGTACCGGGTACAGCGTCCCCTCCGCGTGCTCGCCGGTGTCGCCATTCCGTGGTTCAACCAGCCCGGCGGTGGCGCGGCCTACCTGCTGCCCGCGTCGATCGACGACCTGCTCGCCGACGGTGACCTGATCGAGCTGGAGCCCAGCGACCCGCCGGTGGACTGACCCGCCCGGACAACGGCGAGAAACCGGCGCGGCGGGTGACCGCCGGGAACTCCGCGCCCGGGTGGAGAAGCGGCTCCGGCCGGAACAGCTCCACCCCGAGTTCCTCGGCGGCCACCGGGCCCAGCCACGGCGCCCCCACCACCGCGGCCCAGGAACCCCACGCCGCCACCTCGGTGAGCAGGGCGAACGGAAGTGACGTCGAGTCCCGGACCGCTACCGTGACGCCTGCGCAACCCTTCGCGAGGTGGCAGACCGGCGAGAGCGAGTGCTGCGGGCAGCGTCCGCCCCGACACCTTCGCGCGCTCGGCGGCACCAGCCGGCTCGCTGGCCGTGCTCACGCCAGGCGGGGATGCCGACCGCGCGACGGTACCCCTGGACACTCCCGTTCGCTCCGGCCGGATCCTCGTCACCGAGCCCTCGTACAACTCGGCTCCGAACAGCCCTTCGGACATCGACTTCACCTCCCCCCACACTGACTTCGCGCGTGCCGACCACAGGCCGACAGGCGTTGGTGGCGCCTCGAGGAAGACGGCAGTCGAACGTGTGTTCGACCACTTCAGTAAACGACGGTGCCCCCGCACTGTCAAGCGGGGGCACCGAGTCGAGTGACACCGAACGCGCTGCTCAGCGCACCGAGCCGAAGAACGTCCGCAGGTCCGCCACCATGAGCTCGGGCACCTGGTGGGCGGCGTAGTGACCGCCACGCTCCAGTTCGGTCCAGTGCACGAGCTTCGAGTGGTCCCGTTCGGCGAAGCGCCGGATGGTCTGGAAGTCCTCCGGTGGCATGGCCAGCCCGATCGGCACGGTCGTCGGCTCGGCGGCAGGCTCCACGCGAGCGTTCTCGTAGTAGAACCGTGCCGCCGAGGCCGCCGTCCCGGTCAGCCAGTACAGCGTCACGTTGTCGAGCGTGAAGTCGGCGTCCACGGCCGCGCCGAAGAGCTGGCCGTTCCACGCGAGCTGCCCCACGGGCGAGTCCTGCAACGCGAACGCCAGTGTCTGCGGCTGCTGCGCCTGGAGCGTGTTGAACGCTCCCATCTTCTCCCAGAACCAGTTCAGGTGCTCCAGCGCGGCGGCCTCCTGCTCGCTGAGATCCGTCAGCTCGGCCGGGTCACCGCTGGGGAAGGAGAAGATCTGGGTGACGTGCACGCCCACCACGTTCTCCGGTGCGACCCGGCCCACCTCGGGCGACACCATGGACCCACCGTCGTTGCCCACGGCGCCGTACCGGGTGTAGCCGAGCCTGCGCATCAGCTCGGCCCAAGCCGCCGCCACGCGCCGGACGTTCCAGCCCTTCTCCTTCGTCGGCCCCGAGAACCCGAACCCGGGCATCGACGGGATCACCAGGTGGAACGCCTGCGAGGGGTCACCGCCGTGCGCCCTCGGGTTGGTCAGCGGCTCGATCAGGTCGAGGTACTCGACGAACGAGCCCGGCCAGCCGTGCGTGAGGATCAGCGGCAGCGCGTCGGGCTCCGGCGAGGTCACGTGCAGGAAGTGGATGTTCTGCCCGTCGATCTCGGTGGTGAACTGCGGGTAGGCGTTGACCCGGCGCTCGAAGGCCCTCCAGTCGTAGCCGTCCGCCCAGTACTCGGCGAGCGCGCGCACGTAGTCGACCGTGACGCCGTACTCCGCGCCCACGCCCGGCAGCTCGTCGGGGAACCGCGCGGCGCGGATCCGGCTGCGCAGGTCGTCCAGGTCGGCCTGCGGAACGTCGATGCGGAAGGGGCGGATCGCGGTGTTCTCGGTGCTGTTCGTCATGTCTCACAAGCTACGGACCCTTTAGGCACGCTTCGTTCCTAAAGAAACGCGACACTGAAAAAATGTTGGAAACCTCGGCACGCCTGCTTCGACTGCTCGCTCTCCTCCAGACCCCACGCGAGTGGCGGGGAACGGAGTTGGCCGCACGACTGTCCGTCTCACCCCGAACGGTGCGCAACGACATCGAACGGCTCCGCTCGCTCGGATACCCGGTGCACGCGACCCGCGGCTCGTCGGGCGGCTACCGGTTGGAGCCGGGCGCCGACGTTCCACCCCTGCTCCTCGACGACGACGAGGCGGTGGCCGTGGCGGTGGGCCTGCGCACGGCGGCGAACGGCGGCATCGCCGGCATCGAGGAGACCTCACTGCGCGCGCTGGCCAAGCTCGAACGCGTGCTGCCATCCAGGCTGCGACACCGGTTGAACGCGCTCACCACGTACACGACGCCGGTGCCGAGGGACGACGGCGGCCCCACCGTGGAAGCGGACGTGCTGACCAGCGTGGTCACGGCGGCACGCGACCACGAGACGCTCCGCTTCGACTACCGCACCCACGACGGTGAGCCGGCGCGCCGCATCGCGGAACCCCACCGGGTCGTCACGTGGGGACGGCGCTGGTACCTGCTGGGCTGGGACGTCGAGCGCCAGGACTGGCGGACCTACCGGGTCGACCGCATGGTGCCGCGCGTGCCCACCGGGCCCCGGTTCACCCCGCGTGAGATCCCCGGCGGCGACGCGGCGGCGTACGTCTCCAGTGGGGTGTCGTCGGCGGCGTGGCGGCTGCACGCCCGCGTCGTGGTGCACGCTCCGGCCACGGTGCTCGCCGAGCGCGTCTCACCGGCCGTGGGCGTGGTCGAGGCCGTCGACGAGCACACGTGCGTGCTGCACACCGGCGCCGACACCGTGGACGTGCTCGCCGTCCACCTCGGACTGCTCGGCGCGCCCTTCGAGGTCACCGACCCACCGGAACTCGTCGCGCACGTGCGGGAACTGGCCCGGCGGTACGCCGCCGCCACCCCGGCGGTACCGGACGACGCCGGTGGGTGATCAGTGGGTGAAGTGCCGGGTACCGGTGAAGTAGACGGTGGCGCCCGCGGCCTCGGCCGCGGCGATCACCTCGGCGTCCCGCACGGAACCGCCGGGCTGCACCACCGCACGCACCCCCGCGTCGAGCAGGACCTGGAGGCCGTCGGGGAACGGGAAGAACGCGTCCGAGGCCGCCACCGAGTTCTTCGCGCGGTCACCAGCCCGGCTCACCGCCAGCCGCGCCGCGTCGACCCGGTTGACCTGGCCCATGCCGACACCCACGGTGGCCTGGCCGTGCGCGAGCAGGATGGCGTTCGACTTCACCGACCTGATGGCCCGCCACGCGAACGCCAGATCGGCCAGGGTGTCGGCGTCGACGGCCTCACCGGTGGCGAGCGTCCAGTTGGCCGGATCGTCACCCTCGGCATCGATGCGGTCGGCGTTCTGCACCAGCACACCGCCCGAGATCGGCCGCAACTCGGTGGTGTCCGACCACGCCTGCTCAGGCAACCTCAGCAGGCGGATGTTCTTCTTCCGCCGCAGCACTTCCAGCGCATCGGCGTCGAAGTCGGGGGCGAGGACGACCTCGGTGAACACGTCGGCGATCTGCTCCGCCAATTCGAGGGTCACCGGCCGGTTGGCGGCGATGACTCCACCGAAGGCGGACACGGGATCACACGCGTGTGCCTTGCGGTGCGCCTCGGCGATGTCCATGCCCACCGCGACGCCACACGGGTTGGCGTGTTTGATGATCGCCACGGCGGGTTCGGAGAAGTCGAACGCCGCACGGCGCGCCGCGTCGGTGTCGACGTAGTTGTTGTACGACATCTCCTTGCCGTGCAACTGCTCGGAGAACGCGAGCCCCGTCGGAGCCGAACCGCGGTAGATCGCCGCACGCTGGTGCGGGTTCTCGCCGTAGCGCAGTACGGCGTGACGCTGCCACGTGGCGCCGAGGAAGTCGGGGAAACCGCTCTCGTCGGCGTCGCCGTCGGGCGCGTAGGCACTCGCGAACCAGGAGGCCACCGCCGTGTCGTAGGCCGCCGTGTGTGCGAACGCCTGCGCGGCGAGGCGCCGGCGCTCCGCGAGTTCGAACCCGCCGTCGCGCACCCGCTGGAGCACCCAGCCGTACCGCGACGGGTCCACGACCACCGCGACGCTCGCGTGGTTCTTCGCCGCCGCGCGCACCATCGCGGGTCCGCCGATGTCGATGTTCTCGACGCACTCGTCGGGCCCGGCACCGGAGGCGACCGTGCTCTCGAACGGGTAGAGGTTCACCACGAGGAGATCGAACGGAGCGATGTCCAGCGAACGCAGCTGCTCGACGTGCTCCTCGCGCGTCGTGTCGGCGAGCAGCCCGGCGTGCACCCTCGGGTGCAACGTCTTGACCCTGCCGTCGAACGACTCGGGGAACCCGGTGACCTCCTCGACGGGTGTCACGGGCACTCCGGCGTCGGCGATGACCCGCGCCGTGCCGCCCGTGGAGACGATCTCCACCCCGGCCGCGTGCAGCCCCGTCGCCAGTTCCAGCAGTCCGCTCTTGTCGGACACGCCGATCAACGCTCGCCGCACGGGCCGCTGTCCCGCCGGGGTCCGCTCGCTCACGAGAACCTCACCTTCCGTCCGTCCACCGTGCACCCCGCACGGCCAAGTTTCGCGATGACGTCCACGAGCAGCCTGCGCTCGACCGCCTTGATGCGCTCGTGCAACGTCGCCTCGTCGTCCTGGGGCTCCACGACCACGGCTTCCTGCGCGATGATCGGCCCGGTGTCCACACCCGCATCCACGAAATGCACCGTGGAGCCGGTGACCTTGACTCCGAGCTCCAACGCGTCGGCCACGGCACGGATGCCCGGGAACGCGGGAAGCAACGCCGGGTGGGTGTTGATCACCCGGTTGGGGAAGCGGGCCAGGAACTCCGGCCCGAGGATCTTGAGGAAGCCCGCGGAGACCACGAGGTCGGGCCGGTGGGAGGCGACGGCCTCGGTGAGGGCCTTGTCCCACGCCGCGCGGTCGGGGTGGTCGGCGACCTTCACGGTGAACGACGGCACGCCCGCACGCTCGGCCCTGGCGAGGGCCTGCGCTCCCTCCCGGTCGGTTCCCACGGCCACGACCTGAGCCGGATAGGACTCCTCGGCCGCCGCGTCGAGCACGGCCTGCAACAGGGTTCCCGAACCGGAGGCGAGGACCACCGTCCTCGCCCGCGCCGGAAGCCGCAAACGGATAGCCAGTGGGTTCTCCTCGCCGGGGGTGCGCTACGCGCACGGCAACTGAGCTGGTGGCCTCAACCCTAAAGGCCCCGCCGCCGTCGTGGACGCCGAGGGGTGCGGCCCGAACGCCTCTTTCGGCCGGTCAGCCACACCACCGCGCTGCCGGGCACGACGACGAAGCCGAAAGCCGTGAGGGAGAACACCTCGGCGCGAAGCGCCACGGGATCGTAGAGGCCACCGCCGAGCGAGCCGCCGGTGAACGCGGCCACCACAACAGCGCAGAACCCGCACACCACCCCGGCCACGAACACCGCGCGCAGCCTCGCACCTGCGAACTCGTCGACGTCGCGCAGAGACCAGCCCACCAGAGCCCCGACGAGCACCGGCACCACCAGCAACAACGGCCACCACGCGCCGTACTCCGCGGGCAGCCCCGCCAGCAGCGGCACCGCGGGCACCGGCCCGGGGGTCATCGCGAACGCACTCACCGACACCTGTCCGAGCGTGAAACCACCGCCGGTGAGCACACTGGTCGCGAGCACCACCGCGTTTGGCACGTAGGCGATCGACAGCAGCGACATACCCACCGCGCTGCCCTTCTCGGGGGAGAAGGCGTCGAACAGCTCCCCCAGCGTGGGCCACGCCGCCACCGTCGCCGCCACGAAGACGAGGGCACCCAACCCGAAGAGAGCCCCGAACGCGGCGAGTCCGGCGCGCATCCCGCGCACGGCCAGGGGATCGAGGCGGTCAAGCCATCCGCCCGATGCGGCGGCCACCCCCGACAACGCCGCCGCGGCGGCCAGGACGGTGGGCAACACGATCGCCTCGGGAAAGCTCGCCTCCACAGCCGCCCCGGTGGACACCCCGACGAACGCGACGGCGGTCAGCGCGTGTGCCCCCGCCACCACACCCACCACCGGAAGAGCGCGGGCGAGAAAACCCGCATGCCGCCCGTCGAGGTCGTCGAGACGACGAGACGCCGACGACGACGTGCGGAACACGAGGAACACGACGGCGAAAGTCGGCAGCAACGGCAGCACGCCCAGCGGCGCGCCCACGATGTCGAGCGGTACCTGGTACGCGGCCAACCACACGGGACAGGCCGCGGACAGCACACCTGTCGCGGAGAACTCCGCTCGCGGCGCGAGGGCCGTCACCACCACCAGCAGGCTCGCCACCATGGCGTACCCGGTGACGATCGGGCCGACCGCGGCACCGAGGAGCACGCGGACGCGGTCGAACCCCACGTCACTCTCGGCCACAGTCGGTCTGCCCATGGTGGGCACCCTCGCACCTGTCGTCGGTCAGGAGGACGAGCCACGCCGCCACCGCCGACGCGGTGGGACGGGGCTCACCCTCCTGAGACACATCCTGCGACTCAACTCCCGGAGGGGTTCGAGCCACCCTGCTGACCGGTCTGGCCGGTCTGGCCCGACTGGGGGTTCGACTCGCCCGACGGCTGCTGGAAGAACTGGCCGTGCTGCGGCGCGTACGTGGTGGGCTGCTGCTGCACCGGCTGCGCGAACTTGGTGGGCTGCGCACTGCCACCCGACGTCTCCGGCGACGAACCCGGCTGAGGCTGCTGGGGCTGCTGAGGCTGCTGGGGCTGCGGGCCCGACTGCGGCCCCTGCGGGGTGGCGCCGAACTGGGAGTGCTGCGCAGGCTGGGGCTGGCCGAAGCCGCCCGTCTGCGGGCCGAAGCCCTGACCGTACGGCTGGGGCTTCGGCGCACCGGGCTTGATGACACCCGCGTCCAGCAGGTACGCGGCGACCGCGGCGCCCATCTGCAGGAGACCGAAGATCAGCACCAGCACACCGCCCGCACCGAGGTCTCCGGTCTGGAACACGGTGAAGAGGAAGGCCAGGACGACCCCCACCGACAACACCGCGGGCCAGGGTCCCGGCTTCGCCTCACCAGGCAGGTAGCCGACGACGGCGATCAACCCGGCGACGAGCAGCAGGGCGGGAATCCAACCCGCCCCCGCCTCGTAGAAGCTGGAGCTCCCGCCGAGGTTCGCGAAGGCGAGGAAGAGGTTGAGCACCCCGAGGCCGCCTGTCACCAGCAGGAGGATCTGCGGCAGCGGCAGCGCCGGACGTCCGGCGGACGGTGCCCCCGGGTACGGCTGGTTCGACTGCTGCGGGCCCTGACCCGGGAATCCACCCGGCGTGCCGCTCGGGAAGGTCATCCGTGTTCTCCTGTCGTCTCGAGCTCGAAAACGCGCGGTCGGCCGACGGCACGGCGCGGGCGCGATTCCACGACCGTGCAACCCGTTCGAGTGTGCCGACTTCTCGCCCACCTCTTCGACGCGGGAAGGCCGTGTCCGGTTTCGCTGTTCCGCTGCCTTTTTACACAGACCGGCCAGGACAAGGAACGGGGCCGGGCACACCGCGTGCCCGGCCCCGTTCCCGAAGACGGCATCACAGCCGTCGTCCGCGTCAGAGCGCCTTGTACAGCTCGCGCGCGAGCTCGGCGGTCTCGGTGGGGGTCTTGCCGACCTTCACACCGGCGGCCTCGAGAGCCTCCTTCTTCGCCTGCGCCGTACCGGACGAGCCGGAGACGATCGCACCGGCGTGACCCATCGTCTTGCCCTCGGGCGCCGTGAAGCCGGCGACGTAACCCACGACGGGCTTGGTGACGTTGGCCTTGATGTACTCGGCGGCCCGCTCCTCGGCGTCCCCGCCGATCTCACCGATCATCACGATGACCTCGGTCTCCGGGTCGGCCTGGAACGCCTCCAGCGCATCGATGTGCGTGGTGCCGATGATCGGGTCGCCGCCGATGCCGATGGCCGTCGAGAACCCGATGTCCCGCAGTTCGTACATCATCTGGTACGTCAGCGTGCCCGACTTCGACACCAGGCCGATCTTGCCGCGACCGGTGATGTTGGCCGGGATGATGCCCGCGTTGGACTGCTCCGGCGAGATGATGCCCGGGCAGTTCGGACCGATGATGCGTGTCTTGTTGCCCTTGGCGCACGCGTGGGCCCAGAAGGTGGCCGAGTCGTGCACCGGGATGCCCTCGGTGATCACGACGGCGAGCGGGATCTCGGCGTCGATGGCCTCGATGACCGCGTCCTTCGCGAACTTCGGCGGCACGAAGATCACGCTGACGTCGGCACCCGTCTCCTTCATCGCCTCGGCGACCGTGCCGAAGACGGTGAGGTCCTTGCCGTTGATGGTGACGGTCTGACCCGCCTTACGGGCGTTGACGCCGCCCACGATGTTCGAGCCCGCCGCCAGCATCTTGGTGGCGTGCTTGGTGCCCTCGGACCCGGTGAGGCCCTGGACGATGATCTTGGATTCGCTGTTCAGGAAAATCGACATGTCTCTCACGCACCTGCCGAAGCCAACTCGGCGGCTTTGTCGGCCGCGCTGTCCATCGTGTCCACCAGCGTCACGAGCGGGTGCGCCGCCTCGGCGAGGATGCGGCGGCCCTCCTCGACGTTGTTGCCGTCGAGCCGCACCACGAGCGGCTTGGTCGCCTCGTCGCCCAGGATCTTCAGCGCCTCGACGATGCCGTTGGCCACCGCGTCGCACGCGGTGATACCGCCGAAGACGTTGACGAACACGCTCTTGACGTCCGGGTCGCCCAGGATCACGTCGAGCCCCGCCGCCATGACCTCGGCCGACGCGCCGCCACCGATGTCGAGGAAGTTCGCGGGGCGCACACCACCGTGGCGCTCACCCGCGTAGGCCACGACGTCCAGCGTGGACATCACCAGTCCGGCACCGTTGCCGATGATGCCGACCTGCCCGTCCAGCTTCACGTAGTTGAGGTCCTTGGCCTTCGCCTTGGCCTCCAGCGGGTCCTCCGCCTCGACGTCGACGAAGTCGGCGTGCTTCGGCTGCCGGAACTCCGCGTTGTCGTCGAGCGTCACCTTGCCGTCGAGCGCGACGATCTCGTCCTTCGGGTCCCGCACCAGCGGGTTCACCTCGACGAGCGTGGCGTCCTCGGCGACGAACGTCTCCCACAGCTTGACGATCACCTCGGCGGCCTTCTCCCGAACCGCTTCGGGGAACTTCGCCTCGGTGACGATCTCGCGTGCCTTGTCGAGGTCCACACCGGTCAGTGGGTTCACCGGGACCTTCGCCAGCGCCTCGGGGCGCTCGACAGCGAGCTGCTCGATCTCCATGCCACCCTCGGCGGAGGCCATGGCCAGGAACGTGCGGTTGGCACGGTCGAGCAGGAACGAGAAGTAGTACTCCTCGGCGATCTCGGATGCCTCGGTCACCAGCACCCGGCGCGTCACATGTCCCTTGATGTCCAGCCCGAGGATCGCCCGGGCCTTCTCCACTGCCTCGGCCGGATCGGCGGCGAGCTTCACCCCGCCGGCCTTGCCCCGGCCGCCTGTCTTCACCTGAGCCTTGACCACCACCTGGCCGCCGATCTCCTCGGCCGCCCGGCGGGCTTCCTCGGCCTCACCGACCACGGCTCCGGGCAGTACCGGAACGCCGTGGGCAGCGAAAAGCTCCTTCGCCTGATACTCGTAGAGGTCCACTACTTCCGTCTCCTGACGACACGCCAATGTGGTTTTCGTAAAACCGTGCTGCCGGACGCCGTTGACCCTATCGACCTGCCCGGCGGCGACGTCGCCCACGTCAGGTGAACTCGGTCACCGCACCCCCTCTGACCTGGGCGGTGTGGCGCAGATCGCGCTCGCCGACGACCACTCTGACACTATCGGGTGATAACGATCGCGTACCCTGCGACGCGCCCGGTCACGCCCGCCGGTGACCGAGTACGGCGATCGTCGCGCACGCGGCGAGGGCCACGGTCGCCGCGAGCGAGAACCACAACCCGAGACCCGCCGACGACCCCTCGATCTCGCCACCGACCAGAGGCACGGTGGCCGCCCGCAGGCCCACGACGCAGGCCGCACCCGCGAGCAACGCCGCCGCCCGCGAGGGCCTGCTCCGCACCGCGAGCGCGCAAGCACCCGTCACCGTGAGTACCGCCACGACGAGGCCCCAGGTCGGCGGGCCCACGTCGGACCACAATCCCGTCTCGACGTACTCCGGCGCCGTCACCATCGGGGTCGCGAACGCGGCGACGGACAGCACCGTCGCCGCCGTCAGCGGGGTGAGCATCCGAAGCCCCACTCCCGACACCCCGCTCGCGGCACCGGAAACGTCGTCGCCCTCGTCGAGGTCCTCGCGTTCCACGACACCCGCCACGACCGAGCAGCACGCGGTGACCACAGCTCCCACCATCGCCAGCCAGGCCCACAGCACGCCGGGCCCCGAGCCGATCGACTCCGCCGTCAGGTACTCCCGAAGCTGTGGCCCGCCGGGGCCGGGCGCGGACCAGACCGACGGCGTGTACCCACTGGTGAGGGCCGTGTCCAACACCGCGGCGGCGGTGAACGGAACGCCCGCCCAGGCCACCGACACCGCCGGCCGCACCACCGGGGCGAGCCGGTCGACCAAGAGCGCGAGGCCGAGCACACCGAGCACGAACCCGGCCGCGAACAACAACCATCGCGCGGGGCTCTGCGGTGCGGGCCCTTCGCCGCTCACCTGCACCTGCGGCAGCAGTGCACCCGCCACGGCCAGCGCGCCGGTCACCGCCGCGAGCACTCCGGTGGCGACCTCCAACCTGCGCCGCCCCGGCATCCGAGCCCCCTCCCCCGACACGTCACCGGCCTCACGACCGGACGAGTCGGAGCCGAGAGCCGCCAACAGGCCGAGCCCCGCGACACCCAGGACGGCCAACACCGAGCCCGCGCCGACGTCGAGGGAGGGCATGGCCAGGGCTGCCACCAGCGGAGGCACGCCCACCGCCGCGAGCGCGAGCGCGAGCCCGGCCAGCGCGCCGCGCGCCACGGCCGCCTCGCGGCAACTCGCCACGAGCAGCACCACGCCGACGGGGAGCGCGAGCGCACACAGCACGCCGCCCACGAGCTCCATCCCCGGCCCCTCGAAGGCGTTCTGCGCGAGCAGGTACACGTCGTCCGAATAGAACGGCGTCATCAGCAACCCGCACGCCCCGACCACGGCGACCGGCAGGGCGACGAGCAGGTACCGACGTCGCCACGCCGCGACGGCACCGCCGAGGTCCTCGGTGCCGAGCGGGTCGGAGCCCGACCACTCGACGCGCAGAGCACCGAACGCCAACAGGCCCGAGGAAATCGCGGCCACGTGCCCTGCGAGCAGCGACCACAGACCGAGCCGGGGCTCGGGCAGGGACAGATCGACCGGCAGGTACAGCTCCGGCCGGGACGCCACAGACGGGTCCACGACGAGTTGGAGATCGGCCACGGCCGCTCCCGGAGCGAGCACGGCAGCGCCCAGCAGGACGGCGGCAGCCGCACCGGGGCGCGAGCGCGCGACGAGCACGCAAGCCGGCACCACGGGAACGACGGCGAGCACCACGAGCAGCGGGATACTCGCGAAGCCGCGTTCCGCTCCCTCCAGCACCGGCGCGATCCCGCCCGCGACCCGGAGGGCGGCGCCGACGAGTGCGACGGCCAGCGCCGCACGCACCAGGCGGGGGTCGGGACCTGACGCCGAAGGCTCGGGCGGACCACCCGCGGCCGGCGTAGCGGTCACGTCTCCGCGTCGCGTTCCGATGGTCCACCCCCGTGACGGATCTGCGGCACGCGGCGCATCCGGGCACGGTCGCCCGCGCCGCGAGGACTTCCGGCGACGAGGGTAGCCGGGAGGGCTTGCCGGGAGGGCTCACCGGGCTCGTACGACGGACCGGCGGAAACCCGAAGATCGAGACCTCTCCGGCACCGTTTCAAACCTCCGGTTGCCTAACTGTAACGCACATCACACACCATCGGTAAACCCCTCTCTACCTGTCGTCATGAGGGGACGAGCGCGCCGCGACGACCCTCTGTCGCACCCCGGCCGCGATCCGCATCTTGCCCCCAGCGCCACCATTTCGTTACTGTCCCGCAGTCCCCATTACGGTCAGATCACGAACCGCGAGCGGTACCCCCGACACCGCTCAACCGGGTCCCCCCGCCCGGTGGCTCGCGAACTGGCTCCCCCGAGTAACGGAAGGCGCTGTCTTGGCTCGACATCGCTCCCCCGGCGGCCAAGGTCCTTCCCCGGCACTCGAAGAAGCACTGGACAGTGCTGTCATCCGTGCCCGGGGTTCTCACCGGCTTCCCGCGCCCTCGTCGGCGCTGCGGGGCCGCGTGATGGTGGCCGCCGTCGCGGCAGGCGCGTTCGCCGCCGCCGCCGCAGGACAGACACTCCAGGCCGCGTCCGGCGACTCCACCGAGCGCCAGACCGACGTGACCCCCTTGGCCAACGCGAGCGACGCGAACGCGGCCATGACCACCGGAGGCGCCGCGGGCGTCGGTGGCAACGCTCGCGCAGGCGCACCGGTCCTGCTCCAGATGGCCGACGCCCCCACCGACGCCTCCGCCGAGGCGCAGAAGCTCACCGAGAGCGCCGAGCTCACCGAGGAGCGTCTCGAACGCGAGGCGGAGGAGCGTCGCAGGGCCGCCGAGGAGGCCGCCCGCCCCAAGTTCGTGACCCCCGCCCAAGGTGTGTTCACCTCCGGCTACGGCGCCCGCTGGGGCACCACCCACTACGGCATCGACATCGCCAACAGCATCGGCACCCCGATCGTCGCCGCCGCTGACGGCACCGTGATCGAGGCGGGACCCGCCAGCGGCTTCGGCCTCTGGGTTCGCGTCCAGCTCGACGACGGCACGATCCACGTCTACGGCCACATGGAGAGCTACTCCGTCTCCGTGGGCCAGCGGGTCAAGGCCGGTGAGCAGATCGCCGTCATCGGGAACCGGGGCCAGTCCACCGGCCCGCACCTGCACTTCGAGGTTCACCAGAACGGCCAGAAGATCGACCCGCAGGCCTGGCTCGCCGCCCGCGGCGTCTACCTCTGACCGCGACACCACCGAGCTCACCGAGCTCACCGAGCTCACCGAGGCGAGGCCTCGCCGCCCGGCGAACCCCTCTTCGAGCACCCACGCGGCCCGGGAGTCCACCGACCCCCGGGCCGCGCCGTGCGTCGCGCCTGTCCCCGAGCCGGACACCACCCCGGCTGTGACGCGACCCGCCATGAACCCCACTCCCGTCGAACCTGTGTTCGAGGAAGACAGTAGCGGGAGCCACCGACAAAAACCGCCTCCCGCGCAGCCGGTACGCGGGAGGCGTGGAACACGGCCTAGAGCTTCACCATCGGGACGCTACCGATCAACATGAGGCGCACGGTTCCCGCGCTGCCGAAGTCGATGGTGGCCGTGGCCCTCGGCCCCGCCCCCTCGGTCGCCACCACGGTGCCCAGCCCGTACTTGTCGTGGTTGACCCGGTCGCCCACGTCGAGTTTGAGCGCCACCGCGCTCTTCCACCCGTCGCCGCGCCTGGACGGCACGCCTCGGAACGACGTGGTGCGCATCCCGCCCGCCGCGATTCCGGCCTGCGCCGAATCGGAGCCGATGCCCGGCCTGCTTCCCCACGTGGTCGCCGCCCGGGGCGAGCCGGTCTCCCGCGACGGCGCCTGCCTGCGCCAGTCCAGGAGTTCTTCGGGGATCTCGTCGAGGAACCGTGAGGCCGGATTGCTCATCGGCTGGCCCCAGGCGGTACGCACCAGTGCCCTCGAGACGTACAACCTGCGCTGGGCACGCGTGATGGCCACGTAGGCGAGCCTGCGTTCCTCCGCCAGCTCCTTCGGCTCACCGAGGGCCCGCAGGTGCGGGAACACGCCGTCCTCCCAGCCGGTGCAGAACACCACCGGGTACTCCAGCCCCTTGGCCGTGTGCACGGTCATCAACGTGACCACACCCTGGTCGTCCTCACCGTCCTCGTCGTCACCGCCGTCCGGCGACGGGATGGAGTCGGCGTCGGCGACCAGCGACACCCGCTCGAGGAAGGCGGGCAGCGAACCCGGCTCCGGCACATCGGCGTCCTCGGTGTCCGACTCCGCCGCCACGGTCTGCGCGAACTCCGTGAACTCCCTCGCCACCGTGACGAGCTCGTCGAGGTTCTCCAACCGCGAGGCGTCCTGCGGGTCCTTCGACTCCTCCAGCTCGGCGCGGTACCCGGTGCGGTCGAGCACCGCCTCCAGGACCTCGGCGACGTCCGCGCCCTCGGCCACGAGCTCGCGTAGCCCGTCGACCAGCTGCACGAACCCACTGATCGCCTTCTGCGAGCGCGTGTTCAGCAGGGGGACGCGGCCTTCGACGGCGTCCCGCAACGCGGCGGCGAACGAGACGCGTTCCCGCTCGGCGTGGGTGGCGACCACGGCCTCGGCACGGTCGCCGATACCCCGCTTCGGCACGTTGAGAATGCGGCGCAGGCTCACCGTGTCGTCGGGATTCGCCAGCAACCGCAGGTAGGCCAGCGCGTCCCTGACCTCCTTGCGCTCGTAGAACCGCACGCCGCCGACGACCCGGTACGGCAGCCCGAGCCGGATGAAGATCTCCTCGAACACCCGCGACTGGTTGTTGGTCCGGTAGAAGACGGCGACGTCGGAGTACTTCGCCTCCCCCCGGTCGGCCAGCGCGTCGATCTCCCCGGCCACGAAGGCGGCCTCGTCGTGCTCGTTGTCGGCCACGTAGCCCACGATGCGCTCGCCGTCGCCCGCGTCGGTCCAGAGCCGCTTGTCGCGGCGGCCGGGGTTGCGGGCGATGACGGCGTTGGCCGCCGACAGGATCGTCTGGGTCGACCGGTAGTTCTGCTCCAGCAGGATGGTGCGCGCGTCCGGGAAGTCGCGCTCGAACTCCTCGATGTTGCGGATGGTCGCCCCGCGGAAGGCGTAGATCGACTGGTCGGCGTCACCGACGACGCACAGCTCCGACGGAGCCACGCCCGTCTCGGTGGGCGCGGTACCGACCAGTTCGCGCACCAGCGTGTACTGCGCGTGGTTGGTGTCCTGGTACTCGTCGACGAGCACGTGGCGGAACCTCCGCCTGTAGTGCTCGGCCACGTCGGGGAAGGCCTGGAACAGCTCGACGGTCCGCATGATCAGGTCGTCGAAGTCCATCGCCCCGGCCTGTGCGAGCCTGCGCTGGTACTCGCGGTACGCCTCCGCCGCCCTGCGGTCGAAGTCGCTCGCCGCCACGTCGGCCGCCGCGTCCGGGTCGACGAGCTCGTTCTTCCAGTTCGACACGTGTGTGGTGAGCGCCCGCGCGGAGTACCGCTTGGGGTCGAGGTCCAGGTCCCGGCCCACCAACGTCATCAACCGCCTGCTGTCGTCGGCGTCGTAGATGGAGAAACTGGACGTCATCTCCAGCGTCTTCGCCTCACGTCGCAGCAGGCGCACGCACATCGAGTGGAACGTCGACACCCACATCGCGCCCGCGCGGCGACCGACCAGGTCGGCGACCCGGTCGCGCATCTCGGCGGCGGCCTTGTTGGTGAAGGTGATCGCCAGGATCTGGCCCGGGTGCACGTCCCTCGCGGCGAGCAGGTAGGCGATCCGCCTGGTCAGCACGCGGGTCTTGCCGGAGCCGGCCCCGGCGACGACGAGCAGCGGACGGCCCTGGTGCTCCACGGCCGCGCGCTGGGCGGGGTTCAGATCGTCCAGTAGCTCGGCGTGCGTGGCCGGAGACACCGCCTGCGAGCCGTTGGCTCCGTTGGCTCCGTTGGCTCCACTACGCCCGTTGCGGCCCGCGGATTCGGGGGGAAGGTCGAACAGGGTGTTCATGGTGAGTGAGTGCACCTAACGACGTGCCTGGCGAGCTGACGTGCGCAGACGCTACTCGATACCGCCGACGACGGACGGATCGACCACAGCGCGGTCTCCCGACCACACCGCGTGCACCGAGCACGGTCGCGACACAGCGTCCGCAGCAGCTGCCCGGCCTGGGGAGGGACGGACGTATCGATGTTAGTCGTCGTACCCGGACGCCCGTACACCTCAGGGCCGACCCGCATGCGGCGGGCCCGCGGCGAACCGGCCCGGCCACGACGGCGTGATCGCACGAGCGGCTGTGTTCCCCGTTACCTGCGGGCTCGGCAGGCAAGCCGTGTGGCATACTCGACCCGTGCGACGCGACGCGTTTCGATTTTTCTACGGGAACCGGACTCCGGCTCCCGTGATCGCGTAGCACCACAAGTCGTCACGAAAGCCCCGGAGTCCACCGGACCCGGGGCTTTCGTCGTCTCGGGACGGACCGGCTCCACGAGCGAGAAGAGGTCACGATGAACGCCCAGACCCACGACACCGACGAGGCAGGCCGGTCCGGCGCGACCACCGCCGAGGAGATCGACCAGCTCCGCAAGGAGATCGACTGGCTCGACGCGGAGATCCTCAGGCTGGTGAAACGCCGCGCCGAGGTGTCGAAGACGATCGGGGCGGCCCGGATGGCCGCGGGCGGTCCCCGCATCGTCTACAACCGCGAGATGGACGTCCTCGCCCGCTACCGGGAGCTGGGTCCCGAGGGCAGGCAGCTCGCGATGGCGTTGCTCAACCTCGGCCGGGGACGGCTGGGACGCTGATCCTGGGACACTGACCCTGAGACGCTGACCCTTCACCGGCCGGCCGCTGGCCCCGTCCCGATTTCAGGGATCTCCCGGACCCGGACCCCGGCGGGTCGGCGGCACACTGGTGTCATGGACATCCTCAACATCATCGCCGTCGTGGTCTCGATCGCGAGCCTGCTCGCGGCGCTCGCGCACGCCGGCTACCTGGCCATGTTGAACAGCGCGGCGAACAAGCGGGCAGGCGGCGGTCCCATCGCCGACTACGTGCGGTCGCGGTGGCCGATCGCCGGGGGCGGTGTCGCGGGCGCGGTCGTGGCACTGCTCTTCTCCACCGGAGGAACCGTGATGGACATCCTGGCGGTACTGCTCGCCGTGGGTTCCGGCGCGGTGGCCACCAAAGCCCTCCAGTCGACCCAGGCGCGCTACCGCAGCGGTGGCTGACCGGCCCGGCGGCAGCGCCGACGCACGGCCCTCCGGCTCCCCGACCGAGTGAATCGGGCGGTCGTCGGCGTTCCCCGCCCACCGCCGGGGCGAAAAGCTCCTACCCTGCTTGAGGTGAGCGCGAAGGGTGTCGCGGACATCGAAGTCCTCCGGTCCACATGTGCGAGGTCGCATGCTGGTTCACGGACACGCGACGTCCTTCGTCCCGACCCGGCCACGGCGACCTCGTCCGACGCTGTGGCAGCAGCGGGAGGAGGCGTCCACCCGGCATGAACGGCACATCCGAAGTTCCCCACGAGCCCGGCCGAGCCACCGGTTCCGACGACGACACCGGACCTGTCACGGTCGTCGGCCACATGGCTTCCCGGCACGAACCCGACCACGGGCCGGACACCGGCCCGATCCTTCCGACCGTCGGGCACCGGCACCGGCCGGCTCCGGGAACGTGGACCCCGCCCGCCGGCGGTGGAGGTGCGTGCCACGCCCGTACCGAGGAGATCCCGCGGATCACCTCCCCGATCGCGAACGACGTCGGGTTCACCTCGGCCAGCGGCCTCCTGCCGCTGCCGGACGACGTCCCTGGGACCGAGCGGACCGGGGGGCGGCGCAGGAGGGTGCTGCTGACCGCACCGACGTCCGAGGCACAGGGGCCGGGCGACGAGAACGTCCGCGTACGCATGCCCCGGTCCGGCGGCCTCGGCAAGTTCAACCTCGGGTCGGTTCCCGCGTCGGTCACCCCGCCCCGCACCTGGCGAAAGGCCGCGTGGTTCGCCAGCGCGGCCTCCGGCGCCGTCGTGGCGGCGATGCTGGTGGCGGGCACAGCGTTCGTGAGCGACCCCGCCGAGGACGCGAGGGCCTTGCAGACGTGGCCCGAGCACAGTTCCCGGCAACCCACGCTGCCGGGCAACGGCGGCAACGACAATCCCCGCACCGAGGCCCACACCACCGCCGCACCGGACGACGACGGTCCCGCCGCGGCGGGTGACGCCGAGGCCGTTCCCGCCGCGCACCGGGGAGACGACTCCACCCCCGGCTCCGACGACGGCGGTGATCGCACCGTCGTCGCCGACGAACCGGGCGACGGAGACGGCGACGGCGTGCCCGGCACCGTCGCTCCCACGCCGTCGAAACCACCGGTCACACCCGCCCCCACCGACAGTGCCCCTGTCGTTCTGTGGGCTCCCCACGACGGCGACACGTTGGCGCAGCGCTCGCAGGACTACTTCAACACCGTCACGGAGGATCCGGACGCCGCGCACGCCCTGACCACGGGAGAGCTCGCGGCGCAGGGCCCCGACGGCCTCGCCGCGAAGTACTCGGACGTGGCGTACTTCGAGGTACACGAGGTCTACGTCGATCCCCACGAGGGCTACACGCTCAACACGGTCGAGGTCACGTACGTGGACGGCACGAGCGAGCAGCAGACCCGCAAGCTCGTGTTCTCGGACGACGACCTGATCGCGGCTGACACGCTGTGACGACGCCCTCGTGGCTCGCCCGTTCGGGTCGCGCAGTGGCCTCTCACCGGCCCCTCGCCCTCGCTGATGCACGCGTTTTCGCACATTCACCTGCACGTGCGGGTCGGTGAGTGGTTGAAAATTACTCTGCTTGGGTGACGTGAGGCGCCGTTCATCGTCCACGCCGTGCTCTCCACCGACGAATCCTGGTAAACGGCTCAACGAACGAGTTGTCTAGGTCGCGGAGTCCACGCATCGCACGGCAGGACAACGGCCACACCATCAACGCAGGCGAGGGCAGGCAGTGCACGACCGGCGCCATCAGGGGCAGGAGCCCACGGTCGTCGTCGACGACCCCACACATCCGAGCCTCCCGATCGAGGCTCTCGGCATGCACGACGCGTCAGCCGGCGACGCGGAAAGCGGATCCGGCAGTGCGGACACCGCACCCGCCGAAGAACCCGAGAGCCCGTTCGCCCGCAGAGCCAAGCTGATCGCGCTGCTGCTGGCCGCGACGGCTGTCGTGGTATCGATGGTGGTGGCCGCCATGCAGGCGAGCGACCCCGCCGAGCCGACCGGTGAGGGGCAGTCCGCCGACCGGGCCGGGATCACCGGTGCCGCCGCGCTCGGTGGGTTCTCCCTCCCCGCCTCCTCCGACCGGACGGACCGGGACACGAGCGCCGACGCGGCCTCTCCCGCCGCGGCGCGGGAAGGCGACGAGACAGCTATGTCGCAGACCGAAACCGTCGCGGACGTCGCGCCCCCTGCCGGCGTGGAGGCACTCGACGACCTGCCGGAACCGGGCGACGAACCACACGGGACGGCGGCCACCACGACCGAGGCGGGTGTCTCACGTACTGACGCCGAGGCCTCTTCCTCGACGCCCGTGGATCCCGTGGACCCACGGTCGGTCGTCCGCGACTTCTACGACCTCGTGAGCTCGGCTCCCGAGACGGCCCTGGCCAAGGTGTCCCCCACTCTGGTGGGTGACGAGCGGGAACAGCTACTGCGCGTGTGGCGGTCGCTCACGTCCGTGGAAGTGGAACACGTGTACCCGGAGACCGCCGGGTCGGTCCGCGTCGTCGTCACCATGAAACCCGAGTACGGACCCTCGTTGCGGATCACCCAGCTCCTGGGATTCAGTGACGGTCCGCATCCGGTCATCAACCGTGCGACGCTGCTGTCCATCAAGACCATGTAAGCTCATCGGCCTTGTGAGCCCGTTACCGTGGCCCTCGATCGGGGTGCGAAGGCTTTCCCCGAGCGTGCCCCCCATGTGTGCGTAGGGTGATCAGCCTAGTCTGTCGTGGGTCGGTCTCGGTAAGCCGGCACACGAACTCCGGTATGTGCGAGCCCGAAGGAGGTCGCGTGAGCGACGAGGGTCGCCTGGTCGCCGGCCGCTACCGTGTCATCAAGCGGATCGGGACCGGTGCCATGGGTGCCGTCTGGCAGGCACACGACGAAGTGCTGCACCGGACGGTCGCGATCAAGCAGCTCTTGCTCCAGCCCGGCCTCGACGAGAACGAGGCCGAGGACGCGCGGCAACGCACCATGCGCGAGGGCCGGATCGCGGCCCGCCTGCACCACCCGCACGCGATCACCGTGTTCGACGTGGTGACGGACGACAACGGGCAGCCGTGTCTGATCATGGAGTACCTGCCGTCGACCAGCCTCGCGCAGGAACTCCAGACCCGCAAAACGCTGCCACCCATCGAGGTGGCCAAGATCGGAGCGCAGATCGCGGCCGCCCTCAAGGAGGCGCACGCCGTCGGCATCGTCCACCGGGACATCAAGCCGGGCAACATCCTGCTCGCCGACAACGGAGTCGTGAAGATCACCGACTTCGGCATCTCACGGGCGAAGGACGACGTCACGGTCACCAAGACGGGCATGATCGCGGGAACGCCGGCCTATCTCGCCCCCGAGGTCGCCGTGGGAGGCGATCCGGGTCCCGAGTCCGACGTCTTCTCCCTCGGCTCCACGCTGTACGCAGCCTCGGAAGGACAACCGCCGTTCGGGCTCAGCGAGAACACGCTGGGGCTGCTCCACGCCGTGGCCGCGGGGCAGATCAACCCACCTCGCCGCTCCGGGCCCCTGACCAGCGTGCTCGCCGTGATGCTGCACCCCGACGTGTCGCACCGGCCGACCGCGGCGCAGTGCGAGGAACTGCTGGCCGCCGTCGCGCGCGGGGAGACACCGCTCGGTGGTCCCGGCGACGAGGCCACCCGCGCGCATCGCAGGCCCGGTGGCGGCACCGCCGTGCTCGGTGCCGCCGGCGCGGGCGCGGTCGGTGGAGCACTGGGTGCGGCCGCCGCCGACTACCCGGACGGCCACTCCGGCCAACTCGACGACCGCTACGACGACAGCTACGACGCCGGGTACGACGACCGCTACCAGGCCGACGAGTACTACGACGAAGGTCCGCCCACGGCGGCACAGCCGCGCGAGACCTACGACGACTACGACGAGTACGAGCGCACGGCGGTCGCCCCGGGCCCTCAGGCCACGCGTGCCGTACCCGCCGACACGGCGGCGTACGACGACGACCGCTACGACGACCGCTACGACGAGCGCGGTACGGACCGTGGCTACGACCGTCCTCCTCCCGGCTCGGCGGACGACGAGGAGAAGGGCAACTGGAAGGTGCCCGCCGTCATCGGCGCCGTCGTGGTGATCGGGATGGCGGCGTTCGTGATCTGGATCTTCGGCAGCGGAGGTAGCGGCAACACCACCGAGGAGCCCGGCAACCAGCTCCCCGAAGGCACCACGCAGTCGTGGCCGAGTTCGACGAGTTCCTCGGAGGAGTCCACGACGACCACCACCGAGGAGACCGTGGAGTACAACCCGGCGCCGACGGCTGCCGACCCCGGTGGTGGTCGGGACCAGGAGATCCCGGTCCCGACGGACGACGGTGAGGACACCACCGTCGACCCCACCACGACGGACGGTCAGCCGACCTCCACACCGGACGACAGCGACACCACCACTCCGGGGGACGGCGACGGAGGTGACACCGGCACCGAAACGCCGGGCACGTCCTCCACCACTCCGCCTGAGGGTGAAGCGTCGGGTGCAGGCAACGGGTGACCGCTACGCGTTCGTTGATGTTCGTTTGACTGGCATCGCGATACAAGGGGTCGTGTGAAGAACACCGAAGGCGCTCTCGTCGGCGAGCGGTACAGGCTCGACCAGCCGATCGGTCGGGGCCGGGCAGGCATCGTGTGGCTGGCCTTCGACACGATGCTGCACCGGACGGTCGCGGCCAAGCCGACGTACCTCGATCCGGAGCGGGAGCCCGACGAGGCGAGGCGGACGGCGCTGGCCGAGGCGAAGCGCGCCATGCAGGTGGTCCACCCGAGCGCGGTGACGGTGTACGACGCGCTGCAGGACGGCGACGAGGTGTGGCTCGTCATGGAGTACGTGCCGTCGCGCAACATGGCCGACTTCCTGGCCGAGCACGGCACGCTCACCCCGGAGCAGGCGGGCTACCTGGGCGCGGCGCTCGGGGCGGCGCTCGCCGCCGCGCACGGTGCTGGGGTGGTGCACGGCGCCGTGGAACCCGGCAACGTTCTGCTGGCCGACGACGGCGGGGTCAAGCTCACCGACATCGGCATCCACGGCGGAGCGCCCGACCCGGCCTACCTCGCGCCGGAGGTCAAGCGCGGCGCAGCGCCCACCGCGCAGTCCGACGCGTACGCGCTCGGCGCCACCCTGTTCAAGGCCGTGGAGGGTTCTCCACCGTTCGGCTCCGACGGCGAGGGGGATCCCGTGGTGCCCTCGCGTAGCGGACCGTTGACGGCGGCGCTGGAGAAACTGCTGCGCTCGGAGCCCGACCTGCGTCCGGCGCTGGCCGACACGGTCGCCGCGTTACGCGCCGTGAGCAAGGGCAGGCAGGCCGGGTTCGTGCCACCGACCGCCCCGGCCATGCCCACGGTTCCCCTGATGCCGCGCCCGCCGAGGGTGGCACCGGCTTCCGCCGTGTCCTCGAACCCCGCGGTGCGCGCGGCGTCGGATCCGGCGCCCTCGTCGCGGCGGATCCTGCTGTGGGCGCTCGCGGCGTTCGTCGTCGTGCTGGCAGTGATCGTGGTCGTCGTCGCCCTTTAGAGCGTTTTTCACGTCTTCCGCGCGGGCGGGCGACACACGATGGGCTGACCTCTGGTTTCCCTCCGCGACCGGTCGGCAAGCAAGGAGGGGGAACCGCAGTGCCGTCCGGGCCGCCGGCTCGTGCGCGCACCGCCGTTCCCTCGCGTGCCGGCCGAACCGAAAGCAGCGGACAATGCGTCTTTCCGTCATCGTCCCGTGCTACAACGAGGAAACCTGCCTACCCCGCCTGAGAGCGGAGCTGCTGCACGTACTGTCTCCTCTCACCGAGGAGTTCGAGGTCATCCTCGTGGACGACGGCAGCACCGACGACACACTCGGCCAGCTCCGTGCCATGGCACGGGCGGACTCGCGGTTCCGGTACCTGTCGCTCAGCCGCAACTTCGGCAAGGAATCGGCGATGCTGGCGGGGTTGAAACACGCCGCGGGTGACCTGGTGGCCATCCTCGACGCCGACCTGCAACATCCGCCGGAACTGCTGGGCGACATGGTGGCCCTCATCGACAAGGGATACGACCAGGTGGTCGCCAGGCGGAACCGGACGGGGGACGCGCGGGTCCGGACGGCGGCGTCGCGGGCGTACTACCGGATGATGAACCGGCTCGTCGACGTGGAACTGACCGATGGTGTGGGCGACTTCAGGCTGCTGACCAGGCGCGCGGTGGACGCACTGCTGTCGCTGGAGGAACGCAACCGGTTCTCCAAGGGACTGTTCGCGTGGATCGGTTTCGACACGGCTGTCGTGGACTACGAGAACGTGGCGAGGACCGACGGCGACAGCAAGTGGTCGCTGCGGTCGCTGGTCAACTACGGCATCGACGGCATCCTGTCCTTCAACCACCAACCGTTGCGGCTCGCGATGTACCTGGGCGCGCTGTGCACGGCCGCCGCGTTCGGCTACGCCCTCTGGCTCGTCGCCGGTGCCCTGCTCAACGGCACGACGGCACCCGGCTACGTCACGATCATGTGCGGCATCATCGGGTTCGGCGGGATGCAGTTGCTGCTGGTCGGTGTTCTGGGCGAGTACCTGGGCCGGATCTACCAGGAGACGAAACAGCGTCCGCACTTCCTGCTGAAGGAGACGAGCCACAGCGTCGCGCCGGAGACACCGTGCGTGGACGACTAGGTCGTGGACGGCTGGTGCGGTTCGCCGCGGTCGGCGTGGTCAACACGGCGACGTACGTGGGCCTCTACCTGCTGCTGCGGCTCATGCTGGACTACTTCGTCGCGCACACCGTCGCTTTCGTACTGGCGATGGTGGGGTCGTACTTCCTCAACTGCCGGTTCACGTTCCGCACCCGCCCGCGCCTGCGCACGTTCCTGCTGTTCCCCCTCTCCAACGCCACGAACTTCGTGGTGACCTCGGCGGGTCTGTACCTGCTCGTGAACGTGTTCTCGGTCGACGAGGCAGTCGCACCGCTGCTCGCGGCGTCGGTCGCGATTCCCGCGACGTTCCTCGTGACGCAGTACATCCTCACCGAGCGCCGCACCCACCCGAGCTGGGCCGAGCACACCACGGAGATCCGCTCATGACGACCACCACGACCGCCGCTCCCGTCGCCCGCCCCGACGACGCCGCCCCGCCGCCCCGCCACCGGCGGGCGACGGGATTCTGGGTGGCCACGGGGGTGTGTGTGGCGGTGGCGTTGCTCGCGCAACTGCCGCTGGTCCGTAACCGCATCTTCTACTTCTGGGACGACAGCGCCGCCCAGTTCCTCCCGATGTGGCACCGGCTGGGCGAGCGGATCGCGGAGGGGCAGTGGCCCCCGCTGCTCGACATCGACTCCTGGATGGGCGGCAACCTCGCCGCCGAAGCCCTGTTCGGTGTCTACAACCCGGTCAACGTGGTGAACTACCTCGTGGTGGCGGCGCTGCCCGATCTCGCCGTGGCCGCCGTGCTGGTCAAGACCGAGTTCCTGGTGTTGCTCGCGCTCGGCGCGTACCTGTTGTGCCGCGAGTACGGCGCGGCCCGCCCCGCCGCCGCCGCTCTCGCGGTGGCGTTGCCGTTCGCGGGTTACGTGCTCTACTTCGACGCCGGTTCGTGGGCGTCCGGGCTGCTGGCGTTCGCGTACGTGCCGCACGTGTGGTGGGTGACGCGCCGGGCGGCGCGCGGCGGGCTCAACCCGCTGTGGGCGTTCGTGGTCGCCGCGCTCGCCGTGACGGCGGGCAACCCCTACGGCGTGCTCGGGGTCGCGGTCGTCTACCTGGGACTTCTCGTGGAGTTCGCGGCGCGCCGCAAGGGCAGGGGCACCGTGGTGGTCCTCGGGCTGGGCACCTGCGCCGCCCTGCTGGTGCCGTTGGTGTTCCTGCCGCTGCTGTCGAGCTCCTCGGTGACGTGGCGCAGCGACACGACCGTGGTCAACGACGGGTTCCTCGTACCGAGCCTGACCGACCTGCTCGCGTCGAGCACTCCCACGCACCTGCCCCACATCGGGGTCTTCGGCGGTACCGGGCTCGCCGTGCCCGCCGTGTACTTCGCGTGGTTCGTTCTGCCGTTGCTGCCCTGGCTGCACTGGCGGGTGGTGCGGCAACGGTGGCGGCTGCTGCTCGCGCCGCTCGCGGTGGCGGCGGTGTTCGCGGTGGCGGCGTTGGGGCCGTCGAAGTTGTGGCTGTTCCGCTGGCCGATCCGGCATCTGGAGTACTGCTTCCTCGCGTGCGCGGTCGTGCTCGCCGTGGTGTTGTCGTCGGGACTGCGCACCGACCGTCCGCGCCCACGGGCGGCGGCGACGGCGGTGATCGTCGCGCTGGGGGTGTACCTGGCCTGGGCGGCCGACCCGGAGAAGTGGGTGTGGCACGTGGGCGGTGGTCTGCTGGTCGCCGTGCTCGCCGCGGCCGTCGTCGGCTGGTGCCGGGGCGCGAACGGAACCCGCCTCGCCGGCCTGCTGTGCGTGGGCACGGCCGCCGTCCTCACCTACCAGCTCGCGATGGCGCCCAAGAACACCAACGTCTCCCAGCTCCACTACCCGCACTCGGTGGCCGAGTTGGAAGCCCGGTTCGCCGACCGCTACCCCGGCGAGGTCATGCAGATCGCCGACATGGGCACGGCGGAGCAGACGCTCGGGCTGCACCCGGACGGGGCGTGGCGGTACTTCCTGTTCGGCAACGTCTACTCCGCCGCGGGTGTGGAGTCGCTCGTGGCCTACACGGGACTCGGCTTCCTCGACTTCATCGACACCTTCTGTCTCGACAACACGGGCTCCACCACCTGCCCCGAGGCGTGGGACGCGCTGTGGCGGCCCACCGGCTTCGGTGGCGCTCCGCTGGCGGACCTGCTCGGCGTCACCACGGTGGTGGTGCAGCACGCACTCGTGCCCGAGGCCCGCACGGCACAGCCGCCCGAGGGCTGGCGGGTGCGCGAACGCGACGAGGTGGTGACCGTGCTGCGGCGCGAGGCACCGCTGCGGTGGCCGGACTCGACGCTGACATGGGCGTCACCGGGGCTGGACGTCACCGACGCCGCCACCGTCCACAACGCCACGGGCGCGACCGGGGAGACCGTGCACTTCGCCACCACCGACCCGGCACGCGAGCACCGGCTCGTGTTCGCACGCCTGGCCTGGCCCGGCTACCACGCCACCGTGAACGGCGTCGACGTACCGGTGGAACCGTCACCGGCCGGGTTGGTCACCGTGACGCTGCCCGAGGGCACGAACACCGGTGTGCTGACGTTGGACTGGAGCCCGCCCGGTCAGTCGACGGGCGTGGCGTCGGCCGGCCTCGGGGTCCTCGGCGCGCTGGCCCTGGCCGTGCTCGTGCCGCGCTGGGGTCAGACGAGCCGCCGGTCGGAGGCCCAGCGCGAGAGCTCGTAGCGGTTGGACAGCTGCGTCTTGCGCAACACGCTGGACACGTGGGTCTCCACGGTCTTCACCGAGATGAACAACTCCGAGGCGATCTCCTTGTACGCGTAGCCGCGCGCGAGCAGTCGCAACACGTCGCGTTCCCTCGGGGTGAGCAGGTCGAGGTCGGGGTCGTTGATGGGCTCGGCGCCCGGACGGTCGGCGAACGCGTCGAGCACGAATCCGGCGAGGCGCGGCGAGAACACCGCGTCGCCGTCGGCCACCCGAAGCACCGCGCGCACCAGCTCACGTGATGAGATCGTCTTGGTGACGTACCCGCGCGCGCCCGCTCGGATCACCGCGATCACGTCCTCGGCCGCGTCGGACACCGACAACGCGAGGAACACCACGTCGGGCAGCTCCGGCCGCACCTTGCGCAGCACCTCGGCCCCACCGCCGTCGGGCATGTGGACGTCGAGCAACACCACCTGCGGCCGCGCCCGGCGGATACCGGCCACCGCCTCGCCCACGGAGCCGGCCTCGCCGACCACCCGGACCTCGTCGCTCACCGACTCCAGCTCGGTGCGGGCACCTGCCCGGAACAGAGCGTGGTCGTCGACGAGAAACACCGTCACGGGTCGTTTCTGCTGCTCGTCTGTGGTCACATCGCCCCCTGCGCGCTCCTGTCCGCGGACCTGCGCGGCATCTCCAACTGCACCTCGGTGCCCTCGCCCGGCGCGGTACGCAGCCGACACTTGCCACCGTTGCGTTCCATCCTGCCCCGGATGGAGTCCGCGAGGCCATGCCGGTCCGCCGGAACGGCGTCGGGGTCGAAGCCCCGACCCCGGTCGCGCACGAACACGGTCACCGCGTCGCTCTCGACCTCCGCGTACACGCTGACCTCCTCGACCTCCGCGTGCTTGGCCGCGTTCACGATCGCCTCGCGAGCCGCCTGGATCAGAGCGCCCAGCCGTTCGTCGACCTCGACCTCACCGCCGACGACCACCTGCTGCACCGAGATCGCGAAGGTGTCCTCCACCTCACCGCAGGCCGTGGCCAGTGCCTCGGAGAGACTCGTGACCTCGCGCTGCCCCTCCCCCGAGTTCCGCTTCGTCCCGTATCCGGACGGCCCGTACAGCCACTGCCGCAACTGCCGCTCCTGGCTACGGGCCAGCCTCGCCACCTCACGCGGCATGTCGGCCTGTTTCTGGATCAGCGCCAGCGTCTGCAACACCGAGTCGTGCAGGTGGGCGGCGATCTCGGCACGCTCCTCGGTTCGGATCCTCGCCCGGCGTTCCTCACCGAGGTCGCGGATCAACCGCAGCCAGAACGGCACCGTCAGCACCGCGACCCCGACCAGCGTCGCCAGCACCGCGATCAGCGCGAACTGCACCTGGTCGAAGCTGCCGCCGCGGAAGACCACCACGCCGATACCCGTGACCACCAGCGCCACGCCCGCGAGCACGCGGACGATCGGGCGGACCCCGCCACCTCCGAGCACCCCCGCCACGCCGGACCGGGCGCCGTCCCGCCACCGCCTGCGCTGCGACTCGTCGGCCTCCCGCCACACCACCGCGGCACCGACGAGTGCCACGGCGATCGGCAGTCCCACCCAGCCGCTGAACAGACCGGTGAGCGCACCGCCCGCGAAGGTCAGCCCGATACCCAGCGCGATGAGCCCGTACGCCTGCTGCCTCTCCTTGGCCGACTCGGGCGCGCTCGGATCCTCCCCCTGGTGTTGTGGCACGAACACCCACAACAGCCCGTAGGCGAGCAGCCCCATCCCCCCGAACGCCGCGAGCACCGCGAACGTCACCCGCACCCACAGCACGTTGACGCCGAGGTGGTCGGCGAGCCCCCCGGCCACGCCGGCGAGCGCCCGGCCCGAACGGCGGCGGTACATCTTCGGCGGGTCGTCGAACTCCCCCGCCGCTGAAGGAGGCCCGCTGCCCGCGGGCTTCACGAGCGCACCGGCCCCCGACCCGGACGTGGACCCCGGCCCCCGCGACACCGGCTCCTGCGTTTCCACGGACCCGCGCTCACCGGTCACCTGCTCCTCCACCCCGCCATCGTCACACGCCAGGGCCCCGAGGTCATCGGGGAAGCCCCTGAGGTCGTCCCGGACCCTCGCCCCAGGCCTGGGGAAGGTTCAGGGTTACTCCCCGATGTGCGCGGCCACGGCGTCGAGCATGCTGTTCGGCATGAACACCACGACGGACTCCACGAGGCGCATCGAGGGCTTCGAGGACACGGTGAAGGACTTCTGGGTCTCCCGGCCCAGGCGCCCGCACCGGGGCCGAAAGCTGGCGGGGGTCGCTGCCGGGATCGGTCACCGCTACGGCATCGACCCGGCCATCGTGCGCGTCGTGTTCGTCGTGCTGACCGTGTTCGGGGGTGTCGGTCTCGCGTTCTACCTGCTGGGCTGGGCCATCCTTCCGGAGGAGGGGGACGACGTGTCGGGGCTCGAAGGTCTCCTGGGGAAGGGGCGGAGCTCGATGTCGAAGGGGTTCACGCTCGCGCTGTGCGCGGCGCTCGTTCTCCTGGGGCTGGCGAGTTTCTCCGCGAGTTGGGTGGACGGCGGCACCTTCGTGGGGCTGGCGCTCGTCGTGGCGGGGGTGTACCTGCTGCACCGCAGCAGAGGCCACCTCCGCCGCCCGGCTCCCACCGGAGGGGTCGCAACGGGGCCGGCGGGGATGACCTCCACGGGGACGGGGGGCGACGCGGGTATGTGGGGACAGCCCGTGTCGCAGGCAGCGCCGACCTGGGATCCGCTCGGGGCCGATCCCCTGGGCTGGCGGCTGCCGGACGCCACCGCACCCACTCCGCCGCCGCCGGAACCGCCACCACCGCCACGCCGCAAGTCCAAGATCGGATTCGCGGTGACGGGCGTGGCACTGGCCGTCGGCGGAGTGGGCGCGGCGCTCGCCGCGGAAGGCGTGCCGTGGTTCACCCCGGCACACGTCATGGGTCTGGTACTCGCGGTGCTCGGACTCGGCATGGTGGCCGGCTCGTTCCTCGGGGGAGGACGGGGCCTGGTGTGGCTGGCCGTGCCGCTGGCGCTCGTGGGTCTCACCCTCAGCGCCGTGCCGCTCGAACACGTCGGGGGCGGGTTCGGCGAGCTGCGGGCCACTCCGACCTCGGCCGACCAGGTGCAGCCCGTCTACGAACGCACGGCGGGCGACGTGCAACTCGACCTGACCGGGCTCAGCGGCAGTGATTCGGCACGGACCACCGTGCGCAGCGGCGCGGGCAACGTCACGGTGCTCCTCCCACCCGACGCCGACGTCGACTACCGGTGCGAAGCCGCGGTCGGCAACGTCGAATGCCTCGGACAGGAACACAACGGCATCGACACCCCCGAGCTGCGGGGCGTCGACCCCGGCACCGACGGCGAGGGTGGTCCCAAGATCACGCTGACCGCGAAGATCGGAGCCGGAAACGTGGAGGTGCGTCGTGGCTGACTCGAACGACCGTAGGACCGCCCCGCGCACGTGGGACGTGTTCACCCTGCTCGCCGGGATCGCCACACTGCTCGTGTCGTCCTACGTCCTGTCCGACGCACACACCTGGCTCGGGCACGTGGACCTGCGCTGGGTGCTCGCGGGCGGAGCCGTCGCGGTGGGGGTACTGATGCTGGTGGCGTCGATCCGGCCCCGCGGGCGCCGGCACTGACGGACACCGACGCGTCACCGGCCCGTCAGGTGAACAGGCCGCCCACGAGCAGCCCGAGCCCCAGGAGGGTGCTCGCCACCGTGCCGATCGCCAGGAGCTTGTGCCGCTGGACCCGGCTGTCACGCAACTCCTGCTCCGTTCGGGTGGAGATGATGAAGTGACCCTTCCCCGCCGGCTTGCCGATCACGAGCGGGCCGGTCCGGTCGTGGACCTCGCCCAGCACGTAGAGGCGCCGGCCCGGACGGATCACCCACTCCTTGTAGTCGTAGCCGATGGTGCTGTCACCACGGCCGAGCAACGCGGGCAACGCGATGCCGAACAGTTCGACGCCGCCCTCCTTGCCCCCGTGGGGCTCGAACCGGCTGACGGTCTGCTCCACACCGTCGGGCTCGGTGCCGTTCGGGTCGACCTCGATCGTGCGGCCCTCGGCGTCGATCACCGCGTAGCCCTCGCTCGAGGTGTGCTCGGCGACGCGTTCGGTGCGCTTGCGCCGGTGCCGCTTGCCGTCGCGGTACTCGATCACCTCGTAGTGTCGGTCGATGCGGTAGCGGTACCAGACGCACTCCACCTTCGACAGCTCCGCCGTCAGCGGCCCCTCCGGTCGTGGGTGCGCCGCACCAACGACCTCGGAGAGCTTACGGAACGTGCCCGTGGCCCCGAGTCCGTCGGAGGCGCTGCGGTACTGCTCGAGTTCGGGGATCGAGAGCGTCTCCGTGCCGATCATGGCGTGCAGTTCGTTACGCGTGTGCTTCATGTAGAAGAACGCGCCCACCGCGACGATCAGCAGCAACACGCCCGCGATCCACACCGCTACCCACCCCCGGACCCGTGTCGTTCACTCCCACTCGATCGTCCCCGGGGGCTTGCTGGTCACGTCCAGCACGACCCGGTTCACTTCGGCCACCTCGTTGGTGATCCGTGTGGAGATCCGCTCGAGCACGTCGTAGGGTAGCCGAGCCCAGTCGGCTGTCATCGCGTCTTCGCTGGAGACGGGGCGCAGCACCACGGGATGCCCGTACGTGCGGCCGTCGCCCTGCACCCCGACGCTGCGGACGTCGGCGAGCAGCACCACGGGGCACTGCCAGATGTCGGAGTCGAGCCCGGCGGCGCTGAGTTCCTCACGCGCGATCGCGTCCGCGGCCCGCAGCGTCTCCAACCGGTCGGAGGTCACCGCGCCGATGATGCGGATGGCGAGGCCGGGGCCGGGGAAGGGCTGGCGGTGCACGATGGTCTCGGGCAGGCCGAGTTCGAGCCCCACCCTGCGTACCTCGTCCTTGAACAGCAGGCGCAGCGGCTCCACGAGCGTGAACTGGAGGTCGTCGGGGAGCCCACCCACGTTGTGGTGGCTCTTGATGTTCGACGTGCCCGCGCCGCCACCGGACTCCACCACGTCCGGGTACAACGTGCCCTGCACGAGGAACTCCACGTCTCCCTGAGCCTTGACCTCGCGCGCGGCCTGTTCGAAGACGCGGATGAACTCCCGGCCGATGATCTTGCGCTTCTGCTCGGGATCGGTGACGCCGTCGAGCGCCGCGAGGAAACGGTCGGCGGCGTCCACCGTGACGAGCTTCACGCCCGTGGCCGCCACGAAGTCACGTTCCACCTGCGCCCGCTCACCCGCCCGCAGCAGACCGTGGTCGACGAAGACGCACGTGAGCCGGTCGCCGATCGCGCGCTGAACCAGCGCCGCCGCGACGGCCGAGTCCACTCCCCCGGACAACCCGCAGATCGCGTGCCCGTCACCCACCTGCGCACGGATGCGCTCCACCTGGTCGTCCACGATCGACGCCGTGGTCCACCTCGGGCGGATACCGGCGATGTCGTGCAGGAACCGGCGCAGCACCTCCTGACCGTGCGGGGAGTGCGCCACCTCGGGGTGGTACTGCACTCCGGCGAGCCTGCGCTCGGTGTTCTCGAACCCCGCCACCGGCGCGCCGTCGCTGCCCGCCGTGACGGCGAAGCCCTCGGGCGCCTTCGTCACGCAGTCGCCGTGACTCATCCACACCGGGTGCCGGGCGGGCAGGGCCTCGTGCAGCGCCCCGCCGGTCACACCCAGCTCCGTGCGGCCGAACTCCCGCGTACCCGTGTGCTCCACCGTGCCGCCGAGAGCCTGCGCCATGGCCTGGAAGCCGTAGCAGATACCGAACACGGGAACACCCGTGTCGAACAACGCCGGGTCGACACCGGGTGCGCCCTCCGCGTACACGCTGGCGGGTCCACCCGACAGGATGATGGCGGCCGGGTTACGCCCGAGGAGCTCGTCGACGGGAGTCGTGTGCGGCACGACCTCCGAGTACACCTGCGCCTCGCGGACCCGCCGGGCGATGAGCTGCGCGTACTGCGCGCCGTAGTCCACCACGAGCACGGGGCCATCTGACACTGTCGGACTCCTCAACGATTCACTACGACGAAAGCCTGCCTCCATCGTCGCAGGCCGGTCGACGAGCGATTCCCCCAGGTGGCGGTTACGGCCCGCCGCGGGCGACCGCACGGGCGCCCGGCACGTTTCGCGGGCAAAACACGGTCGGACACCCCGCACGAGGCCGGATCAGCGGCCCGGATCAGTGGCACTGCACCTCGACGCGGGCCTGGCTGAAGTCGCCCGCTCGCAGAGCGTCGAGCGGGATCACGTAGTACAGCAGACCGAAGTCGCCGAACTGCCACTGTTCGTCGCTGTCGAGCTGAAGGAGATGCACCTCGCCGTCCCGCAGGAACCCGCTCTGGAGTGGCCATGGCCAGCCGAACGCACGGTGATGGCGACCCCAGTGGTAGGCCGGATGATCATCGCTGCCTGGTCTCCACTCGCCAGAGAGATCGAACGCGGCGAACCAGCGCGGCATGTCGTCCTCGTCGTCGGAACCAAGCAGAGCCTGCACCACCGGTTCGTCGTAGCTGGGCAGGGTGATGATCGGTGCGGCGGCTGCCGGACGAGCGTCGAACACGTACGCGGGCGAGGGAGCGAGCCTCTCCACCGCGTACCGCGGATCAGCGGCGACGACCCGCCAGCACCGCGAATCGGTGAACACGTCGAAGCGCCGGTATTCGGCGTAGGGCATGTCGGGCTCGAGATAGAAGAAGTTGAGCAGCCCCGAGACGGCTGGCAGCTCCTCGCCGAGCCAGGGGGCCAGCACATCGACGTCGAGGACCGCCATGAGATTGAGCGGTATCCCCTCGACATGCGGCCATTCGGTCACCGGCTCCAGCAGCGCGCCACCGCCGAGACGGCTCCGGCCGGCGGGTGCGGCGGCTTCACGGGCCGGGGCGATGCGGTAGCCGCGTCGCGCGAGCGCCGCCATGCGCGGCCCGTCCCGCTCGCCCAGCGTCTCGACGCAGTGTGCCTCCAGCTCGGCCAGCACCTCGGTCACGTCCATGCCCACGTCCATGCGAGGCATCCAACCACCGGGTGACTGCACTGCCGGTGCTGGGCGCGGCACCCGCTGACTCAGGTGTCCCCGCGCACCGGGGTGAGCCGCAGGGCGGCCGGGGCGTGCGAAGGCACGGCGGGCGCCCTCGGCGGCACGGGGTCGACCCGCCGGTACGGCTCGCCCGGCTCCGGCCTCGGGTCCGGCTCACCCTTGTTGGGCCAGAGCGAGAACGCCCGCTCGGCTTGCGCGGTGATGGTCAGCGAAGGGTTCACCCCGAGGTTGGCGGTGATCGCGGTGCCGTCGACGACGTGCAGGTTGGGGTAGTTGAACACGCGGTGGTACGGGTCGATGACGCCGTTGCCGGGATCGGTGCCGATGGGAGCGCCCCCGATGAAGTGCGCCGTGAGCGGGATGTCGAACACCTCGCCCCACGTGCCGCCCGCGATGCCGCCGATGTGCTCGGCCGTCCGCCGGTTCGCCTCGTAACCCGCCGGGATGAACGTCGGGTTCGGCGTGCCGTGACCCTGCCGGGACGTGTAACGGCGCCGCCCGAACCAGCCCTTCCTCGTGTAGGTGGTGATGGAGTTGTCCAGGCTCTGCATCACCAGCAGGATCACCGTGCGCTCGCTCCACCGGTAGCCGTTGAGCAGCTTGAGCGTCTGGACGGGATGCTTGCGCATGAACCGCAGGATCTGTTTCCAGCGGGGCACCTCCGACGCACCGTCGGTGGCGACCGTCTGCAACAGGCTCATGGCGTTGCTGCCCTTGCCGTACCGCACCGGCTCGATGTGGGTGTCGGGGTCGGGGTGGAACGACGACGTGATGGCCACCCCGCGGCTGTAGTCGCGGTCCGGGTCGACGGTGGTGCGGCCGGCACCGACGATGGCCTCGGAGTTGGTCCGGGTCAGCTCGCCCAGCCGTCCGGACAGGTGCGGAAGCACGCCCTTGTCGCGCATGTCGTGCAGCAGCCGTTGGGTGCCCCACGTGCCCGCGGCGAACACGACGTGGCTCGCGGTGAGCGTGGTGCGGAAGCGCCGCGACGAGGTGCCCGTCTTGCGAACGTCCACCTCGTACGTGTCGTCACCGCGCGGGCGCACGGCCGTCACCGTGGTCAGGGGGATCACCTTCGCACCGCACCGCTCGGCGAGGTACAGGTAGTTCTTCACGAGCGTGTTCTTCGCGCCGACCCGGCATCCGGTCATGCACGAACCGCACTCGGTACAGCCGGTGCGGTCGGGTCCGGCTCCCCCGAAGTAGGGGTCGGACACGCGCTTGCCGGGCTCGCCGAAGTACACGCCGACGGGAGTCGGGTGGTAGGTGTCGGCCACACCCATGTCGGCCGCCACCTTGCGCATCACCTCGTCGGAGGGCGTCACCGTGGGGTTGGTGACCACGCCGAGCATCCTGCTCGCCTGGTCGTAGTGGGGGGCGAGTTCCGACTCCCAGTCGGTGATGTGGGCCCACTGCCGGTCTGTGTAGAACGGCCGCAGCGGCCGGTACAGCGTGTTCGCGTAGACGAGCGAACCGCCGCCCACACCCGCGCCCGCCAGCACCATGACGTCCTTGAGCAGGTGGATCCGCTGGATGCCGAAGCAGCCCAGAGCCGGCGCCCACAGGTAGCGGCGAAGATCCCAGGACGTCGAGGCGAACTCGTCGTCGGCGAACCGGCGTCCCGCCTCGACCACGGCGACCCGGTAGCCCTTCTCCGTCAACCTCAGAGCGGCCACACTGCCGCCGAAGCCCGACCCGATGACCACGACGTCGTAGTCAACACGGTAGGTGTTACGCCCAGTCACAGGTAAGAGGGTAGACGGGGACCCTCTATCCTGACCAGAGGTAAGTTACCGATCGGTTGCCCAGCGAGTTCAGGCACGGACCGCGAGCCCGACCTTCTGGAACTCCTTCAGGTCGGAGTAACCCGTCTTCGCCAGTGCCCTGCGGAGAGCACCGAAGAGGTTCACCACGCCCTCCGGATCGGACGACGGACCGTGCAGCAACGTCTTCAGATCCACGTCGTGGCTCGGCCCCGCGGCGACGCGCGACCGCGGCAACGACGGGTGCGCCGCGGCCGCCGTCCAGTACAGGCCCTTGCCGGGCGCCTCGCGCGTCGCGGCGAGCGGCGCCCCGAGCATGACGGCGTCGGCACCACACGCGACGGCCTTCGCGATGTCACCGCTGCAGGTCACCCCGCCGTCGGCGAGCACGTGCACGTACCGGCCGCCGGTCTCGTCGAGGTAGTCCCGGCGCGCGGCGGCCGCGTCGATCACCGCGGTGGCCATCGGCACGCCGATGCCGAGCACCCGGTCGGTGCTCGTCACACCGGGCGTGTGGCCGTGCCCGACGATCACACCCGCCGCGCCCGTGCGCATGAGATGCATGGCCGTGCGGTAGTCGCTGACCCCGCCCGCGATCACGGGCACGTCGAGGTCGGCGATGAACTCCTTGAGGTTCAGCGGGTCGCCGTCGCGCGCCACGTGCTCGGCCGACACGATCGTGCCCTGCACCACCAGCACCTCGACGCCCGCGCTCAGCAGCACCGGAGTCAGCTCGGCCGCGTGCTGCGGGCTGACCCTGGCGGCCACCGTCACCCCGGAGTCGCGCACGGTGCGGATGGCCTCGGTGAGCAGCTCGTTCTGGATCGGGGCCGAGTGCAGCTCCTGCAGCAGCGCGCCCAGTTCCGCCCAGTCGGCACCCTTGCGGGCGAGGTCCACGACCCGCCCGAGGGCCTTGTCCGCGTCGGCGTGTCGCGCCCACACACCCTCGGCGTTGAGCACGCCGAGCCCGCCGAGCCTGCCGACCGACACCGCCGTGTCCGGCGACACCACGGCGTCGGTGGGGTGGGTCACGAGCGGCAGGTCGAACCGGTAGGCGTCGATCTGCCAGGCGGTGGAGACGACCTTCGACGACCGCGTGCGTCGCGAGGGCACGATGTCGATGTCGTCGAAGCCGTACGACCGCCGCGCCGTCCGGCCCATACCGATCTCGACCAGATCCCGCACGTGAAATCCCTTCTTTTCCGACCGTGAGGCCTTTTTCCGTGAACGTCGACGGAGCGCGAACTACCGGGTGGTGTAGTTCGGGGACTCCACGGTCATCGTGACGTCGTGGGGGTGGCTCTCCTTGAGCCCCGCAGAGGTGATGCGCACGAGCTGGGCCCGCTGCAACTCGGGGATGGTCGAGGCGCCTGCGTAACCCATGCCCGACCGCAGCCCGCCCACGAGCTGGTGCACCACCCCGGCCAGGGGACCCCGGAAAGGCGTCCTGCCCTCGATGCCCTCCGGCACGAGCTTGTCCTCGGAGAGCACGTCGTCCTGCGCGTAGCGGTCCTTCGAGTACGACCGCCCGCTGCCGCGCGACGCCATGGCTCCGAGCGAACCCATGCCCCGGTACGTCTTGTACTGCTTGCCGTTGACGAGGATCAGTTCACCCGGCGCCTCGGCGGTGCCCGCGAGCAGACTGCCCAGCATCACCGACGACGCCCCCGCCGCGATGGCCTTGACGATGTCACCGGAGTACTGGATGCCGCCGTCCCCGATCACGGGCACCCCGGCGGGCCTGCACGCCTTGTCGGCCTCGTAGATGGCCGAGATCTGCGGAACACCCACACCGGCCACCACCCGCGTGGTGCAGATGGAGCCGGGGCCGACGCCGACCTTGACGGCGTCCGCGCCCGCGTCCACGAGCGCCTGGGCGCCCGCCCGCGTGGCGACGTTGCCGCCCACCACGTCGACGGCGCTGCCGAGTTCCTTCTTCAGCCGGGCCACCGTGTCGAGGACCCCACGCGAATGCCCGTGGGCCGTGTCGACCATGAGCACGTCCACACCCGCGTCGGCCAGTGCCATGGCCCGCTGGAACCCGTCCGCACCCACGCCCACGGCCGCGCCCACGACGAGCCTGCCGTCGGTGTCCTTGGTGGCGTTCGGGTACTGCTCGGTCTTGACGAAGTCCTTCACCGTGATGAGGCCGCGCAGCTTGCCGTCACCGTCGACGAGGGGCAGCTTCTCGACCTTGTGGCGGCGCAGCAACCCCAGTGCCGCGTCCGCGGTGACACCCACCTGCGCCGTCACCAGCGGCGCCTTGGTCATCACCTCGCGCACGGGCTTGCTGTAGTCGACCTCGAACCGCATGTCGCGGTTGGTGATGATGCCCACCAGCGTGCCGGAGGAGTCCGTCACCGGCACACCCGAGATGCGGAACCGGGCGCACAGTGCGTCCACCTCGGCGAGCGTGTCGTCCGGCGAACACGTCACCGGGTCGGTCACCATCCCGGCCTCCGAGCGCTTCACGACCTCCACGGCCTGCGCCTGCTCTTCGATCGGCAGGTTCCGCTGCAACACGCCCAGGCCGCCCTGCCGCGCCATGGCGATGGCCATGCGAGCTTCGGTGACGGTGTCCATGGCCGCCGAGATCACGGGGATGTTGAGTCGAACGTTGCGCGTCAGCTGGGTGCTCGTGTCCACGGCGCTCGGGATCACGTCCGACTCGGCCGGGAGGAGCAGCACGTCATCGAACGTCAGACCCAGCATCGCGAACTTGTCCGGGGCTCCGCCGGTCTCCTCCGACTCGGAGGACAGCAAACCTGCGGGCACGGTGTCATTCGTCATGGGTGGAGCTGACCTTCCTCGGCAGGATGAACCGTCCAGGGATATGCGGACCTGTTAGCGATGGTATCTGGACGCACCCCGGGGATGGCCCGGTACCGTGCTGGATCGTGCCACACGAAGTGTTGCCTCCGGACCCGTTCGCTGACGACCCGAACGACCCCGCGAAGGAGTTCGCGGCTCTCGACGAGCCCGTCGCCGAGCCGATGAGCCCGGAAGAGCGGTCCGAGCTGCTCGCGGACCTGTCGGACCTCACGGTCTACCAGGCACTACTGGAGCCTCGTGGGATCAGGGGAATCGTCGTGGACTGCGCCGAGTGTGAGCAGCCGCACTACCACGACTGGCATCTGCTCCGGGCGAGCCTCGAACAACTTCTGACGGACGGGCAGATGCGCCCGCACGAACCGGCCTTCGACCCCAACCCCGCGCTCTACGTCACATGGGACTACTGCCGGGGGTTCGCCGACGGCATCACGGCCACCGAGAACGCCCACTGAGAACACCGTCCGACCGCGCCCTCCATCCCGAGGGCGCCCGCCGGGTGTGACCAGCCCGTCAGCTCGTCGCGCCCGTGCTGTCCTTCGATGTCGAGGTGTCGGAACGACTGTCGGACTCGTCGTCGCTGGGGCTCTCGGTGGTCGTGGTGGGCGAGGAGGGCTCGGTCGACGGCGAGGTCTCCGTCGTGGGGATCGACGACGTCTCGTCGAGTTCGGGCGGCACGCTGTGAAGCGACGACTCCGGTGGGGTGTCCGACGGTGTCGAGGTGAGCGACTCGTCGGTCCCCGGGGTGGTCTCCGACGACGCGGGCGGAAGCGGGTACGTGTCCTCCGGCTGGCCGAGCTGCGCCATCAGCTCCGTGTGGCGGGCGCGCAGCTTCGCGAGTTCGTCCTCGCCCGTGACACCCTGGAGCGCCTGCTCGGCCTCCTCCAGCGCACGACGCGCGTCCTCGTAGCGTTCCTGGGCGATGGCCAGACGCGCCGCGTCGAGGTCCGTGCGCACGGACGCCGCCGCCTCCACCGACCGCGCGTGGTCGGCGTACAGCACCTTGCTGAGTCCCCACAGGGTGTCGCCGGGCTGCGCGTCCCGGGCGGCGAGCGCCGTTCCGGTGAAGCCGATGGCCAGCACCGCGGCAGCCGCCGCCACGGGTACCAGCATGCGTCTGCGTCCCCTGCCACGGGCGTTGCGCGCGGCGACGGCCGTCCTCACGGTGGTGACGGCCGAGGGGGTGTCGACGAGCTCGGGGATGGCCTCGCTGTCCACGTCTCGCCGCCACGCCAGTAGCAACGCGCTCAGTTCGTGGTCGCCGAGACCGTCGGTGACGCGGGAGTCCGCCCCGCCGAGCGCGTCGAGCAGGGCGTCGTCCGCCTGGATGGCGGAAAGGTCGGTCAGCTCGACGTCGGTGGCCTCGACGTCCGGACGCGACGAACGCTGGGTGTCCGAAGCATTCGCGGTGCCCGAGGAGCCCGAGGAGCCCGAGGAGCCCGTGGAAGCCGTGGAGCCGCGCGACGGCATGCCGTCGCCTCGACCTTCGGCCTCGAATCCGGTTTCGTGGTTGTCGCCGTCGACACCGTCGCGTTCCGTCATCAGACCACCTCCTCAGCGGCCAGCGCCTTGCGTAGCCGCGCGAGGGCGCGATGCTGGGCGACTCTGACCGCCCCGGGCGTCGATCCGACGGCCTCCGCGGTCTCCTCCGCGGACAGGCCGACCACGACCCGCAACACCACGATCTCGCGTTGTTTGTCCGGCAGTACCTGCAACAACTGCGACATCCGTTCGTTCAGCTCACCCTGCAGAGCACGTTGTTCCGGCCCGATGTCGCCCTCGACCTCGTCCGGAACCTCGGCCACCGGCTCGGCACGGTTGCGGGACGCCGCCCGGTGGGCGTCGGCGACCTTGTGCTGGGCGATTCCGTAGACGAAAGCCAGGAAGGGGCGGCCCTGGTCACGGTACGAGGGCAACGCCGTGAGCACCGCGAGACACACCTCCTGGGCTACGTCGTCTGCCGAAGCGAACGATCGTTCCTGCCTGCCAACCCTGGCGCGGCAGTACCGCACCACCAGAGGACGGATAGCGGCCAGCAGCCGCTCGACCGCCTGAGGATCTCCCTCGACAGCGGCAGCGACCGACTCGTCCAGCCCGTCCCCCAAGTTGGCCATCGCAGACAACAGTCCCGGTGTTACGTCTAGGCGTGCAAAAACAACGGCGTGCGGCTGTCAGAACCGTCGCCATCACGCCGGTGACACCTACCGTACCTGCTGGTACCGCTCGATTTCGTTGACGGTCGCCCAGGAGTCCTTTCCACGATGCAACCTGCGACAACGGACCCTACCGTACTGGTCAACATTTCAACGATCATCGACTTCCCGGCGACACGGTTGTCGGCCACAACGTGACACGCCACACCGGCGTGACCGGCGTGGCGTGTTCGGTGATCAGAGGCACTGCGTGGCGGGCGGTACCGACCCATTCAGGAGACGAGGCCGCGTCGGAAGCCGTGCGCCACGGCCTGGGCTCGGTCGCGCACGCCGAGCTTGCGGAACAGCCGACGCGCGTGGGTCTTCACCGTGTCCTCGGACAGGTAGAGCTCGCGGCCGATCTGCCCGTTGCTCTTGCCCTGACTCATGCCCCGGAGCACCTGGAGTTCGCGCTCGGTGAGCTGAACGCCGGGGTCGGAGGGCTGCCGGGGCGCGGGCACGGACGTGCTGGCCAGCGTGTGGGCGAGCGCGGCGACGAGTTCCGGGCGGGAGGCGTCCCACCTCAGGTAGCCACGGGCCCCGCCGGCAATGGCCGCGGCGATGCTTCCCGCGTCGTCCGGGGCGCCGAACACGATCACGTTCGCCTGCGGGTTGGCGGAGACCAGCCGCCGCGTGGCCTCCACACCGGTCGGCACGGCACGCTGCGTACCCACGAGCACGACGTCGACCGGCTGCCGGGAGTACCGGGCGAGCAACTCGTCACCGTGCGCTACGCAGTCGATGCGACTGACGCCGGGAACAGCGGACATCACGCGCGTGAGCCCTTCGCGGACACTGCGTCGGTCATCGCAGATCAAGACCGTCGTCACAGGGGTTCCTTCCTGCAGCCGGGTGACATTCCTCTTCCCCTATCGGACGCTTTAGGTGTCACCTTGACACGATCCGGTGGCTTTTTTTGGAGGAATCTTCGCCCGGATGTCGGCATAGGCCATATCTCCCTGGAAACGGGCTAGATCGGCACCCATGGCGAGTCGTGAGCCAAGCGCCGTCCCACCGGATCGGTTGAGTCGAGTAACACACTCAACTCATCGGTAACTCTGGAGCGATTCCAAACAGCTTGTTCCGGTTCCAGATCGGCGAGAAGCGCGAGAGCGGGCCATGTCAATGATCGCCATCCGTTTCGCTCGGCTGCCGCCAATGCCGATTCGACGAGTGCCCGCGCCCGTTCGACCCCTTCACGCTCCCCCACGGCCGCCAACGCCGCCCCGAGCACCAGCGCCGACTTGGCGGCGTGCCGGTGGGCACCGCGCCGCTCCGCGATCGCCAGGGCACGTTTCGCGGGCAGAACACCGTCGGCCGGCCTTCCGGACGCGAGAGCGAGCTCGGCACGCACCCACCCCAGCCGGGTCTCGGCGCGCCAGCAGCCACTCACGGCGACCACCTGAGCGGCCCTGGCCACCAGCGCTCCCGACGCGGCCAGCCTGCCCAGCCCGAGGTGGTCCGCCGCCAGGCCCAGCAGGGCGTCGACCAGCGCACCCGCGGCGTCAAGGCCGTCGGGGTCGTCGCAGCGCCACCCCGAACCACCCGGCGGTTCCGCCTCGGCCGCCCTGCGCAGCGCCATGCCGTCGAGGCGCAGCGCGGCAGCATGGCCGCCGAGCTGCCGCCGGTGGGAGGCCAGGGCCGAGGCCGCCAGCGACGCGACCAGGGCGTCGCGGTGGCGGCTCAGAGGCTCCAGCAGCGACGCCGCCGCCGCGTACCGCCCGCACGCACCGAACACCACGCCCTGGAGCCAGCTCCGCAGCGGCGCGGACGCGACGGTCACGCCGTCCGGCATCGGCTGTTCGGCGTCCCGGCTTCCACCGAACGCGGCGGTTCGCAGCACTTTCTCGACGATCGGCATGCCCTCATCGTGACCCGGACGAGTCGCCAACAGCACAGCGGGTAGAGCGAAAAACGGGCAGGAAATACCACCGGATCACCTGGTGAAACTCGCCTGAGTGAAACCGTCGAACCATTTTTAGGCTGCGTGTCACCGATCACAGTCCCTTGGCACGCCTATCGGCTGATTCCACTGACAGGCCTTGAACATTCGGCAGAAGGGCTTCTAGCGTTACGGCCGTTGCACCAAATGGAGTAGTCGCACTACGACAACTGCACAATCCGGCCGCGTGGTGCCGGATATCGGAGGCGGTCACGAATGGCAGACACGCGCAGACTCCCTGGCCCGAACGCGGATGTGTGGGACTGGCAACTGGAGGGGGCTTGCAGGGGGATGGACAGCGGCTCGTTCTTCCACCCCGACGGGGAGAGGGGACCGGCACGAGCAAGGAGGGAGGCGCGAGCGAAGGCCATCTGCCACACCTGCCCGGTGCTTCAGATGTGCCGTGAACACGCGCTTGCCGTCCACGAGCCGTACGGAATCTGGGGCGGGCTTTCCGAGTCCGAACGGGAAGCCATCATCCGCTCCCGGAAGCGGCAGCTCACGCTGACCGCACGCTGATCGGGCGCTCGCGGGACGTTCCCCTCCCGCGCCTCGATCGCCGTCCGCCGAACTGGGCGAGCAGGGACGGACGGCACACGAACGGGGCGGCACTCCAACGGTGAGTGCCGCCCCGTTCGCCGTGTCACATCGGCGCCCCGGCGCTCAGTGAGCGTGGCCGTGGCCTGCCGCGTCGTCGCTCTCCTCGGGCTTCTCCACCACCGAGCTCTCGGTGGTGAGCACCAGCCGGGCGATCGACGCCGCGTTGGCCACCGCGGAACGGGTGACCTTCACCGGGTCGATGATGCCGGCGGCGAGCAGGTCGGTGAGCTCACCCGTGGCGGCGTTGAGCCCCTCGCCCCACTTCTGCTCCTGCACCTTCGACACGATGACGGCGCCCTCGTGGCCCGCGTTGGTGGCGATCCAGAACAGCGGCGCGGTCAGCGCATCGCGGACGATCTTGACGCCGGTGGCCTCGTCACCGGTGAGGCCGAGGTCGTCGAGCTCCTTCGCGATGTGCGTCAGAGCCGAACCGCCACCGGGGACGATGCCCTCCTCGACAGCGGCCTTGGTGGACGCCACCGCGTCCTCGATGCGGTGCTTGCGTTCGTTCAGTTCCGTCTCCGTGGCCGCCCCCACGCGGATCACCGCGACGCCGCCGCCGAGCTTGGCGAGCCGCTCCTGGAGCTTCTCGCGGTCCCAGTCGGAGTCGGTGGTCTCGATCTCCTTGCGGATCTGGGCGATACGGGCCTGCACGTCGTCCTTCGTGCCCGCGCCGTCCACGATCGTGGTGGTGTCCTTGGTGACCTCGATGCGCCGGGCCCTGCCCAGCACGTCGAGCCCGACCTCGGACAGCTTCAGGCCGACCTCGCTGGAGATCACCTGCGCGCCCGTGACGACGGCGAGGTCGTCCAGGAACGCCTTGCGGCGGTCGCCGAAGAACGGCGCCTTGACCGCCACGGCGGTGATCGTCTTACGCAGCGAGTTGACCACCAGGGTGGACAGGGCCTCGCCCTCAACGTCCTCCGCGATGATGAGCAGCGGCTTCTTGTCCTCGGCGACCTTCTCCAGCAGCGGGAGCAGGTCGGCCAGCGCCGAGATCTTCTCGCGGTGCAGCAGCACGTAGGCGTTCTCCAGGATCGCCCGCTGCTCCTCCGGGTTGGTGGCGAAGTGCGCCGACAGGTAACCCTTGTCGAACTGCACACCCTCGGTGATGTCGAGCTCGGTGGCGAGCGTGGAGGACTCCTCCACCGTGATGACGCCGTCCTCGCCGACCTTCTCCACGGCCTCACCCAGCAGCGCGCCGATGGTGGCGTCGCGCGAGGTGACGGTGCCGACCTGGGCGATGTTGTCGCGGCCCTTCACCGGGGTGGCCTTGGCCTGGAGCAACTCGACGACCTTCTCGGCCGCCGCTTCGATGCCCCGGCCGAGAGCCGTGGGGTTGGCGCCCGCCGCCACGTTGCGCAGGCCGACCTTGACCAGCGCCTGCGCGAGCACGGTGGACGTCGTGGTGCCGTCACCGACCACGTCGTTGGTCTTGGTGGCGACGTTCTTCGCGAGCTGGGCACCGAGGTTCTCGAACGGGTCGTCCAGCTCGATCTCGCGGGCCACGGTGACACCGTCGAGGGTGATGGTGGGGCCACCGAACTTCTTGTCGAGCACGACGTGGCGGCCGCGAGGGCCGAGCGTCACCTTCACCGCGTTGGCGAGCTTGTCCACCCCGCGTTCGAGCGCCCGACGAGCGTCCTCGTCGAAGTTGATCTGCTTAGCCATGGGGAAACCTCTCTCGGGGAAGCGCGAAACGCCCCGGTACCCCGGCGTGTGCGGGGCCCGGGGCGTTTCGACGCGAGGCGGTCGTCAGTTGATGACGGCCAGCACGTCACGAGCGGACAGGATCAAGTACTCCTCGCCGTTGTACTTGACCTCGGTGCCGCCGTACTTGGAGTAGATGACGACGTCGCCTTCCTTGACATCCACAGGGATGCGGTTGCCCTTGTCGTCGACGCGGCCCGGGCCCACGGCCAGGACCTTGCCCTCCTGGGGCTTCTCCTTCGCGGTGTCGGGGATGACGAGGCCGGAGGCCGTCGTCTCCTCGGCCTCGCTCGTCTGGACAACGATCTTGTCCTCGAGCGGCTTGATGTTCACGCTCACCGGTGTGACCTCCACGGGTCTTCCAAAGCGTTGGCAGGTACCTAGTTGGGTACGGCTCCTACCACCCCGCCGTCGCGGGTGCCGGGGCGTGTGCGGTGCCGTGCGATTAGCACTCTAGCCATCGGAGTGCTAGCCGCGCAACCAGGGTAACCCGGCCGACTCGTCCCTGGTCAGTGACGTGATGGCGGCGTGAGCTCGAGCACGGTCGCCACAGTGGCGCCGACCAGCAGCGCACGGGCGGAAACAAAGTTCACCCCGCGATCACCCGTTCGGGAAGAGACGGTCACCACTCGGCGGCAGGCTGTGCGGGTTCCGGCTGATCGAAACCACGTTGGGAGACGATCCATGCCCGCTTCCGGTGAGAAGAACACGTCACCGATCGTGCCGAGCCGCCGCCAGGTGTTGCTCGGTGGAGCCGCGTTGGGAGCCACAGCGCTCACCGCCACGGGCCTGACCGCCCTCGGCCCCGCTGCCAGGGCCGCCACCGCACAGGGCGCAGGCGCCCCCCTGCGTGGGGACGTCTTCACGCTCGGCGTCGCGTCCGGCGAACCCGACCACCACAGCGTGGTGTTGTGGACCCGGCTCGCCCCCGACCCCCTCGCGGAGGACGGGCTGGGCGGCCTGGGGCGTCGCACCGTCACCGTGCAGTGGGAACTGGCCCGCGACGAGCGGTTCCGCCACGTCGTTCGACGCGGCGTCGAGACGACGGACGCCGAGGCCGGATACGCGGTCCACGTCGAGGTCGCGGGACTCGCCCCGGGCCGGGAGTACTTCTACCGCTTCCGCTGCGGCCGGTTCCTCTCCCCCACCGGCCGCACCCGCACCGCGCCCGCCCCCGGCGCACTCGGTGCGGGGATGGTGATGGCCTTCGCCTCCTGCTCCCAGTACGAGCACGGGTACTTCACCGCCTACCGGCACCTGGCCGAGGACGAGCCCGACCTGGTGCTGCACCTCGGTGACTACGTCTACGAGTACCGGGCGGACTCCTACGTCTCCCCTGACGGCAACGTCCGCGACCACCGCGGGCCGGAAACCGAGACGCTCGCGAACTACCGGCAGCGCTACGCGCAGTACCGCGCCGACACCGACCTGCAGGCCGCCCACGCCGCCGCGCCGTGGCTCGTGGTTCCCGACGACCACGAGGTCGACAACAACTGGGCGGGCGACGTGTACGAGAAGCCCGAGATCCCACAACCCGACTTCGAGACGCGTCGCGCGAACGCGTTCCGCGCGTACTACGAGAACATGCCTCTGCGCCGCCGCAACCGGCCGCGCGGCTCGCACATCCAGCTCTACCGCACCGTGTCGTGGGGGGCGCTCGTGAACTTCCACATGCTCGACACCCGCCAGTACCGCGACGACCAGGCGTGCGGCGACGGATGGAAGGTCTGCGAGGACGCCGTGGACCCCGCCCGCTCGCTCACCGGCGACGACCAGGAGCGGTGGCTGCTCGGGCAGTTCCGGCGCTCCCGTGCTCGCTGGGACCTGCTCGGCCAGCAGGTGTTCTTCGCCCGCAGGGTGAACGGCTCCGGCGCGGTGAGCATGGACGCGTGGGACGGCTACCGCGGCTCGCAGGACCGCATCAGCGAGGGCTGGGTGGACGCGGGCGTGCGCAACCCGGTGGTGCTCACCGGTGACGTGCACACGCACTGGGCCAACGAGCTGAAGGCCGACTACGCCGACCCCGACAGCCCCGTGATCGGCACCGAACTGGTCACCAGCTCGATCACCTCGGGTGGCAACGGAGCCGACTCCGACCCCGCCGAGCACCCCGACCTGCGACGCAACCCGCACATCAAGTTCCGCAACAACCAGCGCGGTTACGTCCGTACCCGCATCTCGCGGGAGGAGTTGCGGGCGGACTTCCGTGTCGTCGACTACGTCACCGAACCCGGCGCGCCGGTGCGCACGCGGGCGTCGTTCGTGGTCGCCGACCGGCACCCCGGGCTGACCGAGGTGAGCCCACGCTGAGCCGGCGGGAACCCGCGTTCGGTGTTCGCGCGTTGACCGCGTGTGAACACCGAACGTCTCCGCGCACTCGCCGAGCACGAGATCCGTGATCCGGTGGGCGGCACCGTGTCCCGCCCGCTCGGGGACAACCGGACCGTCGACATCGCCTACACCCGTCCCCACCGCCGCACCGACCGGCCGCCGGTCGTGCTGCTGCCCGGTGGGCCGGGCCTGGCTTCCGTGTTGCCCTACCGGGTGCTGCGGCGCAGGGCGGTGCGGCGCGAACTCGACGTGATCATGATGGAGCACCGCGGCGTGGGGCTGTCGCGCAGGGACACCGAAGGTGTGGACCTTCCCGTCGAGGCGGTGACCGTGGAGGCCGCCGCCGACGACCTCGCCGCCGTGCTCGACCACGAAGGCGTGGACCGCGCCGTGGTGTACGGCTCGTCGTACGGCAGCTACCTGGCGGCGGTGTTCGGCGTTCGGCATCCGGACCGGGTCACGGGCATGGTGCTCGACTCGCCCGTGCTGTCGGCCTCCGACGTGGACACCGTCCGCGCCCACCGGCGGAGGCTGCTGTGGCACGGCGAGTCCCGCACCGCCGCGTTGCTGCGGGAGCTGCTGGAATCGGGCCGGGCCCCGATGGACGAGGCCGGCCACGTCGTGCAGGTCACGTACGAGTTCGCGGGCCCGGCGACGGTGGAGAGACTGCTCGAGGCGCGGATGCGCGGCCACGCCCTGCGAACGTGGCGGAGACTCGCCTCGCTCGGCGCCAAGGAGATCGCAGGCGAGGGCATCCCGCTCATGCTCGACATCGACCTGGTGGCGGGCATCACGCACGGCGTGCTCGGCTACGGCGCGGAACCCGACGGGCTGCCGCTCGACCCGCAGGCGATGTTCGCCGAGGCCGCGGCGAAGGGACCCGCTTTCACCGGCGACACCGTGGACCTGCCCCGCGCGCTCGGGGAGTTCCCGTGGCCCGCCGCCGTCGTCTCCGGCGGCCGGGACCTGCGGACTCCCCGACCGATCGCCGAGCGAGCCGTGTCGCTACTGCCCGACGCGGTGCTGGTGGAACTGCCCGAGAACGGACACAGCGCGCTGGACACTCACCAGCTCGCCGCGTTGCACGTCGCACACCACCTCGTCGAGGGGAACCTCCACGGGCTCACCCGCCACGCACCGCGCATCGCGGAACTGCCCAGGCGCGGTTCCTCCGCCTCGCTCGGCCCCCTGATCGTGGCGGCACTGGCGGCGGAACTCGCCGCCGACCGCGTCACACGCAGACGGTGCTGACCGGCAGCGCGGGGTTCGCCGACAGGTCCAGCGGGCTGGGCTCACAGCCCGCGGCCACGAGATGGGCACCCAGCGCGGCGATCATCGCGCCGTTGTCCGTGCACAGCCTCGGCCTCGGCACGCGCAGCTCGATACCCGCCTCCGCGCAACGCTGCGCCGCCAGACCCGACAGGCGGGAGTTCGCGGCCACACCGCCGGAGATGACGAGGGTGCCGATGCCGGAGTCGGTGGCCGCCCGCACGGCCTTGGCCGTGAGCACGTCGGCCACCGCCTCCTGGAACGACGCGGCGACGTCGGCGACCGGGATGTCCTCGCCCCGCGCCTGCGCGCCCTCGACCCACCGGGCCACCGCGGTCTTCAGGCCGGAGAAGGAGAAGTCGAACGCGGGGTCCCTCGGGCCGGTCATGCCCCTCGGGAACGCGATCGCCTTCGGGTCGCCCTCGCGCGCGGCCTTGTCGATGGGCGGCCCACCCGGGTAGGGCAGGTCGAGCACCCGGGCCACCTTGTCGTACGCCTCGCCCGCGGCGTCGTCCACCGTGGACCCGATTTCGGTGATCTTGCCCGCGATGTCGTCGACCCGCAGCAGCTGCGTGTGGCCGCCGGAGACGAGCAGCGCCAGCGACGGCGTGGGCAGCGGGCCGTGCTGGAGGGTGTCGACGGCGATGTGCCCGACGAGGTGGTTCACGCCGTACAGCGGGACCTCCAGCGCGGCCGCGTACGCCTTCGCGGCGGACACGCCCACCAGCAGCGCACCGGCCAGCCCCGGGCCCGCCGTCACCGCGATGGCGTCCACGTCGGACAGAGTGAGGCCCGCGGCGCCGAACGCCCTGCGCACCGTGGGAACCATCGCCTCCAGATGGGCTCGGCTCGCGACCTCGGGCACCACACCACCGAACCGCGCGTGCTGGTCCACGCTGCTGGCGACCTCGTCGGCGAGCAGCTCGACGGTGCCGTCGTCGTGCAACCGCACGAGCCCGACGCCCGTCTCGTCACACGAACTCTCCACGCCCATGATGATCCTGGGCATCAGCCTGCAACCTCCTGAGTGCGGCGGGCCGGCCGCACCATCGTGTACGCGTCGGCGCCCGAAGGCTGGTAATACCTCCTGCGGAGGCCGACGCGCTCGAACCCGTGTCGTTCGTACAGCGTGATGGCGGTGTCGTTGTCGGTGCGGACTTCCAGCACCACCGGGGCGCACAACTCGTCGGCGTGGGCGAGCAGGGACCGCAGCAGCGCGGTGCCGACGCCCTTGCCCTGGTGGTCGGGGTGGACCGCGATCGTGTGCAGGCCCGTCTCCCAGTCACCGGGCGCGCCCACCACGGCCAGCCCCGCGTAACCGACGAGCCGTTCCAGCTCGTCGATCGCGGCCAGGTAGTGCCCACCCGCGTCGAGCTCGGCGTGGAAGGCAGCGGCACTCCACGGGCTGTCACCGGAGAACAACAACCGCTCGATCTCCACGCACGCGCGGATGTGACGCCGTCGCAGCGGTTCGAGCCTCACGGCGTCGTCACCCGCTTCCGAGCGCCCGGCACCGTGGCGTCCGGCCGGCGCAGGTAGAGGGGAGTCAACGGCCCCGGCTCGGCACCGGAGAAGACCGCGGGCGCGGCCGCGCGGGCGAGGCCGGCGGGACTCGGGTTGGCGTGCTCGACACGGCGCACGGCGGCGTCCAGATCGGCGGGCTTGGACACCTCGGGGCCGCCCGTCCTGCGCCCGTCGGCGTCGTAGGCCGCCCAGTACACCTCGCGGCGGCGCGCGTCGGTGACGACGAGGAAGGGTTCGGCGAAGTCACCGCCGTTCACCGTGTCGGCGGCGATGGCGTCGAGGCTGCACACCGGATGTGCGGGGATGTCGAGGCTGTGGGCCAGCGCGGCGGCCGTGACGATGCCCGCCCGCAGGCCGGTGAACGGGCCCGGGCCGACACCGCACACCACCGCGGCGATGTCGCGCAGCCTCACCCCCGCGCGGCCGACGGCGTCGAGCACGTGCGGGGTCAGCAGCTCACCGTGCGCGCGGGCGTCGTGGGTGACGCGCTCGGCCAGCACGGTGGCCGACTGCTGCTCCAGGTCGACGACACCGGCCGTGACGGCGGGCGTGGCGGTGTCGATGGCGAGTACAAGCACCCTTCGAGCCTACGACCGGCGCGGGCGCGGCGGCCCGGCCGCCCGGCAACCACGTTTCGCGGGCTGAACGTGGTCGGGGTCCGCCCGGCCACCGTGTTCCGCCCGCGAAACGTGGCCAGCGGCAGCCGCCTGGCCGCGACAAGCCCGCGAGAAGTCATCGGGGTGACCCGATCACGGCAGGCTCGCCGACTGTGGCCAGGGCGGGCGACCGGACCGGAATATGCCCGCGAAACATCGTGGGGAGGGCCACCCCGACCGTGTTTCGCGGGCGAAACACGGTTCAGCCCGCGGCCACCCGCCCTCCGGCGGAGGCCATGCCGAGCCAGGTGTGCGGGTTGCGCTCCCAGCACCAGCCCAGCTTGGGCGCGTTCTTGCTGATCCAGAGGGCGGGCACCCGGCGGTCACCGCAACGCGAGCCGCCAAGCATGTAGCACTTGTTCTTCACCAGCACCTCCGGGAAGAGGGTCAGCAGCGCGACACCCTCCTCGATCGTCAACACGGTGCGCTCGCGATCGGCGATCACGCCCATGGCGTCGACCGGAACGGCCCCGCAGAACTCCTCACCTCGGTCGACGTCGAACACCAGGTACGCGCGCGGGTCGGGCAGGTGCACCGCGTCCGTGGCCACGAACCGTTCGAGGGAACCTTCCTCGAACGAGTGGTCGACGAACCCGGGTCTGCTCTTCCCCGCCAACGTCGTGCGCGGCATGGTCTCCTCGATCGGCACCAGTTGCCGGGTCACCACCAGCACGAACGCCACGCGCCCGCGTTCCGGGTCGTGCTCACCGGCCGCGGCGGAAGCCGCCACTCCGCGTAGCGGCGCCACCGTTTCGCCGAACTGCTCGGCCGTCAGGCCTGCCGCTCCGGGGTAGCCCAGCTCGATCAACCGGGCGACCTGCCGGTCGAACTCAGCTTCGGCATCGAAGGCGGCACCAGTCATGAAAACCCCCAGGCGGTTCAGATGTACGGTCGGGTGATGATCTCGATGGCGTGACCGCCGGGGTCCTTGAAGTACACCCCGCGTCCCCCGTGCTCGGTGTTGGTCCCGCCCGGCCGTCGCATCTGCGGATCGGCCCAGTGCTCGATGCCCCGCTCGCACAACCTCGCGTACGCGCGGTCGAACAGCTCGTCGTCCACCAGGAACGCGTAGTGCTGCATCTGGATCTCGTCCACCGGCGGTTCGGCGAACTGGAGCAGCACACCCTCGTCGAGCTGGACGTTCACGAACGGCCCCCAGGACGGCGCCTCGGGCAGCTCGAGGAGTTCGCGGAAGAAGCGGGCCGATTCGTGGCGGTCCTTCGCGGCGATGATGGTGTGGTTGAAGGTGACGGTCAGTGCTTCCTCCCGGGGTCGACGTCGACGCGCGCCAGAGCGCCGTTCTCAAGCGCGGTCCAGACGGCCCCGTCGGGGCCGACGGTGATGCCGTGCGGTTCGCTTCCCGGACTCGGGAGCTCGTGCACCTCGACGACGCCGTCGGACGTGATCGAACCGACGCGCCCGGCTCCCCACTCGGTGAACCAGTGCCTGCCGTCGTCGCCCGCGGTGATGGCGTGCGGCTTCGCGGCGCGGTCGGGCAACGGGTACTCGGTGATCTCCCCGTCGGTCGTGATGCGACCGACCTGCCCGGCCATGATCTCGACGAACCACAGCGCACCGTCGGCTCCCGCGGTGAGCCCCACGGGTCCCGCGGCCTCGGTGGGCAGCTCGTGCACCGTCACGGTGCCGTCGAGTGCCATGCGTCCGATGGCGTTCGCCTGGTTCAGCGTGAACCACAGCGCGCCGTCGGAACCGGTGTCGATGATCGACGGGAACGCGCCGCGCAGCGGTAGCGGGTACTCGGTGAGCTCTCCGTCGGTCGTGACACGGCCGATGCGATCGGCACCCAACTCGGTGAACCACAACGCGCCGTCCGGCCCCACCGTGAGCCCGTACGGGCCCGCCTCCGCCGTGGGCGGGGAGAACTCGGTCACCTCGCCTTCGGTGGTGATCCGGCCGATGCGGTGGCCCTGGTACTCGGTGAACCAGAGCGCACCGTCCGGCCCGCTGACGATGACGGTGGGCTGGCAGTCCGGGTCGAGCCGGTGGATCGTGGGCTCCTCACCGGGCACGAACCGGCCGATGCGTCCGGAACGAGCCATGGTGAACCACAGTGCGCCGTCCGGCCCGCTGGTGACGCCGTAAGGACCGGTACCGCTGCCGGGCTCGGCCACCACGGGATACTCGGTGATGAAAGTCCGTGTCACAGGGACTTCTCCAATCCGTGGTCGGCGGCGATACGGGCGACGTCGGCCGGGTCGCCGGCCATGATCGTGCGAGCGTGCTCGGTGACGAGATCGGTGGGCCAGTCCCACCAGGCGGCCCTGCGCAGCCGCTCCACGTCGGCCTCGTCGAAGCGGGCGCGGATCGGCCTGGCGGGGTTGCCGCCGACGATCGTGTAGGGCGGAACGTCGGCCGTCACCACCGCACCCGCGGCGACGATGGCGCCGTCACCGATTCGGACACCGGGCAGCACGGTGGCCCGGTAGCCGAACCAGACGTCGTTGCCGACGACGGTGTCGCCCCTGCTCGGCATGCTCGTGACGAGGTCGAGCGTTCGCTCGGCCCACTCCCCGCCGAACATCGTGAACGGGTAGGTGGACACCCCCATCGTGGGGTGCTCGGCCCCCGCCATCAGGAAAGTCGTCCCCGAGGCGATGGCGCAGTACCTGCCGATGACCAGTCGCTCGGGCCCGTAGGCGTAGAGCACGTTGCGGGTTTCGAACTCCGTCGCGCCGTCCGGATCGTCGTAGTACGTGTACTCCCCCACGACGATCTTGGGCGAACTCACCAGCGGCTTGAGGAAGACCACCCGTTCGTGCTGGGGCAGTGGGTGGACGGTCCTGGGATCAGGAGTCAAAGGCAATCCTTTCTGATACGAGGACAAACTTATGACTGACCTAACTTCATGTCAAGGATATTTTTTGAGCAGACCTAGGTAAGCTCGTGGCATGGGCATGGAACAGCTGGGTCTCAGGGAACTGAAGAAACGTCAGACCAGGGACAACATCTCCCGGCACGCGACGAGACTGTTCATGGAGCGCGGCTTCGACAACGTGACGATCGCCGAGATCGCCGCCGCCGCCCAGGTCTCCAAGATGACGGTCACCAACTACTTCCCCCGCAAGGAAGACCTGGCGTGGGAACTCAACGAGCGCTTCGCGGACATGCCCGCGAACGCCGTCCGCGCGCGACGGCCGGGGGAAGGGGCGCTGGCAGCGGTGAGGGCGGCCTACCTGACGCAGGTGGCTGAGCGGGATCCGATGGCAGGGTTCGCCGGGCCGCAGTTCGCCCGCATGGTGGCGGACAGCCCCGTCCTCGCGTCACGCCTGCGCCAGTTCCACGACTACCGCGAGAAGTCGCTCGCGCAGGCCCTCGCCGAGGAGACGGGGACAGCCGCGGACGACCTCGTTCCCCGGCTCGTCGCGGCCCAGCTCAACACCGTACTGCGGCTGCTCTTCGACGAGACCGTGCGTCTCGTTCTCGAAGGCGGGGAGCAGGACGCCGTCGCGGAGCGGATCACCCGGGACGCGGAGACCGCCTTCGCCGCCCTCGAACCGTCGTTCGGCGACTACGCCGTCCGTACCTGACCAGGGCGGGCACCACGATCAGCCCGCGAAACACGCCCGGCGGGGGGCGCGCGCAGCCCCCCGTGATCAGCCCGCGAAAGATGCCGAGGACACTCGCGCCGTCCACCCGCCGTGCGGTTCGAGCGTGACCACGCGGACGTCGTCGTGGCGCCGGTCGAGGCGCACGACGAGGTGGTCCTCGGCGAGCCGTTCGGCCATGCCCTCACCCCATTCGACCACCAGCGCGGCGCGGTCGAGTTCGGTGTCGAGGTCCAGGTCGTCGAGCTGGGCGAGGTCACCACCCAGCCGGTAGGCGTCGACGTGCACGAGAGGCACTCCCGACTCCCCCGCCGGGTGCACTCGCGCGAGCACGAACGTCGGTGAGCTCACCCGCCCCGACACTCCCATGCCTTCGGCGATCCCTCTGGTCATCGTGGTCTTGCCCGCCCCGAGCGGGCCTGCCAGCAACACCAGGTCACCCGCCCGCAGCAACCTGCCCAGCGCCCGGCCGAACTCCATGGCGTCGTCGGGGGTGGGCAGCTCGACACTCACCTGCGTCACCGGGTTCCTTCCTGCCTCTCGTGTCCTGTCCTCGCCTCACCGCACCCGACGCACCAGGTCGGCGAGATGTTCGTTCACCAGGGCGTGGTGCTCGAGGTGCACCATGTGCCCCCCGCCTTCGACACGCACCAGTTTCGCCCTCGGCAGCTCGGCGGCGATGCGCTCGGCGTGGACGAACGGCGTCAGCCGGTCCGCGTCACCACCGACCACGACCACCTCGACGTGCTTCAACCCGGCCAGTGCGGCGTACCGGTTGTGGCTGCCCAGCGTGTCCACGAAGTGCGTGAGCTGCCGCACGGGTGTCTCCCGCAGCATCTCCAGCATGAAGTCCACCAGCTCGGACGGCACGTCCTGGCTGCCGAAGGCCAGCCGACGCACCGCCGCCCTGGTGAGCTGGCCGCCCGCGGCGCGCACGAACTCCACGAGCCCCGGCTGCCACTCCGCGAGCTCACCCACTCCCCGCGTCAACGGGTTGTACTTCGACAGCAACGAGCGGGGCAGACCCTGCGCTCCCACCTCGCCGGCGGCCGTGGCGATCAACCCGACGCCGCGCACGCGCTCGGCGAACAGCTCGGGGCAGGTCTGCGCCAGTTCCATGATCACCATGCCGCCCATGGAGTGTCCCAGCAGCACGACGGGCGTGTCCGGTGCGACCGTGCGCAGCACCGCGTGCAGGTCGAGCGCGAGCTGCTCGATGGTGCTCTGCCGCGCGTCCGACGGGGCCGACTGGCCGTGACCGCGGTGGTCGTAGTAGACGTGCTTCACCCCGGGCAGCGCCTCCACGAGTCCCCGGCGCTGGAGAAACCAGCTGCGCCGGGACAACGCGAAGCCGTGCACACCCACCACGACGAGCTCGGCCCGCCCGTCGACCGGTTCGATCTCCTCCACCGCGAGCGGGGCACCGTCGTCGGCGGCGACGGTGGAGGTCCGGTCGGTGCGGGAACCCGCGAACGGGCCCACGACGGACGCATCCTCCCCGGACCGGGACATCACACGTGGTCCCGCTCGGCCCCGACGTAGCGGCGACTCACCCGCGGCCGGTACATGCCGGTGACGATCTCGTAGTCGATGGTGCCGATCGTGTCGGCCCACTCGGTGGCCGTGGGCATACCGCCCTCGCCCGTCCCGAACAGCACGACCTCGGTACCGAGTTCCGGCTCGTCGTCCCCGCAGTCGACCACGAGCTGGTCCATGCACACCCGCCCGGCGACGGGTCGCCGCGTTCCGTCGAGCCACACGCTCATCCGGCCCGACAACGTACGCGGCACGCCGTCCGCGTAACCCACCGGAACCAACGCGAGTGTCGTGTCGCGGCTCGCCGTCCACGTCTGTCCGTACGACACGGACTCGCCCGCGCTGATCCGTTTCGTGAGCACGACGCTGGACCGGAACGTCATCGCGGGTCGCAGGTCCTCCTGCTGCGGCACGGGGTTCAGGCCGTAGATCGCGATCCCCGGCCTGACCAGGTCGAAGTGCAGGTCCGGGCGCGTGAGCGTGGCCGCCGAGTTGGCCAGGTGCCGCAGCGGTGAGAGCCCGGCGTCGCGCGCCACGTCGTACGCGGTGGCGAACCGCTCGGCCTGCGCGTCGATGGAGGGGTGATCCGGCTCGTCCGCGCACGCGAGGTGTGACCACATGCCGACGACCTCGACGTTCTCCTCCGCCGCCGCGGCCTTCACCAGAGCGGGCCACAGCTCCGCGGTGCAACCGTTGCGCGACAACCCGGTGTCGATCTTGAGATGCACCCTGGCGCGGCGACCCACCCTTGCGGCGGCGTCGGCGACCCGCGTCAACTCGCCGGCGGAGCTCACCGAGACGTCGATGTCGTGCCGCACCGCGGGCGCGTAGTCCACGTCGGGGGTGTCGAGCCAGCTCAGCATCCGGGTGGCGAACCCGGCCTGCCGCAGGGCGAGTGCCTCGTCGAGCGCGGCCACTCCCAGCCACGTGGCGCCCGCGTCGAGCGCGGCGCGCGCCACCTGCACAGCACCGTGGCCGTAGGCATCCGCCTTCACGACCGCCATCGTCTCCGCGCCCGACGCGGCGGCGCGGGCCGAGAGCAGCCGCACGTTGTGGCGCACGGCCGTAAGGTCCACCACGACCTCGGCGCGGGGCAACGACGTAGCACTCACCGGGTCACCCCACAGCACATGATCAGGCCTTTCCTGTCCGCGCCGGGGCACCCGTGGGGCGCCCCGGCTCACCCGCCAATGTACCCACCGGGCTCTCAGGCGTCGTGCACCCGGCGACGGGCGTCGGCGTGGCGTTGCCTGATGCGTTCGCCCTCCTCGGCGTCCCGGACCGGCGGCTCCGGCAACCGCACGGCGATCTCGGTGTCCCACGCCGGTGGTTCCTCGGTCCCCCCGAGGGCCCAGGCGGCCTGGCGGGCGGCGCCGATCGCGACGTGCTCGCGTGGCTGCGGGACCGCGACCGGGGTGCCGAACACGGTCGGCGCGATCGCGCGCACGCTCTCCGACTGGGCGGCCCCGCCGATGAGCAGCACCCGCCGCACCGTGATGCCGTACTCGCGGACGGCGTCGAGTCCGGCGGCGAGTCCGCACAGCATTCCCTCGACGGCCGCGCGCGCGAGGTTCTCGGGAGTCATGTTCGCGCGGCGCAGGCCGAACAGGGAACCGGCCGCGTCGGGCAGGTTGGGGGTGCGTTCCCCGTCGAGGTACGGCAGCAGGGTGAGACCCGCGGCGCCCGGCTCGGCGCTCAACGCGAGTCGGTCGAACTCCTGGAGGTCGACGCCGAGCATGCGGGCGGTGGCGGTCAGCACCCGCGCGGCGTTGAGCGTGCAGGCCAGCGGGAGGTACCGGCCGGTGGCGTCGGCGAATCCGGCGACGGTACCGGTCGGGTCGGCCGCCGGTGTCTCGCTGACGCCGAACACGGTGCCACTCGTGCCGAGCGAGACGACCACGTCCCCGTCCCCCGCGTCCAGCGCCAACGCGGCGGCCATGTTGTCGCCGGTGCCCGCGGAGACGAGGGTCCCGTCGGGCGTGTGCCCCGCCGCCGCGGAGGGTTCCAGCACGTGCGGCAGTTCCGGGGTTCGCCCGCCGAACGCGTGGGTGAGGAAATCCGTGCGGTAGGCGTTCTTCGACGGCGAGAAGTAGCCCGTGCCCGAGGCGTCACCACGGTCGGTGACCGGGTCCCCACCGGTGAGTCGCCAGGTCAGCCAGTCGTGGGGCAGCATGACCCTCGCGACCCGGTCGGCCGCGTCCGGTTCGTGCTCGGCGAACCAACGCAGTTTCGTGACCGTGAAGCTGGCGACCGGAACCGACCCGACCGCCTCCGCCCACGCCTGCGGCCCGCCGAGTTCCTTCGTGAGATCGGCGGCGGCGGTGGCCGAACGGGTGTCGTTCCACAACAGGGCTGGTCGGACGACGTCACCGCGGTCGTCCACGGTGACCATGCCGTGCTGCTGACCCGCGACGCCGATGGCGGACACGCCGTCCAGGAGCCCGCCGGTGGCGGACGTGAACGCCGACCACCACTCCGCCGGATCGACCTCGGTGGTGTCCGGGTGCTCGGCACGTCCGCTGCGCACCACGGCGCCCGTGCGGGCATCGCACACCATCACCTTGGTCGACTGTGTGGACGAGTCGACCCCTGCCACCAGAACCTCGTTGTCGGTCATGGTGCAGAGCTTGACGCCTCCCCGGTGCCCACGTCCACGTCCGAAACGACTTTCGGTCCCGAGGCGGGCCTTCAGACCGTGTTCTGCCCGCGGAACATGGTCGGCGGGTCCCCTGGAACCACGTTTCGCGGGCAAAACGTGGTTCGTGGCCCCGTCCTCGCCACCGGCGCGCGCACTATAGTCGCGGCGACCGGCACTGGGGCCGCTCATCTCGATGGCACGGAGGCTGGCATGGTCTACGCCCGATACGTCGCGATCGGGGACAGCCAGACCGAGGGCATCGGGGACCCTGACGGCAACGGCGGCTGGCGCGGCTTCGCCGACCGGCTCGCCGCCCACCTCGCCACCGTCGCCCCCGACCTTCGCTACGCGAACCTCGCCGTACGCGGGAAGCTCACCCGCCAGGTACGAGAGGAACAACTCGACGCCGCCCTCGCCCTGCGCCCCGATCTCGTCACGGTGGTGGCCGGCATGAACGACCTCGTCCGGCCTTCGTTCTCCGCCGAGACGGTCGTGTCGAACCTCGACGGCATGTTCGCCGAACTCACCGCGACCGGCGCCCGCGTGGCGTCACTCACGTTCCCCGACCTGGCGCGGCTCTCACCCATCATGCGCCCACTGCGGCACCGCGTGCTGGACCTCAACGCGGGCATCCGCACCTCAGCAGCCCGGCACGGCGTCGTGGTCGTCGAGACGTTCGGCTACTCGGTGACCACCGACCCGAGGCTGTGGAGCCCGGACCGCATCCACGCCAGCCCCCTCGGGCACGCCCGCATCGCCGCCGCGTTCGCCGAGGTACTCGCTCTGCCCGGCAGCGACAACTCCTGGTCGAGGCCGCTGCCCGGCGCCCGTACCGCCACCGTGGTGCGCACGGTGACGGAGGAGCTGCGCTGGCTCACGTCGTCCGCGGCGCCGTGGCTCTACCGCCGGGTGCGCCGCCGCTCGACGGGCGACCGCCGCACCCCGAAGCGGCCGACGTTGGTACCCGTCAACCCTCCAGCGAGCGAGCCTGCCTGATCGCGTCCGGCACGGCGGCCAGCACCCCCGAAGCCGACGTCGGAACCCCACCCGCCGCGAGCGCACCCGCACGGGCGTGCACGTCGGCGGCGACGCCTGCGGCCAGCCACGGGTCCAGCCCGGCGGCGAGCAACGCGCCGATCAACCCGGACAGCACGTCACCCGACCCGGCCGTGGCGAGCCACGCCCCCCTCGGCCGGTTCACCAGCACCCGCCCGTCCGGATCGGCGACCAGCGTGCAGTGACCCTTCAGCAACACCACCGCGCGGAACCGCCGGGCCGCCTCGCGCACGGCCGCCACCCGGTCGTCTCCCGGCGCGGTGCCCGTCAACCGCTCGAACTCCCCGTCATGGGGCGTGAGCAGCAACGGCGTGTCCGGGTCACGGGCGTCGAGCACCTCCGGATGTCCCGCGATGATCGTGATCGCGTCCGCGTCCGCGCACACCGGCACGCCCTGTCCGAGCGCGTTCGCGAGTACGTCCCGACCCTCACGGCCGGTGCCGATGCCGGGGCCGACGACCCACGCCTGCACACGCCCCGCGTCGGTGATCGACCCGGTGGCCACGACCTCCGGCCAGTGCGACCGGACCACGTCGGCCGCGGGACCCGCGTAGCGCACCATGCCCGCCTTGGCGTGCACGGCGGCGGCGGCCGCGAGCACCGCCGCACCCGGGTAGGTCGACGAGCCGGCGGCCACGCCGGTGACGCCCTGCGTGTACTTGTTGTCGTCCGGTCTCGGCATCGGCCACGCGGCGGCCACGTCGGCGGCGTCGAGTTGCAGCAGATCCGGTTCCCCCAGCTCACCGCCCAGGCCGATGTCCACGACAACGGTGTGACCACAGTGGTGGGGATTCAGCACGTGGACGGGTTTGAGCGCGCCGAACGTCACCGTGCACGTCGCCCGCACGGCGGGACCGGTCACGGCCCCCGTGTCGGGGTCGACCCCGCTCGGCAGGTCGACGGCGAGCACGGGCGCCGCGACCCGGTCGAACACCACGGCGGCCTCAGGGCGCAGCGGCCCCTTGGCGGAGAGGCCGACCACACCGTCGATCACCAGGTCGGCGTTCTCGACGTCAACGGCCTCAGGTGTGCCGATCCGCCCGCCCGCGCGGCGCAGGGCCGCGAGCCCGGCGGGATGGGCCTTCTCCGGCCGCAGCAGCACCGCTGTCACCGCGACCCCGCGGCGCCGCAGGAAGAAACCCGCCCACAGCGCGTCGCCACCGTTGTTCCCCGCGCCCACGACGAGCACGACCCGCCTACCCGCGACCGCACCGGTGTGCTCGGCCAGCAACTCGGCCGCGCGCACGGACACGCCGTACGCCGCTCGCCGCATCAGCGCGCCCTCGGGTGTGCGCGCCAGCAGCCGTTCCTCCGCCGACCGGATCCGGGCGGTGGTCCAGACGCCGCGCACGGTGCCGCTACTCGACCGTGACGGACTTGGCGAGGTTGCGTGGCTTGTCCACGTCGTAGCCGCGTGCCCGCGCGATCTCGGCGGCCAGCACCTGCAACGGCACCGTGGACACGAGCGGCTGCAACAACGTCGGCACGGCAGGCACCTCGACGAGCTCGTCCGCGAACGGCCGAACCCGCTCGTCGCCCTCCTCGGCGATCACGATGGTGCGGGCGCCGCGTGCCTGGATCTCGCTGATGTTGGACACCATCTTCGCGTGCAGCACGGCTCGCCCCTTCGGCGACGGCATGACCACCACCACGGGCAGCCCGTCCTCGATCAGAGCGATCGGCCCGTGCTTCAGCTCGCCTGCCGCGAACCCCTCCGCGTGCATGTAGGCGAGTTCCTTCAGCTTCAGCGCCCCCTCCAGGGCCACCGGGAAGCCGACGTGCCTGCCCAGGAACAACACCGCCCGCGAGTCCGCCATGCGCCTGCCCAGCTCCCGCACCTGGTCGACCGTGGCCAGCACCTGCGAGACGGCGGACGGCATGGCCTCCAGCTCGGCGAACTCACGTGCCACCTCGTCCGGGTACTTCGTACCGCGCGCCTGGGCGAGCGCGAGCCCCACGAGGTAGTTCGCCGCCACCTGCGCGAGGAACGCCTTCGTGGAGGCGACACCGATCTCGGGCCCGGCGTGCGTGTAGAGCACCGCGTCGGACTCCCGTGGGATCTGCGCGCCGTTGGTGTTGCAGACCGCGAGCACCCGCGCCTTCTGCTCCCTGGCGTGCCGCACGGCCTCCAACGTGTCAGCCGTCTCACCGGACTGCGACACGGCCACCACGAGGGTGTCGCGGTCGAGCACCGGGTCGCGGTAGCGGAACTCGCTCGCCAGCTCGACCTCCACCGGGAGGCGGGTCCAGTGCTCGATGGCGTACTTGGCGACGAGTCCCGAGTGGTACGCGGATCCGCACGCGACGACGAACACCTTGTCGACGTCACGCAGGTCCTGGTCGCTCATGCGTTGCTCGTCGAGGACGATGCGGCCGGACTGGAAGTGCCCGCGCAGCGTGTTGGCGAGCGCCTCGGGCTGTTCCTCGATCTCCTTGAGCATGAAGTACTCGTGGCCGCCCTTCTCCGCGGCCGAGAGATCCCAGTCGACCTTGAACGGCTTGCCGTCGGCGGCGTCACCGTGGAAGTCGGTGATCTCGTATCCGTCGCGGCCGATGACCACGAGCTGGTCCTGACCGAGCTCGACGGCGTCGCGGGTGTGCTCGATGAAGGCGGCGACGTCGGACGCGACGAACGTCTCCCCCTCGCCGACACCGACGACGAGCGGGGACGAACGGCGGGCCGCGACCACGAGATCCGGCTGGTCGGCGTGGGTGACGACGAGTGTGAAGGCGCCTTCGAGCCTGCGGCACACGGTGCGCACGCTGGCGGGCAGGTCACCCGCGGTGTCACCGTGGTCGTAGGCGAGGGCGATCAGGTGGGCCGTGGTCTCGGTGTCGGTGTCGCTGCTGAGCTCGACACCCGCGTCCTCGAGCTCGGCGCGGAGCGCGGCGAAGTTCTCGATGATGCCGTTGTGCACCACGGCGACCCGGCCCGTGGAGTCACGGTGTGGGTGGGAGTTGCGGTCCACGGGGGCGCCGTGCGTGGCCCAACGGGTGTGGCCCATGCCGGCAGTGCCCGAGAACGTGGCGCGGCCCTTGACGTCGAGTGCGGCCTCGAGGTTGGCGAGCCGTCCCGCCTTGCGTTCGACGACCAGCTCCTTGCCGTCCGTGAGCACCGCGACGCCCGCCGAGTCGTAACCGCGGTACTCCATGCGGTGAAGACCACCGAGAACCACGTCGAGTGCCTGTCGATGCCCGACATATCCCACGATTCCACACACGCCCACCAGCGTAACGACAGCAGGAACGACCGCATCCCGGGCACGGTCGGCTGTACTCCGCAGAGCGCAGGCGCCGTCGGTGGCCCCCACCACGTTTCGCGGGCAGAACACGGTCACCCCACCCGCAGACCAGGCCTCGGGCACCACTGCTCCGGCCATGCGGGTCGGCTAGTCTCCTGCCATGGCGAGCACGGCGAAGCGGTTACTCGAACAGTTGGCACACCCGGGCCCGCACGACGTCCTGCGCGGTGACCTCGCACTCGTCGGACTCCCCGGTGTGGTGTTCACGCCACGAGCCGGTCTCAACCTCCCCGCTGTCGCGTTCGGGCACGGCTGGCTCCAGCCGCCCGGCCGCTACCACGGGCTCTTGCGTCACCTCGCGAGCTGGGGCATCGTCGCCGCCGCGCCCGCCACTCACCGCGGCGCGCTGCCCTCGCACCGGCTGTTCGCCGCCGACCTCCGAACGACGCTCGACATCGTGACGACCCTGCGTCTCGGCCCGGACGGCATCAGCGTCGACCCCACCAGGCTCGGACTCGCCGGACACTCGATCGGCGGCGGTGCCGCCGTCCTCGCCGCGGTCCCCGACGACGCGGACACACGACCGCGAGTGCGAGCCGTCGCCACGGTCGCCCCGGCCCAGACCATGCCGCCCGCCACCACGGCAGCGCTCGGCATCAACGCGCCCGGCCTGCACCTCGCGAGTGACGACGACCTCCTCGCACCGCCGACCGGCAACGCCGAAGCGATCAGCAAGGCATGGGCCGGCCCCGTACAGCTGCGGATGATCCCCAAGATGACCCATCTCGGCGTGACCGAAGGCACACACTGGAGCCAGGTCTTCCTACAGGGCAAACCGCAGTACGCGGTGCAGCGGCGGGTGCGGGCGCTGTTCACGGCCTTCTTCCTCACCGAACTGGCCGGCGACGACACCTACCGTGAGCTGCTGGACCACGACCTCAAGGCCGCCCGAATCGCCTACGAGGACGAGGCAACCGCGACGAGCCGCGTCTGACCGACGCGGTCGCCACGCGGTTCACTGCAGCCAACTGTTGTTCGAGAAGTCGTCGTCATCGAAGTCGTCCGCCGGACGAGTTTCGCGCCGAGCCGGACCGGAGGCCGGCGGCTGCTGACGTCGCGGCACAGGAACGGGTGGCGAAACAGGCGGTGCGACAGTCCTTTCCTCCGTCGACCGGGCGGCTGCAGGAGAGTCGGCGGCCTCCCCAGCGCCTTCCTGGCCGAACTGGAATGTCTCGTCGCGACCTTCGCGGCGCTGAAGCCACTGGTTCTTCGCCGTGGGATCGTCCTCTTCACCCTGCTGTTTCTCGTGCTCAGCCTTTCGCTTCTGAGCTTCAGCAGCGTGTTTCCTCATCGACTGCAGGTGTTCGAGCGTGTTCGCGGCCAACTTCTGTGTGACCTGCTTGCCGTACTCGGCGATCGCCGCTGAACGCGCCCTCACCGCGGCTTGGTTGTGCCGAAGCTGCTCGATGAGCTTCGGATCAGCTCTGTTCGCCATTAAGTCTGCCTTCCACCGCGTCAGTCATCAGCGGCTGAACCGCACCGGTACCTCGTTGCTTTCGCCAAGCACTCCGCTGACTCGTATAGCTCCACTCGAGACTTCGAAGATGTTGCCGTCGATGCGGTACGCGTTCGAGCTCCGTTCCTGGTCACCACCCTGACCGCCACCAGCGCCGCCCCCCATAGCGCCCATGCCGCCCATCATGCCCATGCCACCACCGCTCGAGACCGCACCACCGCTTCCCTGCGCCACCGCTGCAGGTGCCTCACCACCTGGTGCCACACCAAGTCCCGCGCCTGATGACCGGGACGGGCCGGAGCCGTCCGAGTCCTCCCCGAACAGCTCACCACCACCACCGCCACCACCGAAGGCATTCCCGCCCCCGCCAACGGCAGCCGCGTGTGTGGCACTGGATCCGCTGTCATCTCCGGCGAAGGCCTCATCAGGTGCGTCGCTGTTCCCGTCGAACGAGGGAGCCGCACCGGCGGACGCATCCGGAAGCCCCGCTGTGGAGGCAGACGCAGCATCCACCGGACCACTTCCGGGGTTGCCCCCACCCTGACCCCCACTGGCCTCGGTCGGAGGTTCGGCTGCGCGGCGGGGGTCGAGGTCAGGATCCGCATGAGCCGGCATCACACGCACGCCTTCTTCCGCGGGTAACACCTGCCCCTCCTGGTCAGCGCCGAGGGTGTAGGTCACGGGGTCACCCTTGCCGTTGTCGACCGTGACCACTGTCGGACCGTCGGGGCCTTCCGGCTGTTCAGCAGTGATCTCGAGATCCCCATCCTTCACATGGATCTTGCCGTCTGGACCCGGCCGGTAAACCTGCTGCGCTTCACCACCAGAACCCTGTGGGCCGAACTCCTCGACCCCATCCCCGCCCGGTGCCTCACCGAGTTCGGACTCAGTCCCGAAGTCCAGCCGGTACTCGCCGGGTTCACCGTCGCCGCCCTCGACGGTGATGCTCATCGTTCCGTCCTCACCGGGCTCCGTCATGGTGAACTTCTGGTCACCTTGCTCGACCGTCAGCGTGCCCGGCCCGTCCGCATCCGTGATCGCCTCGCCTGTCTCGGGGTCGATGGGATAAGGCTCGCCAGTTGCCGGGTCGACCTCGAGCGGCTCGCCAGTCACGGGATTGGTCGCCGTGTCAGGCTGCTCACCGAGGAGTTCCTCCGCGCTCGGGACCGTGGCTCCACCGCCCAGGGCTCCTCCGCCGGGGGCCCCGCCACCGGGGGCCCCGCCTCCTGGCACGCCACCACCCGGCATACCGCCACCAGGTGCGCCACCGGGGCCTCCCATGTCAGGACCTGGGCTCTGAACGTCCCCTCCCATGTCCATGTCCGCAGCTGGGTCTGTCTGAATCGCTTGACTCAGCCCCTGCACGATCACGCCGTAGTTGTTGTTTATGTGCTCGACATGAGCTGCAGCCTGCTCATGCACCTGACCTGCCAAGCTCTGGTAGGTCTGGCAAAAGCCGGAGAGCACTTCCTTCGCCTGATCTTGTGCTTCGGTGTATGCATCTCGGATTCCCGCGAGAAAGGATCCGCCCCACGAGTCAAGCATCGCTGAGGCCAGGTGGACGGTGCCAAGCGCCTCGTCGACGTCGGCCACGGTCAACTCGCCCATCTTGCCGCTGCCGTAGAGCCGGAACAGCTCCTCCGAGAAGCGGACGACCGTCTCCTCTTGAATCGCTGTCACCTCGTCGATCCCGTCCGCCGCAGTGGTCAGCGCATCCTGCAATGTCTCCGAGCCCTCCGACAGGGTCTTGTTTACCTGCTCGGCCGCGGCCTTGGCGTCGCCTGTCCAGTCGTCGGTGCCCTTCCAGGCCGAGTCGAGTGCGGCGGCCTTGTCGGCCACGGCAGCACCTGCCGACCGCAACATTTCCGCGTCAGCTCGGAAGGCGGCGAAATCGATACCGCGGAACTCGTCCAGTCCGGCTCGCAGACTCTGCGGATCGATTCCCGAGTGCGTGTACTCGGCGGTGCCGAACTCGTCGCCGCCCCCGGTGAAGGCGCTGACGTCCGCTGTCGGCAGTTCGCGGCGCTCCGTCTCCGGGACGACGGACGTTTCGATGACCTGCTGAGCAGCCTCGTAACGTGAGTAGAACTGCTCGAACCACTGGATCACGACCTCGGTCTGGTCGATGATTTCGTCCGATGTGGAAAACCCACCTGTGCCCAAACCGTCATACGCACGGCGCACGTCGGCGTCGAGATTCTCGGATCGCGCGGTGCCGAGCGCGGTCCGGGCGTTGCGCATGTTCTCGTCGACGTCACGGCCGCCCCATTTGACGTCTTGGGCGTCGGCGCCGACCTGAGGCGCGTAACGGTCGATCTCTTCCTCACTCAGACGGCCGGCATTCGACAGTGCGTAGAGGAAGTTGTTCTTGACTTCGCTGGACACATCCTCGTCATCGAGCATCGACCGCATGTAGTCGAGCTCGTCGGAGGTGAACTCCTCGTTGGCGCGTTCCTTGGTCTCCTGCACTTCCCACGGGGTTGGATACACGCTCACACCTGCTTCGAGGCGATCATGTCAGTGCTGACAGCCTCGCCGTCCTCGTAGGATTTCGCCGCCTTGGACAACCGATCACCGAAATCAGTGGCCTTGTCACCGTGGCTTTTCACGCGGTCCTTGTACAGCTTGATCGCATCGGCGTAGTGGGATCCAGCATGGGTCCACGCCTTGCCGAACTGCGCGCTGGACACCCCGGTCTCGATGCGGCTCGCCTCGTCGACGAGTTCCCCACCCACCTGCTCATAGGCCGTACCCGCCGCATTCAACTTCCCTGGATCGACGGTCTGACCGCCCGCCACGGTGCCCCCTCGCGTGCTCTCTCGACGACTTGCCTACTGCTGCGATATTGCACATCACAGCCACACGAAGAGGTTACCTATTGACCAGCGGACCACGGGGTCGATTGCCGCTTTCCTTCAGAGGAAGCCGTCCAGGCGGCCTGGCTCACCCCACCGAGGCGACGACACCGGCGAGCCGGTCGGCGGCCACCTGCGCGGTGTCGGCGTCCGGGGCCTCCACCATCACCCTGATCAGCTGTTCGGTTCCCGACGGGCGCAGGAGCACCCTGCCCTCGTCACCCAGTTCGGCCGTCACCGACGCAACGGCGTCCTTCACCGCGGGCGCGTCAGCCACGGTGTTCTTGTCCGTGACCGGTACGTTGACCAGCACCTGCGGCAACCTGCGCATCACCGCCGCCAGTTCACGCAGCGACCTGCCGGTCTCCGACATCCGACTCAGCAGCCGCAACGCGGTGAGCAGGCCGTCACCGGTGGTGGCGTACTCCGGCAACACGACGTGCCCTGACTGCTCCCCACCGAGCGCGTAGCCACCGGCCCGCAACTCCTCGAGAACGTAACGGTCGCCGACCGCCGTGGTGCGCACCGTGATCCCGTGCTCCTTCATCGCCAGGTGCAGACCGAGGTTGCTCATCACCGTGGCGACGAGAGTGTCACCGGCAAGCTCGCCCGCCTCGGCCATGCCGACGGCGAGGACGGCCATGATCTGGTCGCCGTCGACGAGGCGGCCGTCGGCGTCCACCGCGAGGCAGCGGTCCGCGTCGCCGTCGTGGGCGATACCCAGGTCGGCGCCGTGCTCCACCACCGCGGCAGCCAGGACCTCAGGGTGTGTGGAACCGCACCCGTCGTTGATGTTCACGCCATCCGGTTCGGCATGGAGGGCGATCACCTCCGCGCCCGCTTTCCGGTACGCCTCGGGGGCGGCGACGGAGGACGCGCCGTTGGCGCAGTCCACGACGATGCGGAGACCGGCCAGCGACGTCGGTGTGGTGTCCAGCAGGTGGGCGACGTAGCGGTCGACGGCGTCGGTGACGTCCGAGACGCGGCCGATCTGGGCACCGGTCGGACGGGGCCCCGGCGCGTTCAACCCGAGTTGAATCTCGTCCTCGATGCCGTCGGGCAGCTTGTGCCCGCCCTCACCGAACAGCTTGATGCCGTTGTCGGGCATCGGATTGTGGGAGGCCGAGATCATCACACCGAGGTCGGCGGACAGCTCGGTGACAAGATGAGCGACCGCAGGTGTGGGGAGGACACCCAACCGCAGCACGTCCGCGCCCGCCGACGTCAGCCCGGCGACAACGGCAGCCTCCAGCATTTCACCGCTCGCCCTCGGGTCCCTGCCGACGACCGCCAACGGCCGGTGGGAGCGGTCGTGGGCGGCGAGCACCCGCGCCGAACTGGCGGCGACCGCCAGAGCCAGCTCGGGGGTGAGCTCGTCGTTGGCGAGGCCGCGAACCCCGTCCGTGCCGAATAGGCGAGCCATTATCCGTCGACCTCCGTCATCGCGAGCAAAGCGAACCGACCAGAACAACCTAGCGATTCCACGATGCACGCCCGTGTCCGCACCAGCCACCCGACCGTATTCAGTCCGCTAAACACGGTGACGATGCCCGCCCCGACCATCTTTCGCGGGCTGAACGCGGTCGGCGCCACACGGACTCCCACAAAAAGCCGAACGCCCACCCGGCGAGCGGATGGGCGTTCGGATGAAACTCGGATCAGCGCTTGCTGTACTGCGGCGCCTTGCGGGCCTTCTTGAGACCGTACTTCTTACGCTCGGTGGCACGAGCGTCACGCGTCAGGAACCCGGCCTTCTTCAGCGCGGGGCGGTCGTCGCCGTCGATCTGGGCGAGCGCCCGCGCGATGGCGAGCCGGAGCGCGCCTGCCTGGCCGGAGATCCCGCCACCGTCGAGGTTGGCGTGGATGTCGAACGACTCGGGCTTCTCGACGGTGACCAGCGGCTCGCGGATCAGCTGCTGGTGAACCTTGTTCGGGAAGTACTCCTCGAGGCTCTTGCCGTTGAGCTTGAACTCGCCGCTACCGGGAACCATGCGCACCCGGACGACCGCCTCCTTGCGACGGCCGACCGTCTGCGCGGTACCACCGGCAGCCCGAGACGGCTTCGGTGCGGCAGGCGTCTCGCTGGTCACGACCGCGTCGTAGGCGGCCTCGGTCTCGGTGCTGGTCACAGACTGTTCCTCACTCACTGGGTCACCTGAGCGATCTTGGTGATCTCGTGCGGCTGGGGCTTCTGCGCGGCGTGAGGGTGCTCCGGCCCGGCGTAGACCTTGAGCTTCTTCGCCTGGGCGCGGCCCAACTTGTTCTTCGGCAGCATGCCCTTCACGACCTTCTCGACCAGTCGCTCCGGGCGGGTCTCGAGCAGCTCGCCGAACGAGCGCTTACGCAGACCACCGGGGTAACCGCTGTGCCGGTACGCGAACTTCTGCTCGCGCTTGTTACCGGTGAGCGCCACCTTGTCAGCATTGACGATGATGACGAAGTCACCGGTGTCCACGTGCGGGGCGTAGGTGGGCTTGTGCTTGCCGCGCAGCAGCGTAGCGACCTCGGTCGCCAGCCGGCCGAGCACGACATCCTCGGCGTCGATCACGTGCCAGGCACGAGTGACATCGCCGGGCTTAGGGCTGTACGTGGGCAAGGGTCTACCTCGTCGTCAACTGTTGCTTGTGGGTCAATGCAGGCTTGGCGCGTGCCGCTCGTGCGCGCACAACAACAAGTGAAGATACCCGGTCGCCGAGAAGAGGGTGAACCCGGGGGTCCGCACCGTCGGACATACTAATCTCTCCCCCAGCGCGCCGACATGACACCCCAGGGGGATGGACAATGAGACAACGACTGCGCAGAGTCGTCGCACTGGGTGCCGTTCTGTTGCTCGCTGCCGGCTGCGCCACCGGACGCGTGGGCGAACCGATTCCGGACGGTGACGGCGTTGCGAAATACGTCGGAACGAAGTTCTCCTCCACACTCGAACGGCTGGCCGACGACCTCGGCGAGAACGAACCTCGCAAGAGCAGGCTCCGCTCGTTCATGCGCGTCGGCGAGCTCAAGAGTGACAACACGGTGACGGCCATCCAGGTCGGAAGTCCCCCCACGCGCTTCTACAAGAACCACTCCAACCGGAACTCCGCCGACTACCGCGACTTCCTCCTGCCCGCGGGCAGCGACGTCGAGTACACCCTGCTCGGCCCCGACTACGAGTCACTCGCTCCGACACCGTGGGTGTCGATGCCGTACAGCGGTCAGGGGCTCGACATCTGCTTCTGGGGCGGATACCTCACCGTCTGCAAGATCTTCACCGCGGTCAACCGCTCCATGGAGAGCACCGAGGTGGACAAGGCCGCGAAGAGCCTCGCCGACGGCAGCACGGAACTCACCATCGGCATGCCGCTGCGGATCTTCCTGGAGGAGCGAATCGTCGTGCTCCCCGACTGGCTGCTGGAGGAGATCCCGGAGTCGCTGCTCGACAAGGTGATCGACACCCGCATCCTGCTCAGCCCCGAGGGCGATCTGAAAGAGATCGAGATGAACGGCCTGCTGGCCGACAACGGCAACGAGGTCGAGATCAAGCAGCACTACGAGGTCCTCGAACCGCCGACCGAGCACGAGATCCCCGCCGTGCCGTCTCCCGACGAGGTGACCGAGCTCACCACCGACAAGGAGATCGACGAGTTCTACGACCGAATGGCCGAGATCACCAGCAGTCGTGAGTGAGCTGTACAGGCAGTCCGGACGAGCACACGAGGAAGACACATGACACAGCCACCCGGCGCGCCTCAGTGGTGGCAGCCGCAAGGCCCGCAGGGACCTCCCAGCGGGCAGGTCCCGCAACAGCCGCACCCCTACGCCGCGCCCCCGCAGGCGACTCCGGCGTTCGGAGGGTCCTTCGCGTCCGAGTACGGCGGGTTCGGTGCGTTCGACGGCAATTCGCCCGCGAAACGTGCCAGGTCACGCAAGCCGTGGATCATCGGGGCCACCGCGCTCGTGCTGTTGGCAGGTGGCGGAGCCGCCGCGTGGTTCAGCGGTGTCTTCTCCGGCGACGTGCTCGACCAGGCCTCACTGCATGAGGGCGTCACCACCGTCCTGCGGGAGAGTTACGGCGAGCACGACGTCAGCAACGTCAGCTGTCCGGAGGACCAGCAGATCACCACCGGGCACACGTTCGACTGCACGGTCGACGTGGCCGGCAGGCAGAGGACCGTCAGCATCCGCATCCTCAACGACAAGCCCCAGTACGAGGTCGGTGCGCCCCACTGATCAACGGCACGAAAAAAAAACCGGGCCTGCCGTGGCAAGCCCGGTTCGTCGTGTCCAGGATCAGAACATGCCCTGGATGCTCTTGTCGGTGGACTGGTAGCCGTCGGCGATCTGCGGCAGAGCGGTGGCGATCTGAGCCAGGACCTGCTTCATTTCGTCGAGCGACTGGTTCCACTCGTTCTGGCACTGCTGCCACGCCTCCATGGCGTCACCGCTCCAGGAGTCGACGAGCGGGGCCAGCCGGGACTTGAGGTCCTCGAACAGGGCCTCCAGCTCCGAACCGGTGCGCTGGCAGTCCTCAGCCGCGGTGTGGATGGTGGCGTAATCAACGACGATGCCGTTCGGCATTGTTCCTCCCGTTCAGTGAAAAGTCTGTGGATGGTCGAGGATTGCAGTGGATCAGAGGCCGCCGAGCGCGTTGCCGATGTTGCTGATCGCGGCGTTCTGCTCCTCTTCCGCCTGCTGGTACTTCACACCGGACTGCTGGAGCAGCTCACCGATGTTGGCGAGCGCCTCGTTCAGCTTGCGGTTCTTCTCGTCGAAGGCGGCCATCACGTTCTGGAAGGCCTTCGCCGCCTCGCCCTGCCAGCCGGCCTGGGTCGCCTCGATGTTGCTGCGGAGCTGGTTGAGGTTCTGGTCCATCGACGCCTTGATCTGGTCGACGTCCTGGTAAGCCTGCTGGAACTGCTCCGGTGTCCCGGTGAAACCGCCTGCCATCGGGTGTTACCCCCTTCGCTCGTGGGTGCCGTACTTCGTTCGTACTGGCTCTACGACGGAGACAGTGCCATGCCCGGTTCCGCGTTGTCGCCCAAAATGGCCAAGTAGTTGCGAGCGTGAACGTGAACCCAGGAACCTGTGGGAACTGCGGCCCCCACACCGGATTTTGCCCGCTAAACACGACGTAGAAGCCGTCAGTTGGTGAACTCGAGCGTGCGGACGATCTGCTCGCAGGCGACACGGACCCGCGCTGGCACCTGCGCTTCCTGACAACCGACGCTCACCTGCGCGGTGCCGTGCGCGAGGACGTACCAGTGCACCGTGGCGGCGGGTTTGTCCTCCCGGTAATGGATGACGTCGCGGTCCGCGTACTCGTAGTGCTCCGAGAAGTCGGAGTAGACGCCGGGGTTCGAGCTCGTCAGCTCACGAAGTTCGCGGGCCAAACGCTGTCGTTGCGCCCCGCCGTCGTACGGCAACACGATCTCCTGGACCACCACGAGATCGTCGTCGGCGGGGGTCTGGGCCTCCTGCGGCTTCACGACCACCTGCCGGGCCTCGACGTTGTCACCCGTCTGCGTCCAGTCGTCCGGAGCGACGAACTTGTACGAGTACTGCGCGTAGGTGCGCCCCTGTGACTCCGGCTGGTCGCCTCCTTCGGCGATGGCGAGCGTCAACGCCACCACGGTGGCCACGAGCGCCAACACGGTCACCACGGCCGCGATCGCGATACGGTTCCGCCTCCGGACACCGGTCTGCCCGGGCGGCGGCATGGCGTGAGACGACGCCGGCATCGGTTGTCCCCGAGGCGGAGACGGCGGCGCGAGCAGTGGTCCTCTCGGAGCAGGTGGCCGGCTCGCGGGGCCGGGGGCCCTCGGTGCGGGCATCGGCGCTCGGCCGACGTTCTGCTGACCCCTCTGCCCCGGCGATCCCCCGGGCTTGGCCACGACTTCGGTGCGGTGATCGCTCTGCGGCAACGTTTTGCCCGCGAAACGCGCGGCCATGGTGCCCGGCAACACTCCCGTCCGGTCGGGCAGCAGCTGCACCGCGCGCAGTGCACCGCGGGCGACGACGGTTTCCGGCTGGTCGAGCGAGGTGGGGACCACTCCCGTCCGCTCGTGCACGAGCCTCGACACCATCGGAATCCGGCTCGACCCGCCGACGAGGAAGATGGCTGTCAACTGCTGCGGGCGCAGTCCCGCTTCCTCGATCGTCGCTCTCGCGAGTTCGGCGGCCCGTCCCAACGGCGTCCGCACAAGCTGTTCCAGGTCCTCACGCGTCACGTGAGCGTCCGCGAACGGCGGCGGCATCGGCACGTCGGTGTACGCGTGCCGTGACAACGTCTCCTTGGCGCCCCGAACGTCCTGCCTCAACACGCGTCGGCGGCGCCGGTCGGCCAGCTCGCGTCCCTGCACGAGCTGCTCCCAGGCAGCCGGGTCGGCCTTGGACACCAGCGATCCGACGTGTTCCAGCAGGGCTTGGTCGATGTCCGCACCGCCGAAACTCGGGTCTCCACGCGTCGCCAGCACCTCGAACCGGTTCTGCCCGTTGAGTTGCGCACGCCGTACCACGCTGACGTCGACGGTGCCGCCCCCGAGATCCAGCACCGCCATGGCGTCGCCGGGGCGGCCGCTGAACTCGACGGTTCGCTCCTGGTTCACCTCAGCCGGAGCGAACGTCGCCGCGTGGTATACGGCGGCCGCCACCGGCTCCGGAACCAACGCGACCTCGTGGGCCAACCGCCCTGCCGCCTGCCGCAGCAGCCGGGTACGCAGCGCACCCCACTCCGCGGGATGGGTCAGTACCAGCAGCGAGACCTCGACGTTTCCCGCGATCCGGCGTGCCTCCGACACCGCGCGCCGCAACACGGCGTGCACGACGTCCACCACGCTCAGGACCGTGTCACCGAGGAGCAGCTCGCCCTCGTCGATACGCCGCTTCGGATGCGGCTCGAACCGCGACGGGTCGACAGCTGCCTGTCGCTCGGCTTCCTGCCCCACGAAGACCGTGCCGTCCTGCGCGGCGTACACCGCCGAGGGCATGAGCGGCTGCCCGTCCACGACCACGACCTGAGGTTCGCGGCCGTTAACCGATGCGACGACACAGGTGCTCGATGTCCCGAAGTCCACCGCCACCCGCAGTGTCACCAGCCGCTCCTGCCAGTCGTTGGGCCTACCCCATCACCTTGTCGGAGTCCGTCCGCCGAATCGTGTCGAGAGAACATGGTGGCGTACGGACGCCGGACCGGGCGACCGTACGCCACCACCTCATTCAGGCGCGATCCACGAGACGTGCATGAGCTTCTTACCCACCTTGCGGCTGACGAAGTACCCGCGTCCCGGCGGCATGGGACCCGCCTTCACATTGCCGAGCAACTGGCCCTCGTCCTTCGACCCGTTCATCACCAGGCCCGGCATGGCGAGTTCCTTCAGCTTCCCGATGATCGGGTCCATGCCGGTACGGGCGGCACCACCGGTGCGGCGGGCGACCACCACATGCAGGCCGACGTCCTTGGCCTGGGGGAGGTACTCGGCGAGCGGGCGCAGCGGGTTGTTGGTCGAGGTAGCCACGAGGTCGTAGTCGTCGACCACCACGAACAGCTCCGGCCCGGTCCACCACGACCGGTCCTTCAACTGCTGCGGAGTCACGTCGGGGCCGGGCAGTCGCTTGGCCATCGACTGCGCGACCTCCTTCATCATGCCGTCGAGCTGGTTGGCCGAGACCGCGTACCCGAGGAGCTGGTCACCGTCGGCGAAGCCGAGCATGGTGCGCCGGTAGTCCACCAGGATGAGCAGGGCCTCCTTCTTGGTGTACCGGTCGGTGATACCCCGCACGATCTGCCGCAACAGGTTCGTCTTGCCCGACTCCCCGTCCGCGTAGGCCAGGAAGTGCGGATCGGCGTTGAAGTCCAGATAGACAGGCGCGAGCTCGTCCTCGTCGACACCGATGGGGATGAGCTTGCTGTCCCTGTGCTTGTCCTGGAGCAGCAGCTCCTCGTACGGCATGACGTCGGGAAGCAGCCGCACCTGCGGCGCGTGCCTGCCCTTCCACGCACCCGAGATCTTCTTCACCGCGTCGGCCACGCCTTCACCGACGTCGGCGTCGTTGCTGGAACCGTCGATGCGGGGCAGGCCGCTGAGGAAGTGCAGCTTGTCGCGGGTCAGCCCCCGCCCCGGACGCCCGGCGGGCACGTTGACGGCCACCCTGCGGTCGATGTCGGATTCGCTGGGGTCGCCGAGCCGCAGTTCGAACCGCGTGCCGAGCATGTCCTTGATCGCCGGTCGGATGTCGGCCCACCTGTTCGACGCGATCACCACGTGCACGCCGTAGGTCAACCCCTGCACCGCCAGCTTGGTGATCTGCGGCTCCAACTCGTCGAAGTCGTCCCGCAAAGCCCGCCACCCGTCGACGATGAGGAACGCATCCCCGAACGGATCCTGCTCGGCGGTGATGTCGCCCCGCCGCTTGCGGTTGCGGAAGTCGTTCATCGAGTCCACACCCAGCGCCCCGAACCGGGCCTCCCGCTCGTTGGCCAGCGTGGTCAACTCCGCCACGATGCGTCGCGCCTTGTCCGGCTCCCGCCGGGCGACGGCGACCCCACCCACGTGCGGCAGGCCCTCCAGCGCCGCCAGCGTGCCACCCCCGAGGTCGATGCAGTAGAACTGCGCCTCCTCCGGCGTGTGGGTCAACGCCATCGACATGATCAACGTCCGCAGCATCGTGGACTTGCCCGACTGCGGACCTCCCACGACCACCCCATGTCCGGCGCCGCCGGAGAAATCCGCCCACAACGGATCCCGCCGCTGCTCGTAGGGCCGGTCCACGATGCCCAACGGCACCTGCAACCGGCCGTTGCCGAAGAACCCCACCGGCGACAACCCCCGGTCCTCGGTCGGGTTCAGATTCGGCAACAACGTGTCCAACGAGTTCGGTTCCTTCAACGGCGGCAACCACACCTCATGAGCGGGTGGCCCCTGCCCCACGAGCCTGCCGACGATGACGTCGAGCTCGCTCGGTTCGACGGCTTCCTCCGACTGCGGCTGCTTCGGCTGCTCGACAGGCTCGGGTACCGGCTCCGGTTCCTTCGGCAGCTCGACGAAGTCGGGCACGAACAGCTGCGGGCGCTTGTCCGCGCGGACGACCTTCGCGCCGGGCGCGGCGGTCTTGATACCCGCGGGCCGGTACGGGCCCGACACGTACGACGCCTTGAACCGCACCAGCGTGGAGGTGTCGTACTTCAGGTAACCGCCACCAGGCACGGACGGCAGCTCGAACGCGTCGGGCACACCGATCGCGGCCCGCGACTCCGCCGCGGAGAACGTCTTCAGACCGATGCGGTAGGACAGGTGCGAGTCCAGCCCCCGGAGCTTGCCCTCCTCCAGACGCTGGGACGCGAGCAGCATGTGCATCTGCAGCGACCGCCCCAACCGTCCGATGGCGACGAACAGGTCGATGAAGTCCGGTTTCGCGGACAACAGCTCGGAGAACTCGTCGACCACGATGAACAACGCAGGCAGCGGATCGAGGTCGGCGCCGTTCTCGCGCGCTTTCTCGTATTCCCAGACGTTTTTGAAGTTTCCGCCGTTCTTCAGTGCTTCCTGACGCCGGTTCATCTCGCCCGCGAGCGCGTCCTTCATACGGTCGACCAGCGTGACCTCGTCGGCGAGGTTGGTGATGACCGCCGAGACGTGCGGTGCCTTGTCCAGGCCGAGGAACGTGGCACCACCCTTGAAGTCGACGAGGACGAAGTTCAACGTCGTCGACGAGTGAGTGGCCAGCATTCCCAGCACGAGCGTGCGCAGGAACTCCGACTTACCGGAACCCGTGGCACCGATGCACAGACCGTGGGGGCCCATGCCCTCCATGGCCGCTTCCTTGATGTCGAGTTCGACGGGTTGGCCGTACTCGCCGACACCGAACGGCACGCGGTAGCGGTCGCGGACCGGCCTCGGACGCCATGCCTGCTGCACATCGAACGTCATCGGGTCGCCGGGAATGCCCAGCAGTTCCAGCAACGACGGGTTGGACAGCAGCGGCTGCTCCTCGCTGTCCTCCGCGGCACCGGTGCTCATGCGGTACGGCGAGACCTTGCGAGCGAGCGCCTCGACCTCCACGACGCTGAGCGTGTCGGGACGGCCGAACCACTCCACACCGCCCGCGCTGCGCGCACCCAGGCGCTCCTCCTCCACCACGAGCCGGAGGCCGCGGCGGGCGGCGAGGTTGCCGATCGAGTCGGACAGGTCGATGAGGGTGACTCCGACGAGACCCTCTTCCAGCAGGATCTGTTCCTCACCGGTGACGTCCGCGTCGTCGAGCACGATCACGATGTGCGGTTGGTCGGGCGCGGGCGTGGCGTTGCGCGAGAACCGTTGCCGGTCGCGCAGCTCCTCGTCGAGCCACTGCTCGATCTGCGCCAGGGAGCCGCTCATCATGCGCAACTGGCCGATGCCGTCGGACAGGCTCGGGTGCTGGACGTGGGGCAGCCACTTGGCCCATTCCCACTCCTCCTTCGCCCTGCCCGTGGTGGCGACACCGATGAGGACGTCGTCGGGACTGTGGAACGTGACGAGCTGCGCCAGCATCGCCCTGGTCAGTCCACGCGTGAGCTTCTTGTCGCCCTGCATGCCGACAGCCGCGAAACCACGCAGCGTGATCTGCGTGGGAAGGTCAGGCACGATCGAGTGGGCTCGCACGAAACGACGCAACGCGAGCGTGGCGATCGGCTCCAGCTCGTCGACGGGCCCCGTCTGTGGCGGCACCAGGCGCGTGGCGAGGCGGTGGGAACTCCGGCCCACACGCAGGTGCAGGAAGTCCTGGTCGCTCTGGCGCCGCTCCCACATACGGCGGGTGGACGCCATGGACCACAGCGCCTCGGGATCCGGATGCACCCATTCCAGGGAAGCGCGCTGGTCGATCATCGCCTCGCGCGCCCTGTCACGCATCTGTCCGAGGTACCGCAGATAGTCCTTGCGGTCCTCGTTCATCTCGGCCTTCTTCTGCTGGCCGCCCTTTCCGCCGCCGACGAACATGCCGACCATCGACATCATCATCATCAGCGGCATCATCAGGAAGAACGGACTGCGTCCCATCGCGCCGCCCGCCATGAACATGAAGGCGACCATGCCCAGCATGGCCACCACCATGACCACCGGCATCAATTTCATGATGATGTTGCCGGGGATCGTCCTCGGGACCTCGGGCGGCGGCTCGAGATGAACCTCGCCACCCGGCGGCCGGGGAGCAGCCAGCCGTGGCGACCGCTTGAACTGCAGCGTGCTCACCGAAAGGACCCCTCTTCGACTCGGCGACTGGCGGCCAGCGCGGGAACGCGCACCGGCGACTTTCGCCGGAACCGCCCCACATGTGGCCCAGGTGCGTTAATACTAGGGCGGCATCACGACACCATGGGGCCGGTTCGGCAAGGTTACCGGCCCACAGGCGGGTTGTTTCCGCGACGCGGTATAAACACCCTGCGGCGAAATCTCCAGGTAGGGGGCGAAAAGGTGGCAACGGGCACGACGGTTTTCAGCAGGGTCACGGTGGTCGCGCCGCGAACCCGCATCGATGTCGCGCTGCCTGCCGACGTGGCAGTGGCCGACCTCATGCCCATGTTGCTGGAGATGGCGAAAGAGGTGAGCCCCGACGGCGGTGCCCGGCACGGCGGCTGGGCGCTGGCGAAGCTGGGCGACGCCCCTCTCGACCCGAGCCGGACTCTCGCGTCGCTCGGCATCGTCGACGGCGAGCTCCTCCAACTCCGCAAGCGCAACGAGAACCCGCCGCCACCGCTGTACGACGACGTCGTCGACGCCATCGCCGAGGCCGAACCGGACAGTTTCCGGCCGTGGACCAAGGAAACCGCCCAGCGCATCGGGCACATCGCCGGTGGGCTCGCGTTGTTCAGCGCCGCACTGGCGTTGTTCTTCGGTGGCCCGCTCTACGGCGGCAACGGCCTCGCCATCGCGATCACGGCCGGCGTCGCCGCCATCGCCTGCGTGGCCGTGGGCGCCACCCTCGCCAAGGCGTACGACGCCCAGGCCACCGGAGTCGTGGTCGCCGCGGCGGGCGGTCTTCCCCTGGCCTTCGTCAGCGGCTTCTACATCGTCCCGGACGCCACGATCCGAGCCAACCTGCTTCTCGGCAGCGCCCTGGTGGTGGTCGTGGCCGCGGCCTGCATCCTGTTGATGGGCACGGGTATCACGACGTTCATCGCCGCGGCCACAGCCGGCGTGTTCGGTGTCGTCGCCTTCCTCATCGCGACCCTCATCGCCCACCCCGCGCCCGGCATCGCCGCAGGCACCGCCGCCGTCGCGCTCGCAGGCATCTCCATGTTGCCGAGGGCCACCATCTGGCTGGCGAAGCTGCCCCTGCCCCACATTCCCGGCACCGCGGAAGAGCTGAAGGAGGACACGGGCTACCCCGACTACTCCTCCATCGAACGCAAGACCAGCGTCGCACACAACTACATGACCGGTCTGCTCGTCGGCAGCGGCTCCGTCACCGCCGTCTCCGCGATGATCACCGCCACATCCGGCGACGTCTGGGGCGTCCTCACCGCGGTCATCGCCACGCTGGTGCTGTTGCTGCGGGCCCGCACCTATGCCAACGGCAGCCAGGCCGTCGCCCTGCTCACCACCGGCCTGGCCGCGGCGGCGGGCATCGTGCTCGGGTGGATGTGGACGGAAGACGCACAAGGCCGTCTGATCTGGGTGTTCGGCACGATCATCCTGCTCGGTGCGGGAGCGCTCGTGCTCGGCGTCGTGTTCCCCAACCAACGGTTCACCCCGCCGATGAGGCGCGCCGTCGAGATTTTCGAAGCCGCATGCATCGCATCGGTCCTGCCTCTGGCGCTCGCCGTGATGGGGCTCTACTCCACACTGCGCCACCTCGACATCGGGTGAAACAGACCACAAGCGCCACGACTTCCAGGGGGTTCGCGTGCGTTCGGCCCGGACGATGAAACGACACAGGGCGTTGGCGCTCGCCGCCACCATCGGCATCGGGAGCTCGATGTTGGCGCCGCTGCCCGCTTGGGCACAGGACGAATCGGCGTCCCAGGACCCCGGTGGCTACCAGGCCACGCCACCGCCGGTGGATCCGAGTCAGCGTCCGCCCGGTGACGGGCAACCGGACAAGAAATACGAGCAGAAGGTCGGGTGCGTCGAACGCAACCTCGAGTACAACGAGGACATCCAGAATGCGCCATGGGGCCAGCGGTACCTGCGCATCAAGGAGGTCCACGACCTCATGCGCTCGACCACGGGCCACATCGGCGTCGACACCGAAACAAGGCAGCCGATCAAGGTCGCGGTGATCGACACCGGAGTCAGGGAGCACTCCTTCTTCAAACACGGCGTCGAAGGCGTCGGCGACTACGTGGTGAGGGGGGACAAGGGCCTCAAGGACTGTGACGGTCACGGCACCGAGGTCGCCGGCATCATCGCGGCGAACACACCCGACCGCATCGGCTTCATCGGCGTCGCACCCGACGTCGAAATCCTGTCGATCAGGCAGTCCAGCCAGAACTACGCGCCCGAGGACGAGAGTTCGGGTGGCGGCGGATCGCCCCATGGCACCGGGCCGTCACAGGACAGCCGTACCCAAGGCAGCGAGGGCGCCGGCACGTTGAAAACCCTCGCGAAGGCCATCGTCCAAGCGGCTGACGCGGGCGCGCAGGTCATCAACATCTCCATCAACAACTGCCGCCCCAACAACGGTCCCATCACCGCGGACGAACAGGCACTCCAGGCCGCCATCAACTATGCGGTCAAGGACAAGGACGTCGTTGTCGTGTCGGCGGCGGGCAACGTCTCGGACTCGACCAACTGCAAGCAGAACGACCAAGCGCTGGCCGAGAACCCCACGACCATCGTGACGCCGCCGTGGTTCGCCGAGGACGTTCTGTCCGTGGCGGCCATCGACGAGACCGGCGGCGTGGCCGACTTCAGCATGCACGGGCCGTGGGTCAGTGTGGCCGCACCGGGAACCGGGATCATCTCGCTCGACCCGGCGCCAGGATCCGACGGCCTGGCGAACCTGATGGTCGACGGCGGTGAGACGCAGGAAATCAAGGGAACCAGTTTCGCGGCGCCGTACGTGGCCGGGTTGGCGGCGCTTGTGCGTGCGAAGTACCCGAAGCTCAACGCCTACGAGGTCATGCATCGGATCAAGTTCACGGCGCAACATCCCGCGGCTTCGGGCGGGCGGGACAACTTCGTGGGTTACGGCGTCATCGACCCCATGGCGGCGTTGACGGCCACCGTGCCGTCCGAAGAAGACATGCAGCCCGCGCAGGCGGAGAGCCTGCCCTCCGACATGCCTCCCGCGTCGAACCGCGACTGGACACCGACCATCGTGGCGTTGACGGGCGCGGGCGGTGCACTCGCTGCTCTGGTGATCACCCTCTTCGTGGTCCACACCGTTCGCCGCAACCGTAAGGACGACGAGAAGCCCGCGCGAGTCTGACTCCCAACGCTTTTAGCCCGCTAAACACGGTCGGCATCACCTCCGCTGGGCCCCGCACACGTGTTTAGCGGGCTAAAAGCTGTTCAAGGTTGCTGGCACCGTGCCACACCCGTTCCCGGGACCCGCTCAGGAGCGGATCAGCGCTGAAGGTTGTCGAGAGAGTTCGCCCGCTGAACGCTCGGTCTCCCCACGCACGTTTAGCGGGCAAAAAGCGAGGGCCCCCGCCCCCACCACCTTGAGCCCAGCCCAGTGCTGCCCTCAGCACGACAGAGGCCGGGTGGCGCAGACTCCACTCGAGTCACTTACCACCCGGCCTTGTAAGCCGTTCTCTACCGCTCAGTTGCCGCCCTGTGAGGCGGCCCGCTCCTCGGGCTGGATCACGGTGCCCGCTTGCTCGTCCACAGACACGGTGTCGTAGGTCCTCTGCGCGTCCTGTGGGTTCAGCGAAGGCCCGGCCGGTAGCAACTTGATGATCGACTCGGGCGCGGGGGAGAGCTTGGTGAGCCCCAGGCCCTTTGCGATGTCCTCGTTCGGGATGCCATAGCGCACTCCGCGGTCGGAGATGAGCTGGATGTTGCCACGATAGAACGTGTCCTTCGTCGTCGCCGACTGCACAGCCGCCGCGAAACCAGGCTGCATGTAGAAGTTGTCGACCTTCAGGCCGTCCGGTGAGGGCGTCCCGATCTTCACGACCTGCGGAGTGCCGTCCGCGTTCTTCGGCGTCGGCAGGACGTTCGAGATGTACACCGACGTGAACGCGTCGCGCTGCTCGCCCTCACCCCTGAGGTTCCAACCCAGACACGCCACCTGGTGCTGCATGGGGTCGAGCACGGTCGGCTTGGCGTCCGGATAGTGGTCCACGTCGAGGTAACCGGCATCGCCCCGGTTCACCTGTGGCAGGCCCTGCAGCACGTCAGGGGTCACCTCGGCCGCACTGCTGCCTCCGATCGCCGGGTTGTACAGGATCATGTCTGCCACAGTCGGCGAAACCCGCTGCACGCCTTCCTTCAGCACCACGTAGATGTCCGTGCTGGTGGCGAGCTGAGTTTCGAACACGTCACCGACCTTGAGGCCGGAGACGTTGAAGTCCGGTGGCTGGTTGGCGCCTTGAATGGTCGGCAGGTTGAGGGTCCCTACCGACGGGATCGCGTTGAGCAGTCCGGTCGAGATGCGCCGCGCCCTGCTCTCGTCCAGGTTCAGTGCGACGGTGACCGCGTTCTGCGTGAGGTCCACCTCTGCCCGCACGGTGTTCGCGTTCAGCTTGTTGGCATCTGTCTTCTGCCGGTACACGAGGTAGTGCTTCTCGTCGTCGGCTGACACCAGCAACGCCTGGTTCTGAGCGAGCTCGCGACCGAGGTCCTTGACACCTGCCAGGACCGTGGTCTCCGTCACGGCCTGCCGCCTCGCCTCGGAGTCGTTCAGCGAATTGTCCACGTTGACCTGATCACAGATGCCCCATTCCGTGGAAACCAGCTGACTCTCCGACGGCAGCAGGTCAGGGCCGCCCGGGATACCCTGCAGACGCCCCTTGGGAATGTCCTTGAGCTGTTCGTCGGAGACGACTTTGGGAGGCGTGGCCTCGACGACACCACCGCCCTGGCCCCCCTGCCCCTCCCCCTGGTTCTGCGACATGAGGATCAGACGCGCCGACGCCAGGTTGAACGTCGGGATGAGCTTCTTCGGGTTACCGGCTACCACGTAAACGGTCCCGGACTGCTCCCCGATGACGATGCCGGAGTCCGGTGCCTTCGGATCGGGCTTGAAGAGGCCGACGATGATGAAGCCCAGCATCCCCAAGCAGCTCAGCACGACGCCCACGATGGTGGCACGCGAGTGTGTGCGCATCGGGTCGTGCAACATCACGGCGTCCTTGCGCACCAAGGCGGACTGCATGCGACGCAGCACGAATTGGTAGGCCTGGACTTGCGACTTTGTTGTCGGTGTTGACGGCATTCTTGACCTACAGCTCTCCCACTCGCGGTACGGTTCCGCAGGATAGCCGTACGGGGACCGTTCGGTGTTGGTTTCTACCAACTCCGGTTAGTGTGCGACTCGCCGGGATCGGCTGTCAGCTCAGTTGCAGGCACAAGGGGAAGAGATCGAGCGGATGTCCGTCACCACTCCTCCACGTCCGCCGGGCCCCCCGCAGGGGCCCCCGCCCCCCGCGGGGCGACCAGCGGGTCCACCGCAGCGACCGGGACGCCCCATGGCACCGGGAGGCCCTGGTGGAGGCTCCGGCCCCCGTGGACCGCAGGGTGTGCCTCCGGCTCCGCCGGGCGGCCCTGGCGGGCCGAACCGTCCTCGCGGTCCCCAGCCCCCCGGAGGTCGACGTGGACCGAACGGTCCCGCAGGCGGCCCTGGAGGGCCGGGCGGGCCAGGCGGTCCCGGAGGGCCAGGCGGTCCCGGAGGGCCAGGCGGTCCTGGAGGCCCTGGAGGGCCCGGGGATTCCGGTGGCGCACCGAAGCCTCCGGAGTCGGCTCCAACCCCCCGCGTCGCTCCTCCCGCTCGGCGCCGCATGTTCGGCGCGAACTTCGGCCCCCTTCCTGTCACCAACCTCGTGCTACTCGAGGTCGGTCTCGCGATCGGGCTGATCCTCATCGCGATCGACCAGTCCCTGGTCTATGTCGCGATCGGAATCGCCGGCGTCATGCTGATCCTGGCGTTCCTACGTTGGGGCGGTCAGTGGTTCACCCAGTGGGCCGGGCTGACGGCTCGCTACACCCTCAGATCACACGATCGCGTAGTCGTTCCGCCCGCTCCCACCGATGTGGAAACGCTCGCTGCGCAGGACGACGACAAGGTGATCGGCCCGGACGACGCACGCGTCAGTCTGCTCCGCCTCGCCGTGCCCGACCTCGTCGTCGCGCAGGGGCGGGATCACGAGCACCAGGAAGTCGGATTCGCGTACCACGACGGCACTTGGACGGCTGTTCTCCTCGTGGAACCCACGCCAGCGTTGATCACCCAGGCAGATGGTGCACCGAGCCTGCCTCTGTCGGCGCTGGCGCCCTGCCTGGAGGACCGGGGCGTGGTACTCGACTCCATCCAGATGACGTGGCACTGCTATCCCGGCAGTGCGGCGCTCCCGGCCGACTCGCCTGCGCTGGCGTCGTACATGGAGGTTCTGGGCCCGCTTCCCGCTGCTGCACGACGGACGACATGGGTGTCCGTCCGGCTTGACCCGAAACGGTGTCCGGCCGCAGTACGGGAACGCGGCGGCGGTGTCATGGGGGCACACAGGGCGCTGATCGGTGCGCTGTCGCGCGTCCGCAACGCCATGGAGTCGCACGGCGTCCCGACCCGACCGCTGAGCCCGGACGAACTGTTGCGCGCCGGAATTTCGGCCGCGGAACTCACCGGTGTCGCCGGGTCCAACTCCCGCGTCCGGATGCAGGAACGTTGGACGGGCGTGACGGCAGCGGGCATCGGCCACGCGAGCTACGCCATTACGGGCTGGCCCAAAGGCAAGATCAGCACGACTCTCAACGCGTTGACGAGCGTCCGCGCGTTGTCCGCCACGGTGGCGATGTCGATCTCCCCGTCCGATGAGGAGAACCGCATCGGGTTGCGAGGTGTGGTGCGGATCAGCGCGCGTAACCCGCGCGAGCTCGACGCCAGCGACCAGCGACTGACGAGCGTCTCGGAGCGCATCGGGGTCACGTTGACGCCACTGCGCGGACGCCAAGCGGCCGGTTTCTCCGCCACCCTGCCGATGGGAGGTACGGCATGAGCGCACGGGTGCACGACGCCAACAAGGCAATCGGTGTGTCGCCTGAGTTCGTGGTCGATCCAGCGTTGCTCGACGCGATCAGCCCATCCGGCGACCGGGGTGGCATCGTTCTCGGCTCGGGCCTGCAGGGCGAACCGTTGACGGTGTCCGCTCTGCGCGCCGCCCCAACCAGGATCGTGCTCGTCGGGGGCCTGTACCTGGCGCGGCAGGTCGCTATGCGAGCCATGGCGGTAGGCGCGTGGGTCGTCGTCGCGACGGGACGGCCGACGGCTTGGCATGTGCTGTCGAACGCAGCGGGGCAACAACCGAACGGGCAGCCCTCACAGCTGGTACAGATCCGTCGGCTGTCGCCGGTGGAGTTGCCACGCCCGTCCGAGGACGCACCGCTGTTGGTCGTCCACGATGGGGGCCCCACACCGCAGGACCTGTTCCCACCGAGGTCGCCGTGGCAGACGACCGTCTACGTCCTGCCGTACCTGCACCCGCAGGCCGGGGCTTTGGCGAACGCTGCTGATCTTGTGCTGATGCAGCGTCTGCCCGCCGGTCAGGCGGAACTCGCTGCCCGCATCTGGCGGCTCCCGCCGCAGATGATGCGGCAACTGACGACGCTCAAGGACGATCAGGTCGTGGCGCTGGGCCGCAACCTGTGGCGTCCCCTGCGTCTGGTCACGACAGCCAAGGAACAACAGATCCTGGGTCCCATCCGCAGAGGCGACTGAACTGTGGGCCTTGCCGGGGGGCGTGTTTAGCAGGCTAAACACGCCCCCCGGTTGTCTGTGGCACCCATGGCCTGGCATCGGGGACTTTCGCACCCGCCATCCCCAGCTTGTGGACAACCGGCCTTCTCGTCTCCGAAGCTGTGGACAACTCCGTGCACATGGACGTGAAAGTCCGCAGCGTGAGCGATGCTGCAGGCATGAGCGCGACTATCAGCATCAATGACGTTTTCCGAGGCTCTGTCGCGAGAGCACACGGCTATGTGACCGCTGCGGAACTGGGCGGGCCACGCTTTCGACGCCTTTTCCAGGATGTCTACGTTCCTGCACACGTACCAGTGACGCACGAGCTCCGTTGTCGTGGCGCAGCACTCATCGTTCCCAAAGAAGCGGTGCTGACCGGACGATCGGCAGCGACTGTACTCGGTGTCGAACTCGCGAATCCCTATGATCCAGTCGAGTTCGTCGTACCCGAGGTTCATCGGTTCGGACCGATCAAAGGAATTCACGTACGCCGCACCGATGTGAAGCCGCAAGAGTCACGCCCATGGAACGGAATTCGCATAGCACGACCGTGGCGAGCAGCTCTCGACTTGGTGTTACGACTGTCACCACGCGTCCAGAGCTGGGTTCGCCGTCTACGTATCGCAGTGCCTGACCTCGATGCGTTCGTCCGATCAGGTCGAGTCACGCTGAAGCAGCTACGGCGTACGTGGAAAGGACGACGTAATCGCGGTATTCGACTGGCTCGAGCTGCGCTGTCGATGGTCGACCCACGTGCCGAGTCACTACCCGAGTCGGACCTCAGAGTTGTACTCAAAACGGGAGGATTCGAGCCCGTCCCACAGTATTCGATAACGAGAGGAGGTCGCGAGGTGGCTCGTCTCGATCTCGCCTTGAAGGACACGAAAACAGCCATCGAATACGACGGCCGATGGCACCGGTCAAGCAAACAAATTCGCCGAGACAAAGCACGCAGAAAACGATTGGTGACGGAAGGTTGGAACTTCGTTATCGTCACAGCGGAGAAGCTGGCGGGAGATTACAAAAGAATTCTGGACGAGGTGCGCCAGGCTCAATCCCGACGTGAGATCTCCCGCGCGTCCAAGTCTCGCAGGTGTCGAGTCTTTTCGGCACGCAACGCTAGTTCGTCGTCAGGCGGGTAATCGACCTTGATGAGCGTAAGGCCATGTGCCGGCGCCACGACGCTGCTCCGCTCTCGGGTTTTCAGCAACTCCGCAGGCCAACCCGTAGAGCGGCGCCCGTCGCCGACCCAAAGGAGAGCACCAACCAGGCTCCTTACCATGGAATGACAGAAAGCGTCTGCTGACACCGATAGGTGCAGCTGATAGTCATCCACCCTCTCCCAATGCAACTCGAGGAGCTCGCGGATGGTGGTGGCACCTTCTCGTTTTTTGCAGAAAGCTGCGAAATCGTGAAGGCCCAACAGTGCTGACGCAGCCTCGTTCATCGAGTCGACGGACAAGGGCCGCATCCACGCCAGCGTGTCGCGTCTCTGGAGCGGGCTGACTCCCCACGGCGCGTCCGACACCTTGTATCGGTAATGACGTTTAGCGGCCGAAAAGCGGGCATCGAAACCGGCGGGGGCACGGCGAAGGCCTAGTACTCGCACGTCAGCGGGCAGAAGACGGTTCAGCCGGTGGCGAGCCCGGTCAAGGTCCGGCAAGCCGTCCGATGCGACTGGCATGGTCCTGGAACGGGTTTCGCCTGCTAAACGCGTCACGTCCGCATGGACGACCTGGCCAGCCGCATGGACTCCTGCATCGGTTCGCCCTGCCACTACTACTGAGCCCGCTAAAGACGCGCCGGGGGGTTGTTTCTGGAGGGCGTCTTCAAGGACTCCCTGGACTGTTCGGCGTCCTGGTTGCCGCGCCCAGCCGGAGAAATCAGTGCCGTCGTAGCTGAGGTCGATGCGCAGACGAACGAGCCCGCCCTCCCCTGGGGGAACGGCGGGCTCGCTGCGTGGACTCGTCTCGGTCAGGACTCGTCCTTCTTGTCCACGCCCTCGGCGGGCTCGTCCGTGGAGTCCTTGGTGGCCGACTCGGGTGCTTCGGCGTCCTGGTCGGTGGCGGAAGCAGCCTCGGCCTCAGCCTTGGCCTCCTCCACCGTCTCCTCCGCCTTCGGCTCCTCGGCAGGAGCGTCGGCGGCGGCGTCCTTGGCGAACTTCGTCTTCCTGGCCGCCTCGGCCTCCGCGGTGACGGTCTTCTCCGACACCAGTTCGATAACCGCCATCTGGGCGTTGTCGCCCTTGCGCGGCAGCGTCTTGGTGATGCGGACGTAACCGCCGTTGCGGTCGACGAAGAAGGGCCCGATCTCGGCCATCAGCTTGTGCACGACGTCCTTGTTGCGGATGACCCGCATGATCTGACGCCGGTTGTGCAGATCACCCTTCTTGGCCTTGGTGATCAGCTTCTCGGCGAGCGGACGCACGCGCCTGGCCTTGGCCTCGGTCGTTGTGATCTTGCCGTGCTCGAACAACGACGTCGCCAGGTTTGCCAACATCAACCGCTCGTGCGCAGGCGATCCGCCGAGACGGGGTCCCTTGGTCGGGGTGGGCATCAGTTCTCCTCGTTCAGCTTCGCAGCCGCAAGGTCACTTACAGCTGCTCCGTCTCTGCGTAGTCCTGGCCGTCGTCGTGGCCAGTGTCCGGAAGGCCCGGCGACGGTGTCTCCGCACCCCACGTCTCGCCACCGCTCTCGTAAGTGGAGGCAGCAGCCGTGGGGTCGAATCCGGGCGGGCTGTCCTTCAGCGTCAAGCCGAGGCCGACGAGCTTCATCTTCACCTCGTCGATCGACTTCGCTCCGAAGTTCCGGATGTCGAGCAGGTCCGCCTCGCTACGCGAAACCAGCTCGCCAACCGTGTGAATCCCCTCGCGCTTCAGGCAGTTGTACGACCGCACCGTGAGGTCGAGGTCTTCGATCGGCATCGCGTAAGCGGCGATGGTGTCCGCCTCCTGCGGCGACGGACCGATCTCGATGCCCTCGGCGTCGACGTTCAGTTCACGCGCGAGCCCGAACAGCTCGACCAGCGTCTTGCCCGCCGAGGCGACAGCGTCCCTCGGAGTGATCGACGGCTTGGTCTCCACGTCGAGCACCAGCTTGTCGAAGTCGGTGCGCTGCTCGACACGGGTGGCCTCGACCTTGTAGGTCACCTTGAGCACCGGCGAGTAGATCGAGTCGATGGGGATACGACCGATCTCCGCACCGGCCTGCTTGTTCTGGAGCGCGGGAACGTATCCGCGGCCGCGTTCGACAACGAGCTCGATCTCGAGCTTGCCCTTGCCGTTCAGCGACGCGATGTGCAGGTCCGGGTTGTGCACGGTGACACCGGACGGCGGCACGATGTCGGCCGCGGTGACCTCACCGGGGCCCTGCTTGCGCAGGTACATCGTGACGGGCTCGTCCTCCTCGGAAGAGACGACGAGTTCCTTGAGGTTCAGGATGATCTCGGTGACGTCTTCCTTCACCCCGGGCACGGTGGTGAACTCGTGCAGCACGCCGTCGATGCGGATGCTCGTGACCGCGGCACCCGGAATCGACGACAGCAGGGTTCGCCGGAGCGAGTTGCCCAAGGTGTAGCCGAAGCCGGGCTCGAGCGGCTCGATGGTGAACCGTGAGCGCGTCTCGTTGACCGTCTCCTCGCTGAGGGTCGGCCGCTGGGAAATCAGCACTGTTCTTCTTCCTTTCCTGCCGGCGCCCGCCATATGACGCCGATAGGTGTGGCGTAGCGGCGGCGCACTCGGGGCGCCGCCGCCGGCCCGCTCCCGGCCACAGCCGGGTGCGGACTCACTTCTTCGAGTAGAACTCGACGATCAGCTGTTCCTGAACCGGAACCTCGATCTGGGCCCGCTCCGGGAGCTGGTGCACCAGAATGCGCAGGGTCGAGGGCACGACCTGCAGCCACGAGGGCACGGGACGATCGCCCAGCGCTTCCTTGGCCGCCACGAAGGGCAGCGTCTTCAGCGACTTCGGCCGCACGTCGATGATGTCGAACTTCGACACCCGGTAACTCGGGATGTTCACCTTCTCGCCGTTGACGAGGAAATGACCGTGGCTGACGAGCTGACGGGCCTGGCGGCGCGTGCGCGCCAGTCCGGCCCGGTACACGACGTTGTCGAGCCGGGATTCCAGAAGCTGCAGCAGGTTCTCACCGGTCTTGCCGGTGCGCCGCGCGGCCTCCTCGTAGTAACGCCGGAACTGACGCTCGAGAATGCCGTACGTGTGGCGGGCCTTCTGCTTCTCCTGCAGCTGCAGCAGGTACTCGCTCTCCTTGATCCGGCCGCGGCCGTGCTGGCCCGGCGGGTAAGGGCGACGTTCGAACGCCTTGTCGTTGCCGACGAGGTCAACCTTGAGCCGACGCGAAATACGGGTCGCGGGGCCGGTGTATCGAGCCATGTGTCCTTACTCCTCCCCGTTCCTCAGACCCGGCGCCGCTTGGGGGGGCGGCAGCCGTTGTGCGGCTGCGGGGTCACGTCCTGGATGGTGCCGACCTCGAGGCCCGCGGCCTGCAGCGAGCGGATCGCGGTCTCCCGACCGGAACCGGGGCCCTTGACGAACACGTCGACCTTCTTCATGCCGTGCTCGGCGGCCTTGCGAGCGGCGTTCTCAGCGGCCATCTGGGCGGCGAACGGGGTCGACTTGCGGGAACCCTTGAAGCCGACGTGGCCCGAGGACGCCCAGGAGATCACCGCGCCGTTGGGGTCGGTGATCGAAACGATGGTGTTGTTGAACGTGCTCTTGATGTGGGCGTGCCCGTGAACGACGTTCTTCTTTTCCTTACGCCGGACCTTCTTGGTCCCCGACGTACGAGACTTCGGTGGCATGGTCGGGTGTATCTCCTTAGCGCGAGTTCTGCTGGTGGGCTGCCGCGGCTTCACGCTGCCCGCGCCGCATCAACGTGCCGGCGTCGGCGTACAGCTGGCGCAGCGCCATCGGACGGGCGTAGAGCGCCTTCGGCGACATCCGGGCCGAGCCGCGACGCTGGACCGCGCCCGCACGGACGGCTCGTCTGCCGCTGGCACTCACTTCTTGCCCGCCTTCTTCTTGCCGGCGACCGTCTTCTTCGGGCCCTTGCGGGTACGGGCGTTGGTCTTGGTGCGCTGGCCGCGCACAGGCAGGCCGCGCCGCCACCGGAGACCCTCGTAGCACCCGATCTCGATCTTCCGACGGATGTCGGCGTTCACCTCGCGCCGGAGGTCACCTTCGACCTTGTAGTTCTCCTCGATGAACTCCCGCAGCTTGGCGAGGTCCTCGTCACCGAGATCCCTCACACGGGTGTCCGCGTTGACCTGCGTCGCTGCGAGGATTTCCTTCGAGCGGGTACGGCCGATGCCGTAGATGTAGGTCAGCGCGATCTCCAACCGCTTCTCGCGGGGGAGATCGACGCCAGCGAGTCGTGCCATTGGCGGTTGTGCTCCTTCGTTTTCACTTTCTTCGGGTCTGCTCCCTGCCCGTCCCGGGACGACTCGCCGTCACCCGCCCGCTCTCGCGGACGGTGTCCCGGCCCCGGCCCGAAGTTCCGGGGGTGAACCGGGTCGTCGCCGACCCGGCAGGCGCGGGGAGGTTGCGATTCAGCTGTCAGATCACTGACGACCGCGATCAGCCCTGGCGCTGCTTGTGGCGCAGGTTGTCGCAGATGACCATGATGCGCCCGTGACGACGGACGACCTGGCACTTGTCGCAGATCCTCTTGACGCTCGGCTTGACCTTCACGTCTCCTGCTCTCCTGCTCGTGCTGAGTTGCTGCGCGCCCCCTGGCGGGAGTCGCCTCCCGCCACGCTCGCCGTGATCACTTGTAGCGATAGACGATGCGACCACGGGACAAGTCGTAGGGCGAGAGCTCCACGACAACCCTGTCCTCGGGCAGGATGCGGATGTAGTGCTGCCGCATCTTCCCACTGATGTGTGCAAGGACCTTGTGGCCGTTCTCCAACTCGACGCGAAACATCGCGTTGGGAAGCGGCTCGATTACGCGGCCCTCGACCTCGATGGCCCCGTCCTTCTTCGCCATGTACTCCGCGTTTCGTGATCGGTTTGAGCGTTCGAGTGCTTGCCTGGGTGGCACACACGTCACCTCGACCCCAAAGTGATCATGCGAGCACGTTGGAGCCGACGTGATGAGCACGCCGACTAAACAGTGTACGCAACAGTTGTCAAGCCCGACCACGGGGCCCGGTGGAAGAGGATGTCGGTGCGGCAACGTGCCGGTTCGGGACGGACCGTGTTCAGCGGGCTGAACCCGGTCGACGCACTCCGCGGGCTGCGAGTCGTACCGTTTTCAGCCCGCTAAACGTGGTCTTCGGGTGCGGTCAGCACCCACGGTCCGTTCTCGGTGACAGCGACGGTGTGCTCCCAGTGCGCGGCTCGGGAACCGTCTGCGGTGACGACCGTCCAGCCATCGTCCAGCTCGATGGTCTCGGCCGACCCACCCGTCAGCATCGGTTCGATGGCAAGCGCCATACCGACGGCCAGCTTCGGGCCCTTGCCGGGCTTGCCGACGTTCGGCAGGAACGGCTCCATATGCATTTCCCGCCCGATGCCGTGCCCGCCGTACTCCACGACCATGCCGTACTCGACACCGTCCTGGGAGCTCGCGCGACGGGCTGCGGACTCGACGGCGTAAGAGATGTCGGTCAACCGGCCGCCCGGCGACACGGCCTCGATACCCGCGATCATCGCGGCCTGCGTGGCCGCAGAGAGCATGCGATCGCGTTCGGACACCTCACCGATCTCAATCGTGACCGCCGAGTCGCCGTGCCAGCCGTCGAGGATGGCCCCGCAGTCGACCGACAGGAGATCCCCGTCGGCAAGCACGGCGTCCTTCGAGGGGATGCCGTGCACGATCTGTTCGTTGACCGACGCGCAGATTGACGCCGGAAAGCCGTGATAGCCCTTGAACGACGGCACCGCACCCGCATCGCGGATGACCTGTTCGGCCAGCTCGTCCAACTCGCCCGTGCTGACTCCGGGCCGCGCCGCTTCTGTCACTTTCCGCAGTGTGCGCGCGACAACGAGGCCCGCTGCCCGCATCGCTTCCAGCTCACCGGGCGTCTTGATCTCAATCATGCGTCGCCGTCGAAACATGCCGAACACGAAGTGGTCGCCGACTCACGAACGCTTGCCGAGCGCGTCGAGCACCCTGTTCGACACCTCGTCGATGTCACCGACACCGTCCACGGTGACCAGGATGTCCGAGTAGTACTCCAACAGCGGGGCGGTCTCCGAGCGGTACACCTGCTGCCGACGTCGGATGACGTCCTCGGTGTCGTCGGTACGCCCACGACCGAGCAGACGTTCCACGAGCATGTCCTCGGGAACCTTGAGCTCGATCACCGCATCGAGCGATTCGTCGCTTTCCTTGAGCAGCTCACCCAACACATCGGCCTGCTTGGTGTTGCGGGGGAAGCCGTCGAGGAGGAACCCCGACTTGGCGTCCGGCTCCCCCAGCCGCTCCCGAACCATCTCGTTGGTCACGGTGTCCGGAACAAGCTCACCCGAGTCGAGGTAGCGCTTGGCCTCCCGGCCCAGAGGCGTCTCGTCACCGACATGCTTACGGAAAAGGTCGCCCGTCGAGATGTGAGGGATTCCGAGCCGCTGCGACAGCGCCGCCGCCTGTGTGCCTTTACCCGCCCCTGGCGGGCCGACGAGAACTACACGCGTCATCGGAGGAACCCTTCGTAGTTACGCTGCATCAGCTGGCTTTCGATCTGCTTCACGGTGTCGAGCCCGACACCCACCATGATCAGCACAGCTGTTCCGCCGAACGGGAAGTTCTGGTTGTTCCCTTCGCCGGTGACCGACAGGAAGAAGTTCGGCAGAATCGCCACGATACCGAGGTAGATGGAGCCCGGCAGTGTGATCCTGCTGAGCACGAACCCGAGGTACTCGGCGGTCGGCCTGCCCGGTCGGATGCCGGGGATGAACCCGCCGAACTTCTTCATCTCCTCGGCGCGGTCGTCCACGTTGAACGTGATCGTGATGTAGAAGTACGTGAAGAAGATGATCATCGCGAAGTACAGCGTGATGTGCACCCAGTGCGACTGATCCGTCACGTAGTTCTGGAGGAAACGCTGCCAGCCGGACGCCTGGTTCGGGTCGCCGATGAGCTGTCCGAGGAGGTCCGGCAGATAAAGCAGTGACGACGCGAAGATGACCGGGATGACGCCGGCCTGGTTCACCTTGATCGGCAGGTAGGTGGAGGTGCCGCCGTACATGCGGCGGCCGATCATCCGCTTGGCGTACTGCACCGGGATCCGGCGCTGCCCCTGCTCGACGAAGATGACGCTCGCGATGATCGCCAGCGCGAGCAGGCAGATGAAGAAGAACGTCAGGCCGCCCTGGTTGCTGAGGATCGCGGCGCCCTCGGTGGGGATCCGGGCGGCGATGTTCAGGAAGATGAGCAGCGACATGCCGTTGCCGACACCGCGCTCGGTGATGAGCTCGCCCAGCCACATCATGACGGCGGTGCCCGCGGTCATCGTCAGAACCGTCAGCGCCAGCGTGTAGACGCTGTTGTCAGGCAGGACCGGCTGGTCGCAGTTACCGAAGAGCTGACCGCGGTCGGCCAGCGCGACGACGCCGGTGGCCTGGAGGATCGCCAGCGCGATGGTGAGGTAGCGCGTGTACTGCGTGAGCTTGCCCTGGCCTGCCTGGCCCTCCCGTTTGAGCTCCTCGAAGCGAGGAATCACCACGGTGAGCAGCTGGACGATGATGCTCGCCGTGATGTAGGGCATGATGCCCGTGGCGAAGATCGACAGCTGCAGGAGCGCGCCACCGCTGAACAGGTTCAGCAGCGAGAAGATGTTCTGATCCTCGACCTGCGCCTGACATGCCTGAACATTCGGGTACGAAACCCCGGGCGCCGGTGTGACCGCACCGATCCGGTACACGGCCACGATCATCAGCGTGAACAGGATCTTCTTGCGCAGGTCCGGCGTCGCGAGAGCCGAGCGGAAGGCGCTGAGCACGCGGGGGACCTCCTCGGCGTCGTCGGCGAACCGACGATCGGCTTTGGCCGGCATGGGACCGGCTGGACACTCTGTCACTGGCGGCAAGCCAGACACGCTCGGGACACAACGGCCCAAGCGTGGTTCGACTTTAACAGCATCGCCAAGGGGTGCCGCATCTAGTGCGGGGTTCACACGCCCCAAGGAGCGACGAAAGTAGGCGCGGTCGGCTGGCCCCTCTCCTCACGTTCCGCGGGCGAATCGCGATGGAGGAGTCGGGGTAGGCGCCGTGAGAACCGCGTTCAGCGGGCTAAAAACGGTTCGGACCGCACACGACAAGACCCGCCGGGCCTCTTGTCTCGGTCCGGCGGGCCTTGTTCGGATCGTTGCGGTTCGGCTTCGCGAAAGTGATCTCTAGAGCGCGGTGGCCGTGCCACCGGCCGCCTCGATCTTCTCCTTCGCGGACTTGGAGAACGCGTCGGCCGTGACGTCGAACTTCACGCCCTCCACGTCGCCGTTGCCAAGAACCTTCACAAGTTCACCCTTGTGGACGAGTCCACGGGCGATCAGCTCGTCCTTGCCGACCTTGCCGCCCTCGGGGAACACGCGGGCCAGGTCGCCCACGTTGATCGCCTGGTACTCGGTACGGAAACGGTTCTTGAAGCCGCGCAGCTTCGGCAGCCGCATGTGGATGGGCATCTGCCCACCCTCGAAGCCGGCAGGCACGTTCTTCCGGGCCTTCGTGCCCTTCGTGCCGCGACCCGCCGTCTTGCCCTTGGAACCCTCACCGCGACCAACGCGGATCTTGTCCCGCTTCGCGCCGGGTGCGGGCTTCAGGTGGTGGATCTTGATGGTCATTACTTGACCTCCTCCACGGTCACCAGGTGCCGGACCGCCTGAATGAGGCCACGCACCTGCGGCGTGTCCTCACGCACCACGGACTGCCTGATCTTGCGCAGGCCGAGGGTGCGGAGCGACGCCCGGTGGTTCTGCTTGGTCCCGATCGTGCTCTTCATCTGGGTGATCTTCAGCTGAGCCATGTCAGACCCCCTGCCCCGCACGCTGACGCAGCATCCGGGCCGGAGCCACGTCTTCGAGCGGCAGACCACGGCGAGCGGCGACCGCTTCGGGACGCTGGAGGTCCTTCAGGGCCCGCACGGTCGCGTGCACGATGTTGATCGCGTTGTCGCTGCCGAGCGACTTCGACAACACGTCCTGGATACCAGCGCACTCCAGCACGGCACGGACGGCGCCACCGGCGATCACACCGGTACCGGCGCTGGCCGGACGAAGCAGCACCACACCGGCGGCCTCCTCACCCTGCACGGGGTGCGGGATGGTGCCACCGATGCGAGGCACGCGGAAGAAGTTCTTCTTCGCTTCCTCGACGCCCTTGGCGATCGCCGCGGGCACCTCCTTGGCCTTGCCGTAGCCGACACCGACCTGACCGTCGCCGTCACCGACGACGACCAGCGCGGTGAAGCTGAAGCGACGACCACCCTTGACGACCTTGGCCACGCGGTTGATCGCTACGACGCGCTCGAGGTGCGGGGTCTTGTCCTGGGCCGCCCCGCCACGGCCACCGTCACGACGGTCCCTGCGGTCCCGGCCACCGCGCTCGCGGTCGCCCGGTCCGCCCTGGCCGCCGGATTGCCGCGTACGTCCCGGCATCAGGCGTTCCTTCCGTTCTCGAGAATCTTGCTCATGTCAGAACTCCAACCCGCCCTCTCGGGCGGCGTCGGCCAGGGCGGCGATACGGCCGTGGTAGGCGTTGCCACCGCGGTCGAACACCACCTTGGAGATGCCCGCCGCCTTGGCGCGGGCCGCGACCAACTCGCCGACCTTGGCGGCCTTGGCCTTCTTGTCGCCCTCGACGGCCTGGACGTCCGCCTCCAGGCTGGACGCCGAGGCCAGGGTGTGCCCCGCCAGGTCGTCGATCAACTGAACGACGATGTGGCGCGAGGAACGCTTCACCGACATCCGCGGACGCGCGGCACTGCCCTCGATCTTCTTGCGCAGCCGATTGTGCCGACGGACCTTGCCAGCACGACGACGGGTGGAGATGTCCTTGCCGACCGGCTTCCGCTTCGTAACCGTTTCGCTCATGATCACTTACCCGTCTTCCCGACCTTGCGGCGGATGCGCTCACCCTCGTAGCGCAGACCCTTGCCCTTGTACGGGTCCGGACGACGCAGGCGCCGGATGACCGCCGCGATCTGGCCGACCTTCTGCTTGTCGATGCCGGACACGGAGAACTTGGTCGGGCTCTCCACCTTGAACGTGATGCCCTCCGGAGCCTTGATGAGCACCGGGTGGCTGTAGCCGAGGGCGAACTCGAGGTCCGAGCCCTTGGCCTGCACGCGGTAACCGACTCCGTGGATCTCCATGCGCTTCTCGTAGCCCTGCGTCACACCGACGACCAGGTTGTTCACCAAGGTCCGGGTGAGGCCGTGCAGCGCGCGGCTCTCCCGCTCCTCGTCGGGTCGCTTGACCACCAGAGTGCCGTCTTCGCCGCGCTCGACAGTGATCGGCTCGGGAACGGTGTGCTCCAGCGTGCCCTTCGGGCCCTTGACCGTGATGTGCTGCCCGTCGATGTTCACATCGACCCCGGAGGGGACGGTGATCGGCAGCTTACCGATGCGTGACATGCCAGTCCCCCTTCCTCACCAGACGTAGGCGAGGACTTCGCCGCCCACGCCGTTGCGCTTGCACTGCCTGTCGGTCTGGAGCCCGGCGGACGTCGAAATGATCGCCACGCCGAGGCCACCCAGAACGCTGGGCAGGTTGGTCGATTTCGCGTACACCCGAAGGCCGGGCTTGGACACGCGGCGAAGCCCTGCGATGCTCCGCTCACGGTTCGGGCCGTACTTCAGCTCCACAACCAGGTTCTTGTGCTTCTCACCCGGCTCGGTGCGGTAGTCGGCGATGTAGCCCTCGCGCTTGAGGATCTCGGCGATGTTCGCCTTGATCTTCGAGTGCGGCAGCACGACCATGTCGTGGTACGCCGAGTTCGCGTTACGCAGACGTGTCAGGAAGTCTGCGATCGGGTCGGTCATCGTCATGGTGACCTGTCAACCTTTCTCGCCCTGGTTCCCCTGACGGGGCCTGTGGCGAAGTGGAATGGGTCCCTGCGCGGCGCAGGGGACGTCAAAGAGCCTTACCAGCTCGACTTGTTCACGCCGGGGAGCTGTCCCGCGTGCGCCATCTCCCGCAGGCAGATCCGGCAGAGACCGAACTTGCGATACACCGAGCGTGGACGACCGCAACGCTGGCAGCGGGTGTAGGAGCGCACCGCGAACTTCGGCTTGCGGGCAGCCTTGGCGATCAGAGCTTTCTTGGCCATCTGATCACGCCTCCTTGAAGGGGAAACCGAGCTTGCGCAGCAACGCGCGACCCTCGTCGTCGGTGTTGGCGCTGGTCACAACCGTGACGTCCATGCCGCGCGGGCGGTCGATGGAGTCGGGGTTGATCTCGTGGAACATCGACTGCTCGGTGAGACCGAACGTGTAGTTGCCGTTGCCGTCGAACTGCCTGTCCGACAGCCCGCGGAAGTCGCGGATACGCGGCAACGCGATGGTCAGCAGCCGGTCCAGGAACTCCCACATGCGGTCGCCACGCAGCGTCACACGGGCACCGATCGGCTGGCCCTCACGCAGCTTGAACTGCGCGATGGACTTGCGCGCCCGGCGCACCTCGGGCTTCTGCCCGGTGATGGTGGCGAGGTCGCGAATGGCGCCCTCGATGAGCTTGCTGTCCCGAGCGGCGTCGCCGACGCCCATGTTGACCACGACCTTGACCACACCGGGGATCTGGTGCGGGTTGGTGTAGCCGAACTCCTCGCGCAGCTGGCCGGCGATCTCCTCGCGGTACCGGGTCTTCAACCGCGGTGTCGGGTACGTCTTCTCTGCGGTCGTCATCAGATGTCCTTGCCCGTCCTACGCGAGATACGAACCTTCTTGCCGTCCTCGCCGATGCGGTAGCCCACCCGGGTCGGCTTGCCGTCGGAGTCGACGACCATCACGTTCGAGACGTGGATGGGAGCCTCCTGGGTGACGATCCCGCCGGACTGGGCACCGCGCTGCGTCTGGGTGATCCGGGTGTGCTTCTTGATGCGGTTCACACCCTCGACCAGAACCCGCTGACGCTCGGGGTAAGCCTTGATGACCTTGCCCTTGGCGCCCTTGTCCTTGCCTGCGATGACGAGGACCGTGTCGCCCTTCTTGACCTTCATTCAGAGCACCTCCGGCGCGAGCGAGATGATCTTCATGAACTTCCGATCGCGCAGCTCGCGGCCAACCGGCCCGAAGATGCGTGTGCCTCGTGGTTCGTTGTCGTTCTTGATGAGCACCGCGGCGTTCTCGTCGAACCGGATGTAGGAGCCGTCGGGGCGACGCTTCTCCTTCGCGGTCCTGACGATGACGGCCTTGACGACGTCACCACGCTTCACGTTGGCGCCCGGGATGGCGTCCTTGACGGTGGCGACGATGATGTCACCGATACCCGCGTAGCGCCGCCCCGAGCCACCGAGCACCCGGATGGTCAGGATCTCCTTGGCACCCGTGTTGTCGGCGACTCGCAGTCGCGACTCCTGCTGGATCACGTCAACTCCTGTATGTCGCGCCGGTTCTCGGCCGTGCCGAGCCTGGCGGAACGAAGGGGGCCTTTGCCCAGCCCCTGATTACTTGGCCTTCTCGCGGATCTCGACGAGCCGCCACCGCTTGGTGGCCGACAGCGGTCGGGTCTCCATGAGCAGGACCCGGTCACCCACCCCTGCGGTGTTCTGCTCGTCGTGCGCCTTCACCTTCTTGGTGCTGCGCATGACCTTGCCGTACAGCGGGTGCTTCTTCCGGTCTTCGAGCTCCACGACGATCGTCTTGTCCATCTTGTCGGACACGACCAGTCCTTCGCGGACCTTCCGGTAGTTACGTCCGGCGTCCTTGTTCTGCACCGCCTCCGTCATGCGGCACCCTCACTCTCGTTCTCCTCGGGGGAGACGGACAGACCGAGCTCCCGCTCCCGCATCACGGTGTAGATGCGGGCGATGTCCGCGCGCACCGTGCGCAGCCTGCGGTTGTTGTCGAGCTGCCCGGTCGCCATCTGGAACCGGAGGTTGAACAGCTCCTCCTTCGACTCCTTCAGGCGCAGCACGAGCTCCTCAGCAGTGAGCTCCCGAAGTTCTGACGCCGCCACTCCTCCGGCCTTCGCCATCAGAACTCACCACCTTCACGAGTCACGATCCTGCACTTCATCGGGAGCTTGTGGATCGCGCGGCGCATCGCCTCGCGGGCCACAGTCTCGTTCGGGAAGCTCATCTCGAACATGACCCGACCCGGCTTCACGTTCGCCACCCACCACTCGGGCGAGCCCTTACCGGAACCCATGCGGGTTTCGGCGGGCTTCTTGGTCAGCGGGCGGTCCGGGAAGATGTTGATCCAGATCTTGCCGCCACGCTTGATGTGCCTGGTCATGGCGATACGAGCGGACTCGATCTGCCGGTTGGTCACGTAACCGTGCTCGAGCGCCTGGATGCCGAACTCGCCGAAGTTGACCTTCGTGCCGCCCTTGGCAGCGCCGGAACGCTTCGGTGAGTGCTGCTTGCGGTACTTGACCTTGCGTGGGATGAGCACGCCTCAGCCCTCCGTTTTCTCTGTGGCGTCCGTAGCCGCCACCTGCGGGGCCTGACCGGTCGCGGTGTCGGTGTCGCTCTTGGCGCCACCCTGCGACGCGGAGGCCCGGCTCGACTCGTTCGAGGACGACGCGTTGCCGGAAGCACCGGAACGCCGGCGGGAAGGACGCTCGCGGCGCGGTGCGCGCTCGGCAGCGGCCGCCGCCTCCCGCTCCTGCTTCGCCTTCAGGCCGCCGATCAGGTCGCCCTTGTAGATCCACACCTTCACACCGATGCGACCGAACGTCGTGCGGGCCTCGAAGAAGCCGTAGTCGATGTCGGCACGCAGCGTGTGCAGCGGAACCCGGCCATCACGGTAGTGCTCGGAACGGGACATCTCGGCGCCGCCGAGACGACCGCTGCACTGCACGCGGATGCCCTTCACCTGGGGCGAGCGCATCGAGGTCTGGATCGCCTTGCGCATCGCACGGCGGAACGCCACGCGGTTGGAGAGCTGCTCGGCGATGCCCTGGGCCACGAGCTGGGCGTCCGCCTCGGAGTTCTTCACCTCGAGGATGTTCAGCTGCACCTGCTTGCCGGTGAGCTTCTCCAGCGCGCCACGGATCCGGTCGGCCTCGGCGCCGCGGCGGCCGATGACGATGCCCGGCCGTGCGGTGTGGATGTCGACCCGAACCCGGTCACGGGTGCGCTCGATCTCGACCTTGGAGATGCCGGCGCGCTCCATCCCGGTGGACAGGAGCTTGCGGATCTTGACGTCCTCGCCGACGTACTCCGAGTACTGCTTGTCGGCGTACCAGCGGGACTTCCAGTCCGTGGTGATCCCGAGCCGGAAGCCGTGCGGGTTGATCTTCTGGCCCACTACCGGCCACCTGCCTTCTTCTTGCTCTTCGACTTCGCCTTGTCGGCCGGACGCGACTCGACCTCCACGGTGATGTGGCTGGTCCGCTTGCGGATCCGGTACGCACGCCCCTGCGCCCGCGGGCGGATGCGCTTGAGGGTCGGGCCCTCATCGGCGTAGGCGTTCTTCACCCAGAGCGTGTCCGGGTCCAGGTCGAGGTTGTTCTCCGCGTTGGCCATGGCGCTCGCGAGCACCTTCGCCACGGAGTCGCTGGCCGCCTGCGGCGCGAACCGGAGCACGGCGAGCGCCTCGTTCGCATTACGACCCTTGATCAGCTCGATCACCCGGCGCACCTTGGTCGGCGAGTCCCGGACGAAGCGAGCCCGCGCGAAAGCCGTAGGCAGCTCCTCTGCCTCGACCACCGCGTCATTACGCGCGTTCATCGCTGCTTCCCCTTCTCGGTGCGCGCTCAGCGGCGGCGCGACTTGCGGTCTTCCTTGACGTGGCCCTTGAAGGTCCGCGTCGGGGCGAACTCGCCCAGCTTGTGCCCGACCATCGCTTCGGTGACGAACACCGGGACGTGCTTACGGCCGTCGTGCACCGCGATGGTGTGGCCGAGCATGTCGGGGATGATCGTGGACCGGCGGGACCAGGTCTTGATGACTGTCTTCTTGCCCGACTCGTTGAGCGCGTCCACCTTCTTGAGCAGGTGGTCGTCCACGAACGGGCCCTTCTTCAGGCTACGTGGCATCTGTGGCTACCTCCCTACTCAGCGCTTCTTGCCGGTGCGCCTGCGGCGGACGATCAACTTGTCGCTCGGCTTGCGACGACGGGTCCGGCCCTCCGGCTTACCGTTCGGGTTCACCGGGTGGCGACCACCCGAGGTGCGACCCTCACCACCACCGTGGGGGTGGTCCACCGGGTTCATGACCACACCACGGACCGTGGGGCGCTTGCCGCGCCAACGGTTACGGCCAGCCTTACCCCAGTTGATGTTGGAGTGGTCGGAGTTGCCGACCTCGCCGACCGTGGCGCGGTTACGCACGTCCACGTTGCGGATCTCGCCCGAGGGCATCCGCAGCTGGGCGTACGGACCGTCCTTGGCGACGAGCTGCACCCGTGCGCCCGCGGAACGAGCGATCTTGGCGCCACCACCGGGGCGCAGCTCGATCGCGTGGATCACCGTGCCGACCGGGATGTTGCGCAGCGGCAGGTTGTTGCCCGGCTTGATGTCGGCCTTGGGGCCGTTCTCGATCCGGTCACCCTGCTTCAGCTTGTCCGGCGCGATGATGTAGCGCTTCTCGCCGTCGGCGTAGTGCAGGAGCGCGATGCGGGCGCTGCGGTTCGGGTCGTACTCGATGTGCGCGACCTTGGCCGGGATGCCGTCCTTGTCGTTGCGCCGGAAGTCGATGATCCGGTACGCACGCTTGTGGCCGCCACCCTTGTGCCGGGTCGTGATCCGGCCCGCCGAGTTACGACCGCCACGGCCGTGCCGCGGCTTCAGCAGCGACTTCTCCGGCTCCGATCGCGTGATCTCGGCGAAGTCGGAGACCGAGGAGCCCCGGCGACCCGGGGTCGTTGGCTTGTACTTGCGGATGCCCATGTCGTCTCAGTCCCTTACGCGGCTGGTCCGCCGAAGATCTCGATCGGCTTGCTCTCGGCCGACAGCGTCACGATGGCACGCTTGGTGTCCTTGCGCTTGCCGTAACCGAAGCGGGTGCGCTTGCGCTTACCCTGCCGGTTCAGCGTGTTCACGCTGATGACCTTCACACCGAAGACCTTCTCGACCGCGATCTTGATCTCGGTCTTGTTGGCGTCCGGGCGAACCAGGAACGTGTACTTGTGGTCGTCGAGCAGCCCGTAGGACTTCTCGGAGATCACCGGCGCGATCAGGACGTCGCGCGGGTCGGGGATCGCCACGGAGCTCACTGCTCGTCACTCCCTTCAGCCTCGTTCGACGCGGCCACGGAGCGCTTGCCCTTGACCGGGCCGGCGAGGAACGCGTCGAAGGCGGCCTTCGTGAACACCACGTCGTCGTTGACCAGCACGTCGTAGGTGTTGAGCTGGTCCGGCGTGATCAGATGCACGTTCGGCAGGTTCCGCGCGGAGTAGGTGCCCACCTCGTCGTCCCGGTGCAGCACCACGAGCACGCGCTTGGCCTGCGTCACCGCGGCCAGAGCCGCCTTCGCCGCCTTCGTGGACGGCTTCTCGGCGCTGACCAGTTCGGTGATGACGTGGACCTGGCCGGCGCGGGCGCGGTCGGAAAGGGCGCCACGCAGCGCGGCGGCCTTCATCTTCTTCGGGGTGCGCTGGGTGTAGTCCCTCGGCGTGGGGCCGTGCACGGTGCCACCACCGGCGAACTGCGGCGCGCGAACCGAACCCTGCCGGGCGCGTCCGGTGCCCTTCTGGCGGTACGGCTTGCGGCCACCACCGCGGACCTCGCCGCGGGTCTTCGTGTCGTGCGTGCCCTGGCGAGCGGCCGCCATCTGGGCCACCACGACCTGGTGCATCAGCGGAATGTTCGCCTGCACGTCGAAGATCTCGGCCGGGAGTTCGACGGTGCCCTGGGCCTCACCCGCTGGGCTCTTCAACTCGACCGTCGCGGTCACTGGGTCACACCACCCTTCGCGGCGCTACGCACGAACACCAGGCTGCCCTTGGGGCCGGGAACCGCGCCCTTGATCAGGAGGAGGCCGTCCTCGGCACGCACCGAGTGAACGGTCAGGCCCTGGGTCGTCACCCGGTTGTTACCCATGCGACCCGCCATGCGCATGCCCTTGAACACACGGCCCGGGGTGGCGCAGCCGCCGATCGAACCCGGGGCACGGTGCTTGGCCTGGTTACCGTGGCTCGCGCCCTGGCCGCGGAAGCCGTGGCGCTTCATGACACCGGCGTAGCCCTTGCCCTTCGTGGTGCCGGTGACATCGACGACCGCACCGTCGGAGAACACCTCGGCGGTGATCTCCTGACCGATCTCGTAGGTCTCCGCGTCGGCCGTACGCAGCTCGGCGAGGTAGCGCCGGGGCGTCACACCGGCCTTCTCGAAGTGTCCGGTCTCCGGCTTGTTGACCCGGCGCGGGTCAATGGCGCCGAAGGCCAGCTGAACGGCCGAATAACCGTCCTTGTCCTTGTTGCGCACCTGGGTCACCACGTTCGGCCCGGCCTTGACGACGGTCACCGGGACGACCCGGTTGTTCTCGTCGAAGACCTGGGTCATGCCGAGCTTGGTGCCCAGAATGCCCTTCACTTGCCTGTCAGACATGAGTCTCTATCTCCGCCGCTCGACCAACGCTTACTGGATGTTGACGTCGACGCTCGCCGGAAGGTCGATGCGCATGAGCGCGTCCACCGTCTTCGGCGTCGGGTCGAGGATGTCGATCAGACGCTTGTGCGTGCGCATCTCGAAGTGCTCGCGCGAGTCCTTGTACTTGTGCGGCGAACGGATGACGCAGTAAACGTTCTTCTCGGTGGGCAGCGGCACAGGTCCGACGACCGAGGCGCCGGTGCGCGTCACCGTCTCGACGATCTTGCGCGCGCTGGCGTCGATCGCCTCGTGGTCGTAGGCCTTGAGCCTGATGCGGATCTTCTGTCCCGCCATGGTTCCTTACCGTCTCGTCCTCGACCGGCCCGACATCGACTCCTCGGGCCGGCCATTTCCGGCCTGCCCTCGATCGTCGAGGCGCCTCCCCGCGGGGGACGTCGGACGGTCGAGGAATCGTCTCGTACCGCTGTTACCGCACGTCAGCGCCCTGCTCCCGGTCCACGCGGTCGGGCGTGTCGCGCCCGCTGCGCAGACTGATCCCGCAGGAATCGTTGTCGTGCCGCTAGGTCTTCTTGCTCCTCGGAGCGCCAACCACAGGGTCGACGACTCCTGACTCGCCAAGTACGCGAGCCCGGGGCGCTCACGGCAGGGCGGCCGATTTCTCACAAGCGATATGTCCTTGCGAAATCGGCCGCCCCGCGTCGAGCAACCCTAGTAGGATGCCACATCACCTCATGGCATCCGCACCCGGGGGGTGGGTGCCTTACTTGATGATCTTGGTGACCTGGCCGGCGCCGACGGTGCGGCCACCCTCACGGATGGCGAACCGCAGACCCTCGTCCATCGCGATCGGCTGGATCAGCTGGACCGAGATCTCGGTGTTGTCACCAGGCATGACCATCTCGGTGCCCTCGGGGAGGGTCACCACGCCGGTCACGTCGGTGGTGCGGAAGTAGAACTGCGGACGGTAGTTGTTGAAGAACGGCGTGTGACGGCCACCCTCGTCCTTGGACAGGATGTACACCGAGGCCTCGAACTCGGTGTGCGGGGTGGTGGTGCCGGGCTTCGTGACGACCTGGCCGCGCTCCACGTCCTCGCGCTTGATACCACGCAGCAGCAGGGCGGCGTTGTCACCGGCCTGACCGGAGTCCAGCATCTTGTTGAACATCTCGATGCTGGTGACGGTGGTCTTGCGAGACTCGGGACGGATACCGACGATCTCGACCTCTTCGTTCAGCTTGATCTCACCGCGCTCGATACGGCCGGTGACGACCGTACCGCGACCGGTGATCGTGAAGACGTCCTCGATCGGCATCAGGAACGGCTTGTCGATCTCACGCTCCGGGTCCGGAACGCTCTCGTCGACCGCGTTCATCAGCTCGACGATGCTGTCGGCCCACTTCTCGTCGCCCTCGAGCGCCTTGAGGCCGGAGACACGCACGACCGGGGCGTCGTCGCCGGGGAACTCCTGCGAGCTGAGCAGCTCACGGACCTCCATCTCGACGAGCTCGAGGATCTCCTCGTCGTCGACCATGTCGGACTTGTTCAGCGCCACCACGATGTAGGGCACACCGACCTGGCGGGCGAGCAGCACGTGCTCACGGGTCTGCGGCATCGGGCCGTCGGTAGCGGCGACCACGAGGATCGCGCCGTCCATCTGGGCCGCACCCGTGATCATGTTCTTCACGTAGTCGGCGTGGCCCGGGGCGTCGACGTGCGCGTAGTGACGCTTCTCCGTCTGGTACTCGACGTGCGAGATGTTGATCGTAATACCGCGCTGCTTCTCCTCGGGCGCGTTGTCGATCTGGTCGAACGCGCGCGACTCGTTCAGCTCGGGGTACCTGTCGTGGAGCACCTTGGTGATCGCCGCGGTCAGGGTGGTCTTGCCGTGGTCGACGTGACCGATGGTCCCGATGTTGACGTGCGGCTTGCTCCGCTCGAACTTCGCCTTCGCCACTGGAATGTCCTCCTGGACTTTCTTGCTGCCGACCGGCGTGGCTGCCGGCCGGCGACTCGTTCTGCTCGGTTGTGCGGACCTTAGGGGAAGGCCCCTTTCGCGCCCGCGTTTGGGTGCTCCGGGTTCTTACTTCCCCGTCGCCACGGTGTCGGATCGAAGGTGTGGAGTTCGTTCACCATGCCGGCGCGGGAGTCCCGCACCGGCACCGCTCACGTTCCCTTCGCCCTTCACGGACTTCACTGCTCGACTCCGAGATCGCTCAGCTACGCGCTAGTAGCGCTAGCTCACTCCCCCGTCGCCTTCGCGATGATCTCCTTCGCGACGTTCGACGGAACTTCCGCGTAGGAGTCGAAGACCATCGTGTAGTTGGCACGACCCTGGGTCTTCGACCGAAGGTCGCCCACGTACCCGAACATCTCCGACAGAGGCACGAGCGCCTTGACGACGCGCGTACCGGCCCTCTCGTCCATGGCCTGGATCTGGCCACGGCGGGAGTTCAGGTCACCGATGACGTCACCCATGTAGTCCTCGGGTGTGGTCACCTCGACCGCCATCATCGGCTCCAGCAGTACCGGGTTCGCCTTCCTCGCGGCTTCCTTGAGCGCCATGGAGCCAGCGATCTTGAAGGCCATCTCCGACGAGTCCACTTCGTGGTACGCGCCGTCCAGCAGCGTGACCTTGAGCCCGACGAGCGGGTAACCGGCCAGCACGCCGTACTGCATGGCGTCCTGCGCACCCTCGTCCACCGACGGGATGTACTCCCTCGGCACGCGCCCACCGGTGACCTTGTTGTCGAACTCGTAGAGCGCGCCCTCCGCCGAAGCGGTGTCGAGCGGCTCGAGCTTGATGATCACCCGGGCGAACTGACCCGAACCACCGGTCTGCTTCTTGTGGGTGTACTCCAGCTTGTCGACCGTCTTACGGATCGTCTCGCGGTAGGACACCTGAGGCTTACCGATGTTGGCCTCGACCTTGAAGTCGCTCTTCATGCGGTTGACGAGCACCTCGAGGTGGAGCTCACCCATGCCCTCGATGATCGTCTGGCCGGTGTCCTCGTCCTGGCTGACCCGGAAGGTCGGGTCCTCCTCCGCGAGCTTCTGGATCGCGGTCGAGAGCTTCTCCTGGTCGGCCTTCGTCTTCGGCTCGATGGCCACCTTGATGACCGGCTCGGGGAAGGTCATCGACTCGAGAACGATCGGGTTCTGCGGGTCGGCGAGCGTGTCACCCGTGGTGGTGTCCTTCAGCCCCTGCACGGCGTAGATGTGGCCGGCCTGGGCCTCGTCGACCGGGTTCTCCTTGTTGGAGTGCATCTGGAAGAGCTTCCCGATGCGCTCCTTGCGCTCCTTGGTCGCGTTGACGACCTGCGTGCCGGCAGCGACCTTGCCGGAGTAGACCCGGATGTAGGTGAGCTTGCCGAAGAACGGGTGAACCGCGATCTTGGAGACCAGCGCGGAGAACGGCTCGTCGATGGACGGCTTGCGCGAAGCCTGCGTCGTGCCGTCCAGCAGCAGACCCTCGACCGGCGGCATGTCCAGCGGCGACGGCAGGTAGTCGATCACCGCGTCCAGCATGGGCTGCACGCCCTTGTTCTTGAACGCCGAACCGGCGAGCACCGGGAAGGCCTCACGGGCGATGGTGAGCTTGCGGATCCCGGACTTGATCTCGTCCTGCGTCAGCTCCTCACCACCGAGGTACTTCTCCATCAGCTCGTCGTCGGCCTCGGCGACCGTCTCGATGAGCTTCTCGCGGTACTCGGCTGCCCTGTCAGCGAGGTCGGCCGGGATGTCCTCGACCTCGTAGTCCTCACCCTTCTTGACCTCACCGCGCCAGGTCAGTGCCTTCATGCGGACGAGGTCGACGACACCCTGGAAGTCACTCTCGGCACCGATGGGCAGCTGGATGACCAGCGGCTTGGCGCCGAGGCGCTCCTCGATGGTGCCGACGGTGAAGTAGAAGTCCGCGCCGAGCTTGTCCATCTTGTTGACGAAGCAGATACGCGGAACGTCGTACTTGTCGGCCTGCCGCCAGACCTGCTCCGACTGGGGCTCGACGCCCTCCTTGCCGTCGAAGACGGCGACCGCGCCATCGAGAACGCGCAGCGAGCGCTCCACCTCGACGGTGAAGTCGACGTGGCCGGGCGTGTCGATGATGTTGATCTGGTTGTCGTTCCAGAAGGTGGTGGTGGCAGCCGAGGTGATGGTGATACCCCGCTTCTGCTCCTCCTCCATCCAGTCCATCGTCGCCGAGCCGTCGTGGGTCTCGCCGAGTTTGTAGTTGATCCCGGTGTAGAACAGGATCCGCTCGGTGGTCGTGGTCTTACCGGCGTCGATGTGGGCCATGATGCCGATGTTGCGGACCTTGCTGAGGTCGGTCAGCACTTCACGTGCCACTTGAATGTTCCCCTGTCTCAAACGTGGAACCCGGCATTGGCTCGGTCAATCGGACCGGGCGACGGTGTTTCCTGCAGTTCACCGCTGTCAGGCTCACCAGCGGTAGTGAGCGAAGGCCTTGTTGGACTCGGCCATCTTGTGGGTGTCCTCGCGGCGCTTCACGCTGGCCCCGAGGCCGTTGCTCGCGTCGAGCAGCTCGTTCTGGAGGCGTTCGATCATCGTCTTCTCGCGACGCTGACGCGCGTAGGTGACGATCCAACGCAGCGCAAGGGTGGTCGAGCGACCGGACTTGACCTCGATCGGCACCTGGTAGGTGGCGCCACCGACACGACGGCTCTTCACCTCGAGGGTGGGCTTCACGTTGTCGAGCGCCCGCTTCAGCGTGACGACCGGGTCGGTGCCGGTCTTCTCACGCGCGCCCTCCAGTGCGCCGTAGACGATGCGCTCGGCGATGGAGCGCTTGCCGTCCTGCAGCACCTTGTTCACCAGCTGGGTGACAAGCGGAGATGCGTACACCGGATCAGCGATCAGCGGCCGCTTCGGGGCCGGACCCTTGCGGGGCATTAGCTCTTCTCCTTCTTCGCGCCGTACCGACTGCGCGCCTGCTTGCGGTTCTTCACGCCCTGAGTGTCGAGCGAACCGCGGATGATCTTGTAGCGAACACCCGGCAAGTCCTTCACACGGCCGCCGCGGACGAGCACCATCGAGTGCTCCTGAAGGTTGTGACCCTCACCGGGAATGTAGGCCGTGACCTCGATGCCGTTGCTCAGCTTCACGCGGGCGACCTTGCGCAGGGCCGAGTTCGGCTTCTTGGGCGTGGTCGTGTACACGCGGGTGCACACACCACGACGCTGCGGGCTTCCCTTGAGCGCCGCCGTCTTCTGCTTGGCAGCCTTGTCCTGGCGGCCCTTACGGACCAGCTGCTGGATCGTGGGCAATGGACCAGCCTTCTGTTGCGTCTACCTAGCTCTACGTTGTCTCCCCGGTCCCCGCGGTCGGGCGTGTCGGCCCGCTTTCGGGATCGAAAAACGACCCGTCAACTTCCCATCGGGATTGCCGTGGAACTCCGCCTGACTCGACCGCGGACAGGCGCCGTAACGCCCAGCCGTGACCTGAAGGCACACGGAGGGCCCGACAGCGTGCCGGGCACGGTCGTCAAAGATACCCGCCCGCATTCACGGCTACCACATCGGGGGTCGGCTACGACCACCGATGCATACCCGGACGGGTGGCTTTGTTTTCGCAGTCTACCCGACGTGGGTGTGCACGGTGATCGTCCTGCTCTTTCGGGCCTGCCACGAGTGACTTACGTCCAATCCGCCCGAACCGGCCCCGTCCCGATCGGTCGTGGCTCATGATTGGTCACGCATTGTGCCCGAGTAAATGATCAAGGTAGTGACGGAGGAGCGGGTGTCAGCGGAGTTCGAGCGGCTCGTCGCACAGTTCGAGCAGTTCCAATCGAAGATCAGGAAGGTCGACGACCAGCTCGCGAACGTGGGACGGATGCAGAGTGAGATCGCGGCCATCGAGGCGACCGTGTCGAACGCCGATCGGAGCGTGACCGTCGTAGCGGGTCCCGGAGGGGCGATCAAGGACATCCAACTGACCGACCGGGCGCTCGCCCAGCAGCCGCAGGCACTCTCCGCGGCCCTGATGTCGACCATCCAGCAGGCCGTGGCCGAGGCCGCCCGCAAGCAGGCCGGGATCGTCGACGAGCACGTGGAGGGTCTGAGCATCACCGACCAGGTCCTGGAGACGCAGGCCCAACTCTTCGGCACCTCGACCGAGGAACTGCGGGAAAAGCTGGAACAGGAACGGCCCAGCCGGCAGCCCCGCCCGCGTCCCGAGGAGGAGTACCACGAGGACTACTCCCACCAGGACTTCCTCGACGGCGACAGCACCCCGCAGACTCCCACCTCTCCCCCTGGCTCGGGAGGCGGTTCGGCCGGGGACGAGTTCCTGCAGGGTCTCTTCAACGACGACCACCGCTGAGTCGGGCTTGCGGCACTGCCCGGGTTCGTGTGGAGCGAACTCGCGATGCCGGCGCACACCTTGAGGACATATGACTTCCGATGAAATCCTTCCGGCGCTGATCATCGTCGGATATATCGCCGCGTTCGGTCTCGGTCGGCTCGGGTCGAAACTGCGTAGGCAGTCACGTCCCCCTGAACCGGTGGACACCGGCGTCACCGACACCGAACCCGTCGTGCTCAACGGCGAGCCCCAAGAGCCTGTCGAGCAGCCCTGGGAGGGGCGCGAACGGTATCGCGCCGGTACATGGCTCCTCACCGCGGGGTGGCTCCTCGGGATCGCGGTGTCCGTGTTCTGGGGTGTGGTCAGCGTGGGGTGGGGCAAACTCCTCGTGATCATCGGAATGCTCATCGTCGCGCCGGCTGTCGTCTCCTTCGTGGTGGCGCTGATCGCCGCGGTGCGACGAGAGCGGGGCGAGGGCCCCTCTCCCGTGCCCTGGATGCTCGCCGTGGGCGCTGGGGTGGTGCTGCTGGTGGTCAGCGCGAACCTCACGGTCAACGGCCTCTCGACTTTCGCCGGCTACGCCCCTGAAACCCAGCTCCACGTCACCGACAGATACGGCGGGGGCAAGAAAAGCGGTTCGAGGGTCAGTGGAACGTACGTCTTCGACGGCGAGGAGCACTCGATCGACAACGCCGATTGGGGTGGTGATGGAGTCGCTCCCGAGAAGGGCGCGGTCGTGGACATGTGGGTGGGCCCGTTGTGGCCCCATCCGGCACTGACCGGCAACTGGGACTCGGGACGACTGCTGTTGTTCGCCGGATTCAGTGCCTTCGCGGGCGGAGCCTGCCTCTTCGGCGCTTTCCGTGAACGCAAGCGCGTGAACGCCGAAAACAGAAATCTCTCCGAACGACGTCAGTGGAGAACGCAATGAGCGGTTTCAACGTCAACATCGAAGCACTGCATCAGTACTCTCGGAAACTGGCCTCGCACAAATCAGCTGTCAACAAGGTGAGCGGTCTTGTCGACCAGTCCGATGTCGGTGACGAGTCCTGGGGGGTCGTCGGTTGGTTCGTCAAGCAGAGCTACACGGACATGCTGGGCGAGCTGAAGGATTTGATGACCGAGATGGAGAACGGGTTGCAGTCCGCGTCCGACAAGATCAGCGCCGCGGCGAAGCACTACCAGGAGGCGGAAGACGGCTACCAGAGCGAGCTGAAACGTATCGCCTCCGAAGTGGAGAAAACCACCGTCAAGACCATCAGCTCCTGACGATGACGGCCGAAGGTTCGAAGGGGGACGACGAGCATGAGTGACCCACTGGGCAGCATCGAGCTCAAGGAAGAAGATTCCTACGGAAAGCAAGTCGCCGAGGCCATTCCCGTGATCGGCGGCGGCATCAAGGTTCTGAACGGGTACAACAGCGCGAGGGAAGACGGCGACGTCAGTGCCTCGGACCTGCGTGGGCTCGCCGCGGACGGTGCGAGCTTCATCTCGTCGTGCTCCGGGGTCGTCTCGGACTTCGCCACCGACCCGATCGGTTGGCTGGTGGGCGAGGGACTCGGCTTCCTGATCTCCATCTGTCAACCCATCCAGGACGCCATCCACTTCGTCAGTGGTGACGGGCCCGCACTGTCGGCAGCTTCGGAAAGCTTCGCCAACATCGCCCAGGGCGTCTCCGACTTCGCCGACCAGTTCTTCGAGGAATGCCGGACCACACTGGCCGAGTGGGACGGCGGCGCGGCCGAAGCGGCGGCAGCCAAGTTCGGCGAGTTCGCCCAGGGCATCAGAGCCGTCGCGGGCGAAGCGGGCAACATCGGCCAGCTGTTGAAGATCTCCAGCATGTTCATGACGGTGATCGAGGAGTTCATCAAGGCTCTTCTCACCGAGCTCGTCACCTGGCTGCTCATGATCTGGATTCCTGCACTGGCCGCGGCGGTGGTCACCGCCGGGGCGTCCACCGCCGCCGCGGGCGCCGCGACCGGTGTCCGCGCGGCCCAGACCGGTGCCAGAGCGACGAAGCAGGTCAACTGGCTGCGTAAATTGCTCGACAAGATCCAGGACTTGCTGAGCAAGCTTCGGAACTTCATCGCGAAGCAGGGCAACGGGTTCCGGCAGGCCATGAACAACAAGCGGATACGTGCGGATCTGGCGAGAGAGGCAGTCACCGAAGCCCGGGCGAAGGGCACGAAGGCCAGCTTGAAAGATCGCCTGAATCACGCCGAGACCGGGATGGTCGGCGAGCGGGTCACCGACGGATTCGTGCGTTCGATGGGCGAAGCGGCCAACGACTTCCGCAAGGAGAGCTTCAAGAATTCCGCGCTCGCGGGTTACTACAACGACTTCAGGAGCGCCTCCGAGGCCGGGGACACCGGCGAGGAGCAGTCCACCGAGAAGACCTCCGGGCAGCTGGATTTCTAGAGCACTGACATGATCTTCGAGTTCATTCCATTACTCGCCCTCCTTGTGCTGGTCATTCTGTTCGCCAGTTCCCACGAGACCCTGCGCTCGGCCTGGTTCCGGTTCGTTCGACTCCCCGCTCTCGTGCGAGAGAACGGCTGGCTGATGAAACGCCGAATGCCGTGGCAGTCCAGGGAGGGCGGGGAGCTTCCGGGCAGTGGTTCCGTGCCGTGGACGTACGCGGTGCCGTACGCGGAATGTGAAGTCCTCGGTACCTACGCGCACCGCCCGGTGCACGGTATCGAGTTCGGGATACCGACGAAGAGCTACATCGGTGAGGGGAAGCCTAACCGGGTCATTGACCGGTACTCGGTGGTTACGGTGGCCACCTCGGCACAGCCGTTCGACGACTTCCACGGCGTTCCGGGCGGAAGACCGATCTCGGGGAACCCGGAGTCGTTCTACCCCGACTTCGTCGACTGGATCCGGGACCGGATGCCGAACTCGGCCGAACCGCTCAAGGACGAAGGTCCGGGCCTGGTGTCGTACAGCTGGCGAGGCCCCCTCAGCAAACGCCGCCTGTTCCGGGCTCTCGACGAGCTGACCGGCACTGGTTGACGGATCGGTACGCGAAGGTGTTCAACCCCGCACGATTCGCGGGGTTGAACACCACCGTCGGAAAGGTTCCTGTTTTCGTTCGACGGCTCGTGGCCGGCCGAACAGGATACGAACTTCCAGGACGGATGAACGCGATATGCGGAACCTTTACCTCCTCGTCTTCGTCTTCTTCGCCGTTCTCCCTTAGCTGGCCGTCGGAGGCGGCCCAAACCGTTCCGAGCATCGGTCACTGCACGACGTAGTCACTGCACGACGTATCGGGCTGAGCGCCGGGCCGGCGTGATGTACTGGCCGGGCCCGCCACCGACGGAAGAGCCGCATCGATGACTGTCGTGTACGTCGTGATCCCCCTCCTCGTGGTCGCCGCTGTCGTGGTCCTGGTGGCCACGGCCCGGTCGCGGCAGAAGGAGACGGCGAAGCTTCTGGTGGAGCGGGGTGAGTTCGCCCGTGGCATCGGTGGGACCGAACACCTGGACGCTGGCCGGACGAGGCCGTCGTTCGGCTACTTCCCCACCGAGGGCCACGGTGAGTTCCCCCAGCCGTTCGACTACGCCGTCGAGTTCGTGCGCGGTGGTACACCGGTTGTGGCCTTCGAGAAGCGAACGAGGAGGCATTCGCCCGGGGGCACCAGCACCAGCGCGCTCGCCCACGAGTCCTTCGTCGAGATCCCCGCCGCGCACTGCCCTCGGTTGTGGATCGGGCCGGAGCTGCTCGCGGTGCAGAACCTGGAACTGCGCTCACAGATCGTGCCGGAGCTCGCCATGGGGCGGCACCACGAGAAGCTCGTCGTCGCCTCGCCCGACGCGCACTTCGCGCGTTCCGCCGTCACACCCGAGACGCTGGCGTGGCTCGTCGGCCGTCTGGGGGCGTGGTTCCGCCCGGTCGTGCTCGAACACGGAACCCTGCGGACGAACGCGCGGCCCGGTGACCGGTTGACCGCGGCCAACATCCTCCCGACCGCGGACCTGCTCATCGAATTCCTCGAACTACTGCCACAGCACCTGCGCTGAGGGAACCGCAAGGGGCCGTTTTCGGTCCAAGGCCCGAATGTCCGGGCACAGTTCGAGGAGAACCGTTTCATGGCCGACGGCTTCAGGGTGCAGGTGGAGGCGTTGCGCGGCTACCGCGACGCGTTGGACGACTTCGGCTCGCAGGCCGAGACCTTCAAGGATCTCGTCGGGCGCGCGGATGTCGGTGACGAGTCGTGGGGGCTGGTCGGTCTGGCGACGAAAAGCTCCTACACCGAGGCGCTCGGGCAGTTGAACGACCTGCTCTCCCGCATGCAGGACGGCCTCACCGCCCTGGGGGAGAAGTTCAAGACCGCCGCCGATCTGTACGCGAGCAACGACGACCACGGCGCGATCCGCCTCGGCAACTACGAGGTCGAGATCGACAAGGTCGACGAAGCACGTCCGGCCGGCGCCTGAGGAGGGAACCCACATGACCGAGGTCACCGACGTCGCGGGCGCCGTCGAGCTGAAAGGGGACGCGGAGAAGTCGTTCGGCGACGCCGCTCTCGACTTCGCCAAGCAGGTGCCCGTCGCCAAGCAGGCCGTCAAGGGCTACGAGACGGTCACCAACATCTGGCAGGGGCTGCCCGAGGATCCGGACGTCGCGGACATCGTGTTGCACGCGGGCGATGTCATGACCGACACCGCGAGTTTCACCGCCGAATGCGCGATGGAGGCGGGCATGGCGGTGCTCGACCCCGTGGGCTGGCTGGTGAGCAACGGACTCAACATGGTGCTGCACCTCGTGACACCGCTGCAGGACGCGCTGCACATGGTGTCCGGCGACGGCCCGGCGCTGAGCACCGCCTCCGACGACTTCGCGGCGATCGGAGGTGGCCTCGTGGAGTACGCGGGCGAGTTCGTGCGGGTGGCCGACGAGGCGCTGGCCGACTGGCAGGGCGAGGCCAATGACACGGCCCGCAAGGCGCTCGCGGACTTCGCACAGGGCATCGAGGGCGTGGCCACCAGCGCGGGTAGCGTCGCGGAGATCCTCAAGACGTCGTCGATGCTCATGACGATCGTCGAGGAGGTCATCAAGGCCATCATCACGGAGTTCGTCACGTGGCTGATCTGGATCTGGGTTCCCGCGCTGGCGTCGTCGGTGGTGAGCCTCGGTTCGTCGGTCGCGGCGGCGATGTCGGCTTCGGTGGCGAAGGCGGCGAGCACGTTCTCGCGCGTCACCAGCAAGATGGGCAAGCTCGGCACGCTGCTGGAGAAGATCCTGGAGTTCTTCAGGAAGTTCGGCTCCAAGATGGTGACGCTCGGCGAGAAGCTCGGAGTCACGCCCAAGAACTACGGCGCGAACGTGCTCGACACGGTGGCCGAGGTCGGGCGTGGGGGCGCGATGAGGACGGCGGTGACGGAGTCGCTCAAGAAGGGCGCCACGCAGATCGCGCAGTCCACGATGGGGATCGATCCGACCGGCGCTCCGTCGAACGGCTTCCAGGCGGGTAAGACCATCGTCGACCACACCGGCAAACTCGTCGACCACACCAAGGGGCTCAAGGACTCCGCTGACAAGGGCGACATCGGATCGGGAGCCACGGCCGACGAGACCCGTGAGCTGCTCGACATCTGAGGTGCCACCGGCGAGCGACCGTCATCTCCCGGCGGCCGGTGCGCTGACGTCGTGGAGGTGGTGGACCACGTCGTGCACGAAGTACCGGACGAGGGTCTCCACCGTGAACCGAACGCCGTCCGAGCGCCTGCCGGAGCGGTGTACGGCGCCGTCCGGTAGCTGATCGAGGCGGGTCGCGACGCGCTCGGCGGCGATGCTCAGATCGGTCGCGACGGTCGAGGGGTCCTGGTCGTTGTAGCGGCCGTCGACGGCGGCGCGGTCCTGGTCCCAGTCGTCGTAGGTCGGCTCGTCCTCGGTGAGTGTCAGGACGAGTCGCTCGTCGAGCAGCCGCAGTGCGTCGCGGACGTGGCAGGCGTACTCCAGCACCGACCAACGGTCGGGACGAGGGCGCGTCCGCAGCCGCACACCGGCGCTCAACACGTCACACCACGATGCCGCGTTGGCGCGTACCAGCGCGGGCACCTCTTCCCAGCCGAGGGCGCCCGAGTCGAAACCGCATTCCGCGCAGGGCCGCTCCAGCACCCACGTCCAGTCCTTGGTGTCAGGCGTGATCATGTACCGATCTTCGACGTCCGTCCGGCGACACACAAGCACGGACCACTGGGCGGACGGGTTCGGCGCCGCTGAACAGGGTTTCCCGACAACGCTACGACGGCCCGTGCGGTGATGAAGTCATGAGCCCGCGTTCTCGACAGCGAAGGAGGGCACATGAGCGGGTTCACCGTGGACAGCGATGAACTGCGCCGGTACGGGGACAAGCCAGGGCGGCAAGTCGCCTCCGACCAAGCTGTGGATCGAGGAAGGCATGCTCGGCAGCCGCCTACAGCCCGGACTCGGCGGCTCGCTGAAGACCGCGATGCGTGACACCACGGTGTCCCAGCTCGGGCTCGGTACCGGTGCGAACGCCGGTGCCGACAAGCCGTTGCGCAACATCGGCAACTACCAGAAGGCCGGGAGTACGACGACACCGGCACCGATCAGTTCCTGCGGGAAACCAGGAACGATCTGGAGATCTGAGCGGTGGAGATCTGGCTCAGGCTCTCTCTCCGCTGCGGGGATGCCCGGCAGTAGGGATCCGGACTGGTCTTCTGGTGGCAGTGGCTCAGTGCCCGCAAGGAGCAGCGCGAGCACGTCGAAGCGCTCACCGCGCTCGCCGCCCGTCTCGGCGGCACGGTGTCCGGACCGGAGAACGCGACGGCGTGGTCCGCCGAGCTTCTCCGGCCATTCAGGAATTCCACCGGAGGCTTCATCAACTGGCTGGCCACGGTGCGGCGACCCCGGTTCGGGATCGCACTCGATTTCGAACGCGGACCATAGCGGCTCCGGATGACCGAAGCATCGATGGAAAGACGTGGCTCCAACGGAGGCGTGACACACCACGTGTGCCGCATCGAAGTGACCACCGCACCGGCTGGCACCCGTCAAACTCGCTCGCCGCCCGTACACCGACTTCCTCGGATGACCGCTCAAGCCAGGCGACGTGCTCACCGAGGGCATCGCGGTGAGCAGGGAGCCACCGGTGACCGTGGCCCAGCGCCAGGGTGAATGGCAGCGGCTCTGGCTCCCGGAAACCCAGCAACAGCCAGTACGCCGTGTTCGCGAACGACCTGGCCACCGCGAACCGCATGCTCAACCGGGAGGTCCTCGAGTACCTGGTCGAGAACGCGGGCGCTCTGCCGTTCGTGTTGACCTCCGAAGAAGGGCTGTTCTACACCACGATGCCCTACCGCATCAGTGCCGAGGCCCTGCCCAAGATGCTCGAAGCCGTCCTCGGCCTGCTCGAACGGACCCCCGGCGCCGCACCGGTCGACAACGTGCGTCACTGACCGTTCGGCCCGAGAGAACAGGCACGGACGAGAAAGCCCCCGACCCACCACGGTGGATCGGGGGCTTTCCTACTTCGCTCGGCTACCGGAAGTCGCGACCGAAGTCGTAGTCGTCCAGCGGGACGGCAGCACCGGTGCCGGTGCCGAACACGTCAGGCGTGTAGTAGCCGTCGTCGTAGGACGGGATCGCGTACGCGGCGACCCTGGCCTCCTCGGTGGGCTGCACCTGGATGTTGCGGTACCGGTTGATGCCCGTACCGGCCGGGATCAACTTACCGATGATGACGTTCTCCTTGAGACCGATCAGCGAGTCACTACGGCCGTTGATGGCCGCGTCGGTGAGCACGCGGGTGGTCTCCTGGAACGAGGCCGCCGACAGCCACGAGTCCGTGGTCAGCGACGCCTTGGTGATACCCATCAGCACCGGACGGCCGGAGGCGGGCTCGCCGCCCTCGGCGACCGCCTGCCGGTTGACCTGCTCGAACTTGGTGCGCTCGGGCAGCTCGCCGGGCAGGAACTCGGTCGAACCGGAGTCGATGATCGTCACGCGGCGCAGCATCTGCCGCACGATGACCTCGATGTGCTTGTCGTGGATGGACACACCCTGGGCGCGGTACACCTTCTGGACCTCGTCCACCAGGTGCATCTGCGCCTCGCGGGGACCCATCACGCGCAGCACCTCGTGCGGGTCCGGCGTGCCCTCCAGCAGCGGCTGGCCGACCTTGACGTGGTCGCCGTCCGCCAGCGGGCCGTCCGGGGTGATGGCGAGCCGCTGCCGCTTCGACAGCTTGTCGAAGACGATCTCCTCGCTGCCGTCGTCGGGGATGAGCGTGATCTTCCAGAACCGCTCGCTCTCCTCGATCCGCACGCGACCGTCGACGTCGGCGATGGGCGCCTTGCCCTTCGGGACGCGGGCCTCGAACAGCTCGGTGACACGCGGCAGACCCGTGGTGATGTCGTCACCGGCGACACCACCCTGGTGGAACGTACGCATGGTCAGCTGCGTACCCGGCTCACCGATCGACTGGGCGGCGACGATACCGACGGCCTCACCGACGTCCACCAGCTTGCCGGTGGCCATCGAACGGCCGTAGCAGGTGGCGCAGACACCCATGGCCGACTCGCAGGTCAGCACGCTGCGGACCTTGACCTTGCTGATGCCGGCCTGGATCAGCCGCTCGATGGCGGGGTCACCGAGGTCGTCACCCGCGTTGAGCACCACGTTGCCCTGCGCGTCCACCGCGTCGGTGGCGAGGTTGCGGGCGTAGACGCTGGTCTCGACGTGCTCGGCGCGCAGGAGACGGCCGTCGGGCAGCACGTCGGCGACGGTCATCATGATGCCGCGGCCGGTGCCACAGTCGGTCTCGCGCACGATGACGTCCTGCGACACGTCCACCAGACGACGGGTGAGGTAACCCGAGTCGGCGGTACGCAGAGCGGTGTCGGCCAGACCCTTGCGGGCACCGTGCGTGGCGATGAAGTACTCCGCCACCGACAGGCCCTCACGGAAGTTGGACTTGATCGGCCGCGGGATGTACTCACCCTTCGGGTTGGACACCAGACCACGCATACCGGCCAGCGACCGCACCTGGGTCATGTTGCCCGCCGCACCCGACTTCACGATCATCGCGATCGGGTTGTCGTCGGAGAGGTTCTCCTCCATGGCCTTGGCGACGTCCTCGGTCGCCTGGCTCCACACCTTGACGAGCTCGTTGTTGCGCTCGGCGTGGGAGAGCTGACCACGCTGGTAGCGCTTCTCCACCTGCGCGGCCCTGGCCTCGTACTGGTCGAGGATCTCCTTCTTCTGCGGCGGCACGAGAACGTCGGAGATGGCGACCGTGACGCCGGAGCGGGTCGCCCAGTGGAAGCCGGCGTCCTTGAGCCCGTCGAGCGTCTGCGCGACCTGCGTCATCGAGTAGCGCTCCGCGAGGTCGTTGACGATCGCGGCCTGCCGCTTCTTCGGCAGGGGCTCGTTGATGAACGGGTAGTCCGCGGGCAGCAGGTCGTTGAACAGCACACGGCCGAGCGTGGTCTCGGCGAGCCACGGCTGGCCCGGCTCCCAACCCTTCTCCCGCAGAGCCGCTTCCTGCTCCTTGTTCGGCTGCCGGTCGCGGACGCGGATCTTCACCGGGGCGTGCAGCGAGAGCTGCTTGCGGTCGTAGGCCATGATCGCCTCGGCGGGCGAGGCGTAGGCCGTACCGGCACCCTGGGCGTTCTCGTCGAGCCGCGTGAGGTGGAACAGACCGGTCACCATGTCCAGTCGCGGCATGGCGAGCGGACGGCCCGAGGCGGGCGACAGGATGTTGTTCGCCGACAGCATCAGGATGCGTGCCTCGGCCTGCGCCTCGGCCGACAGCGGCAGGTGCACGGCCATCTGGTCACCGTCGAAGTCGGCGTTGAACGCCTCGCACACCAGCGGGTGCAGCTGGATGGCCTTGCCCTCCACGAGCTGCGGCTCGAACGCCTGGATACCGAGTCGGTGCAGCGTGGGAGCACGGTTGAGCAGCACGGGGTGGCCGTTGATGACCTCTTCCAGCACGTCCCACACCTGCGGGCGGGCGCGCTCGACCATCCGCTTGGCGGACTTGATGTTCTGCGCGTGGTTGAGGTCCACCAGCCGCTTCATCACGAACGGCTTGAACAGCTCCAGCGCCATGTCCTTCGGCAGACCGCACTGGTGCAGCTTGAGCTGCGGACCCACGATGATGACCGAACGGCCCGAGTAGTCGACGCGCTTACCGAGCAGGTTCTGACGGAAGCGGCCCTGCTTGCCCTTGAGCAGGTCGGACAGCGACTTCAGCGGACGGTTGCCCGGCCCGGTCACCGGACGGCCACGACGGCCGTTGTCGAACAGCGCGTCGACGGCCTCCTGCAGCATCCGCTTCTCGTTGTTGACGATGATCTCGGGCGCACCGAGATCGATCAGTCGCTTGAGGCGGTTGTTGCGGTTGATGACGCGGCGGTACAGGTCGTTGAGGTCCGAGGTGGCGAAGCGGCCACCGTCGAGCTGGACCATCGGGCGCAGCTCCGGCGGGATCACCGGGATGGCGTCCAGCACCATGCCACGCGGGTCGTTGCCGGTGGCCTGGAACGCCGCGACGACCTTGAGCCGCTTCAACGCGCGCAGCTTCTTCTGGCCCTTGCCGCTGCGGATGGTCTCGCGCAGCGACTCGGCCTCGGCGTCGACGTCGAACTCGCTGGCCAGCTTCTGGATGGCCTCGGCGCCCATGCCGCCGGTGAAGTACTCGCCGTAGCGGTCGTAGAGCTCGCGGTAGAGCTGCTCGTCGACGATGAGCTGACGCGGCTCCAGCTTGGTGAAGGTCGACCAGACCTCCTCCAGGCGGTCCAGCTCCCGCTGGGCGCGGTCGCGGATCTGCCGCATCTCGCGTTCGCCGCCCTCCTTCACCTTGCGGCGAACGTCGGCCTTGGCTCCCTCGGCCTCCAGCTCGGCGAGGTCGGCCTCGAGCTTCTGCGCGCGCTGCTCGATCTCGGCGTCGCGGCGGGACTCGATGTTCTTCCGCTCGACGCTGATCTCGTTCTCCAGCGTCGGCAGGTCGTTGTGCCGCAGCTCGGTGTTCACACCGGTGATGACGTACGCGGCGAAGTAGATGATCTTTTCGAGGTCCTTCGGCGCCAGGTCGAGCAGGTAGCCGAGGCGCGACGGAACACCCTTGAAGTACCAGATGTGGGTGACGGGAGCGGCCAGTTCGATGTGGCCCATCCGCTCACGACGCACCTTGGCGCGGGTGACCTCGACACCACAGCGCTCACAGATGATGCCCTTGAAGCGGACGCGCTTGTACTTGCCGCAGTAGCACTCCCAGTCCCGGGTGGGCCCGAAGATCTTCTCGCAGAAGAGCCCGTCCTTCTCCGGCTTGAGCGTGCGGTAGTTGATGGTCTCCGGCTTCTTGACCTCGCCGTAGGACCACTGACGGATGTCGTCGGCCGTGGCGAGACCGATCCGGAGCTCATCGAAGAAATTGACGTCCAGCACGTTCTTGCATCCCCTTGGGGTTCTTCTCGGGGGTCCGGGGTGCTTTCCCGACCCCATCGGTTAGAGGGGTTCGGCTACCCGGTGGGGTCCAGTGGTGTCGGACCCCACCGGGCGGCTGGGTCATTGCACGACGTCGTCCACGGAGGGCGACTCGTTGCGGGACAGGTTGATGCCGAGGTTGGCGGCCGCGCGTTCGAGGTCCTCGTCGTCGGAGTCGCGCATCTCGATGGCGGCCCCGTCGGTGGAGAGCACCTCGACGTTCAGGCAGAGCGACTGAAGTTCCTTCAGCAGCACCTTGAACGACTCGGGGATGCCCGGTGAGGGCATGTTCTCGCCCTTGACGATGGCCTCGTAGACCTTGACGCGGCCGACGACGTCGTCGGACTTGATCGTGAGCAGTTCCTGGAGGGTGTAGGCGGCACCGTAGGCCTGCATGGCCCAGCACTCCATCTCACCGAAGCGCTGACCACCGAACTGTGCCTTACCACCCAGCGGCTGCTGCGTGATCATCGAGTACGGACCCGTGGACCGCGCGTGGATCTTGTCGTCCACCATGTGGTGCAGCTTCAGGATGTACATGTAGCCGACCGCCACGGGGTACGGGAACGGCTCGCCGGTGCGGCCGTCGAGCAGCGTCGCCTTGCCGTCCTCGCCGACCAGGCGGTCGCCGTCACGGTTGGGCTTGGCGCAGCCGAGCAGCCCCGTGAGCTCGTGCTCCCGGGCGCCGTCGAACACCGGCGTCGCGGTGTTCGTGCCGGGCTCGACGTCCATCAGCTCCTCGGTGAGGTTCTTCGCCCACTCGGGGTTGCCCTCGACCTTCCACCCCTGGGAGGCCAGCCACCCGAGGTGCAGTTCGAGGATCTGCCCGATGTTCATTCGGCGAGGCACACCGTGGGTGTTCAGCACGATGTCCACCGGGGTGCCGTCCTCGAGGAACGGCATGTCCTCCACCGGCAGGATCTTGCCGATGACGCCCTTGTTACCGTGCCGGCCCGCGAGCTTGTCACCGTCCTGGATCTTGCTCTTCTTCGCGACGTAGACGCGGACGAGTTCGTTGACGCCCGGGGGCAGCTCGTCGTCGTCCTCGCGGGAGAAGACCCGAACGCCGATGACCTTGCCGGTCTCACCGTGCGGCACCTTCAGCGACGTGTCCCGGACCTCGCGTGCCTTCTCGCCGAAGATGGCGCGCAGCAGGCGCTCCTCCGGGGTCAGCTCGGTCTCACCCTTGGGCGTGACCTTGCCGACCAGGATGTCACCGTCCCGGACCTCGGCACCGATGCGCACGATGCCGCGCTCGTCGAGGTCGGCCAGCACGTCCTCGGAGACGTTCGGGATGTCCCGGGTGATCTCCTCGGCACCGAGCTTGGTGTCGCGGGCGTCGATCTCGTGCTCCTCGATGTGGATCGACGTGAGCACGTCGTCCTGCACGAGGCGCTGCGAGATCACGATGGCGTCCTCGTAGTTGTGACCCTCCCACGGCATGATCGCCACGAGGAGGTTCTTGCCGAGCGCCATCTCGCCCTTGTCGGTGGACGGGCCGTCGGCGAGGACCTGCCCCTTCTCCACCCGGTCACCCTCGTTGACCACCGGACGGTGGTTGAAGCAGGTGCCCGCGTTGGTGCGGCGGAACTTGTAGAGGCCGTAGGTGCGGCGGGTGCCGTCGTCCTGCATGACCGTGATCAGGTCGGCCGACAGCTCCTCGACCACGCCCGCTTCCTCGGCGACGATGACGTCACCGGCGTCGACGGCGGCGGCGAGCTCCACGCCCGTACCCACCAGCGGGGCCTCGCTGCGCAGCAGCGGCACGGCCTGACGCTGCATGTTCGCGCCCATCAGCGCACGGTTGGCGTCGTCGTGCTCGAGGAACGGGATCATGCCGGTCGCCACGGACACCATCTGCCGCGGCGAGACGTCCATGTAGTCGATCTCCATGGGGTCGAGCAGCTCGACCTCGCCGCCCTTCCGGCGACCCAGGACCTGTTCCTCGGCGAAGTGGCCGTCCTCGGTCAGCGGGGCGTTGGCCTGCGCCTTGACGAAGCGGTCCTCCTCGTCGGCGGTCAGGTAGTGCACCTCGTCGGTGACCCGGCCTTCGACGACCTTCCGGTACGGGGTTTCGATGAACCCGAACGGGTTAACCCTCGCGTAGGCCGACAGCGAGCCGATCAGACCGATGTTCGGGCCTTCCGGCGTCTCGATCGGGCACATGCGGCCGTAGTGGCTCGGGTGCACGTCACGGACGTCCATGCCGGCGCGTTCACGGGACAGACCGCCGGGGCCGAGCGCCGAGAGCCTGCGCTTGTGGGTCAGCCCGGACAGCGGGTTGTTCTGGTCCATGAACTGCGACAGCTGGGAGGTACCGAAGAACTCCCTGATCGCCGCGACCACGGGGCGGATGTTGATCAGCGTCTGCGGCGTGATCGCCTCGACGTCCTGCGTGGTCATCCGCTCACGGACGACGCGCTCCATGCGGGAGAGGCCGACGCGGATCTGGTTCTGGATCAGCTCGCCCACGGTGCGCAGCCGCCGGTTGCCGAAGTGGTCGATGTCGTCGGTCTCGACGGGCACCTCGACGTCACCGGAGCGCATCGTCTCCTCGCCCGCGTGCAGGCGGACCAGGTACTCGATGGTGGTGACGATGTCTTCCTCGGTGAGCGTGCCGTTGCCGTACGGCAGGTCGAGACCGAGCTTCTTGTTGATCTTGTAGCGGCCGACCTTGGCGAGGTCGTAGCGCTTGTCCTTGAAGAAGAGGTTCTCCACCAGCGCCTGGGCGCTCTCCTTCGTCGGAGGCTCGCCCGGCCGCAGCTTGCGGTGGATGTCGAGCAGCGCCTCGTCCTGGCTGGCCGTGTGGTCCTTCTCCAGGGTGGCGAGCAGCGTCTCGGAGAACGAGAAGCGCTCACGGATCTGCTCGGTGGTCCAACCGAGCGCCTTCAGCAGCACCGTGACCGGCTGGCGACGCTTGCGGTCGATGCGGACGCCGACGGTGTCGCGCTTGTCGACGTCGAACTCCAGCCAGGCACCACGGCTCGGAATGATCTTGACGCTGAAGATGTCCTTGTCCGTGGACTTGTCGACCGCCTGGTCGAAGTACACACCCGGCGAACGGACGAGCTGCGACACCACGACGCGCTCGGTGCCGTTGATGATGAACGTGCCCTTGTCGGTCATCACGGGGAAGTCGCCCATGAAGACCGTCTGGCTCTTGATCTCACCGGTGTTGTTGTTGACGAACTCGGCGGTGACGAACAGCGGCGCCGCGTACGTCATGTCCTTGTCCTTGCACTCCTCGACGGAGGCCTTGACCTCGTCGAAGCGCGGATCGGAGAAGGACAGTGACATGGAGCCGGAGAAGTCCTCGATCGGGGAGATCTCGTTCAGAACCTCCTCGAGACCTCCGACCGGGTTCTCGTCGCCCTCGTTGACGGCGCGTTCGTACCACGCCTCCGAGCCGGTGAACCATTCGAACGACCGGATCTGCACATCAAGCAGGTGCGGGGTGTCGAGCGGCTCGCGAATCTCCCCGAAAGAGACTCGCTTCGGTGCTCCTGGAACACCCGTTGACGGTCGATTCGAGTTGGTCGCAGCAGTGGCCTGATTCGCGGGAGAGACTGCCAAGATGCGTCCTTCCGGGGACATAGCTGGTTGAGCAGCCGCGCTAGCAACTCGTAACGCGGACTGTCAAGGGTGCGGTGTTGCCGACCATCCTAGCTACCGCACACGGGCAGCCTGAAAGTGGGCAGCGCAAAGAAGCAGTCTAGCCCGCCATAGGAGAGTTGTCGAGAGGGGTCCCCCGATCGCCTGACGATCAGGGCCCGGCCTCGTGTTCGGCCTCTCCTTGTCGTGTCCCCGGCCCGCCTCCCGCAAGGCGTGCCGTGTTGCCTGTAAGCGTGAACCCCCGAGGACGCTGAGTCAAGCATCCTTCAACGGTTGACCACCGGTTGGCGCAGCGTCAGTTACCCTCCGTCGAATCTCCTGCCTGCGACGACGACGGTTCGGCCTCCGCCGGAGCCGCCCCCGATCGAGTATCGGACTGACTGGCACCGTAGACGTTCAGGTCGGCGACCTTCCACGCGCCGTCCCGACGCTCGGCTTCGAACCACATGGCGGCCGGGCCGCCCATCGGCTGCTCGCTGCCCGCCCGGGTCGCCATCTGATCAACGTAGACCATGACCCTGGCACGGTCGCCATCGAGGAGTACCACAGCACTGCGGACCGCCGTGGTGGTGACGACGATCTTCTGCTCCGTGGCCTGCTGCCGGTAGTCGCCCATGAGGGCGTCGTAGGTGCGCCGGACCTCCTCGCTCGCGAGGAAACGGTCGGCGGCCTCGTCGGTGGCGCCCATGTCCTGGTAGTTGACCGAGAACAGGCGCTGCGCGGCGTCCTGCATCGCCTGCTTGACCTCGGCGGTCGACGCCACGTCGACCATCGCCGTGTTGGCGGTCAGCTCCGTGGCCTCACCGTGCTTCACCTTGAAGAACACGGCGAGGCCCGACAACACGAGCGTGGCCGCGAGCAGGGCAGCCAGCACGGGGTAGCCCGCCCGGCGCGAGCGGGAGGTCTCCTCCACGCTGTCCGAGTCCTCTCGTCCGGAGTCCCGGCCCGTCCTCGGGACGGCTGCCTCGGCGTCCTCGTCGGTGACGTCGACCTGGTCGGCGTCGGTCGGCCGTGCCGTGCCCCGGTCGCGCGTTTTGGGCCGTGGGCTCGGCTTGTCACGTCCGGCCTCCTGCTTCGGCAGCTCGTCGTCGGACGTCACGGGCGTCACGGGCTCGGGTTCGCCGGACTCGACCGGTTCCGGTGCTCGGGTGTGTTCGGTGCGGGTCTCGTCCGCCTCACCGGTTCCGGACCCGGTGTCAGGAGTGCCCGGGGCTCCGTTGGTCCCGGTGGTCCCGGTGGTCCCGGTGGGCTCGTTGGTCTCGGTGGTCTCGGTGGTCTCGGTGGTCTCGGCGGGTTCCGGGGAGCGCTTCGTCGGGGACGGCTTGCGCAGTCCCGCCACCCTGGGGCGGCGGGCCGGAACGGGCGGCTGTGGAGCTGGGATGCGGCGCCGGGAGGGAGGCATTTCGGGAGATCTCCTGACTCGGATCGTGCGGCGGATGCTGCGGGAGGGCCGAAAGGCCACGGGTCAGCTGCTGGCGCCGTAGGGGACCGGCGAGATGCCCGACACCTTCCACGGCTGGTGCCCGGCGTCACCCGCGTTCGGGTCGCGTTCGAGCTGCAACTGCATCCGCAGCGTCTTCGTGCCGCTGTCCTGCTTCTGCGTGACGTCGAGCTCGACGACGGCCAGGGCGAGCGCCTTGCCCTCGTGGACGTTGAGCTCCTCGACGGCCACGTCCGCCACCCGGGACTCCACCCTGGTTCCGGCCTTGCTGATGGGCTCGCGGTACTCCTGCTCGGTCTTCGCGATCTCCTCCAGCAGACGGCCCGTGGCGATCTCCTTCTGCCTGCGGAAGTACTCGTCGGGGTTCTCCGAGTCGAGTCCGGTGAAGGCCACCACCGCTCTGCTCGCCGCCGCCACGACGGCTTCCCGGGACTCGGCGATCTCCACGTCGTCGCTGCTCGCGGCACTCTGCCACAGGGCCCCGAAGACGACGGCGACCACGAGTGCGGCCGAGGCCAGTGCTGCGGCCACGAACACGAGCGCCCGGGGCGGTCCGGGGCGCTCGGGACGTTCGGCGGTGGGTTCGGGACCGGGGTCGGGTTCGGCGTCCTGCTCTCCAGCCGGCTCCCCGTCCGGGCCGGGGGTGCGCTCGTGCGACTCGGTGTCGGCTTCGCTGTCGTCGTGCTCGGTGCCGGCGGACGGGCGGGTTTCGTGCTCGTCCGGTTCCGGCCGCTGCTCGTCCGAACTCATGGCACTCCAGACTGGCTCGGGGTGGGTGTTGTCGGGGTGAGTTCTGCGGGCCGGCCTGTTCAGTCCTCCACGCCCACGAGCTGTTGCAGGCTGGTGATCGACAGGGCGTCCTCCTTCGCGAGGCCGAGCGCGCTCCGCCGCAGGAACTCCAGTTGTTCGGAGTCACGGTCGCTGTTGGCCTGCACCTGCTGCTCGGTCGGCGCCACGGGAACGCCGTTGAACGGGGCGTTCTGCGAGCCCCGCACCGCGATGGGACTGCCTTCCGGTTCGGCGCAGTAGGCGTCGGCGTACGGCTCGCGCGGACTTGTCTCGTTGCCGGGCCGGTATTCCTCGGGGGGACGGTAGCCCTTCGTGCACGAGGGCGGGTTGAACAGGTTGAGTACGAGTCCGAGGTGGGCGGTGCCGTCTCCGGGCGTCACGCTGTACGCGCCCGCCGCGACGACGGGGTAGCTGACGAAGGCCTGTTCCAGCCCGTCGAGTCGGGTGACGAGGACGTTGGACGTGGTCAGGAGGTTGGCCAGCAGGGTGCTCAGGTCGGGGCCGGACTCCGCGAGCACCTCGCTGACGGTGGTGGCCGCCTCGGGGGCGGTCCTGATGAGTTCGCGGAGGTCGCCGTCGGAGTCCTTGAGCGTCTGTGAGAGGTCCTTCAGGTCGGAGCTGAAGGACCGCATGTGCGTGCTCAGGTCGTTCTGGGTGCGCAGGACCGTGGTGCCGTCCTCCAGCAACCGCACCGTCTGCGGCAGGTACTCCCTGGCGACGCGGGTGAACTCGCCGGTGGTGTCCAGCAGCGTCTGGAGGTGGCGACCGGTGCCGCTGAACGCCTGGTAGGACTCGTCGACCACCGTGCGCAACGACTCGGTCGGCACCGAGGAGGCGAGGCTGTCGAGGTCGGTGATGATGTCCTGGGCGGGGACGGGGGTGTCGACCCTGTCGGCCGGGATGACGTCGCCGTCGGCGAGGTACGGGCCGTCGTCGGTGACGGGCCGCAGGTCGACGTACTGCTCCCCGACCGCGGAGCGGTTGGCGACGGCCGCGTGGAGTTTCCTCGGTACCGGCGGGGCGTCGGCGTCGATGAGCAGGGCTGCCGACAGGCCGTCGGCGGTGAGGCTGAGCCTGCCGACCTCGCCGATGTTGTAGCCGCGGTAGGTGACCTCCGCGCCGGTGAAGATGCCGCCGGAGTCGGACATCTCGAGGTGGACGGTGTAGCCACCGGAGCCGAACGTCTTCTCGATGTCGGTGAAGCGCACGAGCGCGTAGCCGATGGCCAGGACGGAGATGACGAGAAAGGCGACGAGTTGGATCCGGGTCTTGCGCACGAGCATCAGCGGCCACCTCCGACGATGTCCTCGAGCAGCCCGCCGAGGCCGCCGGCGTCGCCGTCTCCGCCGGAGTCACCGGAGTCGCCGGAGTCACCGTAGCCCTCGTCTCCCGGCAGCGGCAGCAGCGACGACGTGTCGTCGGGGTCGGTCTCGCGGGGGTTGGTGAGGTCGCCGACGATCGGCAGGTTCTGCAGCGGGTTCTGCCTGCTGCGGCCGAGGTTGGCGAGGATCTCCTTCAGGTTCAGGTCGAGTTCGAGGTAGAGGTTCATGTAGTCGCCCTTGACCCCTTCGGCCGCCGCGTCGGTGAACGGGTAGGTGAGCATGAGTTCCAGGGCGTTGGGCAGGTCTGCCCCGGCTTCGGCGAGCTTGCGCAGTGTGGGCAGCAGGGCTTCGAGGTTGGCCACGAGGTCTTCCTGGCCTGCGTTGACGGTCTCGACGGCCACCTCGGACAGTCCGTCGAGCGCGCCCAGCATGTCGACGAGCTGGTCCCTCTGGCGTTCGAGGACCTCGAGGCCGGGGCTCAGGTCCTCGACGGCGACGGCGATCTTGTCGCGCTGGGAGTTGAGGGTGGCCGACAGCCGGTTGAGCGCGTCGAGCGCGGAGGTGATGTCGCCCGACTGCTCGTCGAGCGCCTTCACGAGTTCCTCGGCGTTGCGTAGCAGCGCCTTGATGTCGGGCGAGTTGCCCTCCAGCGCGGCGCCCAGTTCCCTGGTGATCGTGTTGAGCTGTTCGACGCCGCCGCCGTTGAGCAGCATGGACAGCGCGCCGAGGACCTCCTCGACCTCGACGCTGCGGTTGGTGCGTTCGACGGGGATGAGGTCGCCGTCGGAGAGCCGCCCACCGTGTGGGTCGACCTCGCCCTCGGCGGGCGCGGCGAGTTCGACGTACTTCTCGCCGAGCAGGCTGGACTGGCGCAGGTTGGCGATGGCGCCCGAGGGCAGTTCGACGTCTCCGTTGACGGAGACCACCACCTCGGCCGTCCACCCGTCGTCCGCCAGCCTGACTTCCTCGACGGCGCCGACGGGCACCTCGCCCACCCGGACGCCGGCCTGCGGCACGAGGTCGAGTACGTCGCGGAAGTGGATTCGTACGGTGTAGGGGTCGTCGCCGAGGTCCGCGCCGCCGGGCAGGGGGATGTCGTGGGCGCCGGTGAAACCGCTGCATCCTCCGGTCGCCAGGAGTGTGGCGACCCCCGCCGCGGCGAGGGTGGTGCGCATCCGCCTCGTCATCAGCGTCATCAGGTTCGTCACCGCCCTTCCGAGCCCGTGAGCTGCCCGACCAGCGGGAGCGGCAGCGGTGGCAACTTGCCCTTGTTCAGGGCGTTCACCGACTCGGCCAGGGACGGCAGCTGCACGGCGCCGTCGAGGACACCCCCGACCTCGGCACAGAGGTCGCCGAGCGCGTCGAGTGCCTCGGGTGTCTGCCTGAGCAGGTTGCAGACCATGAGGATCGGCGGTTCGGTGAGTTCGTTCATGTTGGGCCGGGCGTCGAGGGTGCCCGACGCGGCGTTGTAGGTGTTGGCGAGGTTGCCGAGCGCGAGTGGGGCGATGTCGAGTGTCTCCGCCAGCGCGGCGCGCTGTTCCACGAGCACCTGGGTGATGTCGGCCAGCTTGCCGACGTTCGACCTCACGCGGTCGCGGTTGTCGTTGATGAAGTCGTCGACGGTGGCAAGCGTGGTGCCGAGTTCGGAGACCGTGGCCGCGAGGTTGTCGCGTTCGGCGGCGAGGAAGTCGCTGACGTCGGCGAGCTGCTGCTCGAACCGGCGCACCTGATCGTCGCTCTCGGCGAGGGTTCCGGACAGCTTCGCGAGGTTCTCGACGGTGACGAAGAGGTCCTCGGAGTTGCCGGACAGGGTTCCCGCGGCCTGCCCGAGTTTGGTGATGGACTCGTGCAGGGCCTTGCCGTTGCCGTCGAGGTTCGCGGCGGCGGTGTCGAGCAGGTCCGACAGCGAGCCGTCCGCGTTGGCGCCGTTCGGTCCGAGTGCCTCGGACACGCGGCTGAGGCTCTCGCCGAGTTCGTCGATCTCCAGGGGCACGGCGGTGCGGGACAGCGGAATGATCGCGCCGTCGTCGAGTTCCTCCCCGCCGGTGTGGGCGGGGGTGAGCTGCACGTAGCGGTCGGACACCAGGGCGGGTGCGACGAGGACGGCGCCCGCGTCGGCGGGGACGGCGAACTCGCGGTCGTAGGTCATGTCGACCCGGACGCGGTCGCCCTCGGGCCGGACGGAGGTCACCTCCCCCACCTCGACGCCGAGGACGCGGACGCTGTTGCCTTCGTACAGGCCGATGGCCTCGGTGAAGTATGCGGTGACGTGCTTGGAGCCCGCGTCCTTCATGGTCCACCACAGGGCCGTGGCCACGACGAGCCCGAGCACGCACGCGGCGGCGACACCTCGAGCGAGCTTCAGTCCGAGACGGGTGTCGGTCATCGCGCGTTGCACCCCTCTTCGTTCAACGGGCCGATGGACGGCAGGAGCAGGCCGCAGATGTAGTTGTCGAACCAGCGGCCGTTGCCGATGGTGTTGTTGAAGACCCGCACGAACGGCGCGAAGTTCTCGATGCCCTCGGACAGCGATTCCTGGTTGCGCTCCAACATGTCGGTGAGCTTGTCGAGTTGTTCGAGCACGGGGTCGAGTTGCTCGTTGTTGTCGTCGACGAGCCCGCGCAGCTGTTCCGACAGCTCGCGGGTGCCGTCCAGCATCGCGCGGATGGCCTCCTCGCGGGCGGACAGCTCTTCCAGAAGCGCGTTGCCGTCCTCGATGAGGGTGGCGAGTTCGGCGTCCCGGTCGGCGAGGGTCTGGCTGACCTTCCGGGTGCCGTCGAGCAGTTCGGAGAGCTGGGCGTCCCGCGAGGCGATGGTGTCGGACAGCTTCGAAAGGCCGTCCAGCGCGCCGCGCACGTCGTCGGGGGTGTCGTCGAACGTCTCCGACAGGACGTCGAAGCTCTGCGCGAGCTGGTCGACGTCGATCTCGTCGACCGTCGAGGACAGGTCCCGGAACGCTTCGAGCACGTCGTAGGGCGCGGCCGTGCGTTCGAGCGGGATGGTCTCGCTGGGGTCGAGAGTGTTCTCGCCGACGGGGTCGAGAGCGAGGTACTTCTGCCCCAGCAGGGTCTTGATCTTTATGGCGGCGGTGGTGCGGTCGCCGAGCCAGGCGTCCGAGACCTTGAACGACACCAGCACCTTCGCGCCTTCGAGCTCGATGTCGGTGACCTCGCCGACCTTCACGCCCGCGATGCGCACCTCGTCTTCGGTCCGCAGCCCGGCGGCCTCGCTGAACTCCGCACGGTAGGTGGTGCCGCCGCCGACCAGCGGCAGGTCGTCGGAGTTGAGGGCCGCGAGCGTGCCGAGCAGCATCAGCGTGAGCCCGACGAGCGCGATCGGCACGGGGTTGCGCTTGGAGAAACTGGTCATGACAGGCACCGACTCCGGTTGGCCGGCAGCATCGGCAGCGAGACCGGCCTGTCGCCGAGGCCGGTGATGCTGATGTTGCCCTTCGCTTCGCACAGGAAGAAGTTCAGCCACGACCCGTAGTCCGCTGTGGACGACAGCCTGCTGACCTTCTCCGGCAGGTACTGGATGAAGTGCTCGACGACCTCCTCGTGGTCGTTGAGGTTGCTCGCGAGGTCGCCGAGCGCGTCGATGTCCTCGCGCAGCGGCTTCCGTGCCTCCTCCAGCAGGCCCGCCGTGGTCTGGGTGAGGTCGCCGATGGAGTCGATGGCCTCGCCGATGGGTTCGCGGTCGCTCGCGAGTCCCGACACGAACTCCTGGAGCCTGCTGATGAGCTGGGACAGCTGCGGGGTGCGTTCGTTCAGCGTGTGCAGCACCTGGTTGAGGTTGTCGATCACCTCGCCGATGACCTGGTCCTTCTCGGCGATGGTGGTGGTGAGCGACGCGGTGTGGGCGAGCAGGCTCTCGACGGTGCCGCCCTCGCCCTGGAGCACCCGGACGATCTCGTAGGACAGCGTGTTCACGTCCTCGGGCGACAGGGCCTGGAACAGCGGTTTGAAGCCGTTGAACAACTCGGTGAGGTCGACGGCGGGCCGGGTGTTCTCCAGCGGGATGGTCCCACCCTTCTCGAGGGTCCCCCTCGGCGGTCCGTCACCGCGTTCCAGCGACAGGTAGCGCTGGCCGACGAGGTTGCGGAACTTGATGGCGGCCACGACGTTGCCCGGGAGCGTGCGGCCACTGTCCAGTTCGAACTCGACCTCCGCGATCCTGCGGTCGACGATCCGGACGTCGGCCACCTGGCCCACCCGCACGCCCGCGATACGCACGTCGTCACCCGCGAGCACCGACGTGGCGTCGGTGAACCGCGCCCGGTACGTGTCGGTGTCCGAGGTGTTCATGCCCGCGATGCTCAGGCCGAGCAGGGCGGTGAACACCACGGTGGTGGTCACGAAGACACCGAGCTTCACCAGTGGTGCGGCGAGCCCCTTCACACGCTCACCTCCTCGCGGCTGCGCAGTCGGTCCTCGGCGGCTGTCCGGCTCACTCGACCGTCACCTCCGCTCCCCGATAGAGGGGGGCCACCAGCAACGAGCCCCAGGCGGGAACCTCGGACGGCCCGAGCCCCACCCTCGGACCCGCGAGCTGCGCCACCAGCGCGTGCTCGCCCGCGGTGTTGGCGGGGTTGCCCGCGGGGGCCGCGCCACCGCCCGCCGCCGAGTCGTTGAGCCCGGTCGCGGTCGACCGCGCCGCGGGCGGGGGCACGCTGCCGTCCCGCAGCGGGCCGTCCGGCGGATGCTGTGGGAACGGGTCGGGGTACTCCTCCATCGCGTAGCAACGCGGCCCGCGTTTGTCGCCGTACTCGGGCTCGTCCTGCCCCGCCCTGTACGGGCCCCGGTCCACAGTGATCTCCAGAGTGGCGTGGAGACCTGGTTTGTTCGTGCCCTTGCCGAACGACTCGTCGATCCTCGGCACGAGTTCCGCCATCTGCCCGAGGAAGCACGGATAGGAGGGCGCGTACTTGGCCAGCAGTTCCGCCGTGGGCCTCGCGGTCTCCCCCAGACTGATGATGTTGGGCCCGTTGGCGTCGAGGAACGCGTCCAGGTCGCTCGACGCCGTCGTCACCGTGCGGTACAGCGTGTCGAGGCCGAAGCTCTGGTCGACGATCGTCCGGCTGGTGGTGCTGAGGTTGTCGAGCGTGGCCAGCAGGTCCGGGGCGACGTCGGAGAGGTTGCCGGAGAACTCCGCCAGCTCCCGCAGGTTCTCCTGCAGTCTCGGCACGTGCGGGTTCAGCTCCCGCAGGTAGTCGCCCAGTTCGGACAACGTCTCACCGAGTTGTTCGCCTCTGCCCTCCAGTGCCGTGGAGATCGCCGACAGGGTGCTGGACAGCTTCTCGGGCTGTACGGCCTTCAACACCGGCAGCAGGTTGTCGAGCGCCTGCTCCAACCGCACCGCGTCCTCGGTGCGGTCCTGCGTGATCACGTCGCCGTCGGCGAGGCTCGACCGTGCGGGCTGCTCGGGAATGGTCAGGTCGACGTAGCGCTCACCGAACAACGTCTTCGGCAGAAACCTCGCCGACACGTTGGCCGGCACCAGTTCGGCGTGCTCCGGGTCGAGGTGCAGCACCAGCTCCGCACCGCCCGTGGGCGTCACCTCGATCTCGCCGACACGGCCGACGATCAGTCCTCGCACCTTCACGTCGGAGTCCCGTGCGAGCTGGTTTCCGATGGCCCCGGCCTGCAGTCGCACGGTCACGTGGTCGCTGAACGCCCGGTTGTAGACGGCCACGCTCAACGCGATGCCGCCGACGAGGATGCCCACCAGCAGCAGTCCGAGCAGCCTGCGACGAATCGTCGCCACCGTCGAGCTCATCCCGCGATCCTCACCGTCGTGTCGGTACCCCAGATGGCGAAACCGATGAAGAAGTTGACCACGGCCACCGTGACGATCGACAGCCGGACGGCCCGCCCGACCGCGATGCCGACGCCGGCGGGTCCACCGGTGGCCCGGTATCCGTAGTAGCAGTGCATCAGAATGATCAGCACGCTGAAGATCAGCACCTTGACGAAGGAGTAGAACACGTCCTCCGGGGGCAGGAACAGGTCGAAGTAGTGGTCGTACGTCCCCGCCGACTGCCCGTACAGATAGACCACCACGGTTCTCGACGCCAGGTACGAGCTGAGCAACCCGATCACGTACAACGGGACCACGGCCACGAACCCGGCGATGATGCGCGTCGTCACGAGGTAGGGCAGGCTCGGCACCCCCATCACCTCCAACGCGTCGACCTCCTCCGAGATCCGCATCGCACCGAGCTGGGCGGTGAACCCCGCACCCACCGTCGCCGACAACGCCAGACCCGCCACCAGCGGCGCGATCTCCCTGGTGTTGAAGAACGACGTCAGAAAGCCCGTGAACGCCGACGTGCCGATGGAGTCCAGCGCCGAGAAGCCCTGGAGGCCCACGAGGACACCCGTGAACAGTGTCAGCCCGACCATCACACCGACCGTGCCGCCGATCACCGCCAGTGACCCCGAGCCGAAGCTGACCTCCGCGAGAAGTCTCAGCACCTCCCTGCCGTAGCGGCGGATCGCCCTGGGCGCCCACGCGAGAGCGCGCAGGTAGAACGACATCTGGTCGCCGAGCATGTCCAACGTCGTCAGTGGACGGTTGGCGAGGTTCTTCACGTTCTGGAACAGGCGGGCCATCGGTTCAGTCCAGCTTCGAGGGGACGAGCTGCAGGTAGATGAGCGTGATCACCGTGTTGACCACGAACAGCAGCAGGAACGTGATGACGACGGACTGGTTCACCGCGTCACCGACGCCCTTCGGGCCGGGCGGGGGGTTCAGCCCCCGGTAGGCGGCGACGACCGCGGCGATGAAACCGAAGATCAGCGCCTTGATCTCACCGATCCACAGGTCGGACAGCTGCGCGAGCGCCGAGAAACTCGCCAGGTAAGCGCCCGGTGTGCCGTCCTGCAGCACGACGTTGAAGAAGTAACCGCCGAGCACACCGATGACGCTCACCATGCCGTTCAGCAGCACCGCGACGAACATGCACGCGAGCACCCTCGGCACCACGAGACGCTGCACGGCCGAGACGCCGAGCACCTCCATGGCGTCGATCTCCTCGCGGATCGTGCGCGCACCGATGTCGGCGCAGATCGCCGAGCCGCCCGCACCCGCCACGAGCAACGCCACCACGAGCGGGCTCGCCTGCTGCACCGTCGCGAGCACGCTGCCCGCGCCCGTGTAAGACTGCGCGCCGAGTTGCTTCGCCAGCGATCCGAACTGCATCGAGATGACCGCACCGAACGGGATCGCCACCAGCGCCGTCGGCAGGATCGTCACGCTGGCGATGAACCACGCCTGCTGGATGAACTCCCTGAACTGGAACGGCCGCTGGAACACGCCACGCGCCACGTCGAGACCGAGCGCGAACAACCTCCCGGTCTCGCGCAGCATCCCGAGTCCGGGAATCCTGGCCGTCGAGGCCGGTGAGCTCATGAGTTTCCTTGCTGGTGCGGGGGTAGTCGTCGGGTCACGGTGTCGGCGCCGGGCTGGATCGGCTGGGTCCACTGGGAGTCCGGCAGTTGGGCGACCTCACCGGTGGGCAGGCTCCCGCGCTGCACACCTACCAGGTCGGGCTGGTGCGCTCGTGCACTGTGGACTCCGTAGCGGCGCTGCTCCTCCGGCGTGAGCGAGGCGATGATGGACTCCCGCGCGGCCTCCGGCAGAGTGTGCAGGATCCGCATCACGCGGTCCTTGCGCCGCCGCGCGCCCTGCCGCTCCGGCAGCCCGGGGGTCGGTTGCAGCTGTGGCGGCACCCCCGTGACCTCCTCGACCCCGCCCGCGTGGTGGCCTGCCTCGAACATCGCGCGCTCCGCGGCGAGCGTGGCCGAGTCCTTCTCCTCCGACATTCCGATCGGCCCGTCCATGCGGCCGTTGAGGAACTGCTTGACCGCGGGCTCCTCGCTGGTGAGCAGCACCTCGCGGGGGCCGAACATCACCAGCTCCTTGCGGTACAGCATGCCGAGGTTGTCCGGCACCGTCCGCGCAAGGTTGATGTTGTGGGTCACGATGAGGAACGTGGCGTCGCTCTGGGCGTTGACGTCGATGAAGAGCTGCGAGATGTAGGTGGTGCGCACCGGGTCGAGGCCGGAGTCCGGCTCGTCGACGAGAATGATCTCCGGGTCGAGCACGAGCGCCCTCGCCAGACCGGCCCGCTTGCGCATACCGCCGGAGATCTCGCCCGGCAGCTTCCGCTCCGCGCCGGACAAACCCGTCATCTCCAGCTTTTCGAGAACGATCCTGCGAATTTCGGTCTCGGATTTCTTCGTGTGCTCACGCAACGGGAAGGCGACGTTGTCGTAGAGGTTCATCGAGCCGAACAGCGCGCCGTCCTGGAACAGCACTCCGAACAGCTTCCGCGTCTCGTAGAGCTTGCGTTCCGAACATCTCACGATGTCCACGCCATTGATCACACACTTGCCTCTGTCCGGTTTCAACAAGCCGATCATGGACTTGAGGAACACGGACTTACCGGTACCCGAGGGCCCGAGCATCACCGACACCTCACCGGGTGGCAGTGTCAGCGTGACGTCACGCCAGATGGTGTGCTTGCCGAAGGACTTGCTCAGCCCTTCGATGACCACCTCGGCACCCATCGCACCTCCCGGAGTGTTTTCACGGCGCGTCAACAACGTGCAACGAGTCGAAGGCGAGCAGGTTACTCATCAGTTTCGACAGGAGCGGTTCACGCTGCGGGATCGTGGCTCGCAGCACACTAACCCACGACCGGGTGAAAACAAAAAAGGCGGGTCACTCGTCTTCCGACGAACGACCCGCCTTTTCAGCGAAGTGCGCTAGCTCACTTGAGCGAAACCTTCGCGCCGGCGGCCTCGAGCTTCTCCTTGGCGGCCTCGGCGGCCTCCTTGTCGACCTTCTCGAGCAGCGGCTTCGGGGCGCTCTCGACGAGCTCCTTGGCCTCCTTCAGGCCCAGGCCGGAGACGACCTCGCGCACGACCTTGATGACCTGGATCTTCTTGTCGCCAGCGCCCTCGAGGACGACGTCGAACTCGTCCTTCTCCTCCTCCGCCGGAGCGGCGGCACCAGCGGCGGCACCCGGAGCGGCCATGACGGCGGCCGGGGCGGCGGCGGTGACGTCGAAGGTCTCCTCGAACTTCTTCACGAACTCGGACAGCTCAAGCAGCGTCAGCTCCTTGAAAGCGTCGAGCAGTTCGTCGGTGCTCAGCTTCGCCATGATGGCGTTCCTTCCTGTTGCGGACTCGTGGGTGGTGAGTCGGGTGAGTGGTGGTCAGCTCTCGGCAGCCTCGTCGGCGCCGCCTTCGGACTTGCGCTTGTCCTCCAGCGCTGCGGCCAGACGCGCGACCTGCGACGCCGGGGCCTGGAACAGCGCGGCGGCCTGGGACAGCTTCGCCTTCAGCACACCCGCCGTCTTGGCGAGCAGCACCTCGCGGCTCTCCAGGTCGGCAATCCGCTCGATCTCGCCGACCGAGAGGGCCTTGCCGTCCATGTAGCCGCCCTTGATCACGAGGGCGTTGTTGTCCTTCGCGAAGTCGCGGATCGCCTTCGCGGCCTCGACCGGCTCGCCCTCGACGAACGCGATGGCCGTGGGGCCGACGAACAGTTCGTCGAGCCCCTCGACGCCCGCCTCGGCGGCGGCACGCTTGACGAGGGTGTTCTTCGCGACCCGGTAGTTGGCGGTGTCGCCGAGAGCGCGGCGCAGCTCGCTGAGCTGGGACACGGAGAGGCCGCTGTACTGGGTGACGACGGCAGCCGAGCTGTTGCGGAACCGGTCCGCGATCTCGGCGACGGCCGCAACCTTGTCGGGCTTCGCCATGGTCGCCTCCTCTCTTGGCTTAGGTGACCACCGGCGGGCCCGGACCCCCACAAACGACAAAACGCCCCAGCGCAGCAGGCGCGGGGCGTACCACACGAACCCGGACAGCTAGCTGTCCACGCTCGCATCGACTTCTGCCTCGTCCCCCTGCGCAGGCCGCCCGTCGCTGTACGGGACCTTCGTTTCCCACGCCCGGCGCGGGAAAGACCAGCGGTCTTCGGTAGAACCGTCGACCAGCATACGCGCCACCGAGAACCGCCGAACCACCACCCCACCGGACGAACCCACACCGTGTCCGTAACCGGTGCACGCGTGTCCGCAGGTTGCGCACGTGTGTCCGCACTTCCCGTACGGATGTTCGCAGGGAAATCCGGCTTCCACCGGCCACGAATCGTGTGCGAGCAGGCATCATGGGTGACGTGGTGGAGCAGCGAGGAGACGCAACGCCCGGCCGGCCGGACGACGAGATCGAGATCGTGCCCGACGACCCGGGCACGGACCTCACCCCGGCCGCCCCGGAACTCGACCCCGAACAACTACGCCAGTTCCGGGAATTCCAGCAGTTCCAACAGTTCCAGCAGTTCATGCGCCACCAGCAAGCCGCCGGGCACCAGGCGCAACCCGGCCAACTCAGCACCACCACCGGTACGGACGTCGTCGCGCCGCCCCCACCCGCGCCCCGCACCCGCAGGGTGCCGGGATGGCTCCAGTGGCTCGGCAGGAAGATCCTCGGCTGGGTCGTCTTCTTCCTCCTGCTCGCCATCTTCGCCACCTGGGCGTTCAACGAGCTCTTCGGCTCCGACGACGACAACAACAGCACCGAGGCCGCGGCCCGCATGGGCGGAGGCACCTACCACACCGAGGAGCTGCTGGCGAAGGAGCCGCACGAGGCGGTACGCAAGGTCTACGACGCCATCGCGCAGGAGGACCCCAGCACCAACCGGCCGTTGATCGCCGAGGCGTGCGGGCACTTCGACAACGACCGCGGCATCCAGCAGCGTTTCGCGGTCAACACCGGCCACCCCGACTGCCGCGCGGCCGTGCTGGCACTGCACGAACAGGTGACGCACGTCAACGACTACGCGGAGTCGATCTTCCCGCGCTGGTACGAACCCGGTGCCACGACGGTCCGCATCGACTCCTGCGACTTCGCGGTGAAAGGCGGCCCCGCACTCGGGGTGTTCGAGGTCACCGAGGTCGAAATGGGCCAGTGGCTGATCACCGGCCACGAACCCGGGCCCACGACCTGCCCGGCAACCGGCACCACGACAGCGACCAGAGGCAACTGACCTCGTTCGACAGGCACCCTTCCGAAACGACGACGGGGCGGCCACCCCGCAGGATGACCGCCCCGGATGTCAGCTGCTCGTCAGACGCTGACCTCCTCGGCCAGGAGGTTGCGCGTACGAGCCGGGTCCACGGGGATGCCCGGACCCATGGTCGTGGAGAAGGTGACCTTCTTCAGGTAGCGGCCCTTCGAGGACGCCGGCTTGGCCCGCAGCACCTCGTCGAGCGCGGCGGCGTAGTTCTCCACCAGCTTCTCGATGTCGAACGATGCCTTGCCGATCACCATGTGCAGGTTGGCCTGCTTGTCGACGCGGAAGCTGATCTTTCCGCCCTTGATGTCGGCGACGGCCTTGCCCACGGCCGGGGTCACGGTGCCCGTCTTGGGGTTCGGCATCAGGCCACGCGGGCCGAGAATGCGGGCGACGCGGCCCACCTTCGCCATCTGGTCCGGAGTCGCGATCGCGGCGTCGAAGTCGAGCCAGCCACCCTGGATGCGCTCGATCAGGTCATCGGAGCCGACCGCGTCGGCACCGGCGGCTTCGGCCTCGGCGGCCTTGTCACCGGTCGCGAAGGCGATGACGCGGACGGTCTTACCCGTTCCGTGCGGCAGGTTCACGGTGCCGCGGACCATCTGGTCGGCCTTGCGGGGGTCCACGCCGAGCCGCATCGCGACCTCGACGGTGGCGTCCATCTTGATCTTGGAGGTCTCCTTGGCGAGCTTCGCGGCCTCCAGCGGCGAGTACAGCCGCTCGCGGTCGATCAGCTCTGCGGCCTGACGGTAGGCCTTGCTGCGCTTGGTCATGTTCTGTCCTTCAGCAGTTCGTGGCGGATCAGTTGTGGTGCGGGTCAGCGCGTGGCCCTTCCACAGGTGGTGTGACGGCCCGCGACGGCCGCCGACGCACCGGTGATCACTCGACCGTGATGCCCATCGAGCGAGCGGTACCGGCGATGATCTTGGCGGCCTGGTCGACGTCGTTCGCGTTGAGATCGGCCTTCTTGGTCTCGGCGATCTCGCGGATCTGATCCCAGGTGACCTTGCCGATCTTCGTCTTGTGGGGCTCGCCGCTGCCCTTCTCGACACCGGCGGCCTTCAGCAGCAGCTTCGCGGCGGGCGGAGTCTTGAGCTTGAAGTCGAACGAGCGGTCCTCGTACACGGAGATCTCGACCGGCACCACGTTGCCGCGCTGCGACTCGGTCGCGGCGTTGTAGGCCTTGCAGAACTCCATGATGTTGACGCCGTGCTGACCCAGCGCCGGGCCGACGGGAGGAGCCGGGTTCGCAGCACCCGCCTGGATCTGCAGCTTGATGATCGCTGCAAGCTTCTTCTTCTTGGGTGGCATTCTTCGTTCCTGTTCAGTGTCGCTCGTCCCCACGCCCCTGCCATGGCGTGAGGCTTTGCCTGCGACCGAGCGCTCTCGGTCGTCAGATCTTGGAGACCTGGGTGAACGACAGCTCGACCGGCGTCTCCCGGCCGAAGATCGACACCAGGACCTTCAGCTTCTGGGCGTCCGCGTTGACCTCGCTGATCGTGGCGGGCAGCGTGGCGAACGGGCCGTCCATGACCGTGACGGACTCGCCGACCTCGAAGTCCACCTCGACCGCACCCGTGGCGGCGGGTTGCTCGGCCGCTGCGGCCTCGCCCTTGCCCGCCTTCGCCGGTTCCGGCTTCTCGACCTTCGGGGCGAGGAACTTCAGGACGTCCTCGAGACCCAACGGCGAGGGACGGGAGGTGGCTCCGACGAAGCCGGTGACGCCGGGCGTGTTGCGCACCGCGCTCCACGAGGCGTCGTTGAGCTCCATCCGGACCAGGATGTAACCGGGCAGCACCTTCCGCTGCACGATCTTGCGCTGCCCGTTCTTGATCTCGGTGACCTCTTCGGTGGGCACCTCGATCTGGAAGATGTAGTCCTCGACGTCCAGCGTCTGCCGCCGGGTCTCGAGGTTGTTCTTGACCTTGTTCTCGTATCCGGCGTAGGAGTGCACGACGTACCACTCGCCGGGTAGGGAACGCAGTTCCTCACGCAGCTTCGCGACCGGGTCCTCGTCCTCCACCTGCACGTCGGCGGCGGCGTCGGCCTCCGAAGCTTCGGAAGTCTCCGCAGGCTGCCGGGCCTCGGCGGCTTCCGGCACCTCGGCGGTCTCGGTGGCATCCGAGCCCGTGTCGCCGACGGCGGCGAACGCCTGCTCCTCGGAGAGACCAGTCAGGTCCTGACCGGCTCCTGAGCCGTTCTCGGAGGTCACTTTCCGTCCTCTCAGTTGATCGCGTGTGGTGGTCGCGGGCGCCGCGTGGACGCCGCCACCCGCGAGGAATCAGGCCACCTAGTCGCCGAAGACGACGTCGACGCCCTCAAGGAACACGAAGTCGAGTCCGGCGACGAGAGCCACCATGAACACCAGGAAGAGCAGCACCACCGTGGTGTAGGTGACCATCTGCTTGCGCGTCGGCCAGATGACCTTGCGCAGCTCGCCCCAAACCTCGCGGATGAAGCGACCGAGGCGCGCGAACGGCGAGCCCTTCTTCGTTTCCCTGCGGTTCCGCTTCGGCGTCGGCGCGCCCTTGCCTTCCGGCTTGGCGAGCTTTTCCGAAGTCTTCCCCTTGGGCGCGGGCCGCTTGGCGGACTCCGCACTCTTCCCGGCTCGCGCCCCGGAGTCGGTCTTCGCTGGTGTGCCCGTCGGGTCAGCGGAGGCACGCCGTGCGCGCCGAGCCGCGGCGGTGTCCGGACGGGAAGGGCGCTCGGCCGCCCTCTCCTTGTCCTTCTCCCCGTCCTCGCTCACGAGCTACTCCTCCGCTCCACCTGACACGTCAACGCAGGGGTGACAGGACTTGAACCTGCAACCTGCGGCTTTGGAGGCCGCTGCTCTGCCAGTTGAGCTACACCCCTTCGAGCGGTGACCCACTCACAAGGACGTTCTTCACCGGCCCCGCAGGGGCTGTGGGGCCAGTTCCGTACGTTCCAAGTTCAGCAGTCTACGGCAAGCCCGACGGTGACTCGCAACCACGCCCTCGTTACGGCGTGCCGAGTCGCTTCCGCCACGGCCGTCGCAGGGGGCCAGGACGCTTCGAGGAGGCCTGCTGCCTGGCACAACGCCACCCGTGAAAAAATGTCGGCATGGCCACATCCGACAGCATCACCTCCGGCTCCCGTCCCCGAGTGTCCGCTCGCATCGCGGGCATCACGCCGTCCGCGACGCTCGCCGTCGACGCGAAGGCGAAGGCGCTCAAGGCCGAGGGGCGGCCGGTGATCGGCTTCGGCGCCGGGCAGCCCGACTTCCCGACACCGGAGTACATCGTCGAGGCCGCCGCGGCGGCGGTGCGCGACCGCGGCAACCACGGCTACACGGCGGCGGCGGGCCTTCCCGAGCTCCGCGAGGCCATCGCCGCGAAGACGCTGCGGGACTCCGGGTTCTCGTGCGACGCGTCCCAGGTGCTCGTGACCAACGGCGGCAAGCAGGCCGTGTACTCGGCGTTCGCCACCCTGCTCGACCCGGGCGACGAGGTCCTGCTGCTCGCCCCCTACTGGACGACCTACCCCGAGTCGATCACCCTTGCCGGCGGTGTGCCGGTGCAGGTCACGGCCGACGAGTCCACGGGTTACCGGGTCACGGTCGAGCAGCTGGAGGCGGCGCGCACCGAACGCACGAAGGTGCTGCTGTTCAACTCGCCGTCGAACCCGACCGGCGCCGTCTACACCCGCGAGCAGGTGGAGGCGATCGGCAGGTGGGCGGCCGAGCACGACATCTGGGTGATCACCGACGAGATCTACGAACACCTCGTGTACGACGGTGTCAAGGCCGCGTCACTGCCCACGGTGGTGCCGGAACTGGCCGACCGCACGCTGATCCTCAACGGCGTGGCGAAGACCTACTCCATGACGGGTTGGCGCGTCGGCTGGATCGTGGGGCCCCAGGATGTGATCAAGGCCGCGTCGAGCTTCCAGTCACACCTGTGCGGCAACGTCGCCAACGTCTCCCAGCGCGCCGCGCTCGCCGCGGTGGAGGGCCCGCTCGACGTGGTCCACGAGATGCGGGCGGCGTTCGACTCCCGCCGCAAGAAGATCGTGTCGATGCTGTCGGAGATCCCGAACGTCGAGTGCCCGACGCCCGAGGGCGCGTTCTACGCGTACCCGTCGGTGAAGGCGGTGCTCGGCAAGGAGATCCGGGGGCAGCGGCCCGCCGACACGGTGGAGCTGGCCGACCTGATCCTGCGTGAGGTGGAGGTCGCCGTCGTGCCCGGCGAGGCGTTCGGCACGCCCGGCTACTTCCGGTTCTCCTACGCGCTCGCCGAGAAGGACCTCGTGGAGGGCGTCACCCGAGTGGCGGATCTCCTCTCCGAGGCGAAGTAACGCACAGTCCCTGACGCGAAGCCCCCGGACCGCTGTGGCGGTTTCGGGGGCTTCGTCGTGTCCGGAGCGGGCGACCGAATTAAGCCACCATTGTTCTAGTAAAGTTAGAACTATGCTCTTCCGTATCGACCCTTCGTCGACGGCTCCGCTGTACGAGCAGGTCGCCGCGTCGGTCCGTCGTGCGCTGTCCGAAGAGCGCCTCAAGCCGGGCGACAGCCTCCCTGCCGCGCGAGAACTAGCGAAGCTGCTGGACATCAACGTGCACACCGTGCTGCGCGCGTACGGCACGCTGCGGGACGAGGGAATCATCGACCTCCGCCGCAGGCGGGGGGCCGTGGTGACGGGCCGGTCCGACGGCCACGCCCGCCTGGCCGCGCTAGCCGCCGAACTCGTGGCCGAGAGCAGACGCGCCGGCGTGGGCGTGGAGGAGTTGGTCACGATCGTGAGGAGGAATTTCTCGTGAGAAGCGTCCCCGTTCGCGTGGTCCTGGCCACGCTGGGTGTTCCCGCCCTGCTCGCCGTCGTGGCGTTCGCCCTCCGCGGCGCCTGGTCGGATCGCGTGCCCGAGCAGGTGGCCACCCACTGGGGCCCGTCGGGCGCCCCCGACGGCGCGACGAGCCTCGACGCGCTGACGACCTGGACCCTCGTCGCCACACTCGCACTGGCTGTCGTCCTCACGGTCGTCGCCCTCGTGCTGCTGCGCACCGGACGCGGTTCGTATCCACCGCTGGTCGGACTGGCCTCGGGACTGGTCGTGGTGCCCGTGGCGGGCCTCGTGACGTCCGTGATCGCCACCCTCGACGCACCCTCCTGGCGGGAAGCCTCGGGCCCGGGGCTGTCGATCATCGTGCTCGTGGGTGTCGGCGTCGCAGCGGGTGTCGTGTCGTGGCTCGTCGCGCCCGACGTGCCACCGAAGCGGAGCGCGGTCGCGGTGGGTTCCGAGAGCGCCGGCCTGAACCCTGGCGAGCGTGCCGCGTGGGTGGGTACCGCGACGAACGCCGGGTTGGCGGTGCTCTGCGTCGCGGTACCGCCTGTCGTGCTGGTCGTCGTCGGCGCGCTGAGCGGGACGACTGCCGCGTGGAGCACCTATCTGGTGCCCCTGGGGATCGGGGTTCTCGCCGCTGTCGGCACCGCCCGGGTACACGTGACCGTCGACGCCACGGCCGTCACGATCCGCATGGGCGCGCTGGGCTACCCGCGGAGGACCGTCCCGCTCGCCGAGATCACTTCGGCGAGCACGGAGTCGCTCACGCTTCTCGGTGGCGGTGGCCTCGGGGTACGGACGAACTCCTCCGGTGACGTGGCCTTCAAGTGCCGGAGCGGCGCGGCGCTGGTGCTCACCCTGAGCTCGAACCGCCGGGTGATCGCCACCGTGGACCACCCGGACGAGGCCGCGGGACTCGTGAACGACCTCGTTCGGCGGGCTCAGAACCGAGCCGACTGATAGAAATCGAGTGTGCGTGGACGAGCAGGACTCGTAACGGTGGCCGTGGCGGCGCTGGCAGTGGCGTGCGCCGGCGGGAACGTGGCACGCACCGACGACGAACCACAGGGCAGGCAGGAGCCGGTGCACTACGTCGCGCTCGGCGACTCCTACACGGCCGCACCCGGCACCGGCCGCCCCGTGGGGTCACCGGAAGGCTGCGAACGGTCTGACAACAACTATCCGCGGCTGGTCGCGGCCGAGGTGGGCGCGGAGTCGTTCACCGACGTCAGCTGTGGAGGCGCCACCACCGAACACCTCACCCGACCCCAGCAGACCACTGACGGCACCAACCCGCCCCAGCTTTCGGCGGTCACCTCTGACACGACGCTGGTGACGGTGGGCATCGGCGGCAACGACGTCGGCCTCGTGGAGCTGGCGGCCCAGTGCGGCGAGGTGGCGGCCGACGGCGGCGAGTGCAGCGAGAGCGTCGCCGTCGGCGACCGCGTCGCCAACACCGTGTCCGCCGTCGCGTCGGTGGTCGAGGGCATCAGGGACAAGGTGCCCGAGGCGCGCGTCCTCGTGGTGGGTTACCCGACGATCCTGCCGGACGACCCGGCGGTGTGTGCCGACGTGCTGCCCCACTCCCCCGGCGACCTGGCCGCTCTGCGCGAGGGCCTGGACCTGCTCAACCACGTGCTGGAACAGCAGGCCAACACCCACGGCGCGGAGTTCGTCGACACGGCGTCGGCCACGGCGGACCACCACCTGTGCGCACCGGAGGGCGAGCGCTGGATCGAGGGGCTGGAATCCACCACCGGAGCCGCGCCCCTGCACCCCACCGCACGGGGGGAACGTGCCATCGCCGACGCCGTGCTCGCCGCGGTACGCGAAGGCTGAGCCCCGCCCCGGAGCCCTCAGAGCCGGACGACGGCCTGTGCCTTGCCCAGCACCGTCCTGCCGTCGAACTTCGCCGTGACGTCGATGCGTGCGGTGCCGTCGTCGCGCACCTCGCCCACCTTGCCGGTGAACTCGACGAGCGCGCCCGTGTCGTCGTCGGGCACCACCACCGGCCGGGTGAACCGCACGCCGTACTCCACGAGTCGCCCGGGATCGCCCAGCCAGTCGGTCACCAACCGGCCTCCGAGGGCCATGGTCAGCATCCCGTGGGCGATCACACCGGGAAGCCCGACCTCCGTGGCGAACCGCTCGTTCCAGTGGATCGGGTTGAAGTCCAGCGACGCGCCCGCGTATCGGACGAGCTGGTCACGGGTGACGTGCACGGACAGCGGCGGCAGCTCGTCGCCGACGTTCACCGTGGCACCGGCCGTGGTCTCGGACACGGTCACTCTCCCCTCACGACGAGTTGCGCGTGCGTGGTGCACACCGGCTCTCCGGCCGTGGTCTCGACGTCGGCGCGGACGTTCAGGAAGTCGTTGCCCGCGCGGGCGAAGACGCTGTCGATGTGCGTGGTGAGCCGGAGCACGTCCCCCGCGTGGACGGGGCGGTGGTGGGTGAACCGCTGATCGCCATGGACCATGCGCGAGTAGTCGAGGCCCAGTTCGGGATCGGCGACGATCGCGTTGATCGACGTCAGGTTGATGATCGTGAGGAACGTCGGCGGCGCGATCACGTCCGGGTACCCCGCGGACTTCGCCGCCTCGGGGTCGCGGTACAGCGGGTTGTCGTCACCGATGGCGTCGGCGAACTCCGCGATCTTGGCGCGGCTGACCTCGTACGTGGTGGTGGGCGGATACGTGCGCCCGGCGAAACTCGGATCCAATGGCACGAACGGCAGGTTACCGGGGCGCGTCCACGGCTACCGGACGCGGCGGCAGCCACGGCCAGGCTCCACAAGACACGGGGCCTGCCCGCGACCGCCGCCGCGGCGAGTGGGAAGGGATCAGTTCAAGCGCACGCCGTACGCGCTGAGCGCCTCCGTCAGCGGCTGGAAGAACGAGCTGCCGCCACCCATACCGGAGGTGATGCCGAGACCGACGCTGCCGGCGAACAGCGCACCGCCGGAGTCACCGGAGTTGACCGACGCCGAGGTCTGCACCAGCTGGTACACGGCACCCTGCGGGTAGTTCACGGTGACGTTCGTGGCCCGCACGGTGCCGCAGGTGAGACCCGTGGTGCTGCCGCTCTTGCAGATCGACTGGCCCACGTACGCGTTGGACGCCGAGTTGATCTGCTGGGCCGAGCCGTTGTACAGGCTCACCGCGCCCGGCGCACTGCCCGTGTCGTTGCGGATCAGGCCGTAGTCGTTGCCGGGGAAGCTGGCACCGACCGAGGGACCGACGTTCCACTGGGACACCGCACCGGTGCAGTGACCGGCGTCGACGATGTAGTTCTGGCCTCCCGAGTTGACGTTGAAGCCCGCCGAGCAGCGGCTGCCACCTCCCGTGATGGCCTCGCCACCGTAGATGGCCGCTTCGAACCCACCCGCGACGTACTCGACCCTGACCTTGTCGCCCAGCCGCTCCGCCGCGGCCACCAGGTCGGCGGCCTGGGCGTCGTCGGCCGCGTCCGAGACCGTGACCACCACCTGGTTCGTGATGGGATCGGTGGCGATCGTGGTGTCCGACACCGACGGCAGGGACTCCAGTTCCGCCCGCGCGGACTCCAGCTCGGCGGCCGTGTGGGAGACGAGCCTCGTCACCACACCCGAGCTTTCGACCGAGGTCGCCGCGGCCTGGCTCACGACGTTGACCACGGGGTTGCCGGAGGCGTCCAGGTACCCGCCCGCGGCACGGTCGCCGAGCTGGGACAGCGCCGCGTCGAGAGTCCGGACGGCGGCGTCCTGTGTACGCAGCAGCGCCTTCGCCGCCTCCTGGTCGACACCGCGTTCCGCGACGAGCGCGGACACCGCCTCCGCGGCGACGTCGGCGGAATAGCCCTCGACTCCGGACGTCGACGCCGTGGAGGCCTCTGGGGTCTCGGAGGCCTTGGAGGCCTCCGAGGCCTCCGAGGCCATTGCCGGCGCCACCGCACCGAACACCAGGGCGCACGCTCCGGCCGCGACCGTCGATCTCACCAGTTTCCTCATGTCGGTCCTCACTTCCGCAGGGTTGGAAATGGGTCGCCGACCAAGGTGATCCCTGACACGCCGGAAAAGGTAGGCCCGATCGTTGGGTTTTTTCCAACTTCCCTGACGCTATACTGCCGTCCAACACAACGAAGCCGCCCTCGACTCGCGAGGGCGGCTTCGTGAAGCTGGTGGGATACGCGTCAGCGCGTCTCCTTGTGCACCCGGTGCGTTCCGCAATTGGGGCAGAACTTCTTCATCTCCAAGCGATCCGGGTCGTTGCGACGGTTCTTCTTGGTGATGTAGTTGCGGTGCTTGCAGACCTCGCACGCCAACGTGATCTTCGGTCGTACGTCGGTGGCAGCCACAACGGCTCCTTACTCTCTCATCGAAACAGCGTAGCGGTGGCCGGACTCGAACCGGCGACACAGCGATTATGAGCCGCTTGCTCTACCGACTGAGCTACACCGCCTCGTAACACACACCGAGCCCCTTTACGGAATCGAACCGTAGACCTTCTCCTTACCATGGAGACGCTCTGCCGACTGAGCTAAAGGGGCCTGCCCCATCGGGCTGACAACAAGAATACAGCACCTGCCGAGCCCCCGAAGGCGGGGGTCGGTTTAGGGCAAAACCTCAGGTCAGCAGGGTCAACACCGCCTCGGACGCGGGATCGAGGGAGCGGGCCGTCCTGGCCTGCAGCCAGGCCTCCAGGCGGTCTTCCGACAGCGGCCGGGAGATGAGATAGCCCTGGGCCACGTCGCAGCCCATGGCCTCCAGCTGATCGCGCGCCAGGTCCTCCTCGACGCCCTCGGCGACCACCGTGAGCCCCAGCGAATGCCCCAGTTCCACGATCGATCTGACCACGGCCAAATCGCCCAGGTCGGTGCCCATGCCGAACACGAAGCTCTTGTCGATCTTGACCTGGTCGACGGGGAGCTGCCGCAGGTAGGCCAGCGACGAGTACCCGGTGCCGAAGTCGTCCACGGCCAACTCGATCCCCAACTCGCTCAGCTCCCGCAGGATCGGCAGCGCCCGCTCCGGGTCCTGCATCACGTCCGACTCGGTGAGCTCCAGCGTGAGCAGCTCACCGGGAACACCGAACCGTTCCAGCGACTCGGCGACCCGCTTGGGGAACTCCGCGTCGGCGAGGTTGCGCACCGACAGGTTCACCGCGACCGAGATGCGCAACCCCTCGGCGAGCCATCGCCGCACGCGGTCGAGCGCCGTTTCCAGCACGAACGACGTGAGGACACCGACCAGCCCCGCGGCCTCGACGGCGGGCACGAACTCGTCGGGGTTGACCCGGCCGAACTCCGGGTGCTGCCAGCGCACCAGCGCCTCGACGCCCAGCACCTGCTTGCCGGGAAGGGCGACCTTCGGCTGGTAGTGCACCGTGACCTGCCCCTCCTCGATGGCCTGCCGGAACTGCGTGACCATCTGGAACCGTCGCAGGAAGATCTGCCCCATGCTGGGGACGTAGGACTTCACCTCCTCGCCTCCGCGGGTGGCACGGACCGCCATGTCGGCCCGTTGCAGGAGACTGTCCACGTCGGCGCGCTCGGCGTTCTCCTCCGCCGTCGTCGTGACGTAACCGACCACGGCGTTGGCCTCGACCATGAGCCGTTCCACGGGGTACGGCGCGGAGAGCTGGCTCCGCAGCCGCTGGGCGACCCGCTGCGCGCACTCCGCGTCGCAGTCGGCGAGCAGTACGGCGAACGACGCGCCCTCCAGCCTCGCCAGCGGAACGTCGGAGCCCAGCGTGTCGCGCATGCGCCTGCCCGCCGCCATCAACATCCGGTCGGCCCAGGTGTAGCCGAGTGCATCGCTGACGGTGGAGAACACGTCGAGATCGACCCGCAGCACCACCAAGTTCGCGCACTTCCGGAGCGGTTCGGCGGCCACCTGCCGGAAACCGGGACGGTTCAGCAGCCCCGTCAGCGGATCGTGATAGGCGTCGTGGCGCAGTGTGGCGAGCAACCTGCGGTTGTCGAGCGCGGTGGCCAGATGACTCGCCATCGTGCCGAGCAACTGGACGTCGTACTTGCCGAAGCCCCGCCACCGCGACAACCTGTCGTGTGCCTCGACGATGCCGAGCAGTTGGTTGGCGCTGCGCAGCGGGACGGCGAGCGCCTCGCTCGCGCCTCGGTGGAGCAGCGCCGACCTGACCTGGGTGTTGGCCTCGGTGATGCGCAGGTGCCGGACGTGGGAGCCCGGCAGCCGCAGCAGCGGGTCGTCGATTCCCTGGTCGTCCCTCGCGGCGGCGGGCAGTTCCTCGCCGACCACCACGGTGCGCAGCGGTTCGTCGGGTTCGAGCCGCAGCCGCAGCACGATCCGGGCCGCGGCGAGCTGGTCGCGGATGCGCTCGGCGATCGTGGCCCACTCGTCGAGGTCGACGTCCACGCCGATGTCGCCGGCCTTGCCCGCCGGACGTGCCGCGACCTGCTGTCCCGACCTGGCCACCATGAGGCTCACGTCGGTGAGCGCCTCCATGTCGCGCTGTTCGCGTAGCAGGTCGGAGTACGCCCAGTACAGCGCGGCGAGGCCGAGGCTCACCGCGAGCACGATCGGCCAGGCTTGCGGGGTCTTCGAGACGACGAGGTAGCCGGTGAGCCCCACGGAGGCGTTGACGAAGCCGACCACGAGGATGCGGCCCGCGAGCCGGACCACGGTGCCGATCCTCATGCGCCGACGCAGCACGCGCACGGCCGCCATCGCGAGCAGCGTGCTGGCGAGCGGTGCGGTCAGCGTGCCCGCGAGCGCGGCCAGCCACGGCATGTGGTCGCCCTCGCCGAGGGCGTGGCTCACGAGGCCCGCGACGGCGAACGCGCTCGTGACCTCCAGCAGGAACGCGCCCGCGTTGTAGAGGACGCGACCGGTGACCCGGCGTGCCAGCAGTGTGGTGACGCCCGCGACGACGTGCGCGGCGAGTACGACTTCGAATGGGGCGACCAGCAGGCCGATGACCAGTGGTATCTCGGTGAAGGAGATGGTCCAGGAGATTCCGCTGCGGACGTCGACGTTGACGCCGAGTTGCTCGGCCCCGAGGAAGGCCACGGCGAGCAGTGGTCCGATCCACCACAGATGGATCGAGCCGTGGAAGGGCAACCACGCGGACACCGCTGCCGCCGCCGCGATCCCCAGTGTGAGCACCGCCACTGTGTAGAGGCGGAACCGACTCTCGTCCGCGTGCGCCTCACTCGACGATTGGCTCTCCTCGATCGACCGCCCAGCCGGTTCCGGCACATCACCCGCCGCACCGGCCTCGGGGGCGTCGCCGTATGCGTCCGGCATGCAACCTCCTTGCGTGACGCGCATGCGCCTGTCGGGGCCGACCCGCGAACGAGGCGATACTTTACCCCCAGTAGGCGTATCGGGACGGCTGATCGCTGCCATCAGATCAGCGCTGCGTTAACAACGTCCAACATTGACGGTCGTCCGACCGCGAAGCGGGTGAACACCTCCGTCTCGAATTGGTCGCGAATGGTAGTCGACGAGTATAGTGATTTATGACACATTCCGTCTTGCTTCGCGACCCAACCGCCTTCGCGCGGCGAACCGGGCGCACACACACGAACACCCGCGCGCTGATCCGCGCGCGGGTGTCGGTGTTTCCGATACGCCCCGGTGGTTCAGACGCCCGCGTTGCGACGCTCACGCACGCGCTTCACCACGAACACCGCGAGAGCGATCACGATGGCTCCGATGACGACGTACTGGAAGATGCCCGCGTACTCGTCGACCACGTGCCAGTTGGCACCCAGGAAGTAGCCCGCGACGACGAAGATGGAGTTCCACAACAGACTGCCGAGTGCGGTGAGCGACAGGAACACCCAGAACGGCATCCGCTCGATGCCTGCGGGCACGGAGATGAAGCTGCGCACCAACGGCACCATGCGCCCGAAGAACACCGCCTTGGTCCCGTGCTTGCGGAACCACCGCTCGGCGTGGTCGAAGTCCGACTCCTTGACCAGCGGCAGCATCGTGATCAGCTTGCGGGTGCGCTCCCGGCCGAAGAAGTACCCCACCAGGTACACGATGACCGCACCGATCACCGAACCCGCCGTGGTCCACACCAGCGCCTCGACGAGGCTGAACCGGCCCTGCGCGGCGGTGAAGCCCGCGAGCGGCAGGATCAGCTCGCTCGGAATCGGCGGGAACAGGTTGTCGAGTCCCACAGCCACGGCCGCACCCGGGCCGCCGAGCGCGTCCATGAGATCAACCGTCCACCCGGCGAGCCCACCGAGCTCGGTGTTGTCGGCCTGAGCTACGAGACTGTTCATGAGGGGCCTTTCGCGAAGTCACAAGTCCGTTTGTGGCCAGAACACTACAAAGCGCTACGGCATGGACGGGATGGTGCACACCGCCGAGTGCGGGGTGCTCATCCGCAGGCCGGAACTGTGGAAAACCTCAGTCACACGGTGATCCGGCCCGGCTAGTCTCTGCGGGGTGTCCTCCCCCGCTGAGCGTATCGCGCGCGGTGCGCTGCGGGTGTGCACCGGGTTGTCGCTCGGAGCTCTCACGGCCTTCGCGGAACTGGTTTTCGTCGTCCTCACCGCTCCGGCCCTGATCACACCGGTCACGCGGAGGTGGGTGTTCGCGAGCGCACGCCGCCTGGCCGAGGTCGAGCGCGCGAGGGTCGCCCGGTTCCTGGGCAACGAGAACTCGGGTGACTACGACGACGGCCGGGCGTGGCGCTATCTCGCCGTACGGTGTGTGGTGGGCGGGCTGGGCGCGGGAGTCCTCGTGCTGATCGTGCTTGGGGTGATCACCGGCGCCATCATGCTGGGGCAGTTGCTGTCGGGTGAGGCCGTGGGCGGTGGCGACGACCCCCGCTGGTACGACCCGCTCACCGTGACGCTGGGTGGGACGCTGTTGTCGTTCCTCGCCGTCCAGGGACTGCTGGGGGTGGCCGCGCTGGACCGCGCGGTCGCCCACCGTTTCCTCGGGCCGAGCGACAAGGAACGGCTGCGCAGGCGGGTTCGGGAGCTCGCCACCACCCGGGCCGAGGTGGTCGAGGCGGTGAACGCCGAACGCAGGCGCATCGAGCGGGACCTCCACGACGGTGTGCAGCAGTCGCTGGTGGCTCTGGGAATGCTGTTGGGGCGAGCCCGCAGGGCGTCGGACGCGGCCCGGGTGGACGAGCTGGTGAGGCAGGCCCACGAGCAGTCGCGGCAAGCGTTGAACGAACTGCGTGAGGTGACCTGGCGGGTGTATCCCATCGCGCTGGAGACGGGAGGGCTCGGCGTGGCGCTGGAGTCGCTGGCCGAGCGATCGACCGTGCCGACGACGTTGTGTTACGAGCTCTCCGAACGCCCGGACGCGGCGACGGAGACGGTGGCGTACTTCGTCGTGTCGGAGGCCGTGACGAACGCGTTGAAACACTCCGGCTGCGCCCGGATCGAGATCAGGGTGTCGCGGACCGAGACAATGATCATCGTGCAGATCACCGATGACGGCGTCGGCGGAGCGGATCCGGCCGGCGCGGGGTTGTCCGGACTCGCGCGCAGGGTCGCGGCGGCCGACGGCGGCTTCGCCGTGGACAGCCCCCTCGACGGGCCCACCGTGGTCAGGGCGGAGCTCCCGTGCGCGTGATCCTGGCCGAGGACTCGGCCCTGCTGCGGGAGGGCCTGGTGCGGCTACTCGCCGAGGAGGGACACGACGTGGTGGCGGCGGTGTCCGACGGCGAGGCGCTCGTGGCCGCCACGGGTGAGCACCGTCCCGACGTGGTCGTCACCGACGTGCGCATGCCTCCCACGCACACCGACGAGGGGTTGAGGGCCGCCATGGAGATCCGGCGGTCGTGGCCGGAGATCGGTGTGCTCGTGCTCTCCCAGTACGTGGAGCGCCGCTACGCGGCCGACCTCGTCAGTGACGACCGCGGCCGGGTGGGTTACCTGCTCAAGGACCGGGTGGCTCAGGTCGGCGAGTTCCTCGACGCCCTCGACCGCGTCGCGGCGGGGGGCGCGGCGTTCGACCCCGAGGTGGTGCGGCGGCTGCTCGCCCGTACGAGCCGGGTGGACCCGCTCGCCCGGTTGACGCAGCGGGAACGCGAGGTGCTGGAGAAGATGGCGCAGGGACACACCAACGCGAGCATCGCCGCCACCCTCCACGTCTCGCGCAGCGCCGTCGAGAAACACGTCGGCACGATCTTCGACAAGCTCGACCTCGGCCACGTCACCGGCTTCAGCCGCCGGGTGCTCGCCGTGCTGCGGTACCTCCAGTCGTGAGCCGCGGCCCGGTTTCGGCTTCGCCGCCACCGGGCACGCCCAGGTGCGGAAAGGAGCGGCAGATGGCGAACACGGACGGCACCGACAACCCGCTGGAGCGAATCAACCGGCTCATCGCCGAGGAGCGGGAGCTGCGTTCGCGGGCGACCGGTGAGGGCCTCAGCGACGACGACAAGAGCAAGTTGAAGGAGCTCGAGCAGCGCCTCGACCAGTGCTGGGACCTGCTGCGGAGGCGGCGTGCGAACTCCGAGTTCGGCGTCAGCCCTGACCAGGCTGAGGCCCGGCCGGTGAGCGAGGTCGAGTCGTACCAGCAGTAGTCGACGCGAACGACTCCGCCGGCCTCCGCGTCGACATGCGGGTGCGCGGGGTCGGGTCTAGCGTGAAACTCTGACCGCCCCGGATCTGCTCGGAAAGCACCGGCCAGGGACGTGGGGCGCACCGTCGTGAGCGGAGGTGCTTCGTGGACACGCAGATCGGCGTCCGCCCGACTCGGATCCAGCATCCTGCCCCCATACCCGGCAAGCGGTGGCAGGCCATGCTCAGCCTGCTGCGTACGACCGATCACAAGGTGATCGGCAAGTTGTACATGGTCACGTCGATCGTGTTCTTCATGATCGGCGGCGTCATGGCGCTGCTCATCCGGGCCGAGCTGGCACAGCCAGGCCTGCACTTCCTCTCCACCGAGCAGTACAACCAGATGTTCACGCTGCACGGCACGCTGATGCTGCTGCTGTACGCGACCCCCGTGGCGTTCGCCTTCGCCAACCTGATTCTGCCGTTGCAGATAGGTTCCCCCGACGTGGCGTTCCCGCGACTGAACGCGTTGTCGTACTGGTTGTTCCTGTTCGGCGGGCTGATCGTGGTGGGATCGCTCCTGCTTCCCGGCGGGGCCGCCGACTTCGGGTGGACGGCGTACACTCCGCTGTCGCGGGAGATCGCCTCTCCCGGAGTGGGCGGCGACCTGTGGGTGATGGGCCTGGCCGTGTCCGGCCTCGGCACGATCCTCAGCGCCGTCAACATGATCACCACCGTGGTGTGCCTTCGCGCCCCCGGGATGACGATGTGGCGGATGCCGATCTTCACGTGGAACATACTGTTCACGAGCATCCTCGTGCTGATCGCGTTCCCGATCCTCACGGCCGCGCTGATGGGGCTGGCCGCCGACCGGTTGCTCGGCGCGCACGTGTTCGATCCCGCCAACGGCGGCTCCATCCTCTACCAGCACCTGTTCTGGTTCTTCGGGCATCCCGAGGTCTACATCGTGGCGCTGCCGTTCTTCGGCATCATCACCGAGATCATCCCCGTGTTCAGCCGGAAACCGCTGTTCGGCTACCGGCTGATGGTGTTCGCGACGATCGGGATCATGGGGTTGTCCATCGTCGTGTGGGCGCACCACATGTTCGCCACGGGCGCGGTGCTGCTGCCGTTCTTCTCCATGACGACGTTCCTCATCGCGGTGCCGACGGGGATCAAGTTCTTCAACTGGATCGGCACGATGTGGAAGGGTCAGTTGACTTTCGAGACGCCGATGCTGTGGTCGTTCGGCTTCCTCATCACCTTCCTGCTCGGCGGCCTGACCGGTGTCATCCTCGCCTCGCCGCCGCTGGACTTCCACGTGCACGACTCGTACTTCGTGGTGGCGCACTTCCACTACGTGCTGTTCGGCACCATCGTGTTCGCCACGTTCGGCGGCATCTACTTCTGGTTCCCGAAGTTCACCGGACGGATGCTCAACGAGCCGCTGGGCAAGCTGCACTTCTGGCTCACGTTCGTCGGCTTCCACACCACGTTCCTGGTGCAGCACTGGCTCGGCAACGAAGGGATGCCCCGCCGCTACGCCGACTACCTGCCCACCGACGGGTTCACCACGCTGCACGTGGTGTCGTCCATCGGCGCGTTCATTCTGGGGCTTTCGATGCTGCCGTTCCTGTGGAACGTGGTGCGCAGTTACCGCTTCGGGGATCCGGTGACGGTGGACGACCCCTGGGGCTACGGCAACTCGCTCGAATGGGCGACCACCTGCCCGCCGCCGCGCCACAACTTCACGGAGCTGCCCCGGATCCGGTCGGAACGCCCCGCGTTCGAGCTGCACTACCCGCACATGATCGAGCGGAACCACGCCGAGGCACACATCACGTTCACCGGTAAGACGAAGTCGTGGGAGGACTCCACGACGCCACCGGAGGTGAAGGCGTCCGACGCCACGAAGGGCGAGACCGGATAGCCCCACTCGGCCACGAGGCCGTGCCACACTCGACGCGTGGCTGAGCGCGACCGAGACGACGAGGGACGAGCCCGCAACGCCAGGCCGAGGGACGGCCTCGGCAGGCCCCTGCCGCGTGATGCGACCGGAGTGCCCCGTCAGCCCGAGGGCGTGGCGCGCACGCCGGAGGAAACGCTGCGCGAGGCGCAGCGACTGCTCGACGAGGGCAAGCCCTTCCACGCGCACGAGGTGTTCGAGGACGCGTGGAAGTCGGGGCCGGAGGCCGAGCGGGAACTGTGGCGGGGGCTCGCTCAGCTCGCCGTGGGGCTCACCCACGCGGCTCGGGGCAACCGGGCGGGAGCCGTGGCGCTGCTGAGGCGCGGTGCCGAGAACATCGCTCCGTTCGCCGGCGCACGCCCGCACGGCATCGACGTCACGACCCTGCGCGACTGGGCGGCCACGCTGGCCGAAAGCGTGCCGCGCCACGAGACGCCGCCCGACCCTGCCGCACTCGCACCTCGGCTCAGGCCGTGAGACGGCGATAAGACAGCACGAGCGGGTACTCGACAAGGACGTCCCTCCACTGTGGGAGGTGGTCCGAGGTGACGCACTGGAACGACGCCGACGATCTGGAAGGCCCCGAACCGCCCAAGGCTCCCTCCGAGTCCGGTGACGAGGTCGACGAGTCCGAACCCGATGTCCTGCTCGACGTACCGGATCTGTCTGTCGACGAGATCGACCTCGAGGTCGAGGACCTGCGGGCGAACGTCTCGCTCCAGGCCGACGTGCTCGACCTGCTGAAGCTCCACGTCGGCGCCGACGTGAAGCTGGGCAGGGTGTCACTCACGATCACGGGGGTCCAGGCGCAGGCACAGCTCAAGGTCCGGCTCAACCGGGTGGCGGAGATCATCGGCCGGGTACTCACCACCATCGACCGGAACCCCGAGGTGCTCGAACACGTGGTGCGGACGGTGGAGCCCGTGCTGCGCGACGCGGGTGTCGCGGTCGGTGAACTCGGTGAAGGCGGTAGGAGAGCGCTCGAGGACGTGGGCCACGGCGCCGGCGACACGGTGGAGGGAGTCGGCGGGGCCACGGAGGAACTCACCGGCGACCCCGGCACGGCGATGGACAGTCTGACGGAGAAGCCGGAAGCCGCAGGGGCCGAGGCTGAGACCGGTATGGAGACCGGCATGGAGACCGACATGGAACGCGGACCGAAACGTCGCAGGCCGCCGGGTGACCGCCGCGAGCCGCGTCGCCGCGTACCCCCAAAACGCCGCAGGCCTCGGCCGTCGTGACCGACTCCGAGGCCCCGGACGTCTCGTTCACCGCCCATGTCGACGGGAAGAGGCTGCGCTGGCACGAGGACCCGGAAACCGAGGTGTCGTTCCACGGTTCCGACGGCTTCCGGTCGCGGTCGAGCAGCGAGCGGGTCGGCCTGCCCGAACGAGTCCGGGCCCGGCACACCTACCGTGACGTCACGGTGGACTACCGGCTCGAATGCGCGCTGCCCGACCGGGAAACCGAACCCACCGAGTGAGACTCAGGCGATCCGGCCGACCCGCCACAACCCCACCCCGAGCAGCGCCGCGCCGACGACGAGGTGGATGGCGCTCTCGACGCCCTGGAACAGCCAGAACCGGTCGGCAGGGTGGAACGCCGTCCGTTGTTCCACCACCCCCTGACGGGTCAGGCAGGTCGCCGACGTGTCACCGTCTTGGCATGCCGAGGGGTTGAACGGCACCACGGCACCCTGCTCGTCGTAGTACACGGACCCCAGCCGCCACGCGTCGTCGGGCACGGGACTCGTTTCCCGCTCCGCCGACGCCGTGACATGGGCGGGTTCGGCGTAGTGCGACCGCGCGGCAACACCGACGCCCACCATGAGAACCAGGTAGAGCACCAGCGTGAGGGCCATGGCCCCCACCGTGTTCCGCAGGACGAGTCCGGCCGTGGTGCCGATGGCGAACGCCAGGGCGGTGTAGGCGCCCAGCACCGGGCCCTGGGTCTCGAACGCGGGAGTCAGCAACGAGCCTCGCGTGACGTAGTACAGCGGGTCGAACGCCCACGCGCTGAACAGGCCGAGCGCGAACATCGACGCCACGGTGGGAAGGCCGACGACGGCCACCTTGACCGACCACCAGCGGAGCCTGCTGATCGACTGGGTCAGGCCGAGGATGTGCGTGCCCTGCTCGAAGTCCCTGGCGAACAGCGGTGCCCCGGTGAACATGCCCAGCAGGGCGGGCAGCCCCAGGAGCACCATCGGGAAGTTCCGGGCGTATCCCTCGAAGGCGTCCGCGAAGGAAGCCATCGCGCCCTGCGGACAGCGCTCGCCCTCGACCCGCACACAGCCCTCGATTCCGGCCGCGGCGAGGTGGTCGAGTGCGGCGATCCGGAACCAGAGCATCACCGCGGCTGTCACCAGCACGAGAGCGAACACGACGAGCAGTGAGAGCCGGTGTTGCCGCCACGCCACCCAGGTCATGCCGCGACCTCCTCGTCCTGTGTGGTGCCCAGCGGCTTCGTCGCACGCAGGTAGGCCATCACCAGCTCTTCCAGGGTCGGATCGTGCACTTCCCAGCCGGGCCCGGGCACCGATCGCTGCGGCGTGTCGCGGAGCAGGAAGGTCACCTGCCGGGCCGTGCTTCGCGCTTCGACGACGGCGTGCTCGGGCATCGAGTACCCGTGGTCACCCGCCGGCCCGATCAGCAGCGCGTGCTCGGACACCAACCGATCCACGTCGCCGGCCAGCCGGAGCTCACCCCCGGAGAGCAGCAGCAGGTGATCGCAGACGTTCTCCAGGTCCGACAGAACGTGCGAGGACAGCAACACCGTCATGCCGGTCTCGGCGACCTCGGCCATGAGCACCTGCATCACGTCCGCTCGCGCCACCGGGTCGAGGTCGGCCAGCGGTTCGTCGAGCACCAGCACCGTGGGTCGCCTGCCCAGCGCGACGGCCAACGCCACCCTCGTGCGCTGTCCGCCGGAGAGCGTGCCGATCCGGGCTCTCGTCGGGACGTCGGCGTCGGTGACGAGCCGACGCGCGTACGCGGCGTCCCAGTCGGTGTTGAGGGAGCGGCCCGCGCGCAGCATCTCCTCCACCGTGAAATTCGAGAACAGCGGCTTGTCCTGTGCCAGGAAGGACAGTCCGGGGTGCGTTCCCCTGCCGTCGGCAGGCTGCCCCAGTACCCGCATCTCGCCCGTGGTGGGCCTCCGCAGTCCGGTGGTGAGCGACAGCAATGTGCTCTTGCCCGCACCGTTCGGTCCGACGAGTGCGCACACGCTTCCCCGAGGCAGCGAGAACGTGCAGTCCCGTAACCCCCATCCCCTCCGGTACCGCTTGCCCAACCCGACCGCCTCCAAGGCGGCCGCTGTCTCGTCTGCCAACACGTCACTCCTTCCCGGTCGGACCGGAGCTCGGGAACCGCTGGTCGAGCACGGAGCCGACGAGCGCCTCGACGTCCTCACGCTGCAGTCCCGACTCGCGGGCCTTCGACATCCACGCATCGAGTTCCTGGCGAAGGGATTCCTGTTCGGCCGCGTCGCCGCTCGCGAGCGAGCGGAGCACGAACGTCCCCAGCCCCCGCCGCGCCTCCACGAGCCCCTCACGTTCGAGCTCCCGGTACGCCTTGAGAACCGTGTTCGGGTTGATCGCCGTGGCCTCGACGACCTCCCTCGCCGTGGGAAGCCGGTCTCCCGGCCGGAGACGACCGAGACGCAGAGCCCGTTTCGTCTGCTGCACCAGCTGTAGGTACGTCGCCACGCCCGAACGTCGGTCGATGCGGAACTCGATCACCAAGCACCTTTCACTAATCAATTAGTGGAATACTAGAACAGCGGAGCGTGCCCACGCCAGGGCGGAGCGGTACTCGCTGGTCAGCCCAGGTCCCAGAGCAGCCGGTAGTAGGCGAGGCGCTCGCGGTCGGGCTCGACGCCGTAGGCGGCGTACACGAGGTGGTCGTAGCCGGGGCCGTGGTTCCAGTCCAGACTCCACGCGGCGACGGCGAGGTCGGCCCAGCGGTCGGCCACACCGAGCGAACCGAGGTCGACGTGCGCGGAGAAGGTGCCGTCGTCGTGCAGCAGCGTGTTCGGCGCGCACGCGTCACCGTGGCACACGACGAGCCGGTCCACCGGTGGGGTCTCATCGAGGCGGGCACGGGCCTCGACGACCGTGAGGTGACGGTACTCGGGCGACCAGTCGGCGGGGCCTTCACCGGCGGCGATGCGCTCGTCGGCACGCTTCAGGCGGTCCGCGACGCTCCACTCGTACGGGCAGTCGGCCACGGGAAGCGCGTCGTGCAGCCTGCGAAGCCCCTGCCCGATGGCTGTGGCCGCGGTGACGGGGTCCTCCAGCCAGCGGGTGTCCACCGCCGACCGTCCCGGCACGGGCGCGGTCACCAACCACACTCCGTCCGCGTCCGCGCCCTGCCCCAACACACGGGGCACCCGCACCCAGCGGCCCGCCCACGCGAGACGTTCCGCCTCGGCGGTGAGGTCGATCTCAGGCGTGCCGTGGGCCACCCACTTGACGTAGCGAGTGCTGCCGTCCGGCGCGGCGAGCCGGAACGTGAGCCCGCCCAACTCGTTGCGCCACACCGGCGTGATCTCGTCCCCTCGAGCCAGACCTGTGACGGCTACGGGCACGGGTACCGGACCGGTGGGGATCTCTGCGACCTCGCGAGCGTTCACTTCGTCACTCTACGACCGAAGTCACCGCGCGAACGTCACGCGAAGGCGGCCGGTGCGTTGTCCTCTTCGAACGGACCTTTCGAGCAGGGCGGTGTGCATGGCGGCGATCGAGTACGGCGAGTACCGGCGGTACGACGCGGTGGGTCTGGCCGAACTGGTGGCGCGGCGCGAGGTGTCGCCCGCCGAACTGCTGGAAGCGGCGATCCGCCGGGCCGAACACGTCAACGGACACCTGAACGCGATCGTGTACCCGATGTACGACATCGCCAGGCAGCGGGCCGCCACGGAGTTGTCGGGGCCCTTCGCGGGGGTGCCGTTCCTGCTCAAGGACCTCATGCAGGACTACGCGGGCGTGCCCACCGGCAGCGGTTCCCGGGCCATGCGCCGCCACGTGGCCACCCGGCACAGCGAGGTCGTCCGGCGCTGGCTCGACGCCGGGCTCGTGGTGTTCGGCAGGACGGCCACACCGGAGTTCGGCACGAAGGGCATCACCGAATCCGACGCCACCGGACCGACCCGCAACCCGTGGAACCTCGCCCACACGCCTGGTGGCTCGTCCGGCGGTTCGGCGGCAGCGGTGGCAGCGGGCGTGGTGCCGGTGGCGGGCGCCAGCGACGGCGGAGGGTCCATCCGCATCCCCGCCGCCTGCTGCGGCGTCTTCGGGCTCAAGCCCGGCCGCGGCCTGGTGCCCGCGGGCCCCGACCACGCCGAACACCTGTCGGGTGCCGCCACGGACGGCGTGGTGTCCCGCACCGTGCGTGACACCGCCGCCATGCTCGACGTGCTGGCGCGGAATCCGGATCCCGGCGGCCCGTACCTGGCCGCCGTCCCCGACACGCCGTACGTCGAGCTCGCCAGGCGGACCCCGCCGAGGCTGCGGATCGGCTTCACCACCCGCTCCCCCCTCGGCACACCCGTGCACGCGGACGCCGTCGCCGCCGTGGAACACGCGGCCACGCTGCTCGACAAGCTCGGCCACGACGTCGAGCCGGCCGAACCCGACATCGACGGAGTGGCACTGGCCCGGGACTTCATGACGATGTGGTCGGCGCAGACCGCGGTGACCATCGCGACGATCAAGCGGAACACCGGCGCCCGCGACCGGGAGTTCGAGGTGGACAACCGCCTGCTCGCCGCGTCGGCGCACACCGTGCGCGCGGCGGATCACGCCGCGGCGCGGGCGCGCTGGAACGGCTACACGCGAGCGCTGGCCGAGTTCCACGAGCGGTACGACCTGCTGCTCACCCCGGCCATCGCGCGGCCACCCGTACGCATCGGTGAGCTGACCACCCCACCGTTGCTGCGTCTCGGCGGTGAACTCCTGCTGCGGCTCCGGCTCACCGGCCCGCTCACGAGAACCAGGGTCTGGAACGAGCAGATCCTCGCCAACCTCGCGCCGGTGCCGTTCACCCAACTCGCCAACATCACCGGCAGGCCCGCGATGTCCGTGCCGCTCTACCGGACGGCAGGCGGCCTGCCGCTCGGGGTGCAGTTCGTCGGCGGGCTCGGCGGGGAGTCGACCCTCCTGGCGCTGGCCACACAGTTGGAGGCCGAGCACCCCTGGGCGGAGGAGGAACCGGAGCTGTAGCACTGTAGCGGCGCCCCGCGCAGCCCGCGGGCGCACCGAAGGCGCTCCTCGAAGGCCGCTGACACCGAGGCCGTCCCCGCACCCGCGACAAACGCCCCGCGGCCTGAGTTCCCAGGTCAGCGGGGCGTTTCGCCTGCCGTGACGGGCGAGGAGCCGAACGCCCGCAGGCCGCGCGTTCCCCGGAACGCACGCGGTCGGTCAGGAAGTGACCGCACACTGTCCGCGATCGGTCCGCACCGGCCCTTCACCGGTGGGGCGCACATCGAAATCGAAGATCGCGGTGGGCACATAGATCGTGCAACAGGCGTTCGGGATGTCCACGATGCCGCTGATGCGCCCCTCGACGGGTGCCGAACCGAGCAGCAGGTACGCCTGCTCGCCGGTGAAGCCCCACTTCTTGAAGTACTCCACCGCGTTCAGGCAAGCCCTGCGGTAAGCCACGGTCGCGTCCAGGTAGAGGTTCTCGTCCGTCTCCCGATCCACCGAGACACCCACGAAGGACAGGAACTCGGAATACCGTGGTTCGACGTTTCCCGGCATGAACACCGGGTTCGTGGTGATGCCGTACTTCTCCATGCCGCCCTTGATCAGGTCGACATGGAAGTCGATGAACCCACCCATCTCGATGGCACCACAGAAAGTGATCTCACCGTCGCCCTGGCTGAAGTGCAGATCCCCACCCGAGAACTTCGCGTCGTCGACGAAGACCGGGTAGAAGACCCGCGAGCCCCGGGTGAAGTTCTTGATGTCGTGGTTTCCTCCGTTCTCCCGGGCCGGCACCGTGCGAGCACCCTCACGGGCGATCCTCTCGGCGGTCTCTCCGCTGGCCGTCCCGGCGAGCGCGTTGTCCTCCAAGGGCGGCAGACCCAACGGCGGCACGCGGTCGGGGTCGCGGTCGATCAGCGCCTGCTCCCTGCGGTTCCAGCGCTGGAGCAGCTCGGCCGACGGCGCGGTACCGAACAGGCCGGGGTGGGTGATGCCGGTGTACCGGATGCCCGGAAGGTGGCGCGAGGTGGCCTGCTGGCCGTGGAAGTCCCAGATCGCCTTGTAGGCGTCGGGGAAGTAGTCGGTCAGGAAGCCACCGCCGTTGACCTTGGCGAACACACCGGTGTAACCCCAGCCCTGCCCAGGTGCCTCACCGACCTGTTGGGGAACCGGGCCGAGGTCGAGAATGTCGACGACGAGCAGGTCGCCAGGTTCGGCACCCTCGACGCCGATGGGTCCGCTGAGCATGTGGCAGCGTGAAAGGTCGACATCCCGCACGTCGTTGGCCGAGTCGTTGTTGCCGAGCTGCGCGTCCGTCCACTCCCGGCACTCCACGCGGAATTCCTGTCCGGGACGGACCATCGCCGCCACGGGAACGTCCGGGTGCCACCGGTTGTGCCCCGGCACGTCCTGGTCGTGCATGGACTTCGACTGGTCTACGGTGAAGACGGTCTCCGGCATGATGTTCTCTCCTCCCACTTCGTGGACCTCTCACCAGGTGTCGCCTACTGTTGCCCTCTCCGTGAACGGAAACCTCCTCGTCACATCGGCGTCGCCGGCCTTCGAGCCGCCGGGTAAAGACGGATTCGGCCCCTGGTCAGCGGTATCAGCGCCCCGAAGACCACGACCCCGAAGATCGCCAGCGCCACCGCGGCCAACCTCGTGTTGTCCCAGTAGCCGGCAAGGAGCAGGAACGCGGGAATCGCTCCGGTGACCCAACCCTGGATCGCGGTCACCCAGCCGGTGTAGGTGGTGAGACGCTCGATCTTGAGCCCGAGCACCAGGAAGAACAGCAACCAGAGGAACGACCAGTACAACCAGATCACACCGAACGAAGGGTCTCCGAGGATCTGGAAGTTCGCGATGGAATAGCCGATGGCCATGACAGCGACGAACAACGAGAACCAGCCGACCCCCGTCGTGTCCAGGTCGGCCAGCAGGCCGACCCCGACATAGAGGTAGGTGAAACCGAACAGGTAAAGCCCCGAAGCGGCGAGGATGGTGTTCGGATCTCCACCCGAGGTGAAGATCAGATATGTCGGCGTGATCACTTGGAGTCCACCGACGAACAGGTTCAGAACGGCAGCGGCTTTGGGATTGACCTTGCCCAAGAGCATGACGCCGTTCAGGAAAAGTACCGCGCCGACGTACAGCAGGCCCACAGCCGCCATGAGCGATCATCTCCTCGATTCACGCGAGTCGTCGATGTGGCGACCCTCGCTGCGTTCGGCGGCCCACGAACCTGCGCGGGTGTCGACCAGGTCCTGACGGTTCGACCCATGCTCGCCAGTCCACGTTCATGGCCGTGGAAGGTGAGCAAGTGCCGGATGCGGCCGCCGCACCGTACGCCTGCCAGGTATTTCCGACACGACTTCGGGTTCGTCGCGAGTGCTCTCCGCGCGCTCGTGCGCGGCTCCCAACTCCTTGGACATCAGGGAGAGATGAACCGCGGTGAACCTCCGACGAGACGCTCCACCACACTCGGGACACTCCGACCGGTCGGGTGCCGTGCCGATCGGATGCCGCGTCTCGAACGGACCACACTGTGCGCAGCAGTATTCGTAGGTCGCCATCACCACCTCCACACATGAGCCGGCTCACATGTTTCGGGTGGACAACTGTTGGTCCTCGGTCTTCTGGCCTCTAAGCGTCTGACCAGCCCTCTCCAGCAGAACTCCGGCAGGATCGGGTGTCAAGAGCAGGCGTCGCGGTAGGTCGGCGCCACGGTCGAACGATCCCCCCGAGTGCGACTGGCTCGCGACCCACTGCATGCAGCCACACACAGCCGCACCGACGAAAAACGCCCCGCCGCCTGGTCTTCCAGGTCAGCGGGGCGTTTCGACTGCTGTGGCGGGTGAGGGATTCGAACCCCCGTAGGCTGAGCCGTCTGATTTACAGTCAGATCCCTTTGGCCACTCGGGTAACCCGCCATGGCCGGTCAACCCGGCCGGTTCCAAGGATAGCGAATGCCCAACTCGCCCGACCGGCGGGGTTGGCGATGGCTAGGGTGGGAGCCATCCAACAGCCGAAACGACGAGGTGTGTGACGTGGCCGATCCCTCTTTCGACGTCGTCAGCAAGGTCGACCGTCAGGAGGTGGACAACGCGCTCAACCAGGCGAGCAAGGAGCTGTCCACGCGGTTCGACTTCCGCGGTACCGGCGCCAAGGTCGAGTGGGCCGGTGAGCATGCCGTGACGATCGAGGCCGAGACCGAGGAGCGCGCGAAGGCGGCGGTGGAGGTCTTCAAGGAGAAGCTGATCAAGCGAGGCATCTCCCTCAAGGCGTTCGAGGCCGACGAACCCGCCGTGTCCGGCAAGATCTACAAGATCAACGGCAGGATCCTGGAGGGCATCGAGTCGGACAAGGCGAAGAAGATCGCCAAGTTCGTCCGCGATGAGGGTCCGAAGGGCGTGCAGGCCCAGATCCAGGGCGACCAGCTGCGGGTGTCGGGCAAGAAGAAGGACCACCTTCAGGAGGTCATCGCGTTGCTGAAGAACCAGGACTTCGGCATCGCGCTTCAGTTCACCAACTACCGGTGATGCTCGCTGCGTGACCTGCGGTGATGCGCTAGTCGGTGCCGCCGGGTACATCCCCGGTACAACCGAGGGCGGAGTCCACCAGCGAACGAGTCCGGTCCACGGCGTCCGGCCAGTAACCGACGTAGGTGTCCGGCGTGACCGTCGGCGTCGTGTGGCCCATCGCGAGCTGGACCGTCTTGACGTTGGCTCCGCCGAAGATCAGCACCGCGGCGAAGTAGTGCCGCAGGTCACGCAGGCCGAACCCCTTCGGCAGTCCCGCCTGCGCCACCGAACCCACGGACACCGACGCAGCGGCCGCCGTGTTCCACGAGACGGCGAGGGCACTGCCACGGACATCGCCGTGTTGGGCCGCCTGTTCGGCCACCCCGAAACCCGAGGACACCGAGCCGGCGAACTGCTCACCCGTGCCGTCATGGACCACGCAGCCGGTGAAGGGCTACGCCTCGTGCTGGACGTCATGGAGAAGGACCAGGCCGCGATCCGACTGCCGCGATCCGACTCTACGAACGCCTTGGACGGGGTCAGAACCAGGCCTGGGACATCGACTATCGGCGCTCACTTGACCCTGGGGCAGAAAGGCCCTGGTGGGTCCTTGGCGCGCGGATTAGGTTGGACGGCTCCATCGCCGCGGAGAGGAGTGTGCGCCATGTCCGAGGCTACCGATCTGCAACGGCGGATGTTCGAGCTCATCCGAAATCATGATCTCGACGGGCCGCGCGCGATGTATCACCCCGACTACACCTATGTGGGCCCGGACGGCACGGAGGAATCCGGACCCGATGCGGGTGTCCGGGCCGCGGAGACCTATACGACAGCGTTTCCGGACCTGGACTTCGAGGTCCGCGCCGGTTATGACTGCGGCGCCGGAACGGCGGTTCTGGAATTGATCGTGTCCGGTACTCACCAGCAGGAACTGGCCGGTGTCCCGGCGACGGGCAGAACCATCCGGGCACCGTACTGCAACGTGATCGAGGTGCGCGACGGCAAGATCTACCGCGAGCGGGACTACTTCGACAACCTGCACCTGATGAACCAGTTGGGAGCCACGTCCCTCCCACAGGGCACAGGGGCGTGAGCCTGCGTGCCTCGACGAGCCCGTCTCGCGAGCTTCGGTGACGATCACTCGAACACAGTTCAGAAGGTCAGGGGGCTCGGCCAGCGCCTGACCACGCTTTGCCCTCGCCAATCAACCACAGACGCGCCGCCATGAAGCGGGCTTTGGAGGGTGGGCGCTTCTTGGCGAACCATCCGGTCGGAACTGCGGACGCTGGCGACTGCCGTGAGCGGGGGACGGTGGGGCGATGATCCTGAACCACGTCAACCGTGGGGGAAGCGGCAAGGGCTGGTTGGTGGGCCCGTGGAACTCGCTTGTCCGGTCGCGATCGGACGTGCCGACCAGGGTGTGGACGACCCGCACCTGCACCACCACATGAACGAGGTCCACCTCGTCGCACGGAGCGAGAGTGTCGCCGTCGTAGAGGGGCGTGAGGTGCGGCTGCGGGCTGGGTACATGCTCGTAGTCGAACCTGGCGAGCTTCACACGGTCACCGATAACTATGCGTCGGTCCCCGTTCGTGTGCCTTCATCCGATCGGGGGTGTGCCCGTCCTTTCGGAGGGTCTTGCCCCGGCGAAGCAACCCCGCCCGTCGGCGTTCGCGTCCTGAGGTATGGACCCGGAGAAGGGGGTGGCCATGAAACGCACCATCACGGCACACGTACTGCTGGCCACGACCGGCATGGCGCTCGCGCTGGCCGGATGTGCCCAGAACGGCGGTGACGACCGGGTGCAGGGCACGGCACCTGACTCGGCGGCCGCCACCTCGGACCCCGCGTCCGCCTCGGAATCCGCGCCGCCGACGAGCACCGAGGCGAACGCCCAGTCGCGCGAGGTGTCCACCAGCAAGGGCGAACCCAGAGCGGCGGCCGAACAACCTCCACCCGACCCGGACTTCTGCACGTCGGCGGAGCTTTCGTTGTCGCTCGGCGAGGGTGGTGGCGCCGCGGGCACGGTGTACCGGCCGTTGCGGTTCACCAACGTCGGCGACTTCCCGTGTGTGCTCCAGGGGTTTCCCGGCGTGTCCTACGTCGCGGGCGACGACGGCCACCAGGTCGGCAAACCCGCGGAGCACACCGGCGGCGAAGGGCCTGCCCTGACGCTGTACCCGGGCGATGTGGCCCACGCCGACGTGGGGTTCACCCAGGTCCGCAACTACGACCCCCAGGCGTGTTCGCCCACCGAGGTGCGCGGGCTACGTGTCTACCCGCCGCAGGAGACCGCGTCGAAGTTCGTCGAAGTGCCTGGCACCGGGTGCGCCCGCTCCGAACTCCACGGCAACCAGCTCACGGTCTCCACGATCGAGGAGGGACCGGGCCACGGCTGAGCCGGGTTCACGGCTCCACCGGCACGCCCGCGGGCGCGGCGTTGTCGAACTTGTCGTCGATCACCACCACCGTCCGGCCCGCGCGTTCGAGCAGCGACGCTGCGGCGGTGGCGCGGTAACCGCTGCCGCAGTGCACCCACACCGCGCCCGGCGGCAGCTCGGTGAGCCGGTGACCCACGTCGTACAGCGGGATGTGCACCGCGTCGCGGATGTGGGAGGTCGCGTACTCGTTGCCGGTGCGCACGTCCAGCACCACGTCGGGACGGGGGAGCGCCCCGGCGTCGCGCCGCGTGGCCTCGGCCAGGTCGGCGAACGTGGCCACCGGGATGCTGCGAAGCTGCTCCGGCGCGGCCGCGAGTTGTTCCGGGGTTCCGGTGGCGGCCCCGGCGAAGCGGTCGATGCCGATGCGGGCCAGCTCGCGCTGCGCCTCCGCCACCTGCTCCGACGTCTCGCCGAGCAGGGTGAGCGGCGCTCCCCAGTCGATCATCCAGCCGAGCCAGGTGGCCATCGGCCCGTCCAGCCCCAGGCTCACCGTGCCCGCGAGGTGCGACCGCACGTAAGCCTTGCGGGAACGCAGGTCGACGACCCATTCGCCGTCGTCGAGGCGGCTGCGGAGCTGTTCGGCGTCGGCGCGTTGCGGCGCCCTCAGGTCCAACGGCTCGGGTCCGGCGGTGTTGCGGACGCCCATGTGCGCGTAGTAGGCGGGGTAGGTGTCCAGGCCCGAGAGCGTCTGTTCGACGAACTCGTGCTCGGCCAGCGTGAAGGCGGGATTGGACTGCTTCTGCTCCCCGATCGTGGACGCGTCGCCCTGCACGGGAGTCGCGGAGCAGAAACTGCCGAACCCGTGCGTCGGCCAGATGTGCGCGCCGTCCGGCAGCAGTTCGGCGAGCCTGCGCGCGGAGGCGTGCTGGTGGCGGGCGAGTTCCTCGCTGTGCTGCTCCCCCAGCAGGTCGGTGCGTCCCGTCGTGCCGTACAGCAGGGAGCCACCGGTGAACACGCCCACGGGCCCGTCGACGCTCTCCAGTACGTACGACAGGTGGTGGAAGGTGTGACCCGGTGTCGCCACGGCCCGCACCCGCAGCCTCGGTGAGACCTCGATCGTCTCGCCGTCGTCCAATCCCCGATGCGGGAACGGAACGTCATCGTGTGCGGACAGTCCGTACTCGGCACCGGTCAGCCGTGACAGTTCCAGCCCACCCGACACGTAGTCGTTGTGGACGTGGGTCTCCAGGACCAGTGCCACCCGCGCGCCCCGGCGGCCCACCGCCGCGAGCATCCGGTCGACGTCGCGCTGCGGGTCCACCACCACGGCGACCTCGCCGTCCGCGGCGACGTAGCTGCGGTCACCCAACGACGACGTCTCGATCACGTCAACGGTCAGTCCACCGGGCAGCGGGGGGTCGTCGGCCCGGAATCGGTCGTCACTCATCTCCGCAACGTGCCCTCCGCCCGTCGGTGGGAAACCACCTGGGTCTCGGTCCGGCGAGCGACCGGTAGGGCTGGACGGCCGTGGTTCGGCCGGGCCCCGGCACGCGGGTGCGGAGATCACCGCAACAGCACGTCGGTGGTGGTGACGGGGATACCCCGCTCACGCAGTGCCCGGGTGAGCGCGAGTGCTGACGCGACGTCGCCCACGAACGGCTTGAGAGTCTTCCCGCGCGTGTGGACCGTGTGGACATTGACGGCGAACATGGTGAACTCGACGCGTTCGACGTCCGGCCAGGGCACGCTCTTCTTCTTCGCCACGAGCGCGTGCGGGGTGAGCTGCCACTTGCCGAACGTCGACGTCCCTCCGTCCGCTCGCGCTCGCTCGTCGAGGCGGAGGAGGTACTCGGCGTACTGGTGCTCGATGGCCGACCCGACGGCCTGGAAGTCCTCGACCGGTGGGAAACCGGTACCCCTGTTGTCGAGTGTGAAGGAGCACTTTCCCGCACGGAAGTCGAAGGTCACGAGCCAGTGCGAGCGCTGTTGACGGTAGCTCCACATGACCCACCGCACGTCCGGCCACGCGACGGCTTCGGCCTTCTTTCGAGAGCTGGCCAGCACCACGCCGTCGGAGTAGAGGACGAGACCCGTCTGCGGCGCGATCTTCTGCACGCCCCTGCGTTGCGGTATCCACCAGCGCAACGGCTGGGTGAGTCCGTGTTTCGCGGCGGCGGCCTCGATCGTGGTCAGCAACTCGTCGACTCCCTCGGGGCGGGTGAACGACGGGTCCTGCTGGATCACGTGACTCGGCGGTACGGCGTCGGCTGCCGGAGCGCCGGACGGGAGACCCACATCGCCGGTGTCGCGGTATCTCCGGGCCAGCTCGGTGACGTACTCGGCGAGGACGTGCACGCTGCGCACCGTCGACGCCGACACGTGCAGGGCAGGCTTGCTGCGCCCACCGGTGTCGTGAATCCGGAGGTGCCCGAGGGCCAGTCGGGCCGCGCCCACCAGCTTCCACGGCAACGTCGTCCCCTGGTAGTGCACGCCGTCGGCGTCGATGCGGGCATCACCGAACGAGTACCACCCCTCGGTCTCGAGCGCCTCGTCCACGACCTCGTCCAGCCATGCCGTGTACTGCTCGTGAAGGGTGGTCATCAGCGGTGTGAGCTGCTCCGCCGTCAGCTCGGGCAGTGCCGCGGCCGACGGTTTGAACACGATCTCGCGGTCGCCCGCCCTGATCTCGGTCCAACCCCGGAAGCCGTAGACCTGTTTGCTGTCCGGGACCTCCACGAGCCTGAACACGTCGATGTCCGGCCAGGCGAACACCTCGACGGTGTCACCCCTGGCGTACGCGAAACCGCCGTCGAAGGCGACGAACACCCGCTTGGCCTTGGCGAACAATCCCCCTCCGATGGAGGTCACCCACCACCGTGGTTCGCCAAGGCCGTGGGAGCGGGCACGCTCGATGAGCGCGTCGGTCACCGGGCCCACTCCGTCAGGTGGAGTCGCTCGACCCACCGGAACCCTGTCCCACAAGCCTTCGTCCACGGTATGAGTGAAAAACGGTCGCAGGAGGCCGTAAACACCATTCGTCGTGGACCGAAACGTTCCGTCGAGACGCTGGGGGCCGGATGCTGCGGATTCACTTCACAGACCGTGACATCGCGCGCGTACGCATCGCGAGGGAGCCGGACCCGCTGTGGGAGGTCGTGCTCGGTCTCCAGCAGTTGCACCCGAGCCATCTGGGCTCGCTCGCCCACGCCACTTGGCGCAGGAAGGCGCACGAACAGCTAAGGCGCCAGGGCGCGAACGGAGCCGTGGCTCTGTTGAACGACCTCGTGCCGCTCAAGGGGTACTTCCCGGACTTCCTCACCCCGGCCGCCGCGGAGGCGGGCCTGGACGAGGGACTCGCCGCCGTCGCCGCCACCCCCCGCGCCCAGCTGTCCGCCGAGCTGGCCTACGCGGCCCGGACTCGGGCACTGCCTTCGCGGCTGCGGCGCCTGGCACACGGCGACCGCGCGACCCTGGAGCAGGTCGGTGCCGCGTTGCGGGCTGTGCACGACACTGTGGTGCGGCCGGGCTGGGCCATGGTCAGCGACCACGTCACGGCGGACGTCGCGGTACGGCTGCGGGCGTTCGCGGACGGCGGTGCGGAGGGAGCGCTCGCCTCCCTGCGGCCGGTGCTGCGCTGGGAGCCACCCGTGTTGTGGGCCGACTACCCGTCCCGGTACGGCGACCTGGACGTCCACCTCGACGGCCGGGGGCTTCGGCTCGTGCCCTCGTTCTTCTGCTGGGGCACCCCCGTGGTGCTGGCCGACCCCACACTCCCACCGGTGGTGGTCTACCCGGTGAGACATCCGAGCGAATTCCTCACCCGGGCCGACCGCCGCGACACGTTGGCGGCGTTGCTGGGCGGCACCCGCAGTCGTGTGCTCTCCGCGCTGGTGTCGCCGTCGAGCACACGCGAGCTCGCGAGCAGGCTCGCGCTCTCACCGTCGTCGGCGAGCGAGCACACGGGGATCCTCCGGAACGCGGGGCTGGTCTCCACCTCCCGGGAAGGTCAACGGGTGGTCCACCGGCTCACCGCACTCGGCGAGGCGGTGCTCACAGGCGAACTGTGACTCCGGGCGAAGGCGCACGTGGTCTTCAGGCGGCCGCGATACGCTGCCCACCGGCACGTCGATGGGCGAGAAACGGGGAGGGCGCATGAAGGGCATCGTGCTGGCCGGTGGCAGCGGCACCCGGCTGCACCCGATCACCCAGGCGACCTCCAAACAGCTCCTGCCCGTCTACGACAAGCCGATGATCTACTACCCGCTGTCGGTGCTGATGCTGGCGGGTATCCGGGAGATCCTGCTGATCAGCACCCCGAGTGACCTGCCCAACTTCCAGCGACTGCTCGGTGACGGCAGCCAGTGGGGCCTCGACCTGCGGTACGCGGAGCAGCCGAGCCCCAACGGGCTCGCCGAGGCGTTCGTCATCGGCGCCGACTTCGTGGGTGACGACCACGTCGCGCTGATCCTCGGGGACAACATCTTCTACGGTCGGGGGTTCTCCGGACTGCTCCGCCAGGAGGCGGCGAACCTCGACGGGTGTGCCCTGTTCGGTTACGCCGTCAAGGACCCGCAGCGCTACGGCGTCGGCGAGGTCGACGCCGAGGGCAACCTGCTGTCGATCGAGGAGAAGCCCGCCGAGCCGAGGTCGAACCTCGCGATCACGGGCCTCTACCTGTACGACAACCAGGTGGTGGACATCGCGAAGGGTCTCACTCCGTCGGCGCGTGGGGAGCTGGAGATCACCGACGTGAACCTCGCCTACCTTCGTGAGGGCAGGGCGCGGATGCACACGCTGGGCCGGGGCTTCGCGTGGCTCGACACGGGCACGCACGACTCCCTGCTCGAAGCGGGCCAGTTCGTGCAGGTGCTGGAGCACCGCACGGGCGTTCGGATCGCGTGCCTCGAAGAGGTGGCCCTGCGCATGGGGTTCATCACGCCCGACGAGTGCTACCGGCTGGGCCGCAAGCTGGCGAAGAGCGGCTACGGCGAGTACGTGATGAACGTGGCCCGCGACGCGGGCGCCACGGCCTGACCGGCCGGACTCAGAACGGCCGTCGCGCCATTTCCTCCAGCCTGCGCACCCGCTCCTCGATGGGCGGGTGGGTGGAGAAGAGTTGGGACATCCGCTCTCCCGGACGGAACGGGTTGGCGATCATGAGGTGCGACTGCGACACGACCCTGGGCTCGGGTGCGAGCGGCAGGGCCCGCGTCCCCTGTTGCAGTTTGCGCAGAGCCGAGGCCAGCGCCAGCGGATCGCCGGTGAGCCCGGCACCGGACGCGTCGGCCTGGTACTCGCGCGAGCGACTGACGCTCATGCGGATGATGCCGGCCGCGATGGGCCCGAGGAAGACGAGCAGCAACGTGGCGAGAGGGTTGGTTCCGCCCTCGCGGTTGCCGCCGAACAGGCCCGCGAACATCGCCATGTTGGCGAGGAAGCTCACGACGCTGGCGAGTGCTCCGGCGACGCTGGAGATCAGGATGTCGCGGTTGTACACGTGGGACAGTTCGTGTCCGAGCACGGCGCGCAGCTCGCGTTCGTCGAGCAACCGCAGGATGCCGGTGGTGCAGCACACGGCGGCGTTGCGGGGGTTGCGGCCGGTGGCGAACGCGTTGGGCGCCTGGGTGGGGCTCACGTAGAGCCGGGGCATGGGCTGGCGCGCCGAGGTGGCCAGCTCCCGCACGATGCGGTACATGGCGGGCTGCTCGGCTTCGGACACCGGCCTGGCTCGCATGGCGCGCAGGGCGAGCTTGTCGGAGTTGAAGTACGCGTAGCCGTTGACGGCGAGCGCGACGAGCAGGCCGATGACGAGTGCTCCCCTGCCGAACAGCCCGCTGATCGCGATGATCAGGGCGCTGAGCAGGCCGAGCAGCAACGCCGTCTTCAGCCCGTTGCGATGGCTGTGCACGTGCTCCGCCTCCCATTCGCGACACGGTGAGACACGGTTTCGAACCGTCCCCCCACGTGTCGAACGACTCCGCTCGGGGTGGTGTTCCGGGTGTCCCCGGCATCACTCCCGTCGTGAGCGGCTACTCGGGGGTGTCCGCCGTCGAGGAGCCGTGCCACGACGACGGCCTCACCACCACGACAAGGTAGTTCGCTATCCCTTATTCTGAAGTTCGGTGTACCGAAAAGAGGTGGTCCGTGGGTCTCGACGAGGCGTTGTCGTCCCGGCGACGGCGAGCCCGGCGCAGAGACGTACGCACGGTGGTGGCGGTGGTCGTGGCCGCCACGCTCACCGTGTCGCTCGCCGTGGGGTACAGCCTGGGGCCCGGCTCGTCGGCCTCGGAAGGCAGGGCGGCGGGGACACCGCTGCGGGTGGTCACCACCACGACGTTCCTGGACGACACCGTGCGCAGGATCGGCGGCGAGGACGTGACGACGGTGCGGCTCATGGGCCCCGGCGTCGACCCGCACCTGTACCAGGCGAAGGCGAGCGACCTGCGCGAGATGCGCCGCGCCGACGCCGTCGTCGCCGTCGGCCTGTACCTGGAGGGATCGCTGATGCGGACGCTTCAGGCGGTGGCCGAGACCAAACCCGTGCTGTTCGCGGCCGAGGCCGTGCCCGAGCACCTGCTGCTGTCACCGCCGCCGGGCGCGGCACCCGAGGAGGAGCACGACCCACACGTGTGGTTCGAGCCACGACTGTGGGTGTACGTGGTGGACGCCGTCGCCGCGGAACTCTCCGAACTCGACCCGGCGCACGCCGCCGACTACCACCGCCGGGCGGCGACCTACCGGGAGCAGGTGCTCGCGCTGGACGAGGAGGTGCGGGCGATGCTGAGCGACGTTCCCGAGATGTCGAGAGTGCTCGTCACCTCGCACGACGCCTTCCGGTACTTCGGCAGGGCGTTCGACCTGGACGTGGTGGCGGTGCAGGGAGTCTCGACCCAGCAGGAGGCGAGTACCGCCGACATCGGCCGGGTGGCCGGCGTTGTCGCCGACCGTGACGTCGGAGCGGTCTTCGTGGAGACCAGCGTGTCCGGACAGACGGTGAACGCCGTGCTCGCCGCCGTGCGGCACCGAGGGGGCGACGCTCGGCTCGGCGCTCCGCTGTACTCCGACTCCACCGGCGAGGACGGCACGCCCGAAGGCACCTACCTCGGCATGGTGCGCGCCAATGCCGAACGCATAGCGGAGGGACTGCGATGACCACCACATCCCGGCGCGCGACCGGAGCCCGGCGCGGCACCGCGCCTGCGCTGAGCATGGCGGGCGTCACGGCGGCCTACGGGGGCCGCACCGTGTTCACCGACGTGAGCGTCGACATCCCGCCCGGCACGTTGAGCGCGATCGTGGGCCCCAACGGCGCGGGGAAGTCCACGCTGGTGAAGGCCGCGCTCGGGCTCGTGCCGTCGGTGCGTGGCCGGGTGCGGCTGCTGGGGCAGCCACTGGCCCGGGTGCGCCGCCACGTCGCGTACGTGCCGCAGCAGGACTCGGTGGCGAGCGACTTCCCCATCACCGCCGTGCAGGTGGTCGAGATGGGCCGTTACCCGCACCGAGGCTGGTGGCGACGCCTCACCCACGCCGACGACGAGCTGGTGGCCGAAGCGATGGAGCAGGTGGGCGTCGTCGACCTCGCCGACCGCCCGCTCGACGAGCTCTCCGGCGGGCAACGCCAACGGGTGTTCCTCGCACGTGCGCTCGCCCAGCAGGCGAAGCTGGTGGTCCTCGACGAGCCGTTCACCGCCGTGGACGCCCGCACCGAGTCGGCGTTGCTCGACGTGCTCACCGGCCTGTGCGGGCGGGGCGTGTCGGTGATCGCCGTGCACCACGACCTGCGCACGGTGCTGCGCCGGTTCGACCACGCGGTGCTGCTGGCGGGCGGTGTGGTGGCGGACGGCGCGGTGGCGGACGTGCTCACCGCCGAACACCTCGAACGCGCCTACGGCATGGCTCCCCTGGTGCTCGACTCATGATCGAGGGACTGCTGTCGGTGCTGCCGCTGCCGTACCCGGACGCGGTCGTCGTGGTCGGCACCGCCGTCGTGGGTTTCGTGGCGGGCGCACTGGGTCCGTTCGCCGTGCTGCGGCGGCGCAGCATGTTCGGCGACGCGATGAGTCACGGCACGCTCGCCGGCGTCGCCGTGGCGTTCGTCGCCACCGGCGCGAAGGTTCCGGAGCTGCTGCTGCTCGGTGCCACGGTGTCGGCGGCACTGGCGGCGTTCGCCATGATCGCTCTCGAACGCGCGGGCAGACTCAGGCCGGACGCCGCCATCGGCGTGGTGCTGTCGGTGTCGCTCTCGCTGGGCATCGTGCTCATCACCCACGTCTCCGCGTCCGGCGACAGCAGCCAGTCCGGGCTGACGAACTACCTGCTGGGCCAGACGGCGGGAATGTCCGAACGCGACATCGTCGTGGCGCTCGTGCTGGGTGCCGTCGGGCTGGCCGTGGTCGTCGCGGGCTTCCGGCTGCTGCGCAGCGCCGCGTTCGACCCTGGGTTCACCTCGGTCGCGGGCGTGCCGACGTGGGCGGTGGACGCGGCGAGCACCGGGTTGCTGGCACTGGCCGTGGTCCTCGGCGTCCGCACGGTCGGCGCGATCCTCATGGTGGCGCTGCTGGTGGCGCCCGTCGTGGCCGCACGGCAGGTGACGAAGCGGCTCTCGGCGCTCGTACCGCTGTCCGGCGCCGTCGGGGCCGCGTGCGGGGTGCTCGGCGGTGTGCTGTCCGGCCGCGCCGAGCTGCCTGCGGGCCCGGTGATCGTGCTGCTCGCCACCGGCGTCGCACTGCTGTCCGTCGTCTTCGCACCCCGGCGCGGGGTGCTCGCCCGCGTCCGCAGGGCCCGTCACCCGGAGCGTGCCGCATGACCCCTGACGACGTGCTGATCGTGGTGATCGCCGGGCTGCTGTCGACGTCGTGCGCGCTGCTGGGCAGCTTCCTGCTGCTACGCCGCCAGGCACTGCTGCCCGACGCGGTGAGCCACGCCGTGCTGCCGGGCATCGTGCTCGTGTTCCTGCTCACCGGCGAACGCGCCTCGGCGGCCACCGTACTCGGAGCCACCGCCTTCGGCGTGGCCTGCGTGGCGGGCTCGGAATGGTTGCGGCGCACCGGGGTCGTGGCATCCGACGCGGCGCTCGCGCTGGCGTTCCCGGCGTTGTTCTCGCTCGGGGTGCTGGGCATCAGCGGTTACGCCTCGGGCGCGCACATCGACCTCGACTCCGCCATCTACGGCGACATCACGTTCGCGCCGCTGCGCACCGTTTCCGTCCTCGGTACGCTGGTGCCGACGTCGCTGCTCGTCACCGGGATCGCGGCGGCGTGCACGGTACTGTTCGTGACGCTGCTGTGGCGGCCGCTGTCGGCGGCGACGTTCGATCCCGACTTCGCCGAGCTCTCCGGCATGCGGGGCGCGCTGGTCGGTCGCATGCTGCTCGTCGTGGTGGCCGGTACGGCCGTCGTCGCGTTCGACAGCGTCGGCGCGATCCTGGTGATCACGTTCTTCGTCGTGCCCGCCGCGACCGCGCGGCTGCTGACCCAACGCCTCGGACCCATGCTCCTCGTCGCGGTGGCCGCGGGCTGGGTGAGTTCGCTGGCGGGTCACCGCGCGGCGCTGGCGCTCGACTCGTCGGTCGCGGGCACCATCGGTCTCGCCGCCGGTGCGCTGTTCGCCGTGGCGCTGGTCGCGAACAGGCTCACCCGCCGCCGCAGAGCAGCCTGAACATCGTGTCCGCAGCTCCTGCACGCGTGTCCGCACTTCCTGCACGCGTGTCCACAGCTGGCGTACACGTGTGTGCCGAGTACAGGAGCCCGCGTACGGGAGGTGCGAACACCCGACCACAGGCTGCGGACACGCGTTCACAACCTGCGGACACGCCGGTGGGGTTACTTGCGGATCTCCATCGTGCAGCACTTCGGGCCGCCGCCGGCCTTGCGAAGCTCGGAGACGTCCACGAACACCGGCTCGTAGCCGTGTGCGGCCACCTTCTCGGCCAGTGCCGTCGCCTCCACGGGCAGCACCACGTTGCGCCCGTCCGAGATCGCGTTCAGCCCGAAGCAGGCGGCGTCGTCGGCGTCGGCCACGACCGCGTCGGGGAACAGCCTGCTCAGTGCCTTCCGCGAACCGGGTGAGAACGCACCCGGGTAGTAGGCGATGTGCGCGGGGCGGTCGTCGCCGGCCTCCGACAGCACGAACAGCGCGGTGTCGAGGTGGTAGTAGCGCGGATCCACCAGCCGCAGCGACACCACCGGCACCCCCAGGACCTCCTGTGCCTCGGCGTGGGCCTTCGGGTCCGTGCGGAACCCGGTGCCCGCGAGCAGCAGGTGCCCGGTCCACGTGAAGTCGCCCTCGGCCTCGTTGGTCTCCTGCGGCATCGTGACCTCGCGGAAGCCGTTCTCCACGAACCAGCGGCGGAAGTGTTCGGCCTCGGCCGCGCGCTGCCTCGTCGCGAACTTCGCGCCGAGCACGCGACCGTCCACGACGGTGCCCGAGTTGGCGGCGAACACCATGTCGGGCAGTCCGGGCTGCGGCTCCACCTCGTCGACGAGGTGGCCGAGCCTGCGGTAGGTGTCCCGCAGTTCCGTCCACTGCCGCAGGGCGCGCTCCGGGTCCACGGGCACGTCGGGGTCCATCCAGGGGTTGATGGCGTAGTCCACGGAGAAGTACCGCGGCGGGCACATCACGTAGTGGCGTGGCATGGGTACGCGCATATATCGAATGTATGCGCAGCGTAATACGGCGATCAATTGTCATTGATTGCGCATCTGTATGCTATTTGTTGCGTGTGAACACGTTGGATCAACGCATCGTTTCGTGCCTGGTCGCGAACGCCCGGTCGAGCTACGCGGAGATCGGCAAGGTCGTGGGTCTCTCCGCGCCCGCGGTGAAGCGCCGGGTCGACCGCCTGCTGGAGACGGGAGTCCTCCGCGGCTTCACCGCCGTGGTCGACCCGGAGGCACTGGGGTGGGGCACGGAGGCGTTCGTCGAGGTCCACTGCCAGGGCAACATCTCGCCCGCACGGATCCGGTCGCACCTGGAGCCCCTGCCGGAGGTCGTCGCCGCGTACACGGTGTCGGGAGCGGCGGACGCGATCGTGCACCTGCGTGCCGCCGACATACACCACCTGGAGGACGCGCTGGAGCGGCTGCGCGGGTTGGAGATCATCGACAGGACGGTGTCGACGGTGGTGCTGTCGACGTTGCTGGAGAGGCCACCGGACCCGGGCCGCTGATCTCAGATCCTGAAACCAGGGTATCCTGTTACCGCCGGTTACAGGTAAGCCGGATCACAGCGGCGGACGGGGTCGCCGAACGCCAAGTAATCTCGAAGTATGAGCGCGTCGCGCGCCGGAGTCTGGAGAGAGGGATTTGCTGGCCCATGAGCACAAGCGCAGGCGCAAGCGGCGGTGACGGTGTCGGTGCTTCGAACGGGGAGGACGCACTGACCTCGACCCGGCAGACCGAGGTCAGCCGACTCGACCGGGTGGTCATCCGGTTCGCGGGCGACTCGGGCGACGGGATGCAGTTGACAGGCGATCGCTTCACGTCCGAGGCGGCCGCGTTCGGCAACGACCTCGCCACCCTGCCCAACTACCCCGCCGAGATCAGGGCGCCACAGGGCACCATCCCCGGGGTCTCCAGCTTCCAGGTCCACTTCGCCGACTACGACATCCTCACGCCGGGCGACCGCCCCGACGTGCTGGTGGCCATGAACCCGGCCGCGCTGAAGGCGAACATCGGCGACGTGCCGCACGGCGGCATGGTGATCGTCAACACCGACGAGTTCACCAAGCGCAACCTGAGCAAGGTCGGCTACGACGCCGACCCGCTGGCCGACGACTCGTTGTCGGCGTTCCAGGTGTACGAGGTGGCGATGTCCACGCTCACCCAGGGCGCGCTCGCCGACACCGGGCTCGGCAAGAAGGACGCCGAACGCTGCAAGAACATGTTCGCGCTCGGCCTGCTCTCGTGGATGTACCACCGGCCCACCGAGGGCACCGAGGCATTCCTCCGGGAGAAGTTCGCCGCGAAGCCGCAGATCGCGGAGGCCAACATCCTGGCGTTCCGCGCGGGCTGGAACTACGGCGAGACCACCGAGGCGTTCAAGACCACCTTCGAGGTGGCGCCCGCGAAACTGCCCAAGGGCACCTACCGCCAGATCACCGGCAACACCGCGCTCGCCTACGGCATCGTGGCGGCCGGGCAGCGTTCCGGTCTGCAGGTGCTGCTGGGCACCTACCCGATCACCCCGGCGTCCGACATCCTGCACGAGCTGAGCAAGCACAAGAACTTCGGCGTCATCACGTTCCAGGCCGAGGACGAGATCGCGGGCATCGGGGCCGCGCTCGGCGCCTCCTACGGCGGCGCGCTCGGCGTGACCTCGACGTCCGGCCCCGGCATCGCGCTGAAGTCCGAGACCATCGGCCTCGGCGTGATGATCGAACTGCCGCTCGTGGTGATCGACGTGCAGCGCGGTGGGCCGTCCACGGGACTGCCCACCAAGACCGAGCAGGCCGACCTGCTCCAGGCCATGTACGGCCGCAACAGCGAGTCGCCCGTGCCCATCGTGGCGCCGCGCTCGCCCGCCGACTGCTTCGACGCCGCGCTGGAGGCGACGCGCATCGCGCTGACCTACCGCACCCCGGTGCTGTTGCTGTCCGACGGCGCCATCGCCAACGGCTCGGAGCCGTGGCTCATCCCCGACGTCGAGACGCTGCCCGACCTGCGGGTGACGTTCGCGTCCGAACCCAACGCACTCGACGGCTCCGGCGAGTTCTGGCCGTACGTGCGTGACCCCGAGACGCTCGCCCGCGAGTGGGCCGTTCCGGGAACGCCCGGCCTGCAGCACCGTGTCGGAGGTCTGGAGAAGGCCGACGGCAAGGGCAACATCTCGTACGACCCCGACAACCACGACAGGATGGTGCGGCTGCGCCAGGCCAAGATCGACGGCATCGACGTGCCCGACGTCGAGGTCGACGACCCGAGCAACGGCGAGGCTCGCGTGCTGGCGCTCGGCTGGGGCTCCACCTACGGCCCCATCGGCGCCGCCTGCCGCAGGGTCCGCCGCAAGGGCATCCCGATCGCGCAGGCCCACCTGCGGCACCTCAACCCGTTCCCCGCGAACCTGGGTGAGCTGCTGCGCTCGTACGACACCGTGGTCGTGCCCGAGATGAACATGGGGCAGCTCGCGGCCCTGCTGCGTGCGAAGTACCTCGTGGACGTCCACTCGCACACGAAGATCGCCGGTCTTCCGTTCAAGGCGGAGGAGCTGGAGCACGTGTTCACCGACATCGCCGACCGCACAGCGAACAAGGAGGCCGTGGTCAAGTGACCCAAGTCGACCTGGGTCTGCCGGCCCTCGGCGGGCTCGACCTCGTCCCCACGACCGACGAGAAGCAGAAGGCCAAGGACTACAAGTCCGACCAGGAGGTCCGGTGGTGCCCGGGCTGCGGCGACTACGTCGTGCTCAACACCATCCAGTCGTTCCTGCCCACGCTCGGACTGAAGCGCGAGAACATCGTCTTCGTCTCCGGCATCGGGTGTTCGAGCCGGTTCCCGTACTACATGAACACGTACGGGATGCACTCCATCCACGGCCGCGCCCCCGCCATCGCGACCGGGTTGGCCACCACGCGGCCCGACCTTTCGGTGTGGGTGGTGACCGGTGACGGTGACGCGCTGTCCATCGGCGGCAACCACCTCATCCACGCGCTGCGCCGCAACGTCAACCTGAAGATCCTGCTGTTCAACAACCGCATCTACGGGCTGACGAAGGGCCAGTACTCGCCCACCAGCGAGTCCGGCAAGGTCACCAAGTCCACGCCGATGGGCTCGCTGGACACGCCGTTCAACCCGGTGTCGCTCGCGGTGGGTGCCGAGGCGTCGTTCGTGGGGCGCGCGCTCGACTCCGACCGCAAGGGCCTCACCGAGGTACTCACGGCCGCCGCGCAGCACCGCGGATCGGCGTTCGTGGAGATCTACCAGAACTGCCCGATCTTCAACGATGGCGCGTTCGACGTGCTCAAGGACGCCGACGAGGCGTCCCGCCGCCTCATCCCCCTCACTCCGGGCGAGCCGATCCGGTTCGGACCCGAGGGCGAGTTCGGGGTCGGCCGCTCCGGCTGGGGCGGGCTGGAGGTCGGCAAGGTCTCCGAGATCGGCGAGGACGACGTCGTGGTGCACGACCCGTCCATCGCCGACAGCTCGTACGCGTTCGCGCTGTCGCGGCTGAGCGACGAGAGCCTCGGCTACACGCCCACGGGCATCTTCCGGCAGGTCACCCGACCCACCTACGACGACCTAGCGCGCACCCAGGTGGAGCAGGCGGCACAGGCCAAGCCCGCCGACCTGCAGGCCCTGCTCACCGGCAAGGACACCTGGACCGTCGACTGATCCGAACGACGAGGAAGGGGCACCCACGCGACGCGCGGGTGCCCCTTCCTCGTGTGTGCTCGCGCGAGCTACGACAGGGGGCGGAACCCGACGCGCTCGGCGTCGGCCGGTGTGCGGAACCAGACCTCGGCCACCATGCGCGGGTACTCCGGTGAGCCTTCGGCGCAGTAGCGCAGCGCGGTGACGCTGGCCTTGACGGTGAACTCCTCCGAAGGGCGCCCGCCGCCCGGCTTGGGCATCGCCGAGCCGGGCCCGAAGGGGCCGGGCGGGAGGCCGGGGGTGGCGGGGATGTCGCGCGCGGGCGGCACCGAACTGGACGGCGAGACGGTGGGCTCGAACAGCGACCCGGTGCGTTCCTGCCGCGGCTGCGGGTCCCGGCGCTCGACCGGGCGCATCGACGGCTGGATGGGCTTCGCCGGTTCGAAGCTCTCCATCTGTGTGCGCCCCGGCTGCCGCTTCGGCAGCGCGGTGGTGCGTTCGGCCTGCGGTTCGGCGTCCTCCTCGGCCGCCCCGTCCCCGAACGCGTAGGCGGGTGGCGTCTCCTCCGGCTCGTCGGCGAGTGATGGGGGCTCGAACAGGCTGTTCCCTCGGCGGCTCCCACCACCGGTGTCGTCACCCTCCACGGAACCGGAGTCGAGTTGCCCGCCGTGGCTGCCGTGGACCCGCGTGGGGGCCTCGGAGTCGGGCACCGAAGGGCCGTCGAGCACGCCGCCCGTGCTGCCCTGCAACTCGTCGTCGAGCGCGTCGAGTCGCGCGAAGTCCTCGTCCAACTCGTCGATCTCGGACTTCGACGTGCGCTCGCGGCCCTGGAGACTGTTGCTCTCGGGCCAGCTCGGGGCGGGCGCGAGATGCTCCGTCACGTCACGGGACTCGTCCTGAGGCTCCGCCGCGGGCTCGAAACGTCGGGTCGGCGGGGTGGCCGCCGGCCGGTCGTCGTCCTCGTCGCCCACGCGCACGACCGGAGCCACGCGCGTGCGTTGCGCGCCGGCCTGCGGCCTCGACGCGTTCTCCGCGGAGGCGAGCCGACGTTGGAGTTCGTCGATGCGCTTCCGCATGGGGCGGACGAGAAAGAGCCAGGCGAGAAACGCGCCGAGCACGAAAGCGACCGCACTGAACACCCAGACCTGACCGAAAACGGACATGACGGCTGCCTTCCTAGTGGGTCCGTGCGACGAGGTAGTCGGCGACCGACTCGCAGGCCTCCCTCGCCGCCGATGCCGGCAACGCGGCGAGCTCCTCCTGTGCGCGCCGAGCGTAGTCGGCGAGTGTGGCCCGCGTGCGTTCGAGCCCACCCGATCGGCGCAGGAGGTCGAGCGCTTCCTCCACGTGGGCGTCATCGGTGAGGGGGGCGGACAGCAACGTCACCAGGCGGGGGTCGGGGTCGTGTGACAGCGCGTAGTGCATCGGCAGTGTGCGCACGCCCTCGCGGAGGTCCGTTCCCTGCGACTTGCCCGAGGTGTCGGACGGCGACGCGATGTCGATGATGTCGTCGGAGATCTGGAACGCCGTGCCCACGATCTCCCCGAACCGGCGCAGGGCCTCGATGTGCTCGGGTTCGGCGCCGGAGAACATGCCACCGAAGCGACCCGCCGTCGCGATCAACGAGCCGGTCTTCTGGCCGATGACGGACAGGTAGTGTTCGACGGGGTCGTCCCCCTCCTGCGGCCCGACGGTCTCCCGCATCTGCCCGGTCACGAGTTCGCCGAACGTCTCGGCGATGATGCGTGCCGCGTCGGTACCCAGATCGGCCACCAGCCGCGAAGCGTGCGCGAACAGGTAGTCGCCGGTCAGGATGGCCACGCTGTTGTCCCAGCGGGCGTTGACGCTCGGCGCGCCCCGGCGCATCGTGGCCTCGTCCATCACGTCGTCGTGGTACAGCGTGGCGAGGTGAACCAGCTCCACCGCGGCGGCCGCGGTGATCACAGCCTCCCGGTTACCGCCCTTGCCGAACTGGGCGGCCAACAGTGTGAACATGGGACGGAAACGTTTGCCCCCGGCGTCCACCAGGTGACGCGCGGCCTCGTCTATGGCCGCGACGTCACTGCTGACGACACCGCGGAGGACGTCCTCCACGTCCTCCAGCCCCGCGACGAGCGTCCGCAGTAGTTCCTCGTCCGCGATCTGCAGCCCGACTGCAGCGCGCAACTCGTCGATGGTGCCACCACGCACTGACACGTCGGCTCCGCCCTTTCGGCCCTGTGTTCACGGTCCTCACCAGCCTAATGGGCGGAGGTCACGCGGCGATGCCCCACAGGTCGCTCGCCACTTCGTGATACCGACGACACGGATGATGTATCGTGCTACTTCACGCCGCTGCGTGCCGCGTCAGCATGCGGACCACCATGAGGAAGCACCGAAAGGAAATTGATCGAGAATTGTGAAACAGCAATTCCGCCCACTCAATCGATCATTTCGTTTACGTAGCCGTCCGTGCACAACGAGCACATCGCTGCTAGTTTCGATTCCTTCACACGGAGACCGAAGCCGAATTACACGGGGGTCGAGGTGGCCGAAGAAATCCGGGGAATCGCCAGCCCTTCGGAAGCCGTCTACGTACCGCAGGCCGCCCCTCCACCGTTCGCGATGCCGAGTCCCCAGGACCTCCTGCTCTTCCGGGCCGACGTGGGCAACGCCGTGCTCGGCCAGGCCACCCGGGAGGGAGACGGCTTCGCCTTCGACGCCGAAACCCTCGAACGCCTGGCGAACAAATGGGAAGACTTCACCCGCCGGTACAGGGAGACGCTACTGCTGGCCCGTGACATCGTCCTGGCGGAAGGGCCTGGGCTCGACTACGCGAGCGTGGGACACGCGGAGAAGGTGCGGGAGTCCGGTGACGCGCTGCGCGAAGCCTTGGAGGAACGGGTCAAGTACTGCGCGGACATGCGGGACAAATTCCTCGCAGCACTCGGGGGATACACCGACGCAGAGAACGATGCCGAAGCCACGGTGACACAGGAAAAGGGCAAGTTCGAATGAAGCACGCCAGGATCACCGTCACGCTGTTCGCCTCTGCCGCGCTTGCCACCGGGTGCACGGGCACGCCTAGTGATGGGGCGACAGCAACGCCCTCACTCTCACCCGGCCCTTCCCTGCCCGCCACCAGCAGCACCGTGCCCGACGTTCCCCGGGTCGAGCCCCCGCTGAACGTCGACTCGTTTCTCGCGCAGCCGTGCACCTCACTGACGGATGACCAAGTCACCGAGTACCTGGGCGAGAACACCGAGCAGGAAGACAAGACAGAACGGAGCTCGGGGCCGTCCTGCTCCTGGTACTCGGGCCTGCGCAGCAATGCGCACATCTCGGTGACCTACCCCCGGCTCACCGACGAAGGCCTGACCGCGATCTACCGCAACAGAGACAAGACCGCGTACTTCACCGAGTTGTCACCGGTGGACGGTTATCCGGCCATCGCCACCGGCACGACCGACAACCGCGACGAAGGGGAATGCCTCGTCATCGTCGGCACCAGCGCATCCGACTACATGAACATCGACATGTACCTCGGCGACGGCTCCGTCGGGAAGGTCGATCCCTGCGAAGCCGCGCATGAAGTCGCCACCACCGTCATCGGCAACATCAGGGCAACCAACTGACAGCGGGTGATCATGACTCTCGAAAGACCGCTCACGGCTGCCGAGATCTACGAGCAGGTCACCGGCGGCAACGGCCCAGGCAGGTTGTCCGCCGCCGCGGAAGCCGCCGGACGGCTCCGTCAGGTGCTGGACGACCTCACCGCCGACGTGCGGGCTGCCGCCGAGGAGACCGACCGTGGCTGGGAGGGCGGTGCGGGAAGCCGCGCCGCTGTGCTCGCGATGCCGCTCGCGCTGGCGTCGGAGACCGACGGGGCTCTGCTCCGGAGTGTCGACCGCACGCTCACGGACCAGATCACCGCCTTCGCCGGAGCCCGCGACAGCGTCGTGCCTGTGCCGCCGCAACCACCGGTTCCCACCAGGGAGGACGTCGTACGCGACCTGCTCGGCGGCAACTCGTACCGAACGAGCCTCGACGCCTACGAACGCGCCGCCCTGAACAACGTCGCCGCGTTCCGCTCCTACCACCAGGCCAGCACCGCCAACAGCGACGCGCTGCCCGCCCGGTACTCCCCATTGACCACCGACGGCATCGGGATCACTCGGACCGGAGCGAGCGGACCGGCCCTCGGAGACTCCGGCGAGCTCCAGCTCGTTCCCGTAGGGCGTGGTCCAGACTCGATCGAACTGGTCGAGTCCTCCGACTCCACGGCCGGCTCCGCATCGGCCACCTCGCCAGAACGGCACTCCCACCCCTCGAACACGTCGGCGGGCACGGCCTCCCCGTCTCCTGCGCCCTCACCGGAACGCACCGACGGCACCCACGCGGCCGCCCACACGTCACAGCCGACCGTCACTGCCCCACCTCCGTCTCCCGGCGACGCCCAGTTCGGGCCGTCCGGCAGGCCGGGCACTCACCTCCCGGCGACACAGCACGCCTGGACGCCCGCACCCACCGGCACCGGCTCCGGCCCGCGCAACGTCCCGCTCAGAACGGGAGGAACGGCGCCGCCCTCGCACGGGCCGGCAACGCCGCCTCCGAACTCACCGAACGCGAACACGCCGGGACGCACCCCCACCACGCCACCTCCCGGACACCCGTCGCCGCCCGGCCGTGGCAGCGGGGCGGGCATGGTCGGCGGGCTCGGCGACCATGCCCGTGGCGGCACGGCCCCCGTGCCGGGCACCGCCAACGGTACGGCCGCCAGGGGTACCACCGGGCTGCCGATGGGTGCCGCAGCTCGCGGCGGCGCCGAGGACAAGGACCGCAGCCGCCCCGACTACCTGCGTAACCCCGATCCGGAGGACACCTTCAGCGACCCTCTGCCCAAGACCGCGCCACCGGTCATCGGTCGAACGCACCAGACACATCGAGGTGGAACGTGGCGGTCGAACTGACCCTGCACACGTTCCTCGCCGCGCTGTCGGCCATCGGCTGCCACACCCCACACGCGATCTTCTCGGGCGGCGCCCGGTACGTTCCGCCGTCCGCTACCGCTCGCGTGGCAGCGGAGACCGCCAACGAACTCGCCGCTGCGGGACTCACCAGGGGAACCCGGCTCGAACCCGGGTTCGAAGACGTCCTGCGCGTGCTCGACAGGCCCCACACCGAGTACTTCGCGCACGTGCGCTCAGGCGAGACGCAACACCATGCGCTCGTCGCCGCACGCGGTCGGTCGGTGGTCGTCGCGGTCAGGGCCGGCGACCGAGTGCACCTCGACACCACCACAGCGCGAACGCTGCCCGACGTACTCGTCGGCACCCTGCCGCCCGCCGACGTTCCGGTGTTCGAACCGTTCCCGGTGCACACGCGCCAGCTGCGGGAGGGGCCCGACGACCCCGCCGGGGAGGATTTGCACGACCTGCTCTCCCGCCCGGAGCACGGGCTCGGCTACCTGCGTGTGGCACGGCGGCCCGACGGTGGTGACCGGATCGAGGCGGCAGGCGCCGTGTGCTATCTCGACGTCGACCTCGGCCGGGTCGGGCTGCAACGCGAAGGTGACCACATCACCGTGTTCCCGGGCAGCCCTGGCGGCCTGGTGTCCAGGGTGGCCGCTCTTCGCGCCACCCTGGACTGAAACCACTCACGACGTGATGGAGAAACCGCCCGCGCCCGCCCAGTCGAGCGCGAACGTCGGCGCGACGCCGAGCAGGAGCGTCACTACCACACCCAGCGTGATGGCCGCCGTGGTGAAGGTGCCCGGCACGCTGACGGTGGGGCCGTCCTCGGCGGGCTTGGAGAAGTACATCAGCACGACCACGCGCAGGTAGAAGAACGCCGCGACCGCGCTGAACACCAGACCGATCACCACCAACGGCGCCATCCCGTCGGACAAAGCCGCCGAGAACACCACGAACTTGCCCACGAACCCACTCGTCAACGGGATACCGGCGAGGGCGAAGAGCAGGAACGTGAACACGGCCGCCAACACGGGGGAACGCTTCGCCAGCCCCGCCCACGCCGACAGGTGCGTGGCCTCACCGCTCCCGTCGCGCACCAGCGACACCACACCGAACGCGGCCAGCGTGGTGAAGCCGTACGCGAGCAGGTAGAACAGCGTGCCCGAAAGGCCCTCGTCGGTCAGCGCCATCGTCCCCACCAGCAGGAACCCGGCGTGCGCGATGGACGAGTACGCGATCATGCGCTTGACGTCGGTCTGCGTGAGACCCAGCACCGCGCCGATCAGCATCGACACGATGGCCACGCCCCACAGCACGCCGCGCCACTCCCAGTGGGTCGACTCGAAGGCCACCGTCAGCACCCGCAGCATGCCGCCGAACGCCGCCACCTTGGTGCACGCGGCCATGAACGCCGTGACCGGGGTCGGCGCCCCCTGGTAGACGTCCGGGGTCCACGTGTGGAACGGGCCGACGGACGCCTTGAACAGCAGACCCACCATGAGCAGGCCGAGCCCGGCGAACAGCAGCGTGTCGGAACGGTCGGTGCCCGCGGTGGCGTTCGCGATGTCCGACAGCCGCACCGAACCGGCGTAGCCGTAGAGCAGCGCGAGACCGTACAGGAAGAAGGCACTCGCAAACGCACCGAGCAGGAAGTACTTCACCGACGCTTCCTGCGACAGCAGGCGCCGCCTGCGCGCCAGCGCGCACATCAGGTAGAGCGGGAGGCTCAGCACCTCGAGCGCCACGAACATGGTCAGCAGGTCGTTGGCCGCCGTGAACGCCATCATGCCGCCGAGCGCGAACAGCGTGAGCGGGAAGACCTCGGTCGACATCGACTGGGTCCTGGCCTGCTCCTTGTCCTGGAAGGTGCCGGGACTGATACCGGCCTCCGCCACGAACGCACCACCCCGCTCGACCGTGCGGTCGGCGATGAGCAGCAACGCCGCCACCGAGAGGGCGAGCAGCGTGCCCCACAAAAACAGCGCGGGGGAGTCGACGGCGAGGGTGCCGCTCAACGTCGTGGTGCCGTGCTCGGGAGCGTCGGGCAGGTACAGCGCCAGGGCCACACCGGCACCGGCGACGGCGAGCAGACTCAGCGCCACCTGCGCCGTCCACCGCTGGTGCCTGGGCAGGAACGCCTCCAGCAACACCCCGACGCACGCCACGCCGAGCACGATCACCAGCGGCATGACGGCCGGGAAATCGATGGCGGGCGCTTCGATCGGTCCCTGCTGGGCGAGATGAAGGTTCAACACGGCTGGGATTACCTTTCCTGCACCGCTTGCAGTGTCGCTTCCACCGACGGTGTCACCGTGTCGAGCACCGGCTGCGGGTAGAACCCGAGGCCGACGATCAACACGACGAGCGGTGCGAGCACCGCGATTTCCTTGCCGGACAGATCACGGATCGCCTTGCGGGTCTCGGTCTTCTCCGGGGCGACCGCCGTGGCGGTGCCTGTCCCACCACCGGCCGGGGTGGCGTCCGGCACGGCGCCGCCGTCCGTGACGTCCACGAGCGCGGCTCCCCGCACCGGGCCGGTCATGATCCGCTGGTACAGCCAGAGCACGTACGCGGCGGCGAGCACCATGCCCACCGTGGCGATGATCGCGTACACCGGGCGCGAGTCGAACGCACCCAGCAGCACGAGGAACTCGCTGACGAACGAGTTCGTGCCCGGCAGGGACAGTGTGGACATCCCGGCCAACAGCAGCATGCCACCGAGGATCGGGGTCAGCTTGAACATGCCGCCGTAGTCCGAGATCCGCGTCGAGGTGCCGCGCGCGGCGACGATGCCGATCACGAGGATCAGCATGCCCGTGGCGAGGCTGTGGTTGAGCATGTACGTCGCCGAACCCACCATGGCCTGCGGCGTGAACGCGAAGATGCCGAGCGCGATGAATCCGAAGTGGGCGATCGACACGTAGGCCACGAACCGCTTCATGTCCTGCTGGCCCGCCGCGAGGATCGAGCCGTAGATCACGCCGAGCACGGCCAGCACGAGCACCAGCGGCGCGAGCTGCACGCTCGCGTCGGGGAACATCGGCAGGCTGTAGCGCAGGAAGCCGAACGTGCCGACCTTGTCGAGCACACCCACCAGCAACACCGTGACGGCGATCGGGGCCTGGCCCGCAGCGTCCGGAAGCCAGGTGTGGAACGGCACGAGCGGCGCCTTGATGGCGAACGCGACGAAGAACCCGAGGAAGAGCCAGATCTGGGTCTCCAGCGGAGCGTCGCTGACCACCGACACCAGCGTGGCCCAGTCGAACGTGCCCTCACCCAGCTCGTCCGCGGCCAGCACGTACGCGCCGATGGCGGAGGCGAGCATGATCAGGCCGCCGAGGAACGAGTAGAGGAAGAACTTCACGGCCGCGTACTGCCGCTTCGGCCCACCGTAGAAGCCGATGAGGAAGTACATCGGCACGAGCATGATCTCGAACAGGACGTAGAACAGGAACACGTCGGTCGCCGCGAACACGGCGACGGTCAACGCCTCCTGCACCAGGACCAGCGACAGGAACCCGCCCGCCGAACGGCCCTCGGGCAGACGGTCCGTGGAGTTCAGCGCACCGATCACCACCGGCACCAACAGCGCGATCACCGCGATCATGACGAGCGCGATGCCGTCGACGCCGAACGAGATGTGCACACCCAGCGCGGGAATCCAGTCGACCGACGTGGCGAGCTGGATCCGGTCGCCACCGGGGTCGTAGGCCAGCCAGGTGGGCACGATCAGCAGCAACTCCGCAACGGACACGGCCAGCGCCACCAGCGTCGCCGCCCGGTCGTTGTTGCGCAGGCCGACCACCGCCAGTGCGCCCACCAGCGGCAGCAGGATCAGGGCAACGAGCCAACTCATGAGAACCTCACCAACAGCAGTGCGGCGACGAGCAGGAACGACCCGCCGAGCATCGACAACGCGTACGACCGCACGAACCCGGTCTGCATCCTGCGCAGGCGGCTGGAGCCGCCACCGAACACCGCGGCGAGCCCGTTCACCGCGCCGTCGACCCCGCGGTTGTCGAGGAACACCGCGAAGCGGGTGAGCCACAGCCCCGGCGTGGCGACGAGCGCCTCGTTCAGAGCGTTGCCGTACAGGTCCTTACGGGCCGCCCGGACGGGCCAGGACACGCGCTCCGGCCGTTCGACCGGGGTCGGCCGCCTGCCGAACAGCGTCCAGGCGAGCAGCACGCCGAGCGCGGACAGCCCCACGGTCAGCCACGGCACCAGTGCGTGCGGGAGGGCGCCGTGCTCGGCCTCGGCCAGCGTGCCCACCGAGGGCACGAGGAACTCGGCGAGCGTGTCGCCCGACATCAGCAAAAAGCCCGCGGCCACCGAACCGACCGCCAGCACGATCATCGGCACGGTCATCACCGGTGGCGACTCGTGCGGGTGGAACTCGCGGCCGTCGGCCGACGTCGTCTCGCGCCAGCGTTCCTTGCCGAAGAACGTCAGCAGTACCAGCCGTGTCATGTAGAAGCCGGTGATGCCCGCGGCCAGCAGCGCGGCGCCACCGAACACCCAGCCGCGCCAGCCTTCCTGACCGAACGCCGCCTCGATGATGGCGTCCTTCGTCCAGAAACCGGACAGGAACGGGAAGCCGATGATCGCGAGGTAGCCGAGACCGAACGTGGCGGCCGTGATCGGCATCTTCTTCGCCAGCCCGCCGAACTTGCGCATGTCGACCTCGTCGTTCATGGCGTGCATGACCGAGCCCGCGCCGAGGAACAGCCCCGCTTTGAAGAAGCCGTGCGTGAGCAGGTGCGCGATGCCCAGCGCGTAGCCGAACGGTCCGAGGCCGACGGCCAGCATCATGTAGCCGATCTGGCTGACGGTCGAGTACGCGAGCACCTTCTTGATGTCGTCGTAGGCGCAACCGATGATCGACCCGAGCAGCAGCGTGAACGCACCGACGATGGTGACGACCAGCCGCCCGTCCTCGGTGAGGTTGTAGATCGGCGCGGCGCGGGCGATGAGGTACACGCCCGCGGTGACCATCGTGGCGGCGTGGATCAGCGCCGACACCGGCGTCGGGCCCTCCATCGCGTCGGGCAACCACGCCTGGAGCGGGAACTGACCCGACTTGCCGCACGCACCGAGCAGCAGCAGGAGCGCGATGGCGGTGATCACGCCCGGCGAGAGATCACCGACGCCCGCGAACACCTCGGTGTAGCTCGTGCTGCCGATGTACTTGAACATCAAAAAGATCGCCAGCGCCAGCCCCACGTCGCCGACGCGGTTCATCAGGAACGCCTTCTTCGCGGCGGTGGCCGCCGACGGCCGGTCCTGGTACCAGCCGATCAGCAGGTACGACGCCAGACCGACGCCTTCCCAGCCCAGGTACAGCATCACGAAGCTGTTGCCGAGCACCAGCACCAGCATCGCGGCGACGAAGAGGTTGAGGTACCCGAAGAACCGGCGCCGCGAGGCGTCGTTCGACATGTACCCGATCGAGTAGATGTGGATCAGCGCGCCCACACCGGTGATCAGCAGGACGAACGTCACCGACAGCGGGTCGATGCGCAGTCCGAAGTCGACCTGCAACGACTCGACGGGAATCCACGAGTAGACCGTCGTGTCGGCGGCCTCGGACAGCGACTCGCTGAAGAACAGCGCCAAGCCGTAGACGAACGACGCGATGACCGTCGCGCAGCCCAGCACGTGCCCCCACGCGTTGGTGCGGTTACCACCGACCAACAACACAAGGGCGCCGAGCGCGGGAAACGCGACCAGCAGCCACGATAGAGCGATCAAGGTAGTTCCCTGTGGTTGGAGGCTAGTACTTCAGCAGGTTGGAGTCGTCGACCGAGGCCGAACGCCGCGTCCGGAAGATCGACATGATGATCGCCAGCCCGACCACGACCTCGGCCGCGGCGACGACCATCACGAAGAACGCCATCACCTGACCGTCGATCGAGCCGTTGATGCGCGAGAACGTCACCAGCGACAGGTTCACGGCGTTCAGCATGAGTTCGATGCACATGAACACCACGACGGCGTTGCGGCGCACGAGGACGCCGACGGCGCCGATCGTGAACAGCAGCGCCGACAGCAGCAGGTAGTACGTGGGGCTCACTTGTCCTCCCCCTCGTCGGAGCCTGCGTCGGAGGTCTCGCGCGCGGTGTCGGAACCGACGAGAGCCTTCGCGCCCGGCTTGTCCGTCTCACCGGCCACCCGCCCGCGCTGCGCCTGCAACCTGGCGGTGGGGGTGGACTCGATGAGCTCGGACAGCGACTCGGGCGCCACCGATCCGTCAGGTAGCAGGGCGGGAGTCGCCACCGAGGTGGACGTGGCGAACACGCCGGGGCCGGGCTTCGGGGACGGCCGCTCGTACTCGCCGCGGAACCGTGCGACGACGAGCTCGCGTTGGCTGCGTTTGCCGCCCTTCACGTGCCGCGTGGTGAACGACAGCACCATGCCCGCCATCGCGGCGGTGATCAGCAGCGCCGCCGTCAACTCGAACGGGAACAGGTAGTCGGTGAAGATGATGCGGCCGAGGCCGCCCGCACCGCCGCCCTCGTCGCTCCACGGGTCGAGCGGCTGCGCCGGGGTGACGTCCACGAAGGCGCGGGTCAGCGAGGCGGCCAGCAGCACGGCGACACCGATGCCGACGAGGCCGGCCAACAGTCGTTGCCCGCGCAGCACTTCGACCACCGAGTCGGACGACTCGCGGCCCACCAGCATGAGCACGAACAGGAACAGCATCATGATCGCGCCGGTGTAGACGATGATCTGGGTGAACCCGAGGAACTGCGCCTGTTGCGTGAGGTACAGCAGCCCGAGCGAGAGCATCGTCAACACGAGCCACAGCGCCGAGTGCACCGCGTTGCGGGCGAACACCATGCCCAACGCGCCCGCCAGCGCGATCGGACCGAGGATCCAGAACGCGATCGCCTCGCCCGTCGACACGGTCGCGCCCGCCTCGGCCTGGGCCAGGACACCGTTCGTCAGCGGCGTGGTCAGCGCCGTCAGAGTCATCCCGGTGGTCATTGCACTGCCTTCTCTCCGGACGTCTCGACCACCTCGCCGGAAGGCACGCCGCGCTGCCGGGCGAGCTCGGGTCCCTTGACGTAGTAGTCCTGCTCGTCGTCACCCAGCCGCATGGGGTGCGGCGGCTGCTCCATGCCCGGCAGCAACGGTGCGAGCAGGTCCTCCTTCGTGTAGATCAGCTTCTGCCGGTCGTCGTCGGCGAGCTCGTAGAAGTTGATCATGGTGAGGGAGCGGGTGGGGCACGCCTCGACGCACAGGCCGCAGCCGATGCACCGCAGGTAGTTGATCTGGTAGTCCTTGCCGTACCGCTCGCCCGGCGAGTAACGGGCCTCCTCGGTGTTGTCCCCGCCCTCGACGAAGATCGCGTCGGCGGGACACGCCCACGCGCACAGCTCACAACCGACGCACTTCTCCAGCCCGTCCGGGTGCCGGTTGAGCTGGTGGCGGCCGTGGTAACGCGGCGCGGCGGGGGCCCCGATCTCCGGGTACTCCTCCGTGGCCACCTTCTTGAACATCATTCCGAAGGTGACGCCGAAACCCTTGATGGGATCAAACATTCCCATCGGTGCTCTCCTTACCTGAGGTGACCGACGCCGGCTCCGCCCGCTCGGCTTCGTCGGCCTTTCCGGCCTCCGACTGTCCGGTCTCGACGGACTTGCGGGTCGAACGCTGTTTCGCCTTCAGCGCCTTCTGGCGGGGGGTCGTCTTGGGCACCGCGAGGTCGAGCGGTGGCAGCGGGTAGTCGCTGCCGGTGACGGGCACCGCGTCCGACTCGGGGGCCTGCTTCTCCGGCAGCAGCAGTGTGAGCAGCACCAGCACGGCGATGATGATGGCGCCCACGACAAGGATCTGCCCCGTGGAGACGTTGCCGTCGGTGCGCAGCGCCCTGATCGCCGAGATGACCAGGATCCAGACCAGGCCGACCGGGATGAGCACCTTCCAGCCGAGCTTCATGAACTGGTCGTAGCGGAACCTCGGCAGCGTGCCGCGCAGCCAGATGAAACCGAACAGCAGGAGCAGCATCTTGCCGAAGAACCACAGCACCGGCCACCAGCCCTGGTTGAGCGGCGAGTCGAGGCCGACGAACGGGAACATCCAGCCGCCGAGGAACAGCGTGGTGGCGAACGCCGAGACGATGACCATGTTGGTGTACTCGGCGAGGAAGAACATCGCGAACTTCATCGAGCTGTACTCGGTGTGGAAACCACCGACGAGTTCGGACTCCGCCTCCGGGAGGTCGAACGGCGCACGGTTGGTCTCACCGACCATCGAGATCAGGTAGATGACGAAGCTCGGCAGCAGCAGGTAGAAGTACCAACCGCTCGCCTGCGCGTCCACGATCTCGCCCGTGGACAGCGACTGCGCGTACAGCGCCACGCCCACGATGGACAGCCCCATCGCGATCTCGTAGGAGATCACCTGGGCCGCCGAGCGAAGACCACCGAGCAGTGGGTACGGCGAGCCGGACGACCACCCGGCGAGCACGATGCCGTACACGCCGACCGAGGCGCCCGCGAGGATCAGCAGCACGCTGACCGGCAGTTCGATCAGTTGCAGCACGGTGCGCTCGCCGAAGATCGTCACCTCGGGGCCGAACGGGATGGCCGCGAGCCCGATCAGGGCGGGCACCACGGTGATGACGGGCGCGAGGAAGTAGATCTTGCGATCGGCCGTGTCCGGGATGATCTGTTCCTTGAACGGCAGCTTGATCGCGTCGGCGACGGACTGGAACCAGCCGCCGGGGCCCACGCGGTTGGGCCCGGGACGGTTCTGCATCCGGCCGATGATCTTACGTTCCCCGACGATGAGGAACACCGTCAGGATCGGGCCGATGAGCAGGATGACGACTGCCTTGAGCAGGATCAACCACAGCGGGTCGTCCGCCAGCAGTTCCGCCCTCGTCATCGGCTCCTGTGCCTGTGCGAGGAAGGGAACCATCGAGGTCGCTGGGCTCACCGTTCACCTCCGGCAGCGATCGAGACCACGGCGCCGTGTCCGACCCCGAGCGTCGCTCGGAGCTTCGAGCCCGGCGAGTTGCCCGGCAGCCACACGACGCCGTCGGGAAGGTCGGCGATCTCCACGGGCAGCGTGACCGACCCCCGGTCGGTGGACACGGTCACCGACGACGGCTCGTCGAGCGAGGCGGCCGTGGCCCGGGAGATCCTGGCGACCACGCGTCGCGCGGTGCCGGCGAGGTGTGGCTCGTCGACCTGGAGCGCGCCGTCGTCGAGCAGTTGCCGCCACGTCGCGAGCAGTGCCTGCCCCGGACCGAGCGACGGCACCGCCGCATTGGGGACGTCCGGGGCCGCGGGGCGTGGGCCGTCCGCGAGTCCCTCGGTGCTCCGGGCGAGGTCACCGGCCGCGGCGGTGGGCGTCTGCGTGAACAGGTCGACGTCCATCTCGACGGCGAGCGTGTCGAGCACCCGGCAGTCGGGCAGCGCTCCGGTGCCGTCGAGCGTCACCGAGAACTCACGCCTGCGGCCCTCCCAGTTGAGGAAGCTGCCCGACTTCTCGTCCACCGGGGCGATGGGAAGCACCACGTCGGCGTGTTCGGTGACCTCGCTGTGCCGCAGTTCGAGGCTCACCACGAACCCGCACCGCCGCAGGGCTTCGCGCGCCAGCTCCGGGTCGGGGAGGTCGGCGAGTTCGACACCGCCCACGAGCAGCCCGTCGAGGTCGCCGCTCCGGACGGCGGTGAGGATGCCGTCCGTGTCGCGTCCCACCCGCGCGGGCAGCGATCCGGCTTCGAGCTTCCACGCGCGCTCCAGCGCCGCGCGGGCCTCGGCGTCGGTGACTGCCGCGCCACCGGGCAGCAACGTCGGCAGGGCCCCCGCTTCGAGGGCCCCTCGCTCCCCCGCCCTGCGCGGCACCCACGCGATCGGGGCTCCCGTGCGCTCGGACAGCCGATGCAGCGCCGAGTACAGGCCCGGCACTTCGGCGGCCCTCTCACCGACGAGCACGACCGAGCCCTCGGCACGCAGTTGTTCGTCGACGTCGGGGGCGTGTTCGGCCAGCCCGTCGAGGGCTCCGGCCTCCGCGCCCGGCGCGCAGGCCAGTAGCTCGCCGAGGGTCTTGCGCACCGCCGGGGTCGTCCACTGACCGATGTGGACCACCTTCGTGCCGTGCTTGCGGGCGCCCTTGCGCAACCGCAGGAACAGCACGGGGGCCTCCTCCTCCGGCTCGAACGCCACGCACAGCACCAGCGGCGCGGTCTCGAGCTGGTCGAAGGTGACTCCGGTCTCCGGCGTGGTGCCCACGACATGGGAGGCGAGGAAGTCCGCCTCCTCCGACGAATGGGCCCGGGCTCGGAAGTCGATGTCGTTCGTGGCCAACGCCGCCCTGGCGAACTTGCTGTAGGCGTAGGCGTCCTCGACCGTCAGCCGGCCGCCGGGCAGCACCCCGACCCCGTGGCCGTCGCGGGCCTTCGCCAGTCCCTCGGCGGCCACGCGCAGCGCCTGCGTCCACGACGCCTGCTCCAGCTCGCCCGTCTCGGGGTTGCGCACGAGCGGGTGGCGGATGCGGTCGGCCGCTCCGGCGTAGCGGAACGCGAAGCGGCCCTTGTCGCAGAGCCACTCCTCGTTGACCTCCGGGTCGTCGCCCGCGAGGCGACGCATCACCTTGCCGCGCCGGAAGTCGGTGCGCATCGCACAACCCACCGAGCAGTGTTCGCACACGCTCGGCGACGACACGAGGTCGAACGGCCGCGAGCGGAACCGGTACTGCGCGCTGGTCAGCGCCCCCACCGGGCAGATCTGGATGGTGTTGCCGGAGAAGTACGACTGGAACGGCGTGCCGCTGCTGGTGTGCGATGCGGCATCGAGCACGTCCGCCGTCTCCGAAGTACCGATCTGCTGCTGCGCACCGCGCTCCAGCAGGTCGATGAAGGAGTCGCCCGCGATCTGGGCCGAGAACCGCGTGCAGCGCTGGCACAGCACGCAGCGCTCGCGGTCGAGCAGCACCTGCGTGGAGATCGGCAGCGGCTTCGGGAACGTGCGCTTGCGGTCGCGGAACCGGGACTCGGGCCGCCCGTGCGCCATCGCCTGGTTCTGCAGCGGGCACTCGCCGCCCTTGTCGCAGACCGGGCAGTCCAGCGGGTGGTTGATGAGCAGCAGCTCCATCACGCCCTGCTGCGCCTTGTCCGCGACGGGCGAGGTGCGCTGGGTCTTCACCACCATGCCGTCGGCGACGGTCATCGTGCACGACGCCTGCGGCTTGGGCATCGGACGGCCGTTCATCTCGACCTCGACCAGGCACTGCCGGCACGCGCCCGCCGGGTCGAGCAGCGGGTGGTCGCAGAACCGCGGGATGACGGTGCCCAGTCGCTCCGCCGTGCGGATCAGCAACTCGCCCTTGGGGGCGATGACCTCCTCACCGTCGATGGTGAGCTTGACGTGGCCCTCCGGAACCGGGGTCTTGTCCTTCGAGGCCGCCTCGGGTGCGATGGTCATGATGCTCCCACCAATTCGGGCGAGCGCGCCCGGTTCTTCTCACACAGTTCGACGAACTCGTCGCGGAAGTACTTGATGGCGCTGGTGATGGGGCTCGTCGCACCGTCACCGAGCGCGCAGAACGAGCGGCCGAGGATGTTGTCGCAGATGTCGAGCAGCGTGTCGATGTCCTCTTCCGTGCCGTGACCTTCCACCATGCGTTCGAGGATCTGCGCCAGCCAGTAGGTGCCCTCGCGGCACGGCGTGCACTTGCCGCAGGACTCGTGCTCGTAGAACTGGGTCCACTTCATCACGGCCCACGGCACGGACACCGTCTCGTTGAACACCTGCACGGCCGTGGTGCCGAGCATCGAACCGGCCTCGGCCGCGCCCTCGAAGTCCAGCGGCACGTCGAGGTGCTCGGCGGTGAACAGCGGGGTCGACGAACCACCCGGCGTCCAGAACTTCAGCGGGATGCCGTCCTTCATGCCGCCCGCCATCTCAAGAAGCTGCCGCAACGTGGTGCCGAGCGGGGCCTCGTACTGGCCCGGCCGCTCCACGTGCCCGGAGATCGAGTAGATCTTCGGACCCGGCGACTTCTCGGTGCCCATCCGCCGGAACCAGTCGGCGCCGCCGTTGACGATGTAGGGCACGCTCGCGATGGTCTCGACGTTGTTCACCGTGGTGGGCGCGGCGTAAAGGCCCGCGGCGGCGGGGAACGGCGGCTTGAGCCTCGGCTGCCCACGTCGCCCCTCCAACGAGTCGAGCAGCGCCGTCTCCTCACCGCAGATGTAGGCGCCCGCGCCCGCGTGGACGGTGATGTCGAGGTCGAAGCCCGAGCCGAGGATGTCCCTGCCGAGGTACCCCGCCTGGTACGCCTCCCGCACAGCCGAGTTGAGCCTGCGGATGGGGTGCAGCGCCTCGCCTCGCACGTAGATGAAGCAGCGGTGCGACCGCATGGCGTAGGAGGCGATGACGCAGCCCTCGATGAGCGAGTGCGGGTCGGCCATCATCAGCGGGATGTCCTTGCAGGTGCCCGGCTCGCCCTCGTCGGCGTTGATCACGAGGTAGTGCGGCTTGTCCTCGTTCGGCGGCATGAACGACCACTTCACGCCCGCCGGGAAACCGGCGCCGCCACGGCCGCGCAGCCCGGCGTCCTTCACGAGCTGCACGAGCTGCTCCGGCGTACCGGACAACGCCTTGCGCAACGCCGTGTAGCCCTCGAGCTTCTCGTACGTCGCCAGTCGCCACGACTGCGGCGAGAGCCACCGCTTCGTCAGTACCGGCGTCAACGGATCCGCTGTCATTTCGCCTCCACCTCCGGCAAGGGCGCGTTGTCCGGCATCACCGGCGCCGTCCAACCGCGGTCCGCGGCGAGCTGCGCTCCCCGCAACGTCTCCACGGCCTGCGAGGGTCCGTCCACGTCGGAGCGGAACACGTCCTCCTCCTCGGGGAAGAACCCGGCGAGCTGACGTTCCACGGACTTGAAGTCGGTCAGCGGCGCACCACGTGTCGGCTGCGGCTTCTCACCGCGGCGCAGCGCGTCGACCAGCTCGACCGCCTTCTCCGGGGTCTGGTTGTCGAAGTACTCGTAGTTGACCTGGACGACCGGCCCGAAATCGCAGGCGGCCAGGCACTCCGCGTGCTCCAGCGTGATGGACCCCGGCTCCCCCGGCTCGCCCGATGTCTCCTCGTGGCCCAGGGGTTTGCCGTCCTCGCCGAGGTGCTCGGACAACGTGCGGTAGATGTCGTCACCGCCCAGGACAGCGCACAGCGTGTTGGTGCACACGCTCACGAGGTGCTGCCCGCACGGCCTGCGCTTGTACATCGTGTAGAAGGTGGCGACCGCGCTGACCTCGGCCTCGGTGAGGTCGAGCTGCCGGGCGCAGAACGCGATGCCCTCCTGGCTGACGTAGCCCTGCACCGACTGCACCAGGTGCAGCATCGGCAACAGCGCCGAACGCGACTGCGGGTAACGCGCCGCGAGTTCCTTCGCGTGGGCGTCGATGTCGGGGCCGAACGGGTCGGAGAGCCGCGACTCCGTCAGGGCCTCCTCGTCGGTGACCGGCGAGATGGCCCTGACGTCGACGTCGTCGGAGGCGGCGGCGTAGGTCCGCTCGGCAGGCTGCGAACCGGGCTTCGGTGTCTCCGACGGCTGCTGCGACGGTGTGGTCATCGGTCCACTCCCCCCATCACCGGGTCGATCGAGGCGATGGCCGCGATGACGTCGGCGACGAGGCCGCCTTCCGCCATGGCGGGCATCGATTGCAGGTTCACGAAGCTCGGTTCCCTCACGTGGACGCGAAGCGGCCGGGTGCCGCCGTCGGACACGAGGTGGAAGCCGAGCTCGCCTCGCGGCGACTCCACGGGGCAGTACACCTGGCCCGGCGGGACCCGGAAGCCCTCGGTGACCAGCTTGAAGTGGTGGATGAGCGACTCCATCGACTGGCCCATGATCTTGCGGACGTGTTCGAGGGAGTTGCCCATGCCGTCACTGGAGATGGACAGCTGCGCGGGCCACGCGATCTTGCGGTCCTCCACCATCACCGGCCCGGGCTCCAGCATCTTCAGCACCTGCCGGACGATCCGCAGGGACTGGTGCATCTCCTCCACACGCAGGAGGTAGCGCGCCCAGCAGTCGGCGTCGGTGGACGTGGGCACCTCGAACTCGATCTCGTCGTATCCCGAGTAGGGCTCCACCTTGCGCAGGTCCCACGGGATTCCGGCCGAGCGCAGCACCGGCCCGGTGACGCCCAGCGCCAGGCAGGCGTCCAGCGGGAGGAAGCCGACGCCCTTCAGGCGGTTGCGCCAGATCGGCTGCCCGGTGAACAGCTTGTCGTACAGCGGGAGGCGCTTGTCCATCACCTTGCAGAACTCGGTGACCTTGGCGTGGAAGTCCTCCGGCATGTCCTGCGCGAGCCCGCCGGGCCGGATGAACGCGTGGTTCATGCGCAGGCCCGTGAGGTGTTCGAGCAGGTGCAGTACCTCCTCGCGCTCACGGAAACCGAGTGTCATGGCGGTGGTGGCGCCGAGCTCCATGCCGCCCGTGGCGATGTAGACGAGGTGCGAGGCGATGCGGTTGAGCTCCATGAGCATGATCCGCAACAACTGCGCGCGACGGGGCACCTCGACGCCGAGGAGCTTCTCCACCGCCATGCAGTAGCCCATCTCGTTGAACAGCGGCGAGAGGTAGTCCATGCGGGTCACGAACGTGACGCCCTGGGTCCACGTCCGGTATTCGCAGTTCTTCTCGATCCCGGTGTGGAGGTAGCCGATCACCGACCGGAGCTGGGTGACGGTCTCGCCCTCCATCTCCAGTACGAGCCGGAGCACACCGTGCGTGGACGGGTGCTGCGGTCCCATGTTGATGACCATGCGTTCGGCGTGGGTGGCGTCGGAGAGGACGTCGTCCCAGTCACCGCCCGAGACCGTGTAGACACGACCTTCGGTGGTGTCACGGTGTTCGGCGTAACGGGTGCTCTCCGTGCTGGTGCTGCCCTCGGCCGTGGTGTCGGTGCCGGTGCTCGCGTCGGCGATGCGGTCGCTCGTGGTCATGAGTAGGACCTCCGCGTGTCGGGCGGCGGGATTTCCGCGCCCTTGTACTCCACCGGGATTCCGCCCAGCGGGTAGTCCTTGCGCTGTGGGTGGCCTTCCCAGTCGTCCGGCATGAGGATTCGGGTCAGCGCCGGGTGCCCGTCGTAGACGATCCCGAACATGTCGTAGGCCTCCCGCTCGTGCCAGTCGGCCGTCGGATAGACCTCCACAATGGACGGCAGGTGCGGGTCGTCGACATCCAGCGTGACCTCCAGCCGGATTCGCCGACGGTAGGTCATCGACAGCAGGTGGTACACCGAGTGCAGCCGCTGCGGGACGTCGGCTCCGTAGTCCACACCGGACACCGAAACGCACATCTCGAACCGCAGTCCCGCGTCGTCGCGCAGGGTCCGGCAGATTTCGAGGAGATGTTCGCGCCGCACGTAGAACGTGATCTCGCCGCGGTCGACGGTGACCTGCTGGATCGCCTCGGCCGGAATCCCGTTGTCCGACAACGCGGCGAAGAACTCGTCGGCGAAGGAGTCGAACCAGCCGCCGTACGGCCGTTCGGCGGGCGGCGGCGAGTACGCGGGCAGGCGCAGCCCACCGTATCCCGAGGTGTCCCCGCTGCCCGACACCCCGAACATGCCGCGGCGTTCGCGACCCGCGACCACCGGCTCGACCGGCCTTGCCGGCTCCGAGCCCTGCGGGCGCAGGCCGTTCTCGCTGTGTTCGGCGCTCGACAACTCGTCGCCGGTCTCTGGCTTCTCGTCAGGCATGCCCATCACTTTTTCGCGTACTTGATCGACGACGGGATGATCTCCGTCTGCTTCCCGCTCGCGGCACGCAACGCCGCCCGCCGGGGACCCATGGGCTCGTCCTGCACCTTGGCGTGCAGCTTGAGGATCGCGTCGAGCAGCATTTCCGGCCGCGGCGGACATCCGGGCAGGTACATGTCGACCGGGACGATGTGGTCGACCCCCTGCACGACGGCGTAGTTGTTGAACATCCCGCCGGAGGAGGCGCACACGCCCATGGCGAGCACCCACTTGGGCTCGGCCATCTGGTCGTAGATCTGGCGCAGGACCGGAGCCATCTTCTGCGTGACCCGGCCCGCGACGATCATGAGGTCGGCCTGCCGAGGCGTGGCGCTGAAGCGCTCCATGCCGAACCGCGAGATGTCGTAGCGCGACCCACCGGTGGTCATCATCTCGATGGCGCAGCAGGCAAGGCCGAACGTGGCGGGCCACATCGAGTTCTTGCGTGCCCAGTTGACCACGCCCTCCAGCGTCGCCAGCAGGATTCCGTTCGGGAGCTTCTCTTCGAGACCCATGGTTCGATCAGTTCCAATCCAGCCCGCCGCGCCGCCACACGTAGATGTCGGCGATGAAGAACGTCGCGATGAACACCGAGACGGCGGCGACACCCCACAACCCCAGGAAGTCCGCCGACACGGCGTAGGGGAAGAGGAACACCATCTCGATGTCGAAGAGGATGAACAGCATCGCCGTCACGTAGTAGGCGATGGGCATGCGGCCGCCGCCCACCAAGGGTTGCGGGGACGGTTCGATGCCGCACTCGTACGCGGAGAGCTTGGCCTTGTTGTACCGGCTGGGGCCGAGCAGCGGTCCGAGCAGGACGGAGAAGAGCGCGAACGCGAGCGCGAGCCCGAACAGCAACACCAGGGGCAGGAAAACGCCGAGGCCGGAATCCGCGCCCTCCTGCGCCAGAACCTCCATCGCGGACACCGAGGAGATCACTGCGGCACCATCCTTTCACGCGCCGCTGCGTAACGGACATGGTCGACAACTGACTGTCGTGGCCAGACCTTAAGGGACCTACGCCACACCGCCGGGGGTAAGGACCGCCTTACTTTGTGTTCTCGACCACCTCTGTCACGAACGACGCAACCAACCCGGCTTGTGAAAGAGTTCACAATCTGGTCTGCGCGGTTGTGAAGCCCTTCACAAAACATGGGTGCAGTGTAAGACGCAACTCACACCTTGTCGCTAGCGCCCGGCGGAACCATTCGTGACGCGACGACGTTCCGACTTTTCCGGCCCCCGAGGGGGCACCCTGTGCGACCTGCGTAAAACACTCGGGAACGTGTCCCGGAACACATAGAAGTACGCGCGTACTGTGATGTTTCCCACTGACTGGGCGGCCGGTCAGCGCGGCGCGGGCGCCAGCCGTGACAACGTGGCCACGAGACGGTCGACGACGTCGCCGCCCTTCGGGTCGTAGCAGCCGGAAAGGCCCTTGAACACCAGCGGGATCAACGGGCTGACGCGCAGCCCGTACTTCGTGGCCGCACGCATGACCTTCGGGTTGCCGATGGCCTTGGCGAACAGGTTGCCGAGCCGGTAGTACCCGCCCATCAGCTCCGCGACCGCGCGCGGATAGCCCTGCAACGCGCGCTCCCGCGACGGCCCCTCCGGACGGGCGAGCGCCTGCACCACGTGCTCGGCCGCCACCTTGGCCGACTCCATCGCGGCCCCGATGCCCTCACCGTTGAAGGGGCTCACCATGCCGCCCGCGTCACCGAGCAGCAGGAGCCCGTCGCGGTAGTGCGGTGTGCGGTTGAAACCCATCGGGATACCGGCGCCACCGATGCGCCCCACCGCGTTCTCCTCGCGGTAACCCCACTCGTCCGGCGTCGAATCGAGCCACGAACGCAGCAACGCGCGGTAGTCGATGTTGCGGAACGACTTCGAGGTCGACAGCATCCCCAGCCCGACGTTCACCGTGCCGTCGCCGAGCGGGAACGCCCACCCGTAGCCGGGCAGCAACTGCGGGTCGCGCGGATCACTGCGGTCCCACAGCTCCAGGTGGCCCTCGATGTAGGCGTCGTCGTGGCGGGGGCTGCGGTAGTAGCGGCGCACGGCGACCCCCATCGGACGGCTGTCGTTCTTCCGGATGCCCACCGAAAGCGCCAACCGCGCGGACACCCCGTCGCACGCCAGCACCAGCGGAGCACGGTAGGAGACCGGCTCGCGCTCGGGTCCCTGCTTGGCCTGCACCCCGACGACCCGGCCCGTGCGTTCGTCGGTGATCGCGCCGGTCACCGTGGTGCGCTCCAACAGCCGGGCACCCGACTTGACGGCGGTCTTCGCCAGCAGGTCGTCGAAGTCGTGGCGGGTGCGGGTCACCCCGTAGGGCGGGTAGGCGGTCAGGTCGGGCCAGTCGAGCTCCAGAGTCAACTCGCCGGTGAGGATGCGCAGTCCCCTGCTGTGCACCCAACCCGCCTCGCGGCTGGTGTCGATGCCGAGGTCGATGAGCTGTTTGACGCCGCGCGGCGTCAGGCCGTCACCGCACACCTTCTCGCGGGGGAAGCTCGTCTTCTCCAGCAGGAGCACGTCGACACCCGCACGGGCGAGATAGGTGGCCGCGGTGGAGCCCGCCGGGCCCGCACCGACGACGATGACCTCGGCGTCGTGAGTCATGCGGCGAGTCTACGAGTCGTCCGGGTTCTTCCACGCACGGTGGATGGCCACCACGCCGAATGTGAGGTTCATCCACTCGACGCCACGCCAGCCGGAATCGGCGATGAGCTCCGCGAGCCGCCGCTGGTCGGGCCAGGTCAGCGCGGATTCGAACAGGTACGCGTACGCGTCCGGGTTCGACGACACCCGCCGACCGACCCAGGTCAGCAGGGGCAGCATCAGCTTGTGGTAGGCGAACCGGATCGGAGCGAACGTCGGCGTCGACATCTCACACACGACCAGCCTGCCCCCGGGCTTGACCACCCGGGCGATCTCGGTGAGCGCTGCCTTGGTGTCGACGAAGTTCCGGATACCGAAGGAGATCGTGACCGCGTCGAAGGACGAGTCGGCGAACGGCAGCCGCAACGCGTCGGCGGCCACCATCGGCACCCGGCGGTGCTTTCCACCTTGCAGCATGCCGATCGAGAAGTCCGCGGCGACGCACCACGCCCCGCCCCTGGCGTACTCCTCGGTGGACACGGCGGTTCCCGCGGCGAGGTCGAGCACCTTCTCGCCGGGGCGGGCGTCGAGCACCCGGCCCGTGATGACGCGCCACCGGCGGTCGAAGCCGAACGTCATCACGGAGTTCGTGCGGTCGTAACGCTTTCCGACGTCGTCGAACATCGCCGCGACATCGGCTGGGTCCTTGTCCAGGCTCGCTCGGGCCATGTCGGGAGTCTAGTCGGGCCCCCTCGACCGGCTGTGGCCCGCGACCCCGGCGTCCTCCGCGAGCCCGCTCCGCCCAGCGCGGGCGTCGCGGAGCCGGGCGCCCACCGGCGCGGTCCGCGTTCGCCGACCGAGTCGGATGCCCCGATCGGGCGACGTGTGACGTCAGGGTTCACGCAGGTCGCGCCGGGTCGTCACCTCGGTGTCGCGTCGCCGACACCCTCACCGGCCACACTGAACCGGCATGGCACTTCTGTCGTCCGCACCCGCGTGGCCCACCGAGCCCGGTTTCGTGTCCCGCGCACTGGACGTCGCCGCGCACCTCGCCGACGAGGCGGGCGACGTCCTCTCGGCCACGGCGGGCAGGGCGACGAGACCCGGCGGTAGCAACTCGCCGTTCGACGGCGGTAGCAACTCGCCGTTCGACGGCGGTAGCAACTCGCCGTTCGACGGCGGTACCGACTCGCCGTTCGACTGGGTACGCGACACGCACGCCGTACTCGACCGGCACACCCGGCGGGTGCTCGCGGCCGAGTTCCCCGGTATCCCCGTGCTGGGACCGGACTCGCGGCCCGACGACCCCGGCGCGACGCCGTACCGCTGGCTGGTGACACCCCTGGACGGCGAGGCGAACTACGTCGCGGGCCTGCCCTGGTACGCCTACAGCCTGGCGCTGATGGACCCGTCCGGCCCGGTGGTCGGGGTGGTCACCGCCCCTGGTGGCGGCACGACGTACGCGGCGGCACGTGGTCGCGGGGTGCGCACGCAGGAAGGCCCCGTGCGCCCCCACCGGTGCCGCGACACCGAGGGCGCGATCGTGTGCGTCGAACCGGACCCGGAGTGCCCGTGGCCGGGCCTGGCCACGTTCGTCGATCGGGCCGGCGCCGCGCGGGCGTCGGCACGCGTGCTCGGTTCGGCGGCGCTGTCGGTGACGCAGGTGGCGCTGGGACGGGCCGCGGCGGCGATCCTGCCCCGGTACCGCGAGGCGGAGGTGGCGGGAGCACTCGCACTGGCCGTCGAAGCGGCGGCCGTCGTCGTCGAGGACGCGATCGGGCTGCCGGACGGCGCGTTGCTGCTCTGCGCTCCCGGGGTGGTCGGTGAGGTGCTGTCGTGGCTGCGTGACTAGGAGCTCCAAGCCGCTCAACCGGTCGGCCCGGCAGGTTCCGCCGCTCCGGCCGGCGCGGCCAGCGCGCGCAGTCGGGAGCGTAGGAACCACACCAGCGGGCCGGCCACGAGCCACGTGACGAGCAGTGTCGTCGAAACGGGAAGCAGGGTGAGCAGCCACGTGCGCTCGGCGACCTTGGCGAGTTCGGGATCGGTGGTGTCGTACTCGATGCGGACGAGCTGTCCGGCGGTCAGTCCGTCCGGGTAGAGCACGCCGTTCTCGGGGCTGTGCGACACGCCGTCGGGTGTCTCGTACCGGATGAGGGTGCGGTCGAACAGCACCTGCTCGACCAGGGCCGTGGCCGTGCCGTGGTTCTCGGCGATCACCTGGTCGTTACGGAAGGCACCCATCACGAGCACCACGCCGAGCAGAGTGATCACGAACGCCGCGCCGAGCACGCCCCAGGAGCCCAGGCGCAACGCGTGTGCGCGCCGCGCCTCGGGCACCTGCGCTTCCCGGGTGTGCTCGGGGCCGACGGTCCTCACGTCGCGAGCATATCGACCCGCTTACTGGCGCTTCGCCAATTGCTGGTGGGTGAAGGCGATCTCGCGGTAGGACTCGGGTTCGGTCACCGCCGCTCGCGCCTCGGCACCACCGGGCCCGACCTCCGGCTTGCCCTTCGTGAACAGCCACACCTCGAACACCTCGTCGAGCTGCGTGCCCGACAACTCCTCGGCCAGCGCGACGAACTCCTCGATGGTCCCGTGGCCGTCCCGCCGCTCGTCGAGCCACGTGCGCAGCAGCTCGAAGAACACCTCGTCACCCACCGTCGTGCGCAGGGCGTGGACCGCCAGAGCGCCCCGGTCGTAGACGGCCGGGTGGAACTGGTTCTCCGCACCCGGATCACCGGGCAGCACCTGCCAGAACTCGTCGTCGGCCGGAATCGAGTCGTAGAGGTACCGCGCGAGTTCGGCGGCCGTGCCCTCACCCACGTGCTCCGACCACAGGAACTCCGCGTAGGTGGCGAAGCCCTCGTTGAGCCAGATGTCGCTCCACTTCCCCAGCGACACGGAATCCCCGAACCACTGGTGGGCGTTCTCGTGCACCACCACCGACATGTTCGAGCCTCGGGCGAAGAACCCCGCGTCGTACACCGACCGGGTCTGGGTCTCCAGCGCGAAACCGAGGCCGTGGGTCACGACACCGCCCTGCGCCTCGAACGGATACGGGCCGAAAAGCCCCTCAAGGAACTCCACCACCTCGGGGGTGCGCTCGACGCTGGCCTCCGCGGCGGGCCGGATGTCCCCCAGGGCCGTGTCGTAGGCGTTGACCACCGGAAGGCCGCTCGGCGCGGTGGAGTACCGCACGTCGTAGTCGCCCACAGCGAGGAACGCCAGGTAGGTGGCCTGCGGCTCGGTGCTGCGCCAGTTCCAGCGCGACCAGCCGGGACGCTGCTCGGTGCGGCTGGTGAGCACGCCGTTCGACAGGGCGGCGACGCCGTCGGGCACCTCCACCGACACGTCGTAGGTCGCCTTGTCGGTGGGGTGGTCGTTCGACGGGAACCACCACTCGGCGATGTGCGGCTGGTCGACGGCGAGGGCACCGGTGTCGGTGCGCTTCCACGCGGTGAAGCCGTCCACCGCCACCTTCGACGGCGTGTCGGCGTAGCGGACGACCACCGTCACGGGGTCTCCGGCCCGCAGGGAGCGCTTCGGGGTGACCACCACCTCGGTCGGGTCGGTGGCGTCCCGCTCCACTCGGGCCGGACTGTTGTTCACGCGGACCGACTGGATCCTCAACGCGAAGTCGAGGTTGAAGCTCGACAGCTCCGTGGTGGGCGTCGCCAGGATCGTCGTGGTGCCGGACAACCGGTCGGTTTCCGGCTGGTAGGTCAGCCGGACGTCGTAGTGCGTGACGTCGTAGCCACCGTTGCCGTCACCGGGGTAGTACGGGTCGCCGACCCCGGGAGCTCCCGGTGCGGGCACGGCACTCGCCGTGGTGGCGGTCAGCACCGTGACCAGGCACGCCGCGACGCCGCCGGAGTAGACACGTGTTCGCATACGCATGCTCACGAACGGTAGCGCCCTCGACACCGGTCGAACACGGGCGAAAGTGGGCTGATCGCGTCCCTATCGGGTGGCGACGGCCCTGGCCACCGCCGCCCGCAGCGACGCGTGCAGGTCACGGTGGCGCGAGCGGTCGACCCGCACCTCCACCACCCGCAACCCTGGCGCGGGCCGGAGCGCCTCCCGCAGCGCCGTGCGCGATTCGGCCAGCGTGTGTGACACCCCGTATCCCGCGCACAGCGCCGACAGCTCGGAGCCGTGCGGCGTGCCGAAGACCCGTTCGAAGCTGCCGCGGTGCTGCTCCTCGCCCTGCTCCAGCAGCGAGAAGATGCCTCCGCCGTCGTCGTTGAGCACCACGATCGTGAGGTCGGGCCGCAGCTCCGCCGGGCCCGTGAGCAGGCCGTTGATGTCGTGCAGGAACGTCAGGTCCCCCACGAACGCGTACGACGGACCCGGGTGCGCCAGTGCCGCGCCCATCGCCGTGGAGACCGTGCCGTCGATGCCCGCGACCCCGCGGTTGCGATGCACCAGCACGTCCGGCCTGCACCCACCGACCAGAGCGACGTCGCGCGCCGGGTTGGACGAGCCCACCACCAGAAGTGAGTCCTCCGGCAGTGTCTCCACCAACTCGTGCGCCACGCTCAACCCGCTCGGCCACGGTCGCGCCGCCAACGTCTGCCGCACCGCCGACGCGGCCGCCGCGTCGGCCCGGCGCCACCGCAACAGCCAGTCCGGATCGGCGGGTTTGGCCGGCTCGTCGAACCACTGCCCCACCTGCCGCACGTTGTGCGCAGGAGCGGGCCAGTCGGAGTCTGGCCGCACGAGCAGCACCTCGACGTCGGGATCGGACAGCACCCGCTGCACCTGTCGGAACACGGTGGGCCTGCCGATGCACAGCACCTGCTCCGGCTTGTGCTCGGCGAGGAACTCCTCCAGCCCGAGCAACCACACCCCGGCCGAGATCGCCGTCGTGCCGCCGAGACCAAGACCGCCGGTCTCCGCGATCACCGGCCAGCCGTGCAGCTCGGCCCACTCACCCGCCGCCCGCACTCCCGCGTCACACGCGATCACCAGGCCGTGCCGCGCGGAGGGCACCACGAACGACGGCAACGCGCCGAAGTCGGGCAGCTCCGTCCAACGAGCTCCCTGGGGCCTGCCGTCGAGCGACTCGGGCCAGTCGGCGTCCGAACCGTTCGAGGTGTCGGGCACGAGCGGTTCGCGGAACGGAACGTTGAGGTGCACGGGACCGCAGCGCCACTCGCCGTACGCCGCGTTCCACGCCCGGCAGACCTGGCTGCGCCAGTACGCGTTCTGGCCCGGCCTGCGCTCGGCCACGGCCAACTCGTCGAAGTAGCGCACCGCGTCCCCGTACAGGCCGCGCTGGTCGATCACCTGGTTCGCCCCCGAGGCCCGCAGCTCGGGCGGCCGGTCGGCCGTCAGCACGATCAACGGCACCCCGGCCCGGTCGGCCTCCAGCACCGCTGGGTGGAAGTTCGCGGCGGCCGTACCCGACGTGCACACCACCGCGACCGGCCTGCCGGTGCGCGCGGCGATGCCGAGCGCGAGGAACGCCGCGCTGCGCTCGTCGATGCGCACGTGCAGCGTGAGCCTGCCCTGGGCCGCGGCGTCGTGAAGGGCGAACGACAGCGGTGCGTTACGAGAGCCGGGACTGAGCACCACGTGCGAGACCGTGTTGCGCACGAGCTCGTCCACGAGAACGCGGGCCTGCGCTGTGGAGGGATTCACCGGTCGGCCCCCTCCGCCTCGCTACCTCGCCGTGACCGCTGACGGCGGATGCGGCTCGCCGGGGCGTCGATCGGGGGAAGCACACGGCCTATTCTCCCAGGCGTGCGCCAAACCCAGGTTTCGGAGCTGTTCGACCCCGCCGAGTGGGACGAGGTCGCAGGCTTCGACTTCACCGACATCACATACCACCGTTCGAGGAGAACCCGGTCCGGCAAGCGCGTCGTGCGTGTGGCGTTCGACCGGCCGGAAGTGCGCAACGCCTTCCGCCCGCACACCGTGGACGAGTTGTACCGCGCCCTCGACCACGCTCGGATGAGCTCCGACGTCGGATGCGTCCTGCTCACCGGCAACGGACCCTCTCCCAAGGACGGCGGTTGGGCGTTCTGCTCCGGTGGTGACCAGCGTATTCGCGGCCGGTCCGGCTACCGGTACGCCAGCGGCGAGACGTCGGACACCATCGACCCCGCCAGGGCGGGCAGGCTGCACATCCTGGAGGTGCAACGCCTGATCAGGTTCATGCCGAAGGTCGTGATCGCAGTCGTGCCGGGCTGGGCCGCGGGTGGCGGTCACTCGCTGCACGTCGTGTGCGATCTCACGCTCGCCTCGGCGGAGCACGCACGGTTCAAGCAGACCGACGCCGACGTGGGTTCCTTCGACGGCGGGTTCGGCTCGGCCTACCTGGCACGGCAGGTCGGTCAGAAGTTCGCGCGCGAGATCTTCTTCCTCGGGCGGCCCTACACGGCCGAGGAGGCTCACGCGATGGGCGCCGTGAACAGGGCCGTGCCGCACGAGCGGCTGGAGGCCGAGGCGTTGGAGTGGGCGTGGGACGTGCTCGGCAAGTCGCCCACGGCGCAGCGGATGCTCAAGTACGCGTTCAACCTCGTCGACGACGGCCTGGTGGGCCAGCAGGTGTTCGCGGGTGAGACCACCAGGCTGGCCTACATGCAGGACGAGGCCGTGGAGGGCCGCGACGCCTTCCTGGAGAAGCGCGACCCGGACTGGTCGGACTACCCGTACTACTACTGACCGGCTGACATACCGACCTACGGGCACCGTGTCCGCATGCTGTGCACGCGTGTCCGCGCCGTCAGGCCCCCTGCTTGGGCCCGCCCGGGGCCTGACGGGCCTCCCGGATGCCGTCGCGAACGGCGGCCCTCACCACGAAGTAGAGGATGAAGAAGAACACCGCGGTGAGCGCGCCGTAGGTGAGTAGTCCGGGAAAACCTGCCATGTGAAGGGACCGTGAAGCATGCGCGTGATCTGGTCGGACGGGCGTTCCGAGTCGGTGGCCGAACTCACCCACGCCGTGCTCGACGCGCTCGACGGTGGGCCCACCGTGCTGCCCCTCGATCCCCGCAACCCCGTCGCCGACGCCGTCCGCGACGCCATGCGGCCCGACGAACCGGTGGAACCCGACACCGCTGTGATCATCACCACCTCCGGCTCGACGGGACGGCCGAAGGGCACGTTGCTGTCGGCGCGGGCGCTGCTCGCCTCCGCCCGCGCCACCCACGCGCGACTCGGCGGCCCCGGCAGGTGGCTGCTCGCCACCCCGCCCGGCTACGTCGGCGGGCTCCAGGTGCTCGTGCGCTCGCACCTCGCGGGCACCACCCCCGTGGTCATGGACTCGTCCCGTGGCTTCCGGCCGGAGGCGTTCACCGATGCCGCCCGCGAGGTCCTGGCCTCGCCGGGGCCGCACTACACCGCGCTGGTGCCGACCCAGCTCGCCCGGCTGCTCGACGCGGGCGGCGCGGCGGTGACCCTGGCGGCCTCGTTCGACGCGATCGTGCTCGGCGGGGCCGCGTACCCGGACGACCTTCGGAGCAGGGCCGAGCGCGCCGGGCTCTCCGTGGTGCCGTCGTACGGGATGAGCGAGACCGCGAGCGGGTGCGTCTACGACGGGGTGCCGCTCGACGGCGTGCGGGTCCGGCTCGGTGAGGACGACCGCGTCGAGATCTCCGGTGCCGTGCTCGCCCACGGTTACCGGCTCGACCCCGAGCTCACGGCGGCGTCGTTCGCAGGCGGCTGGTTCCGCACGAGCGACGTCGGCAGTCTCACCGACGACGGCAGGCTCCAGGTGCTCGGCCGCGTCGACGACATGATCAACACGGGCGGGGTGAAGGTGCCCGCCCGGCAGGTGGAGGACGCGCTCACCGCCTGTCCCGGCGTGCGCGCCGCGTGCGTCGTCGGGCTGCCCGACCCGGAGTGGGGGCAGCGGGTGGCGGCCGTCGTCGTGACCACCGAGGACGTTCCCGTCGAGCGGCTCCGCGACACGGTGAGGGCCGACCTCGGTGACGCCGCCGCGCCCAAGCAGGTGCGGGTGGTCGACGAGTTGCCGTTGATCGGGCCGGGGAAGGTCGACCAGGGTGCCGTGCGCCGCCTTCTGCTCGGCCACCTCGATCGCTCGGTCGCCGATGCCCAACAATGATCCGCATGGCAACCGTCGCTGAGTGGATCGAGGGCGCGCGGCCGCGCACGCTGCCCAACGCCGTCGCCCCCGTGCTGGTGGGCGTGGGAGCGGCGGCTCAGCTCGACGCGCTGTCGTGGTGGCGCTCGCTGCTCGCTCTGCTGGTCGCGCTGGCCCTGATCGTCGGCGTGAACTTCGCCAACGACTACTCCGACGGCGTCAAGGGCACCGACGCCGAGCGCGTGGGTCCGCTGCGGCTGGTGGGTTCGGGAGCCGCGCCACCGAGGGCCGTGCTGGCCGCGGCGCTGACGTCGTTCGCGGTGGCGGGACTGCTCGGACTCGTGCTCGTGCTGGTGACGGGCGAGTGGTGGCTGCTGCTGGTGGGGGCGGCATGCATCGCCGGAGCGTGGTTCTACACCGGGGGTTCCCGCCCGTACGGCTACGCCGGGTTCGGCGAGGTCGCGGTGTTCGTCTTCTTCGGACTCGCCGCCGTGCTCGGCACCGTCTACGTGCAGGCGGGCCGGGTGAGCTGGGAGGCTCTCGGCTGCGCGGTGGCCGTCGGGTGCCTGTCGATGGCGGTGCTCGTGGCCAACAACCTGCGGGACATCCCCACCGACCGCGTCGCGGGCAAGATCACGCTCGCCGTGCGGCTCGGTGACGCGGGCACCCGCCGGTTCTACGTCGGGCTCGTGGCCGTGCCGTTCCTCGTCACCGTCGCGCTGGGCTTCGCCCATCCCGCGACGCTCGTGGGTCTGTTGACGGCGGCGCTTCTCGTGAACCCGGTGCGCACGATCACGAGCGGTCAGGGAGGTCTGGCGCTCATCCCGGTGCTGCGCGACACGGGTTTCGCCATGCTCGCGTGGGCGGTGCTCACGGGCACGGCACTCGCACTCGCGGGCTGAGCGAGGACGTCAGCCGGGGAACATCCCGGTCTCCAGGAAGCGCTCGCACGCCTTGAGGTGCGGCTCGACGTCCAGCCCGCGCTCGGCCAGCCAGGTGTCGTCGTAGTACGTCCCGGCGTAGCGCTCGCCGCCGTCGCAGAGCAGCGTCACCACGCTGCCGCGCTCCCCTCGGGCGAGCATCCGCGAGATGAGCGTGAAGGCGCCGTAGAGGTTGGTGCCCGTCGAACCGCCGGCCCAGTGCCCGGTGTGGCGGCGCAGGAAGCGGATCGCCGCCAGCGACCCGGCGTCGGGAACCTGGATCATCTCGTCGATCACCTCGGGGAGGAACGACGGCTCCACCCTCGGCCGTCCGATGCCCTCGATCCGTGACGGCATGCCCGTCTGGTAGTCCCGCGCTCCGGTCTGCCACGCGCCGTAGAAGGCGGAGTTCTCGGGGTCCACCACGGCGATCTTCGTCGCGTGCCTGCGGTAGCGGACGTACCGGCCGAACGTCGCGCTGGTGCCGCCCGTGCCGGCGCCGACCACGATCCACGAGGGCACCGGGTGGCGCTCCGAACGCAACTGCGTGAACACCGATTCGGCGATGTTGTTGTTGCCGCGCCAGTCGGTGGCCCGCTCGGCGTAGGTGAACTGGTCGAGGTAGTGGCCGCCGCACTCGGCGGCGAGCCGCTCGGCCTCGGTGTACATGTCCGGCGGGCGGTCGACGAAGTGACAGCGTCCGCCGTAGAACTCGATGAGGTCGATCTTCTCCTGGCTCGTCCTCCGCGGCACCACGGTGACGAACTCCAGCCCGAGCATCCGCGCGAAGTACGCCTCCGACACCGCCGTCGATCCACTCGACGCCTCCACCAGCACCGTGTCGGGACCGATCTGGCCGTTCACCAGGCCGTAGAGCAGCAGTGACCGCGCCAGCCGGTGTTTGAGCGAGCCGGTGGGGTGGACGGACTCGTCCTTGAGGTACAGGTCGATCCCCCACTCAGCGGGCAGGGGGAAGACGTGCAGGTGGGTGTCCGCGCTGCGGTTGGCGTCGGCCTCGATGATGCGGACGGCTTCCCGCACCCACTCGTCGTTCACCGCTCCTCCGTCTCGTCGGCGCCCTTGCGGTCGACACCGTGTGACTCGGCCTCGTCGTCGGTGTCGAGTCTCTCGCCGCGCAACTCGGCCCGCAGGCGTGCGCGTTCGGTGGCTCGCCGTTCGTTGCGCGCCGCGAGCCCGGCGGTCACCTTGGCGTTGAGGGACCGGAACAGCAGCAGACCGAGCGGCAACCCGACGACCAGCCCGATGACGAGGCCGACGAGCAGCGGCACCTGGACGAGCACGAGGATCGCCGTGATCACCGCGACGAGCGAGAACCGGGCGAGGACGTACAGAGCAAGATCACGGACAAGCGTGTCGGATCGGCGGTCACTCACGCCATCCGAGGCTACGCCGTGTCCCACCCGACCGGTGGAGCGCCCGAACAGCACCGTTTGTCCCTTACTACCTCTTTACTCATTGACAACCGTTCGAGTACCCGGCGGGGGAAGTGACACGATTGTGATCTCCGAGTAGTGAAGGAGGCGAAGAGTGACCGCGAGCACTGGAGGCCGGCTCCTGACGCCGGGCGAAGTCGCCGCTTTGTTCCGAGTCGACCCGAAGACGGTGACGCGCTGGGCGACGGCGGGTCGGATCGGATCGATTCGCACCCCTGGGGGCCATCGCCGTTTCCGCGAGTCCGAGGTCAACCAGCTCCTTGCCGAGCTGACCACGGACGCACGTGAGCGTCCTCGTAACTGACCCCTCGCTACGGGGTGTCCTTCGCGTGCCTTTCCGGTCCCCTGCTCTCGCGAAGGACACCCCGAACAGCGCAATGGACAAAAGGGCTAATCTCGGGTGCAGTAGTGTGGTCACTCGCGCGACACACCGAAAGGAGCGAGCATGATCTACCTGCTCGCGGCGATCGGCGCCGCCACTGTCGCTTTCCTCCTGTGGCGCATGCTCGGTGCCGACCGCGTCGGCGTGTCCGCGCGGCAGGCCCCGGTCGCGCCTGACGACGACCCGGAGTTCCTGCGCCGCCTCTCCGAGCAGCAGAAGAAGCGCAAGGACGACGACCCCAGCAGCTGACCCGTTGGCCGGACGTCAGCGCAACAGCGGCGTTCCCGTCACCCCGAACCCGTCGGCGAGCGCGGCGGCGAGTTCCAGCAGTGCCGCCCGGGTGTCACCGGAAAGGCGGTCGAGTTCGATCTCCGCGCCCTCCTCAAGGTGCGGGTCGAACGGGATGCGCACCACCGCGCGCACGCGGGCCGCGAAGTGCGCCGCCAGCCTGTCCAGGTCCACCGACCCCGCTTTGGGGCGGACCGAGTTGATCACCGCTACCGAACGTCCCACGAGGTCGCCGTAGCCGTGTGCCTCGAGCCAGTCGAGCGTCGTCGACGCACTGCGTGCGCCGTCCAGCGAGCCCGACGACACCACCACGAGCGCGTCGGCGGAGTCGAGCACGCCCTTCATCGCCGAGTGCATCAGGCCGGTACCGCAGTCGGTGAGCACGATGTTGTAGAAGCGTTCGAGCACCGCCATGACACGCAGGTAGTCGTGTTCGGAGAACGCCTCCGACGCGGCGGGATCGGCGTCCGAGGCCAGGATCTCCAGCCTGCTGGGCCCCTGTGAGGTGTAGGCGCGTACGTCGCTGTAGCGCGTGATGCGGTCGGCGTCACGCAGCAGATGCCGTACCGTCGCCGTGGTCTCGATGGGAATCTTCTGCGACAGCGTGCCCGCGTCCGGGTTGGCGTCGACGGCGATCACCCGGTCGCCTCGCAGCGACGCGAACGTGGAGCCGAGCGTGGTCGTGGTGGTGGTCTTGCCCACCCCGCCCTTCAGGCTCAGCAGCGCGATGCGGTGGCAGCCCCGCAGCGGCTGGTTCACCCGCGACACGAGTTCCCTGCGCCGTCGATCGGCAGGCCCCTCACCGGGATTGACCAGCTTGCCCGTCGCCAGGTACACGGCTCTGCGCCAACCCGACTTGGGTTCCCGCTTCGGCTTGCGCACGAACTGCGTGCTGTCGAGCCCCGGCGGGCCGCCGGGATACGGATAGCCGGGCTGGTGCCGCGGCTGGGGCAGGGGCGGCTGCCCCAGCCCGTCGAACCGGGCCTGCGGCGCGGCGGGCGGCACGGCACCCTGCCAACCGGAAGGCGGCCCCTGCTGCCAGGCCGGCTGCGCCGGGTGGGGTGTCGAGTCCGTGTTCGCCTCGGAATAGAGCGGATGATCCTGCCCGCCGCGTTCGTTGGGTGCGGTCACCGCGTCAGTCCTCCGATGGGTTGCCGAGCGTCCCCCTCACGCTTCACACGTGTGACGGTAGCCCCAGCAGCGCGGGGACGTCAGCCGACTCCGGCATACGAGTGAAGACCCGCCGAGACGAGGTTGACGAAGAACAGGTTGAACACGGTGGCCGCGAAGCCGACGACGTTGATCACCGCGGCCCGCGTGCCCCGCCAGCCCGCCGTGGCGCGGGAGTGCAGGTAAGCGGCGTAGATGACCCACGCGACGAAGGCGACCGTCTCCTTGGGGTCCCAGCCCCAGAACCGGCCCCACGCCGCCTCGGCCCACACCGCGCCGCACAGGATGCCGAAGGTGAACACCGGGAAGGCGAACACGGTGGTCCGGTAGGCGACCCGGTCGAGCACGTCGGCCGCCGGCAGCTTCGGCCCGAGCTTGCCGAACTTCACCGGGTCCCGGTCGTAGGCGGACCGGATCAGGTACAGGATGCTCGCCACGCCCGGCACCAGGAAGACACCCGAGCCCACCGCGGCCGCGGTGACGTGGATGACGAGCCAGTAGGACTGCAACGCCGGCTGCACCGGGGCCGCGACGGCGTAGAGCATCGTGCCGCCGACGAACATCAGGATGACGACGGGCAGCAGCATGAACGCCGACAGGTGGCGGATGGGGTGGTTGCGCATCATCACGAGCCACGCGGCCACGGTGACCAGCGTGATGGCCATGATGTACTCGTACATGTTCCCCAGGGGGAACCGGCTGGTGGCCAGACCGCGGAGCACCAGCGCGGCCAGGTGCAGGAGCACCCCCAGGACGGCGAGCGCGACTCCCATCCGGCCGATGCGCTCGGTGCGTGTCCTCGGCGACCTGCCCGCTCCGCCGTCCTCGGCGGACGACTGCCGGGACACGTCGGCGGAGGAACCACCGCCGACACCGGCGAGTTGCCTGGTGCGGGTGCGTTCCGCGGCCCGGACGCCGCGTTTTCCGAACGACTGCTCCACGAGGAAGAAGATCATCGCCAGCACGTACACCACGACAGCCGTGGTGTACGACCAGTCGCTGTACTGCGACAGCGTCTCGTTCACCGGCATCAGCGTGCCTTTCTCTCCTGCGGCGTGCGTTCGAGGATGTCCCGCGCGATGGCGGTGAACTCCTCGCCGTACCCGGCCTGATCGGTACGGGCGAGCCCGCCCAACTCTACTACAGTGCGTCGGAGATCACTGTCGGCACCGTCACCGTCCGGCGTCACCCGAACCCAGAAACGGCGGCGCTTCACGAACAACGACGCTCCGAGCCCGGCGAACATCACGATGGCGAACCCGAGCATCCAACCCTGGGTGGGGTCGTGCGACACCTGCAACGACACCCAGCGCCGGACACCGTCGAAGCTGACCGTGGTGCCGTCGTCGAGCGTGATGCTCTCGCCGACCCGCAGGTTCTCCCGAGCCACCCGCTCCAGCCTGCCGGCATCGACCATCCGCTGGTCGATCTCGAAGATCGACTGCGAACGTCCGGACTCCACGCCCAGCTCCCCGCGCATGACGTCGACCGCGACCGCGGGGTCGGTGAGATCGGGGAACGACGACGTGAGGATGTTGCCGTGGAACGCCGCCGTGGGCGCGAACAGACCCGTGACCGCGAGCTGGTTCTTCCTGCGCTCCACCGAGTCGCTGATGCCGGGCGGATCGAACTTCGTCGCGCCCTGCGACAGCATCGTCGTCACGTCGGTGGGCCGCCACTGAATGGTCTGCGTCCGCGACTCGCCGTCGGGCCAGGTCACCGTGAACGTCGGCGCGTAGCCGTGCCCGAGCAGGTACACCCGGTCGCCGGCCGTCCGCAGCGGCTCGTTGACCTCCAGGTGGTAGTCACGCCACGTTCCCGACTCCAGGTCGGCGCCCGACTGGTACTGGATGTCTGCCTCGTAGCTGATCGGCTGGCCCGCGTCGGTGAAGTCGGCCTCGAAGTCGTTCACCCTCACGCAGAACGGCGAGAGCTGGGTGCCGTCGACCCGCAGCCCCGGATCGAAGGAGTCGTAGGCGAAGACACCGGAGTTGCAGAACTCGTGGCCGTCCGCGTGGACGATCACCTGGCCCTCGTACGAGTACATCGCGCCGAGCGCGAAGGTGGCGATGAGGCCGAGCATCCCGAAGTGGAAGACCAGGTTGCCGGTCTCGCGCAGGTAGCCGCGTTCGGCGCTGACCGTGCGCGTGCCGTCGTCCTGCGTGCGTTCGGCCACCCGCCAGCCACGCAGCCTTCGCCGCACCACCGCGAGCACCTCGTCGGGGTCGCCCTCGACCTCGGCCCTGGTGTGATGGGGCAGCCTCGACAGGTTCCTCGGCGTCAGAGGCGGCCCGGCCCGCATGGCGCGCAGGTACTCGCCCGTCCTCGGCACCAGGCACCCGATCAGCGACACCATCAGCAACAGGTAGATGGCCGAGAACCAGGCACTCGAGTAGACGTCGAAGAACTGCAGCCGGTCGAGCAGCCGCCCCCACCAGCCGTACTCGGCGATGTATTCCTCGGTCTTGGCGGCGTTCAGGTCCCACTGCGGCAGCAGAGCGCCCGGCAACGCCGCGAGAGCCAGCAGGAAGAGCAGCACGAGCGCGGTGCGCATGGACGTGAGCCCGCGCCACGTGTTGCGCAGGAACGCCAGCGCCCGGCGGACGGGCGTCTGCCGGTAGGCCGGTCGTGGGGACTCCGTCGGTTCGGTCGTCGTGGTCTTCTCGCTCACAGCGGCAGCCTCGTGTCCGTGATGAAGGCGTCACGCATCCAGCTCGTCAGGTCGGTCCACAGGCCCGTCACCAGCAGCACGCCGACGACGAGCAACAGCACCCCGCCGAAGACCTGCACCTTGCGGCCGTTGCGGCGCAGCCACTCGGTGGCCCCCACGGCCCAGCGCGCTCCCGCGGCGAGCAGCAGGAAGGGCAGCCCGAGACCGAGGCAGTACAGCAGGACGAGGAAGACCCCCCTGGCGCCCGTGGCGCCGCTGGCCGTGGCGATCGTCAACACACCGGACAGCGTCGGGCCGATGCACGGTGTCCAGCCGAGACCGAACACGGCACCGAGCACGGGAGCTCCCCACAGTCCCATCCGAGGGACGTGGTGGAGGCGGGCGTCCTTCTGGAGCATCGGGATGAAGCCGAGAAAGACGAAGGCCATCGCGATGGTCACCACACCGCCGACGCGTTGCAGCAGCTCCTGGTTGAGCAACAGGGCGTCGGCCAGCCACACCAGCCCTCCGACCCCGGCGGCGAACACCACGGTGAACCCGAGAATGAACAGCCCCGCCGCACCGACGACGGCGAGCCGCCCCTTCTTACGCTCCTCGCCGACCCGCACCGCGGGCGCGTCGGCGCCGACGAGCGCAGCGAGGTAGGCCAAGTAGCCGGGCACGAGCGGGACCACGCAGGGTGAGGCGAACGAGATCGCCCCCGCGAGCAGCGACAGTCCCGCGGCGAGCAACAGCGGCCCGGAGGCCGCCAGCTCGGATACCGCATTCACGCGCATCAGCGTAGGGAATACGGTCCGCGTGAAGCCCACTGGCTGGTGGGACGAGTGAGCTGGATGACCGGAATGCCGGGCTCTAGGACGCCTTCTCGGCTGCCAGCCGGTCGACCAGCGGGCGCAGGTCCTCGGCCAGCAGGTCGCGCAGGAACACGGCCGCGACGCGGCCCTGCCGGTCGACCACGATGGTCGACGGCACCACACTGCGCGGATAACCGGACAGGTTGAGCAGCGACCGGCCCGACGGGTCGTAGATCGACGGGTAGGTCAACCCCCGGTCGCGCATGAAGTCCTGCGGAGCCGAACGGTCGTGGTCGCGCACGTCGATACCGAGCACGACCACGCCGTCGTCCTTGGTCTCGTCGTAGAGCTTCTGCATCTCGGGGGCCTCCGCGCGACACGGACCGCACCACTGGCCCCAGACGTTGATGACGAGGACGTCGCCCTCGTAGTCCGAGGCGGCGATGCGCTTGTTCGGATCGAACAGGTCCTCGCCCGCCACCTCGGGCAGCTCCTGCCGCTGCCCCTCGTCGTAGTAGATGTCGGACTTGCCACCGGGAGCCACGAAACTGAAGCTCCCGCCGCTGACCACCGCGTCGTCGCCGGTGCTGCACCCGGTGAGAGCCACGGCGGCCGCCGCCATCACCGCGGCGGCGATCCTGCGCGTCGACTGTGCCCTCATGCGCCGGTCACCCTCGGGTCGGTGCTTCCTGCCGGTTCGCTGTAGACGATATCCACGAGTTGCTCGTCGACGAACACCAGGCTGGTGAGCGAGGCGAGTGAACACTGCCGCCGCCTCGGGTCGTGCCACAGGCGCTTGCCCTCCAGGTAGCGGCGCAGCGTCCAGATCGGGAGCTGGTGTGACACGCACAGTGCCTCGTGTCCCTCGGCCGCCGCACGCGCGGCGTGCACGGCACCCAGCATCCGGTGGGCGATCTCCAGATACGGCTCGCCCCACGACGGCAGCAGCGGGTTGCGCAGTTTCGGCCAGTGCCTCGGCTGGCGGAGCGCGCCGTCGCCGACACTGACCTTCGACCCCTCGAACTGGTTGTCCGCCTCGATGAGGCGCTCGTCGGTGGCCACGTCGAGCCGGTGCGCCGCGGCCGACGGCGTTGCGGTCTCCTGCGCCCGCTCCAGTGGCGAGGCCACGACGTGCGTGAGCCGGTGGGACGCCAGCGCTTCCGCGACGAGCAGCGCCTGCTGCCGTCCTCGCTCCGACAGCCGGTAACCCGGCATCCGGCCGTACAGCACGCCCTCCGGGTTGTGCACCTCACCGTGCCGCAACAGGTGGACGATGGTGCGCGTGCCCCGGCTCATGGCCGCTCCGCCGAGGCAGCGGCCTGCGCGGCCTTCGGCAGAGCCGCCTCGATGATCTCGAACGCGGCGTCGTCCATGGCGGCGTTGACGAACCACGCCTCGAACGCGCTCGGCGGCGGGTACACGCCGGCGTCCAGCAACGCGTGGAAGAACGGCTTGAAGCGCCACGTCTCCGACGCCGCGGCGGCGGCGTAGTCGTGCACGGGCGCGTCGGTGAAGAACACCGAGACCAGGTTGCCCGCGTAGGACACGGTGTGGGCGACACCGGCCGCGTCGAGCGCCCGCCCGAGCAGGCCGCCGAGACGCTCGGCGCATGTGTCGAGTGCGCGGTAGGTGGACTCGCCCGCCAGCCGGAGCGTGGTCAACCCGGCCGCGACGGCCACGGGGTTCCCGGACAGCGTGCCCGCCTGGTACACCGGCCCGGTGGGCGCGAGCCGTTCCATGACGTCGGCCCGACCGCCGAACGCGGCGGCGGGCAGCCCGCCCGACATCACCTTGCCGAACGTGTAGAGGTCGCCCGCCACACCCTCTCGGCCGTACCAGCCCGCGGCAGAGACCCGGAAGCCGGTCATGACCTCGTCCATGATGAGCAGCGCACCGTGCTCGTGCGCCAGGTCGCGCAACCCGGCGTTGAAGCCGTCGTGCGGCGCGACGGCGCCCATGTTGCCCGCCGCGGCCTCGGTGATCACCGCGGCGATCGAGTCGGGGTTCTCGGCGAACGCCGCCCGCACGGCGTCGAGGTCGTTGTACGGGAGCACCAGCGTGTCCGCGGCCTGCGCGCCCGTGACCCCCGGCGACGTCGGCAGGCCGAGCGTGGCCACCCCGGAGCCCGCCTGAGCCAGCAGGGCGTCCACGTGACCGTGGTAACAGCCGGCGAACTTGATGATCTTGCTGCGGCCCGTGAAGCCTCGGGCCAGCCGGATGGCGCTCATCGTGGCCTCGGTGCCCGAGTTCACGAGGCGCACCCGCTCCACCGGCTCCACCCGCCGCACGATCTCCTCGGCGAGTTCCACCTCGCCCGACGTCGGCGTGCCGAACGACAGCCCGGACGACGCGGCCGCACGCGTCGCCTCCACCACCTCGGGATGGGCGTGTCCGAGGATCATCGGCCCCCACGAGGACACCAGATCGACGTAGCGGTTGCCGTCGGCGTCCCACAGGTACGCGCCCTCGCCGCGCACCATGAACCGGGGAGTTCCGCCCACCGCCGCGAACGCTCGTACCGGCGAGTTCACCCCACCGGGCGTCACGGCCGTCGCCCGTTCGAACCAGGACCTGGACTGCTCGACTGCTCCTGTCACGTCTGCCAGTCTCGCAAAGTCGGCTTCACCGTGCGTCGGCCGGCCGGGCCTGGGGAGACACACGTCGCCTCCGGCGCCGCCGGGTCCGCACCCCCAGCACGATCTGCCGCGCACCGTCCACGAGCAGCAGTCCCGCGACCGCGGCCGCGACGAACGCCAGGCCGATCCAGTTGCCCTCGTACACGTGCGAGACCAGCTCGGTCCCGTCGTCGGCGTGAATCGTCACCGTGGTCACGGCGGAACCCCAGCACCATGTCGCCGCCCAGCCCGCCGCCACCGCGAGCACCAGCTCCACCGCCGCCACCGCCAGCCGCCACGGCTGGTGCAGCCGGTCGTCCCGAGCCGGGACCGCGGTCGAGGTCGAAGGGTCGGCAGCGTCGGTCACGGCGGGCAGTGTCTCACGCTGTCTCACGCTGTCTCACACTCTCCCTTGCCGCCTCACGCGGTCTCAGGCTCGGTCCCGCAGCCCCGAGCGCAGAGCCTCACGCAGCGCGGCGCCGTCACGGGCCCAGGCGAGCACCACCGTGCCGTCGGTCAGCCGCAACGGCACCTCGGCGAACCTGCGTGGCACTCCGAGCCCGCCACCGAGCACCCGCGTTCCGGGAGGCGCCTCCACGTCGTCGACCGCAGCGATGCGGTCCACCGGGAGCTGCTCACCGCCCTGCCACAACTCGGTACCGGTCAGCCGCACGCTCAAAAACCGGCGCCGCGCGTACACCCACAGCGCCGTCAGCGCGAGAAGCCCGGCGCCCACCAGCAGCCACAGCCCCGCGTGGGCCCGCACCCCGGCGAGCAGTTCGAGGCAGTAACCCGCCAGCGCGAACAGTGGGCCCCACGTCAGGGCCCACCCGCTCGCGCCGGGCTCGTGGTAACGGACGTCTCCCGATGCGCTCAGCGCCGCCCGCCCCCGAAACCTCTGACGGGTGGGAAGTAGCCGGCCACGCTCGGCAGGTAGAGCAGCGCCGTCGCCACCACCGCCAGGAAGGCCGCGACCAGGACCGGCAGGCTGGTGGAGAACAGCAACAACTGGATCAGCAGCGTGATGGCGGCGAGCACCGTGAGGATCGTGCGGGCCGACCGCGTGCCCTCCCTGGCCTTCCAGCCGAACAGCGCGAAGAGGATCGCGAACACCACCGAGCCCACGAACAGCGTCCACAGCAGTGTCGTCACACCGGTCCGGATCTGCTCCTCGTCGAGGCTGTCGTTGGTGTTGAGGTCGATCAGCGCGTTCGACACGGCCTCCTGCTGGGTCAGCGTGTAGGCGAACGAGGCCACGAGGACGAGTCCCGCCAGCACGTAGAGCCAGAAGGCGACCGTGACCGGAGTCGGCGGCTTCCCCACGCTCCCGGCCTGCCCCGGCACGCTCGGCTCGGGCGGCAGCCCCTTCGCGCGACGCTCGTCGTCCGACTCCCGGCGCTCCGGTGCGCCGTCCGATTCGCCTGGCTCAGTCACAACCCCGAGCCTAGTCCAGCCAGGCTGCCGCTTCAGCCGCCCAGTACGTGAGGACCAGGTCGGCTCCCGCCCTGCGGATCGAGGTGAGCACTTCGAGGATCGTGCTCCGCCGGTCGACCCAGCCGTTGGCGGCGGCGCCCTCGACCATCGAGTACTCGCCGGAGATGTTGTAGGCCGCCACCGGCACCGGCGAGGACTCCGCAGCGGCCTTCACGACGTCGAGGTAGGCCAGCGCGGGCTTCACCATGACCATGTCGGCGCCCTCCGCGACGTCCAGCTCGATCTCCCGCAGGGCTTCCCGCGCGTTGCCGGGATCCTGCTGGTAGGTCTTGCGGTCGCCGGTGAGCTGCGAGTCGACGGCCTCACGGAACGGGCCGTAGAAGGCGCTCGCGTACTTCGCCGAGTAGGCGATGATGCCGGTGTCGGTGTACCCGGCGTCGTCGAGGGCACGGCGGATGACGCCGACCTGGCCGTCCATCATGCCGCTCGGACCCAGCATGTGCGCCCCGGCCTCCGCCTGCGCGAGCGCCATCTCGGCGTAGCGCTCCAGCGTCGCGTCGTTGTCGACGACGCCGGACGGGTCGAGCACCCCGCAGTGGCCGTGGTCGGTGAACTCGTCGAGGCAGGTGTCCGCCATCAACACGGTGTCGTCGCCGAGGTCGGCACGCAGATCACGCAACGCGACGTTGAGGATGCCGTCGGCGTCGGTGGCGGCGCTGCCCACGGCGTCGCGGGTCGCCGGAATCCCGAACAGCATCAGGCCGCCGACTCCCGCCTCGACGGCTTCGGCGGCGGCCTTGCGCAGGGTTTCGCGGGTGTGCTGGACCACACCCGGCATGCTGGCGATGGGCCGAGGCTCCTCGGCGCCTTCGGCGACGAACAGGGGCAGGATCAACTGGCGCGGGCGCAGCGTGGTCTCACTCACCAGGCGACGCATGGCGGGAGTGGTGCGCAACCGACGGGGACGATGCTCCGGAAACACCCTCCCGAGCTTACCTCGCGGTAGGCGCGGAAATACCCGCTGACCACGGACCCGACGGGATACCGGGATACGTCGAAGGCCACCCATCCGCACGGGCATGGGTGGCCTTCGACGGCGACGCTGTCGACGCTCTCAGGAGCGGCGGGTCCGCTTGGCCTTGCGCGGCGGCGGCAGGGCGCCCTCGGCGCGCAGCTTGGCCGCGTGCTCGGCAAGGGCGTCCACGAGCATCACCGCGTTGGGCTTCTCCGGCCGCACGTCCACGCGAAGCCCGAACTCCGTGGCGGTCTCCGCCGTCTTCGGGCCGATGCACGCCACGAGCGTGCGCGCGTGCGGCTTACCCGCGATCCCGACCAGGTTGCGGACCGTGGACGACGAGGTGAAGCACACCGCGTCGAAACCGCCCGTTTTGATCATCTCGCGGGTCTCGGCAGGCGGCGGCGCGGCACGCACGGTGCGGTAGGCCGTCACGTCGTCGACCTCCCAGCCGCGCTCCTGCAGGCCCGCCGACAGCGTCTCGGTGGCGATGTCGGCCCTCGGCAGCAGCACGCGGTTGACCGGGTCGAGCACGTCGTCGTAGGGCGGGAACTCCGCCAGCAGCCCCTCGCTCGACTGCTCACCGCTGGGCACGAGCTCCGGGATGATGCCGAACGAACGCACCTTCTCGGCGGTCGACTCGCCGACGCAGGCGATCTTCACACCGGAGAACGCCCTGGCGTCGAGACCGAACTCACCGAACTTCTCCCACACCGCACGCACGGCGTTGGCCGAGGTGAACACGATCCACTGGTAGCGGCCGTCGACGAGGCCCTTCACCGAGCGCTCCATCTGCGCGGGGCTGCGCGGTGGCTCCACCGAGATCGTGGGCACCTCGTGGGAGGTCGCGCCGTGGCTGCGGAGCCGCTCGGCCATGTCACCGGCCTGCTCCTTCGTCCGCGGCACGAGCACCTTCCAGCCGTAGAGCGCACGCGACTCCCACCACGACAGCTTCTGCCGGTTGCTCACGGCCTCGCCGATGCTCACCACCAGCGGGCCAACGAGCTCGCCCGCGTCGGCGGCCAGTGAGGCCAGAGTGGAGTCGAGCGTGCGCTGCGTGTTGATGGTGCCGTTGGAGGTCACCGCGACCGGTGTCTGCGCCGAGAGACCGTGCTCGACCAGCTCCGACGCCGCCTCCGCGAGGTGGCTGGACGTCGCGTGCAACACGATGGCACCGGGGGTGGCCGCGAGCTTCGCCCAGTCGACCTCGCCTGCCCGCAGGTCCACCTCGGCGTGCGCGGCACCGAGTGCCACACCCGCGTACGCGGGGACCGCCGTGCCCGCGGACACGCCGGGCACCACGTCGAAGACCGCGCTGGTACGCGACACCGCCTGCACCTCGGCCACGACCGCCTGCTGGGTCAGCGGGTCACCGGCCGTCAGCCTCAGCACCAGCCTGCCCGCCTTGGCCTCCGTCGCCAGGTCCTTGGCCACATCACCGGGGTCGCCCACGGCGGGACGCACCTCGGCGTCGGCACCGGCGAAGGCGAGCACTCCGGAAGGCACATCGGGGTCGGTGACCACGAGGTCGGCCTTCGCGAGCAGCTCCTGGGCCCGGACCGTCAACAGCCCGGTGTCCCCGGGGCCCGAGCCCACGAAAGCGACACGCCCCGTGGTTTTGCGTGCGCGGGTCATTACGTCGTCTCTCCTCGTCGTCGACCGCGCTTGCCACGGTCGACCGTTCGTTCTTCCTTGCTTTCGGGAATGTCAGCGCGCCAGGGCGCCGGCGCCGAGATCGAGCAACTCGGCGGCCAACATGCGGCCGAGCTTGTCGGCCTCGGACTTGTCGGCGGTCGCCGACGCCCGAAGGATCTGCACGGAGTCACCCTCGGTCGCGGCGGCGGCGACGCCCCGCATCGAGAGCCGTTCGACCACAGCTCCTTCGCTGTTCAGATCCTCGACGACCTCGGCCAGCGCACCCACGGGTGCACTGCAACCTGCCTCGAGCGCCGCGAGCAGCGCCCGCTCGGCCGTCACGGCCACCCGCGTCGCTTCGTCGTCCACGACGGACTGAAGCAGGTGCTCGGTGTCCACGTCGTCGACGCGGGTCTCGACGGCCAGCGCGCCCTGCGCGGGCGCGGGCAGCATCTGGATGGGATCGAGCGTCTCGGTGATCAACCCGATCCGGTCCGTGCGCGCCAAACCGGCACGGGCCAGCACGATGGCGTCGAGCTCCCCCGACTCCACCATGCCGAGCCGCCGGTCGATGTTGCCACGGATCGGCACCACGTTCAGCCCGAGCCCGAGTGCCCGGAGCTGGGTCATCCGCCGGGGCGAGCCCGTCCCGACGGTGGACCCCGGTGGCAACTCCCCCAGGGTGAGCCCGTCGCGCGCCACCAGCGCATCGCGCGGGTCCTCGCGCTTCGACACGGCCGCCAGCGCGATGCCGGGCTCCGGTGCCGTGGGCAGGTCCTTGAAGGAGTGCACGGCGATGTCGACCCTGCCCTCCAGCAACGCCTGGCGCACGGCGGACGTGAACACGCCCACCCCGATCTCGGCGATCGGCGCGGACGACTGGTCGCCCGGCGTGGCCACGGGGACGAGCTCGACGCTGCACCCCGCGTCCTCCAGCATTCTCGCGATCGTGCCGGTCTGGGCCATCGCGAGCCTGCTGCCGCGCGTGCCGATGCGGATGGTTCTGCCGACGTTCGTGCCAGCCGTCTCAGTCACTGTCGTTCACCGTCGATCTGTTCGTGCTTGGAAGCCACCGACGGGCTCGACAACACGGTGGGCGCCTGCGGGTCGAGTCCGAACAACTCCCGCAGTGCGTTGGCGTAATCGGTGTCGGCCTTCTCGGCAGCGAGTTGCTTGACGCGCACGGTCGGAGCGTGCAGCAGTTTGTCCACGACGCGGCGGACCGTGCGGCCCAACTCGTCACGGACGTCGGCGTCGAGGTCGGGCAGACGCCGGTCGAGCCGGAGCAGCTCGGCGTCCACCACCTCGGCCGCCCGCTTGCGCAACGCCGTCACCGTGGGTGTCACCGCGGCGCTGCGCTGGCCCGCCAGATAGGCCCGCACCTCGTCGAGGACGATGCCGGACGCCTTGGCGAGCTGCTTCTCGGTGGTGGCCGTACCGGCCTCGGCCATGCGCCTGCGCACCGTCTCCAGGTCCACCAGCGTGACGCCGGGGACGTCTCCGACGCCGGGCTCGACGTCTCTCGGCAGGCCGAGGTCGCAGATCACCACGGGGCGGTCGGTACGCGGCGCGACGTGCTCGGTGTCCAGCACGGGCGTCTTCGCTCCGGTACACACCACGACGACGTCGGCACGCCCCACCTCCTCGGCCAGCTCGGCCATCGGGACCGCCCTGGCCGCCACGCCCTGCTCGCTGATCGAGGTCGCCAGCCTCGCCGCCCGCTCGGCCGTGCGGTTGACCACGGCGATCTCGGCGACCCCCGCCTTGCGAAGCTGCGACGCCGACAGCGCGCCCATCGACCCCGCGCCGACGACGAGTGCCCGCGTTCCGACCAGCTCACCGGCCGCGGCCAGCGCCTCGGACACCACGGAGGCCCCGAGCCGGTCCAGACCGGTCTCGCTGTGCACGCGCTTGCCGACGCGCAACGTCGTCTGCACCAGTTCGTGCAGCGTGCTGCCGACCGTGCCCGCCTGCCGAGCCACGGCGTAGGCGGAACGCACCTGACCGAGGATCTGGGTCTCCCCGACGACCATCGAGTCCAGCCCGGACGCCACCGAGAACACGTGCTCGACGGCGGCACCCGCGTAGTGCACGTAGAAGTGGTCGTAGAGCTGCGCGGCCTCCATACCCGCCTGCCTGGCGAGCACCTCGGCGATGCCGGAGAGGCCGCCGTGGAACGTCTCGACGACCGCGTAGACCTCGATCCGGTTGCACGTGGACAGCAGCATGACCTCGGACACGTCGTCCGCCTGCTGGAGCTCGTGCAGCACCTTCTCGACCTCGGCTGCGGGAACGGCGACCCGCTCCAGCGTCGCGAGGCCCGCCGTGCGATGCGACAACCCGATCGCGAGAACGCTCATCAGGACACCACCACATCCTTCGTGCCATCGGCATTGCTGTCGCGCGCGCGGCCTTCCGCCTCGCCTGCCGTCCTCCGCGCCACGTGGAAGGACAGGATCTGCAACTCCACCGCCAGGTCGACCTTTCGCACCTCGATATGTTCGGGCACCTGCAGGACCACGGGGGCGAAGTTCAGGATGCACTGGACTCCACCGGCCACGAGCCGGTCGCACACCGACTGCGCCGCGGTCGGTGGCGTCGCGATGACGCCTATGGAGATGTCTCGCTCGGCGCACACCTCGGGGATTTCGTCCAGATGTGACACCGGCACCCCACCCACCGGCACCCCGATCAGGTCGGGGTCGATGTCGAACAGGGCCTCGACGGGAAAACCCCGTCCGGGAAAACCGCCATAGTTTGCCAACGCATGGCCGAGGTTACCGATTCCCACGACGGCGACCTTGTGCTTGCGGGTCAGCCCGAGTGTCCGCTCGATCTGCCCGATCAGCACCTGGACCTCGTAGCCGACTCCCCGCGTGCCGTACGAGCCGATGTACGACAGGTCCTTGCGCAGTTTCGCGGAGTTCACCCCGGCCGCCGCCGACAGCTCCTCGCTGGACACCGTGGTCGCACCCTGCTCGGCCATGGCGGAGAGCACCCGCAGGTAGACGGCGAGCCGGGCGACGGCCGCCTCCGGGATCGCGCGGACGGTGCCCGAAGCCGCCGGGGCCCCGGCACCCGCACCACCGTCCCCCACCGGCTCGATCAGGGCGTCGGAGGCGGCACCGGCCGCGGAAACCTCGGAAACCTCGGAGGCGCGCCTCGGCGCGGGTGCGGGCCCATTGCGCCGGCCGCGCTGTGCCACCACGCTGGACTCCTGTCACCAGACATCGAAAAAATCAACTCTTGACCGAGCAGGCGCTGTAGTGTTCGATACCGGCGCCGCGCGGCGATGGCACTACGGTAGCCACTTGTGAACGTAGGCACAAAGCGCCTGGTGAGGACGTTGACGCAGGCCACACCGCCCCGCGTTCGCCGACGTGCGGAGGATCACCGTCACGAACGCAGAGCCGACCGCAGCCGCTCCTCGTCCACCGACCAGTAACCGTGCTCGGCGTCGTCGACGAGGATCACCGGAACCCGGTCGCCGTACTCCGCGCGCCACTCGGGGTCGGTGTCCACGTCGGCCGTCGACCACGGCACCCCGAGCTCGACGCAGATCCGCTCCACGTCCTGCTCGGCCCGCTCGCACGCCGAACAGCCGACACGCGTCATCACGACAACGGTGTGCTGGGACTCAGGCATGACTCCCATCCTGACCCACCGCGTCCACGCCCCGAAGGCCGACCCGGCGTACCTTGCCCGTCGCCGAGAGCGGCAGCGCGTCGGTGAACGACACCACCGTGGGCACCTTGTAACCGGCCAACCGCGCCGCGCAGTGTTCGATCACCTGCTGTTCCGACAGCGTGGCCCCCTCCTCGGGCACGACCACGGCCTTCACCGCCTCGCCGCTGTGTTCGTCGAGCACTCCCACCACAGCGGCCTCGCGGACCTGGGGCAGTTCCGAGATCACGCCCTCCACCTCGTGCGGGTAGACGTTGAAGCCGTTGACGATCACCAGATCGCCCGCGCGGTCCACGAGGTGGAGATCACCGTCGGTGTCGACGTAGCCGACGTCACCGGTGCGGAACCAGCCGTCGGCGTCCGGGCCGTGGGCTCCGTCGGGCCAGTACCCGGAGAACAGGTTGGCTCCCCGGACCGCCACCAGCCCGGTGCCGTCGGCGTCGTCGAACGTGTCGTCGGGATCCTCCGGATCCAGCGGGACGCCGCTCTCGGTGCCGTCGCCGTCCACCAACCGCACCTCGACACCGGGCAGCGGCCTGCCGACGGATCCGGGCTTGGCATAGCCCGTGACCAGGGTGGACGTCACCACCGGAGCCGCCTCCGTGAGGCCGTAACCCTCGAAGATCTGCAAGCCCGTGGCGGCGCGGATGTCGGCCAGCACCTTCGGCCGCAGCGGCGCCGCGCCGGAGACGAGCAGCCGCACGGTCGACAGGCTCTCACCGAGTTCGTCGGCGGGCCGCGCCGCCATCGCGACGTACATCGCGGGCACCCCGAGCACCACGGTGACCCTGTGGTTCAGGCAGTCGGACAGCGCGGAGCGCGCCTCGAACCGGGGTGCGGTCACCAGGGTCGCCCCCGCCGCCGTCGGAGCGAGCAGCCCGGGACCGAGCCCGTACACGTGGTGCATCGGTACCGCCACGAACACCCGGTCGGACGGCTCCACCGGCGAGGGCGTGAGCGAACGCAACTGCGCGACGCCCGCGAGCAGGGCCCGGTGCGACAGCATCACGCCACGCGGTGACCCCGTGGTGCCGGACGTGTAGAGCAGGGCGGCGAGGTCCTCCCCTCCTCGGGAGGGTTCCGCCGGGCTCCCGGCGTCGCCCGGCCGCTCAGGCGCGGCGAGCACCGGTTCGACCAGCGTCGCCGACCCCAGGGACTCGTCGCCGAGCACGACCTCGGCTCCGCAGTCCGCGAGCACGGCGGTGGACGCCGACGCGGGCTCCTGTGGGTTCAGCGGCACCACGACACCGTCGGCCCGCAGCACCGCGAAGAACGCCACGGCGAACGCCGCGGACGTCGGCAACCGGACGCCCACCCGGTCGCCGGGCTCGACCCCGGCTTCCCGGAGCCGGTGGGCCGTGGCCCGCACGGCGAGCTCCAGCTCGCCCCACGTCAATGTGGTGCCCGTCGCTGTATCGATCAACGCGAGCCTGTCCGTCCGGGTCCGTGCCGCCTCGGCGGCGAGATCGGCGACGTTGCTGGTCCCACCCGTCACAACCTGCCCCTTTCCCATCTCCACAGTGTCCCAGCGAGCCGTCGCGGGCGCGGACATGAATCGGGGCCGTCTCCGATTCGCAACAAGAACACCACTACCTACTTTGCGGTAACAACACGTATGCTCCATCGGGCGACGTAGTGGCGATGATCACGCGGAGGCCGGGAACGGGCCCGGAGGAGGTGCGACACGTGAGCATGCCGATCGCTGTTGCGGCTGGTCCAGCACCCACGACGCTGGGGGGAGCGAAGCAGGCCGCGCAGGCCGAGAAGACCGTCGCCGAGAACTGGGAACTCGTCCGCGCGGCGCAGCGCGGCGACACCGCGGCGTTCGCGACGCTCTACGACCGCCACGTCGACGGCGTCTTCCGGTACGTGCTGCTCCGAGTCGGCGACCGCCACCTCGCCGAGGACGTCACGAGCGAGACGTTCCTCCGCGCGCTGCGCCGCATCACGTCGATCTCCTACCAGGGCCGCGACGTGGGCGCCTGGTTCACCACCATCGCCCGCAACCTCGTGTTCGACCACGTCAAGTCCAGCCGGTTCCGGCTGGAGATCGTCACCGACGAGGTGGCCGAGCCCGGCGCGGGTCCCAGCGCCACTCCCGGCCCCGAACAGCAGGTCATCAACCGGACCACCAACGACGAACTACTGCGCTGCATCGCCGACCTCGGTGACGACCAGCGCGAGTGCATCATTCTGCGGTTCATCCAGGGCTACTCGGTGTCCGAGACCGCCGCCATCATGCAACGCAACGAGGGCGCCGTGAAGGCGCTTCAACACCGCGCCGTGCGGCGGCTCGCCAAGCTCCTGCCCCGAAGTGTCAGGTGAGTCCCACCGCGTAACCACGGCGGGTCGTGCCTCGTTGCTCCGGCGACGATGTCGGCGAGGTGACCAGTGGAGGCGGGCGCGGTGGGCGAACCTGCGTGGTCCCGCACCCGCCGAGGCGACGACGAGCGGTTCGCCGGAGCCGTCGACTCGGGCATCGGCGCGGCGGAGTTCGGCACCGAACTCGCCGTGGTGGCCGCGCTGCGCCGACTCGGCCGCTCCGTCCCCGTCGAGCCCGACACCCGAGAACGCATCGCACAGCGCATCACCGACACCCGCCCTCGGCGCCGGCCGCTGCCCGTACTGACCACCGCCGCCGTGGCGCTCGCGGCCCTGGCCTGTCTCGCGCTGCTGCTGGCGAAGGACGCACTGCCCGGCGAGCCGCTCTACCACCTGAAACGCGCTCAGGAGGCCGCCACTCTCGGCCTGACCTTCGACGCCGAGGACGACGCCGCTCGCAGGCTGTCCTACGCCTCCCGCAGACTCGACGAGATCACCACCCTCGGCAGGCACGGAGTGCGCGACACCGACACCTACCGGCTCGCGCTGGCCGACTTCACCGAACACGCCACCGAGGGCGCCTCCGAGCTCACGGCGCTCGCCACCCGCACCGACGGACGAGGACTCACCGTGCTCGCCGCGTGGGCGCAGCGGGAGTCCGCCGGGCTCGCCGCTGCCGAAGCCGCGCTGCCCACCACGGTCAGCACTGACGTCACGACCCTGCTGGACCGCATCGAGCGGCGGAGCGCGGCCCTGGCCGAACGCATGGAGTGCTACGAGATCACCTCGGTGCACTCCGACGACCTCGGTGCGCTGCCCGCGGCGGGCGGGTGCGCACCTTCGCCCGCGAAGGACCACGCCGGGAAGCCGCGGCCCCCGGCACCCTCGGAACGGGCGGCGCGGCCCGAACCGCGGAACGGCCATGAGCCACCCTCCGCGGACGAGCCGACCGCCTTCGTCGAGCACCCGCACGCTGCCGAAGCCGATACCCGGACGCCCCTGCGGCCCGCCGACGTGGCAGCGGCTCCGGTCGTTTCCCACGTGCCGTCCCCCGACCGGCCACGGCTGCCCACCCCGGAGCCCGAGGACCCCGCCCTGGTGAGCATCGCGCCGATCCTTCCCGGCTTGCCCGCGGTGACCGTCGGATAGCTCTCCGGTGTTCGCGCCCCGCTCGTTACCCTGTGACCAAGCGCCGGAGGCGGACCATACGTATGGAGGCGGTGTGCGTGTCTCGTTGGCGGAGCCGCGGTAAGGGGCGGGAACGCGAGCGGCTCGCAGCGCTGGCAGGCGAGGCGTCGGCCGAAGCCGCCGTCGCGATGGAGGCAGCCTCGGTCGCGACGGCCGAGGCACCCGAGGCCGAACCCGAGGCGCCCGAGGTCGAGCGGACACCCGTTCCCCAGGACCTCACCGCCGCCGCGTTCTTCGACGTCGACAACACGATGATGATGGGCGCGTCGATCTTCCACTTCGCCAGGGGACTCGCCGCGCGTAAGTACTTCAGCACCTCCGACCTCGCCGGCTTCGCATGGCAGCAGGTCAAGTTCCGGGTGGGCGGCCGGGAGAGCCACCAGGGCGTGCAGTCCAGCAGGGAACAGGCGCTGTCGTTCGTCGCGGGCCGCACCGTCGACGAAATGGTCGCCATCGGCGAGGAGATCTACGACGAGCTCATGGCCGACAAGATCTGGGCCGGCACGCGGGCGCTCGCGCAGACGCACCTCGACGCGGGCCAGCGGGTCTGGCTGGTCACCGCCACCCCGGTGGAGCTGGCAGCCATCATCGCGCGCAGGCTCGGCCTCACCGGAGCGCTCGGCACCGTCGCGGAGAGCACCGACGGTGTCTACACGGGCAGGCTGGTCGGTGACCTGCTGCACGGCAGGGCCAAGGCACACGCCGTCCGGGCACTCGCAGCGCGGGAAGGCCTCAACCTGCGCCGCTGCACGGCGTACTCGGACTCGCAGAACGACGTCCCGATGCTGTCGGTGGTCGGTACCGCCGTGGCGGTCAACCCGGACTCGGGGCTGCGCGAGGTGGCCCGTGCCCGGGGTTGGGAGATCCGCGACTTCCGCACCGGCCGCAAGGCCGCGAAGATCGGTGTGCCCTCCGTGCTGGGCGCCGGCGCACTGGCCGGTGCCGTGGCCGCCGGTCTGGCCTACCGCAAACGCATCGCCTGACATCGTGTCCGCAGGCTACGAACGCGTGTCCGCAGTTCATGCACGCGTGCCCGCGGCGACAACGCGGACACCCGCACGAGAAGTGCGGACACCCGTGCGGGAAATGCGGACACGGACCGCGGCGTCTCGTCGGGATCAGCCGGTGAAGACTCCCCGGCGGCGAGCCAGCCTGCGGTAGAGCATGTTCTGGATGCTTTCCCGCACCTGGTCGGTGAGACCCAGCACCAGCATCTGGTCGTCGTCGGCGTCAGCGGCGTAGCCGTCGGTGCGGATGGGCTCACCGAACTCGATGTGCCACTTCGTGGGCAGCGGCACCGTCCCCAGCGGACCGAGCAGTGGGAAGAACGGCGTCACGGGGAAGTACGGTAGGCGCAGCAGGCGAGCCAACGGCCGGATGTCACCGATCTTCGGGTAGATCTCCTCCGCGCCCACCACCGCACACGGGATGATCGGCGCCGACGTCCGCAGCGCCGCCGACACGAAACCCCCGCGCCCGAAGCGCTGCAGCTTGTACCTCGCAGAGAACGGCTTGCCGACGCCCTTGTACCCCTCGGGCCACACGCCCACCAGTTCGCCGGCACGCAGCAACCGCTCGGCGTCGGGGTGGCACGCGAGCGTCTGACCGCTCCTTCGTGCCAGCGACCCCAGCACGGGGGTGTCGAAAACGAGGTCGGCGGCGAGCATGCGCAGGAACCGGTGCCCAGGGTGTTCGTCGTACACGGCGAACGCCGTCATCATCGCGTCGAGCGGCAGCACACCCGAGTGGTTGGACACGAGCAGTGCGCCGCCCTCGGCGGGAACGTGGTCGATGCCGTGCGTGCTCACGCGGAACCACCGCTCGTACAGCGGCCGAAGCAGTGGGACCAGCACTGTCTCGGTGAACTCGGGGTCCAGCCCGAACTCGTCGACCTCGTAGTCACCGCTGAGCCTGCGCCGCACGAAGTCGACCAGGCCGGAGAGCGTGGTATGCCGGTCGGCGGCCCTGCGCACGGGCAGGGGTACCACGCTCGACCGCGCGTCCTCCCCGTCACGCCTGTCCGGACGCAGCGGCACCACCCGCGCCGCACCTCGTGACGTCACGATGCGTCCTCTCCCCTCGTCACGCCGTCGCCCGCCGTTCTGTCACGGCGTCGTCGAACGCCTCACGCGTCGTCCACCGGGGTGAGTACCCGAACTCGTGGGTCAGCCGCTCCGTGTCGACGACCCGCCCGAAGTTCAACAGCCGCACGAGGTCCGCCGACACGTGCACCTGCCGGGTGAGACGCAGTGCCGTCCCGACGGGCGACATGGCGAGTCGTGGCACCCCGACGCCCACGCGCCCGGCCCTCCGGATCGCCTGGGACAGCGACAACACGCCCGTGCCCGCGACGTTGAACACGCCGGGACGGTCGAGCACGGTGGCACGTTCCAGCACCGCGAGCGCGTCGTCGGCGTGCAGGAACTGCAACCTCGCGTCGAAACCGAGCACGGTCGGCACCACCGGCAGCGAGAAGTACCGGGTGAAGACGGTGTCGAAGTCGGGTGCCACCAGGTCGGCGAACCGGAACGTGGTCACGCCGACGTCGGGCCGCCGCCGAGTGAAGCCGCGGACATAGCCCTCCAACTCGACGGCGTCCTTCGAGTAACCCGCCGCCGCGGCCGGGAAGAGTTCCGCGTCCTCGGTGAACACGGCCTGTGACCGCGCCGAGGCTCCGTAGACGGCCGTCGTCGAGGTGACGACGAGTTTGCGCACGTGCGGCGAGTTCTGGCACGCGGCCAGAAGCCGCATGGTGCCGATGACGTTGGCTTCCTTGATCGCCGCGTACCTGCCGGATCCCGCGGGGTGACACGCGGGCGCGGCGTGCACCACCGTGTCCACCTTCGCGGAGGTCATGATCTTGGCTATCAGCGGGTTGCGGATGTCGACCCGTACGAACTCGGCCCGGCCGAGTTCGCGGAGCACACCGGCACCGGGCGGTGCGGTGTCCACTCCGACAACCCGTTCGAGGTCTGGACGAGCGCCCAGCCTCGACAGCAACCGTCCGCCCAACTCACCGGAGACCCCGGTGACGAGGACGACGTTGGACGGCATCAGACCCCCGTGTGACAGGCGCGGTCGCGACCCCGGACTGTGTGAACCGGGGAGGATGCTACCCCGACACTTCGGTGCCGGGGCGAAACCTCACACGCGCCTCGCCGGACGATCCCCTCGTCGCGGCCGTGCCGACACCCGCGGGCCTGCGGCCTCACTTACCCTGCTTGCGACGCTGCACGCGCGTGCGGCGAAGCAGCTTGCGGTGCTTCTTCTTGGACATACGCTTACGACGCTTCTTGATTACCGAGCCCACACCACGCTCCTAACAGTCGGGTCGCGAACGGCTCTCCAGGTTACCCGGCTGCTTCCGCGTGACGTGCGTGGCCCTCCCCGCTTCCGATGCGGTACGGCCTACCCCACGTCGAAGTAGGCGTTGTCGAGGTAGGCGTGGACGGCCTGCTCGGGCACCCGGAACGACTTGCCCACCCGCACGGCGGGCAGCTCCCCGGAGTGCACCAGTCGGTAGACCGTCATCTTGGAGACCCGCATCAGGGCGGCAACCTCGGCGACTGTCAGGAACTGGACGTGCCTGCCGGGCACATCCTCGCTGTTGTTCGGCGGCATAACGATTCACCGTGTCCCTTGCCACGCGCCGTGCCGCTCGGCTTCCCCACCGAGCGGTACCGACACGCGCGTGCTTTCGTCGAGGGTAACTGGACTCGTGGGGCTGGTGCGACGCCTGTCGAGGGGAAAGGGGCACTCGGACGTAGGCAACACCGCCAGTCACCACCCGCGCGAGTGCCCGGGTTCACCCCGCTCAGTCCTCGTGGGCTCGACCGAGTTCGACGGAGCGGTCGCGCGCCGCCTCGATGGCCGCGAGCAACGCGGCCCGGACACCGTGCTTCTCCAGTTCGCGGATCGCGTTGATGGTGGTACCCGCGGGTGAGGTGACGGCCTCCCTGAGCAGCACCGGATGGCTCTCACCCTCGTCGAGCATCTTGGCCGCCCCGACGGCGGACTGCACGATGAGTCGTTCGGCGACGGCGCGAGGCAGCCCCAGCAGGATGCCTGCGTCGATCATGGCTTCGACCAGGTAGAAGAAGTACGCCGGGCCGGATCCGGACAATGCGGTCACCGCGTCCTGCTGCGACTCCGGCACCTCCACCACCTTGCCCACGCAGCTCAGCAGTTCGGTGACGAGCTCGACGTGTTCCGGGCCCGCGTACCTGCCGGCGGACACGGCGCTCATGGCCTCTCCCACGAGCATCGGCGTGTTGGGCATCACCCGTACCACCGGCGTGCCCGACGGCAGCCTCCGCTCGAACAGCGAGGTGGGCAGTCCCGCGCACAGCGACACCACGAGGGATTCCGGCCGCAGCACCGGCGCGAGATCGGCGAGCACGGGGTCGATGTCCTGCGGCTTCACCGCCACGACAAGCAGGTCGGCCCGCTCCGCCGCTTCCTTCACGGTCACGCCCGTGATCCCGTAGCGTGCCTGGAGTTCGGCCGCCCGATCGGGATGCCGCTCGGTGAAGAACAGGTCCTCGGCGGACCGCCCGCCACTGAGCAGCCCCGACAGCAGCGCTTCACCGATCTTGCCCGCACCCAGTACCGCGATGGTTCCCATGCCCGCAACACTAGGCACCCCGCTCCCGGCCGATGCCCGGCGGGAGGTGCTCGTCACGGCAGAGGCGACAACGCGAGCTGTCTCGCCTGGCACACGATGCGGCCATGGCTGTCGGCGACGACGGCGTCGGAGTCGAACCAGCCCTCGTGCACGGCACGGCAGTCCACCTCGATGCGTAACCACCCCGGATGGGGGCGGGTACGCACCAACGCCGTGAGCTGCACCGTCGGCGCCCACCCCGTCCTGCCGAGGTTGAACACCACCGGCGGGTTGAGGTCACCCGCCAGCAGGAGGAAGTAGGGGTCGGGCTCGCCGTGCCGCGGTCTCGCCCACAGCCGCAGGCGCGGCGGATCGTCACGGCGTCCCGCGAGGAAGCCCGCCGTGGCGGGATCGATCCGGACGTCACAGCCCTTGGCCAGGTGGAACAGTCCCTCGGCGGTGTGGCCCGACAACGCCACCGCGTTGGCGGGCGGGTCCGCGGGAAGCGTCGGCACGTCGTTCCACACGGGTGGCCGCAGCGGGAGCCTGCCCGCCGTCACGCGCGCCTCCACGCAGCTACGGCCCCGTTGTTCCACACTCACGGCCACCACCGTGGCCCGCCTGCCCGCCTTGCGGACCTCGGTACGCAACAACACCGGGCCGAGTGCGAGCGCGTGCAGGAACTCGGCGCTCACCGCGAGCGGCTCGGCGGGCGGCTCCCCCGCCTCCCACAACGCCCGGACCCCGGCCTTCGCCGCGAGAGCGAGCAGGAACCCGCCGTGGGGATGTCTGCCGATCGACCACTCCTGCCGGAGATCCGCCGTGAACGTGCCGTCCCCGAGCGAGCGCACCTCACATGCGGCCGCGAACGTCAGCGGCCCCGAATCGACCGTACTCACGAACGGATGGCCAGGGCTCGAAGGAACAACGCCAGGTTCGCGGGACGTTCCGCCAGCCTCCGCATCAGGTAGCCGTACCACTGTTCACCGAACGGCACGTACACACGCACGGTTTCCCCTTCCGCGGCCAGGCGGCGCTGCTCGTCCGGCCGGACTCCGTACAGCATCTGGTATTCGTAGCTGCCCTGTTCCCTGCCGTACCAACGCGTGCGCTGCCGCAGCAGCCCCACCAGACGTGGGTCGTGCGTCGCGAACATGGCGTACGCGCCGCCCTCCAGGAGCCGGTTGGCGCAGCGCACGTAGCTGAGGTCGACCGCGTGGGCGTCGGCGTAGGCGACGTCGGCAGGCTCGGCGTAGGCACCCTTGCACAGCCGGACCCGCGATCCCTTGTACGCCAACGCGGCGACGTCGGCCTCGGTACGACGAAGATAGGACTGGACCACTGCTCCCACCCACGGCCACGTGCGCCGGGCGTCGCCGACCACGCCCAGCGTGGCGTCGGTCGTGGTGTGGTCTTCCATGTCGACGGTGACCGTGGTGCCACACTGCTCGGCCGCCTCGCAGACCAGCCCCAGGTTCCGCGCGGCGAGCACCCGATCGCCGTCCACAGTCAACGCCGACAGTTTCACGCTCACCTCGGCGTGACCGGACAGTCCCTGCTTCGACAACTCGTCGAGCAATCGCAGATAGGTCCGGACCGTGCTCTCGGCCTGGGCGGGATCGCGCGTGTACTCGCCCAGGTAGTCCAGCGTCGCGCACCGTCCGTCGGCGGCGAGGGTCTTCACGGCCCTCAGGGCGTCGGCCACGGTCTCGCCCGGTACGAAGCGGGCGATGATCTGCCGGGTGCCCGGCGCCGTGGCGGCCACACGCCGGATCACGTCGTTGCCGGCGGCGGCGAGGATCAACGATCGCAGGGGCTCCACGACGCAAACTTTACGGGTCGAACGCCGGAAAGCGAGGCATACCCGGAGGATGATTCACTTTTCGCCGCTCACTGTCCCAGGTGTAGGCGGGTGAACAGCAACGCCTCGGCGAGGTCGGCGACCCGGTTCGCCGGATACTTGGCCGCTCGGGTGTTGATCTCCAGCACCACGGCCCCGTCGTAGCCCCGCTGCACCAGTCTCTCGAGCAGCTCCGCACACGGCTGGTCGCCCCGTCCCGGCACCAGGTGCTGGTCCTTCGGGAGGCCGGTGCCGTCGGCGAGATGCACGTGGGCGAGTCCGTCACCCATCCGGTCGGCCAGCGCCAGCGCGTCCATGCCCGCCGCAGCGGTGTGGGACAGGTCGAGCGTGTAGTGCGCGTAGCCGACGTCGGTGGGATCGATCGACGGACGGAACGCCGACACACGTGCGTTGCGCCGCCCTCCGGGTGGCCGGACCTTGAACATGTTCTCCACCGCGATCGCCACCCCGCTCCGCTGTTCCAGCTCGGCGACGAGGTCGGCGAAGGCGTCTCCGTACCTGCGCTGCCAGCGAAACGGCGGGTGCACCACCACGGTCGAGGCCTCGAGTTCCAGTGCGGCCTCCACCGAGCGGCGCAGCCGCACCTCCGGGTCCGGCGACCACACACGCTGTGTGATGAGCAGCGACGGCGAGTGCACCGACAGCACGGGCACGCCCGTCTCCAGGCTGTGCTTGCGCAGTGCCTCCACGTTCTGGCTGTCCGCGTCGACCCACACCATGACCTCGACGCCGTCGAAACCGAGGTCGGCGGCCAGCTCGAACGCCCGCTTCGCCCGCAGCGGCCACACCGAAGCCGTGGACAGCGCGACCGGGATCGTCGGAGTGGCCACGCTAACGCGACACCAGTAACAACGCGGCGGGCGACACGGTCACCACGAGACCGACCAGCAGTGCCAGCACGGTGGTCTGCGTGTCCTCCGCCCTGCGGACCTTGCGCACGACCCACACGAGGCCGACGGTCACCACCAGCGCGGCGATCAACGCGGCGGCGGGCAGCTTGCCCCACAGCCAGTTGAAGCCGAGCCAGACACCCGCGCCACCGGCCACGCCGAGCGCGAGCTGCCCGGCGAGCACGAGCCACTGCTTCGCGGGCGAACCGTCCTCGACGGCACCCTCGTCCGCGTCGCCGGGCTCGCCTGCCTGCCGTCGCTTCCCCTTGCCGGAGTGATCGAGATCGTCCTCGTCGTCCTCGTCGTCGTAGTCGTCGTCGGCGTAGGCGTCCCCGTACGGATCGTCGGCGTCGCCGCGAGTCCCGTAGCGAGTGTCGTAACCGCTCTCGCCGAGCGGGTCGTCGTCCAGCGCGCCGACACGGGTGACCGCCCCGAGGTCGTCCGCGTCGTCGTCGAAGTCCGGGACGTAGTAGCCGGTGGCCGGACCTTCGTCGTCGGTGTCGACGTCCTCGGTACCGAGCGCGGCGGGGGCGTGGATCTGGGTCGCCTCGGCGGGGGCGTGGATCCGGGTCGCCTCCGCGGGGTCGTCGGCCGAGCCACGGTGACCGGGCCAGCCGACCAGCCCGGCCGGTGGTTCGTCGGCACTCACCGGCTCGGACAGCGTGGTCTTCTCCGCGTCGCTCTCCGACACCGCGGGGAGCTGCTCGGTGTGCGGTTCCGCCTGCGGCGCGGGCGCGCTCCTCGGCGGCCTCCGCCTGCGCGGCGGCAGGGGCGACCGTCCGGAGCGCTGCGCCCGCCCCGCCGGTGGCTGCGCACCGGGCGTGGGCGGCTCCTGCTCGTCCCCCTCACCGAGACCGTCGAGCCTCGCCGCCAGCGTTCCCTCCTGTGGGGACGGAACCGGCGCGGCGGGCACGGGCACCCGGCGGGTGGCCGTCATCCGGCTCGCCGCGTCGTGCGGTGGCGGGTTCGGTGAGCTCGGCGGAGGCGGTTTGGGCGTCGTTCCCGTGGTACCACCGCCAGGGGGCACCGGGTTGGGGCCGCTGCTCTGTTGCTTCGGCGGCAGGCGGAATCCGTTGGTCGTCGGTTTGCCGTAGCCGGTGCTGTGCGCGGTGCTCGGTGGCGGGCTCGACGGCGTGGGAGGCGAGCTCTCCTGCGCCGGCCTCGCACCCTGACCACGCGGTGGCCGCGGCGGGCGGGCGGCTCCCTCGCCGCCGCCCGGCGCCGGGTACCCGCCCGAGTTCTGTGGCCTCCGGGGCGGCACCGGCTGCTGGCCCGTACGCGGTTGACCGGGTCGGCCCCGCGGCGGCTCCTCCCCCTCCGCGGCGCGTCCCCTCGGTCGGCCGTTCGGCGCGCCCCCGCCGGGTGGTGGGCCCTCAGCGCGGACCCGGTCGATGATGGCCTGCGGCGCCGTGTCGGTGACCCCCGGCTGGGGAGGCCCGTCGTCCTCGGCAGCACGGCGCCGCCGACGACGCGGTGTGCCGCCGACCTGCCCGCCGTGCTCGGCGAGAAGCTCGGCCACGGTCTTCTGAGGCCGCCCGCCGTCGCTGTCTCGAGTCATCCTTTCCACCGTGCCCGTCGCCCGTTCGTTACGTCCAGTCTGAACCCAGGCATCATGCGTGCCGCCTCCGGCCGGTCAGCAAAGCGGTCTGTTCTGTGCCGTCGGAGTGGTCCAACCGTTGCAGGATGACACCCTCTCGCAGAGCCCAGGGACAGATTTCCAGGGATTCCAGTGACAGGGCACGCATCGTGCTCTCCGCCACAAGCGCGCCCGCGACGAGTTGGTGGGCGCGGCTGGGGCTCACGCCTTCCAGCTGCGCGAGGTCGTCCGACGACATCCGGGAGATGAACGCGATGAGCTGCCGGAGACCGGCGTGGGTCAGTACCCGGCTCACCCGGGGCCCCGCCGACGACGGCGCCGCACCCGTCAACCGGGCCAGCGACCGGAAGGTCTTCGAGGTCGCCACGACCCGGTCGGGCACACCGACACTCACGACGTGGTCGGCGAGCTCACCGAGCTGATCCTCCAGCCACGCCGTGGTGGAGACCACCTCGGAGCGGGTCGGCGGGTCGTTCTCGAAACGGGTCCGCGTGATGCGTCCGGCGCCGAGGGGCAGCGACTCCGCGAGCTCGGGTTCCTCGTCGACGCCCATCGCGACCTCCAGGGAACCGCCGCCGATGTCGAGCACCAGCAACCGTCCCGCCGACCAGCCGAACCATCGGCGCACGGCGAGGAACGTGAGCTCGGCCTCCTGCTCACCGGTCAGCACCCGAAGCTCGACACCGGTCTCGTCGACGACCCGCTGGAGCACCTCGTCGGCGTTGACGGCGTCCCTGATCGCCGACGTCGCGAACGACATGAGCTCCTCACAACCGAGCCGCCCGGCCGCGTCGCGGGCCTCGGCGACCGCGAGTACCAGCTCGTCAGCCGCCTTCTTGTCCAGCTCTCCGCCCTCGTCGATCCGTTCCACGAGGCGCAACACCGTTTTCTCGGAGTGCATCGGCGTGGGATGGGCACCACGATGCGCGTCCACCACCAACAGGTGGACCGTGTTCGATCCGACGTCGAGTACCCCTAGGCGCACAAAGTCCTACGGTACCGTCCGCCGACGTGATACTGCTGTGACATAGGGCGGGAACCGCTCGACGGTCGCCACGCTGCGCCGAACGTCGCGTTTCAGGCTTCGAACTTATAGCCCAGCCCACGGACGGTGACCAGATGCCGAGGCGAACCGGGGTCCGGCTCGATCTTCGAGCGAAGACGCTTGACATGCACGTCCAGCGTCTTGGTGTCGCCGACGTAGTCCGCCCCCCACACCCGGTCGATGAGCTGGCCGCGAGTGAGCACGCGGCCGACGTTGCGCAGCAGGTACTCCAGCAGGTCGAACTCCTTCAGCGGCAGCGGCACCTCCGTGCCGTCCACCGTGACCACGTGCCGCTCGACGTCCATCCTCACCGGGCCACCCGTCAGCACCGGCTGCGCCTGCTGACCCTCGCCCGAGGGCTCACCGCCCCGCCTGAGCACCGCCCGGACGCGAGCGATGAGCTCCCGGGCCGAGTAGGGCTTGGTGACGTAGTCGTCGGCCCCCAGTTCCAGGCCCACCACCTTGTCGATCTCGCTGTCCCTGGCCGTCACCATGATCACTGGCACGCTGGAACGCTGCCGCAACTGCTTGCAGACGTCCGTGCCGCTCATGCCGGGCAGCATGAGGTCGAGCAGAACGATGTCGGCGCCGTTGCGGTCGAACTCCTCCAGGGCCTGCCTGCCGTCGGTGGCGACGGCGGCCGTGAAACCCTCCTTCCGCAACAGGAAGGCCAACGGGTCGGCGAAGGACTCCTCGTCCTCCACGATCAGCACCCTGGTCACGACACTCCTCCTCTGGTGCTTTCCTGCGCGACCGCAGCCGCGGTGCGCTGCTCACCACTCGAACCCGGTCCGGGCCTTCCGGTGGCCTCGGGCGCGGCGGGGGACACAGCGGCCGGCACCTCACCGACGGGCTGGTCGTCGGTCCCTTGGTGGGCCGGTATGCGTAGCGTGAACGTGGAGCCGACCCCGGGGCTGCTCCACAACCGGACATCCCCGCCGTGGTTGGCGGCGACGTGTTTCACGATGGCCAGGCCGAGCCCCGTTCCACCGGTGGCGCGGGAGCGCGCCTTGTCCGCCCGGTAGAAGCGCTCGAACACCCGCTGCTGGTCGGCCTCGGCGATGCCGATGCCACGGTCGGTGACGGCGATCTCGACGTGGCCGTCGACGAGCTTGCGGCTGATCGACACGGGACTTCCGGCCTGCGAGTACGCCACGGCGTTGTCCAGCAGGTTCGACAACGCGGTGACCAGCAGCGTGCGGTCGCCCTCGACGGTGAGGCCGCTGACGTTGTCGGTGGTGATCCGGATGTCGGCGGACTCGGCGGCGAGCCGGGTGCGACCCAGCGCCTCGGCCACCACGGTGTCCACGTCCACCACGGTCAGCTCCGGCAGTCTCTCCGCGCCCTGCAACCGCGACAGCGCGATCAGCTCGGTGACGAGCTTGCCCAGCCGCGTGGACTCCCGCAGGATCTTCTCGCTGAACCGCCGGACCTCGTCACTGTCGTCCGCCGCGTCGAGGACGGCCTCCGCGAGCAGGGCGATGGCACCGACAGGCGTCTTCAACTCGTGGCTGACGTTGGCCACGAAGTCCCGCCTGGTGGCCTCGAGACGCACGGCGTCGGAGTGGTCGACGGCCTCGACCACGGTGAACCCGTCCCCGAGGGGCCGCACCTCGCCGAGCACCGCCTGTGGCCCCCGCCCACGCACGGCGAGCGGGGAGAGGTCGATCTCCGTGGCCTCGTCGGTGTCGACCACCTGCTCCGCGGCCTTGCGCGCCCTGACGTCGGCCTGGTTCTGGCGGACGAGGCCGAGCGCCTCCGCGCGGCGGTTGTGGAGCACCAGGTCGCCGAAGCGGTTGAGGATCAACACGCCGTTGTTGGACGAGCGCATGAACCGGTCGAGCAACTCCGCGGCCGTGGGACCGCGCGCTCCGGTGCGTCTGCGGGCGAGGCCGGACCTGCCGACGGCTATGCCGACAAGAAGGCCGATCACCACGGCGGCGATGGCCAGCGCGAACGTAGCGGGCGCCGTCACGGTGGCATCGTATGCACGGAAGTGGCCCGAAGGCCTAGTACTCGAAGCATTCTCGTGACGGTCGTGACATGTTCCGCGACCTTGTTCGCCGCTGCGTCACCACTCGTTCACCGGCCGGCCGATCCCGGCTGGGGAAGCGCTCACCTCCCCAGCCGGCACGGGTCCGTGCGAAAGAGGAGTCAGCGGCCCTGGCTGGCCACGGCGGCGGCGGCCCTCGCGGCCTCCTCCGGATCGAGGTAGGTGCCACCGGGGTTGGTCGGCTTCAGGTCGCCGTCGGCGTCGCGGAGGTCGTAGCGCAGCGGGATGCCCGTCGGGATGTTGAGCCCGGCGATGTCGTCGTCGGAGATGTCGTCGAGGTGCTTGACCAGGGCACGCAACGAGTTGCCGTGCGCGGCGACGAGCACCGTCCTGCCCGCCCTGAGGTCGGGCACGATCGCGGACTCCCAGTACGGCAGCAGCCGCGCCACCACGTCCTTGAGGCACTCCGTCCTCGGCATCGCGTCGCCGATCCCGGCGTAGCGCGGGTCGCCTTCCTGGCTGTACTCGCTGTCGGCCTCGATGGGCGGCGGCGGGGTGTCGTAGGAGCGCCGCCACAGCATGAACTGCTCCTCGCCGAACTGCTCGAGCGTCTGCTTCTTGTTCTTGCCCTGGAGCGCGCCGTAATGCCGTTCGTTGAGGCGCCAGTCCCTCCGCACGTCGATCCAGTGCCGATCGGCGACGTCGAGGGCGATGTTCGCCGTCGAGATCGCGCGGCGCAGCAGGGACGTGTGGACGATGTCGGGGAGCAGGCCCGTCTCGACGAGGAGTTCGCCACCGCGCCGGGCTTCGGCTTCACCCTGCTCGGACAGGGGGACGTCGACCCAGCCCGTGAACAGGTTCTCCGCATTCCACGTGCTCTGCCCGTGTCGCAGCAGCACCAGGGTTCCAAGTTCGGCCATACCTCAAGCCTGCCATGCCACCGTTCGGGTGGTCGGACCGTGCGCGCCGACCTGGGATTTCTACCGACGGTTGTGCTTAGCAGTATTGATCTTCACCCATAACCTGAGCGAGCTGCCAACAACGTGTCGTCCCCGTGAAGAGAATTGCGAGGCGTTAACGATGGGGGCGAATTTCACCCTATTGGGGTAGTGCGTAGTCTTGTGATTACAGACCTCGGTCTGACAAGTTGACTACAACCCGCTCGGCCGGTCACCACGCACTCCCCGGCCGAACGCGGGCGTAGGCGCAGCTCGTCTCCCCCCTGCCGAGCTGCGGCCCGCCGGCCCCGTTGGCATCCCCCTCGCCACCGGGTCCACGCGGCGGGAACGTCAGCGGGGCGGCTCGAGTTCGCGACTCCCCCCTCCCTCGAGCCGCCCCGCGACACACCGGCTACCGCCGGGTGGTCTCACAACCTCCAACGATCATGGCGGCCCCCGGGTTCCCGCTGTGACTCGCGCCGCGCCAGGTCAGTCCGACGTCAGCGACCCCGGAGCGTGCGGAGCCTCGGGGCGAACCAGATGTTCGAACGCTCTCAGGTTCGCCAGCGACTCACCGCGCGAGACCCGCCAGTCCCACTCCCGCCGGATGGACGTCGCGAAGCCGATCTCCAGCAGCGTGTTGAAGTCGCCGTCCGCCGCTTCCAGGACCTGGCCGAGCACCTTGTCGAGCTCCGGCTCGGTGACGGTGTCCAGCCCGAACCGGCCGACGAGGTAGACGTCCCCCACCGAGTCGATGGTGTAGTGCACGCCGTAGAGCTTCGCGTTACGGCGCAGCAGGAACCGGTAGACGTCCTCGTGGGCCTCGTCGGGCCGCCTGCACACGAACGCCTCCACGGCCAGCGAATGCTCTCTGACGATCAGCCAGCAGTTGGTCTGGAGCTTCTTCGTGCCGGGCAGTGTGACGAAGTACACGCCCTCGCGCCGCCGGTTGTAGTCGAGACCCGCCGCGTCCAGAGTCGACCGGATCAGCGCATCGACCCGCCGACCGTGTTCGGAGCCGGTCACACCGCCACCTCCAGTGCCGTGCTGCGGAACGCCCTCGTGGCCTCCGCGTAGGTGTCCAGCAGCGCTTCGGTGGTGCGCTGCCACGAAAACCGTGCCGCATGCCGGTGAGCACCGCGCGCCAACGACTCCCGCACCCGCGGACGCAGCACGACCCCGGCGAGCGCGTCGGCCCAGTCGTCGGGCGCGTGGGTGGGCACGAGCACACCCGACTCGCCGTCGGCGACGGCGACGGGCAGGCCGCCGACCCGAGCGGCGACCACGGGAGTACCGCAGGCCTGGGCTTCGAGGGCGACCAGGCCGAAGGACTCGTTGTGGCTCGGCACCGCGACGACGTCGGCGGCGCGATAGACGTTCACGAGGTCCTGCCCGCCCTGCGGCGGCAGGAAGCGGACGAGGTCGTTGATGCCCAGGTCCGCGGCGAGTTTCCGCAGCGACGTGGGCTGGTCCAGGCCCGTGCCCGAGGGGCCGCCCGCCACGAGCACGACGAGCCTTCGGCGCAGCTCGGGATCGCGGCGCACGAGGGTGGCCGCGGCCCGCAGGAGCACGTCCGGGGCCTTCAGCGGCTGGATGCGGCCCGCGAACGCGAGCACGACCGCGTCGCCGGGCAGGCCGAGCGCCGCCCTGGCCTCGGCCACGCTGCCCGGACGGAACCGTTCGAGGTCCACCCCCGGTGAGACCGTGCGCACGGCGTCGGGATCGGCGTCGTAGAGGTTCACGAGCTGCTCGGCCTCCACGGCGGTGTTCACCACCAGCCGGTCAGCCTCCGCCACCACCTGCTCCTCGCCGATGACCCGCGTGCGCGGTTCCGGGGTGTCGCCTTCCGCGAGCGCGGCGTTCTTCACCTTCGCCAGCGTGTGGGCGGTGTGCACCAGCGGCACCCCCCACCGCTCGCGGGCCAGCCACCCGACCTGGCCCGACAGCCAGTAGTGCGAGTGGATCAGGTCGTAGTGGCCCGGCTCCTGGAACGCCTCGGTACGCAGGACACCCGACGTGAAGGCGCAGAGCTGGGACGGCAGCTCACCCCGTGTCAGCGGTTCGAACGGCCCCGCCGGGATGTGCCGCACGAGCACGCCTGGCGCGAGTTCCACCACCGGAGGCTGGTCGGACGACGTGGCTCGCGTGAACACCTCGACACTCGTTCCACGACGCGCCATCTCCACGGCCGTCTGGGCGATGTAGACGTTCATGCCGCCCGCGTCGTTCGTGCCGGGTTGCTCCAGCGGCGACGTGTGCACGGACAGCACCGCGATCCGGCGCGGCCGTACCGCCGCCCGGTACCGGGAGATCTTCACCGAATCACCTTTCCGCTCGTCCGAGGACGCTCTCGAAGGCCTGTTCGGCGAACCGTCGCAGTGTGGTGTCGAACTCCCGCGCGGACTCGACGAACGGTAAGTGGCCCACCCCTGGCCACCAACGCGCCGACACCCCCGCAATCTTCCCGGCCGTGTACTCGCCCGCCGTGACGTCCACAACGGCGTCGTCGGTGCCGTGCACCACGAGCACGGGCACGTCGACGGCGGCGAGCACGTCCGCGCTGTCGACGTCCCTGCGGAACAGCGCCCTGCGAACCCTCGGCGGCACGGCCAGGCTCGCACCCAGCAACGCCTGCGAGAACTCGCCGGGGACGGGCCGGTGGGCCATCCCCTCTGCCAGCGCCGTGAGCGCGGGAAGGGCGACACCGAGGTCGTCCGACAGCGCGGCGGGCAACGCATCCGCCATCGCCGGGCCCACGCGGCCGCCGGGGCGGCCCTTGCCGATCTCGGTGATGGCACCGACGAAGGCGATGCCCGCCAGTCCGCGCGTGCCGTGGGTGCGCAGGTAGTCGGTGATGACCAGACCGCCGTAGGACCAGCCGACCACCACCGCGTCACCGCCTGCCAGCTCCAGCACGGCCGCGAGGTCGGCCGCCCACGTCGCCGGGTCCCCGTAGCCGCCCTCGGGTGCCTCGGAACCGCCGTGTCCCCGCAGGTCGGGTGCGATCAGCCGAAACCGCTCGCGAAGCTCGGGATCGGCGAACTGGGTGTCCCAGGCGCGCGCCGACTGCGCCCAGCCATGGACGAACACGAGCGCGGGAGCGTGGCGTTCGCCGTCGATTCGCACTCCGATCCGGACCCCTGACGCCCCGACGACCTCCGCCCTCATCCGCCTCGTCAAATCTCCTCCGGAACAGCTTCCACACAGCGAACCGCCGATGAGCACGCCCACATTACCTGGCAGCATCGGGTGGCATGAACACCCGAACGGCAGTCATCACAGGAGCCAGCGCCGGTATCGGCGAAGCCTGCGCGCGGGCGCTCGCCGCCGCTGGTTTCCACGTCGTCCTCGGCGCCCGGCGCCTGGACAAGCTGCGCCCGCTCGCGGAGGAGCTTTCCGGCACCGCGCACGCCCTCGACGTCACCGACGCCGAGTCCGTCACCTCGTTCGCGGCCCGGATCCCGGAATGCCACGTGCTCGTCAACAACGCCGGTGGGGCGAAGGGCCTCGACCGCGTCGAGCACGCCGACGAGGAGCACTGGCGGTGGATGTGGCAGACGAACGTGCTGGGCACCCTGCGTGTCACCAAGGCACTGCTGCCGAAGCTGCTCGCCTCCGGTGACGGGCACATCATCACCGTCACCTCCATCGCGGGCCACGAGGTCTACGACGGCGGCGCGGGCTACACCTCCGCCAAGCACGCCCAGTCGGCGCTGCACCGGACCCTGCGGTCGGAGCACCTCGGCGACCCACTGCGGCTCACCGAGATCGTCCCGGGGATGGTGGAGACCGACTTCTCCGTCAACCGGTTCGAAGGCGACACCGAGCGCGCGGCCAAGGTCTACGAGGGGCTGACGCCGCTGACGGCCGAGGACGTGGCCGAGGTGGTCGCGTTCGCCGCGACCCGGCCCCCGCACGTCAACCTCGACCAGATCGTGCTCAAGCCGACGGCGCAGTACAGCGGCAGCCGGGTGCACCGCCGATAGCCGTCGGGGCACTACAGCGCGCAGTTCACCAGCAGGGGCTCGGGGCGCAGTTCGACACCGAACCGCTCCAGTACGCCGTCGCGGACCTGCCTCGCCAGGGCGAGCAGGTCGGCGGTGGTCGCCTCGCCCCTGTTGGTGAGCGCCAGCGTGTGCTTGGTGGAGAGCGAGACCCGGCCCCCCGGGCCGGGATGCCCCTTGCCGAAACCGGCCCGTTCGATGAGCCAGGCGGCGGAGAGCTTGATCCCACCGTCGGCGGGGTACCTCGGCACGGCAGCCTCCGTGCCCACCACGGCGGCGATCCGTTCGAGCACCCTCGGCACGTCGGCCTCGGCCACGATCGGGTTGGTGAAGAACGAGCCCGCGCTCCACGTGTCGTGGTCGTCCGGGTCGAGCACCATGCCCTTGCCGCGACGCAGCGCGAGCACCGCCTCGCGGGCCCGCCTCGCGGGCACCCTCGCTCCGATGTCCACACCGAGCCCGCGCGCGAGCTCGGCGTAGCGGACGGGCGCCGAGAGGCCGTCGTCCGAGAGCCGGAAGCGCACCGACAGCACGACGCCCGAATCGGTGCCCTTGAGCACGCTGGTGCGGTAGGCGAAGCCGAGTTCGTCGGCGGGAACGGTCCTCACCTCGCGGGCGCGGCGGTCGTACAGCTCGATCGACTCCAGCACCTGACTGATCTCGCAGCCGTACGCGCCGACGTTCTGGATGGGCGTGGCACCGGCGCAGCCGGGGATTCCCGAGAGGCACTCCAACCCGCCGAGCCCCGCCGCCACCGTGGCTCCGACGTAGGCGTCCCAGTCCTGGCCCGCCGCCACGGTCCGGAAGTCGTCACTCCATCCGGTGGTGGCGATACGCACGACCGTGCCGGCGAAGCCGTCGTCGCCGACGACGAGGTTCGAGCCACCGCCGACGAGCAGCAGGGGTTCGCCGGCCTCGTCGAGCTTGCGCACGTGGGCCACGAGGTCGTCGGTGGTCTCGGCCACGACGAACCGCCGCGCGGGCCCACCGAGCCGCAGGGTCGTGTGCTCACGCAGCTTCTTCCGGCCGACCGTTTCGACAGTGCTCACGCCCCCAAACGGTACTGTCCCCGGCATGGCCACCCGTATCGAGCATCGGGCGACGTTCCCGCACAGCGCCGCCGACGCCTACGCCGCGCAGACCGAGGAACGGGCGCTGCGCGCGCGACTCGCGCAGGTCGGGGGCGAACACGCCGAGCTGCGGGACCACGAGGTCGGCGAACGCGGCGCCCGGTACACGCTCCTGCAGGGCATCCCCGCCGACAAGCTGCCCTCCCTCGTGCGCACCCTCCGTTCCGGTGACCTGACCGTGCGGCGAACGCACGTCTGGACCCGCGAAAGCGACCGGTACACCGGGACCGTCACCGTCGAGGTCGCCGACATTCCCGGCCGCATCACCGCGGACGTCGAACTGGTTCCGAGCGGCGGCGGGTGTGTCCAGACCACGCGCGGCGAGGTGTCCGTGCGAGTCCCCCTCGTCGGAGGCAAGATCGAGAGTTTCGTGGTCGAGCAGGTGACGAAGCTGCTCGAGACCGAGGCCCGCGCCACGGAGCAATGGCTCGCGGGCTGAAACCGGTCGGCTCGCCGACCCGCGGCACCACCAACCCGAACCGGCTGCGCAGGATCGACCGCTGGATGCTGTGGGAGCCGCTGGTGCGCGGGGCGCTCTCGGCCGCGACCGACCCACTCGTCGTCGACCTCGGGTACGGCGCCTCCCCCGTCACCACGGTGGAACTGGCCCAGCGGCTCTCGACGGTCCGGCCCGACGTGCGGGTGCTCGGACTGGAACTCGACCCCGAACGGGTCGCGGCGGGCAGGGCCGTGGCCGACCCCCCTCGGCTCGACTTCCGCTCCGGCGGGTTCGAACTCGCGGGCACCCGGCCTGTCGTCGTTCGCGCCTTCAACGTGCTCCGGCAGTACTCCGAGGCCGACGTCGCCCCGTCGTGGGAGGCGATGCTGTCGGGCATCGCCCCGGGCGGTGTCCTGGTCGAGGGAACGTGCGACGAGGTCGGCAGGCTGTGCGCGTGGGTCACACTGACCCACGACGGGCCGCGCACGCTCACGCTGTCCTGCCGGACCGCGAGCCTGGAGCGCCCGTCCACCCTGGCCGAGCGGCTGCCCAAAGCCCTCATCCACCGCAACGTCGAGGGCGAGCCGGTCCACGCCTTGATGTCCACTCTGGACTCGTGTTGGGCCGCGGCGGCCCCCTACGGCGCGTTCGGCGCCCGCGCCCGCTGGACCGAAGCGGTACGGCTGCTCACCGAGCAGGGCTGGCCGGTGCTCGGCAGGCGCGACCGCTGGCGGCTCGGCGAGGTGACGGTCCCGTGGCACACCGTGTCGGGGGGCTGACCCCCCGGACGGCCACCGCCGCCGCGCATACCGCTCACCGGCGGGCGGCACCGCCGGCCCGTGACGTCTCCCCCGTCACGAATCTCCGGCCCACCGGCTGCGTCGCCGACATGACCAGCGACAATGGCATACCGTGCAGGAACGCCAGTACGTCATCACCTTCGGCTGCCCCGACCGCAGGGGAATCGTCTCCCGGATCTCGTCCTTCCTCGCCGAGGTCGGAGGGTGGATCGTCGAGGCCGCCTATCACACCGACCCCGACACGGGCTGGTTCTTCACCCGGCAGGCGGTGAGGGCCGACTCGGTGCCGTTCGACGTCGACGAGCTGCGAGCCCGGTTCGCCGGAGTGGCGCGGTCGCTGGGATCGGAGACCGACTGGCGCATCGACGACACCGGCGAGCGCCGTCGCGTGGTGATCCTGGTGTCCAAGGAAGGCCACTGCCTGTACGACCTGCTGGGTCGCGTGGCCTCCGGCGAACTCGACGCCGACGTGCGGGCCGTGGTCGGCAACCACGACGTGCTCGCCGACATCACGCGCGCTCACGGCATCCCGTTCCACCACGTCCCGTTCGACGGAGACAGCTCCACGGCCTTCGCGGAGATCGCGAAGCTGGTCGACGAACACGACCCGCACGCCGTGGTACTCGCCCGGTTCATGCGCATCCTGCCCGCCGAGCTGTGCGAGGCGTGGGCGGGCCGGGCCATCAACATCCACCACAGCTTCCTGCCGTCGTTCGTCGGCGCGCGCCCCTACCACCAGGCGTACGCACGGGGCGTGAAACTCGTGGGCGCCACCTGCCACTACGTGACGGCCGACCTCGACGCGGGGCCGATCATCGAGCAGGACGTCATCCGGGTCGACCACCGCGACACCGTGTCCGACATGGTCCGCAAGGGCCGCGACATCGAGAAGATCACGCTCGCGCGCGGCCTGCGGTGGCACCTAGAGAGCCGCGTGCTCGTGCACGGCAACCGCACCGTGGTCTTCTGAGCGGCCGGAACGACGCCGCCGCGCGACGGGCACGATCATCGGCGTGCCCGTCTCGGGGTCGTCCACGATGCGGCACGGCAGTCCGAACACGTCGGCGATCAGGTCGGCGGTGACGATCTCGCACGGGTCGCCCTGCGCCGCGATGCGCCCTCCCGGTGCGAGCACGATCAGGTTGGTCGCGTAGCGGCACGCCTGGTTGAGGTCGTGCAACACCGCCACCAGCGTGTGGCCTGCGTCGGCGTTGAGGTCGGCGCAGAGTTCCAGCACCTCGATCTGGTGAGCGATGTCGAGAAACGTCGTCGGCTCGTCGAGCAGCAGGATCGGGGTCTGCTGCGCGAGCACCATCGCGAGCCACACCCGCTGCCGCTGCCCGCCCGACAGCTCGTCCACGAGGCGGTTCGCCAACTCGGCCACACCCGTGCGCCTCATGGCCTCGACGACCACGGCCTCGTCCTGCGACGACCACTGCCGCAGCAGGCGCTGGTGCGGGTAACGGCCCCTGGCCACCAGGTCGCCCACCGTGATGCCGCTGGGCGCGATGGAGCTCTGCGGCAGCAGGCCCAGCCGCCGCGCCACCTCCCGCGAGCGGTAACTCGTGATGACCTGCCCGTCCAGGTACACCGCCCCGGCGTCCGGCTTGAGCATCCGGGCGAGCGCCTTGAGCAGCGTCGACTTGCCGCACGCGTTGGGCCCCACGATGACGGTGAACGACCCGTCCGGCACCGAGACCCCGAGCTCCCGCGCCACCACGGCGTCGTCGTAGGCGAGGGTGAGGTTCTCCGCTCGCAACCTGCCGCCCGTGCCGTCGCCGCTGTGTCCCGAAGTCGATTCGGTCACGCGTACCTGCCCTTTCCGCGCCACTCGGACGCCAACAACCACATCAGGTACAGCCCGCCGAGACAGCCCGTGGCGGTGCCGACGGGAAGCTGCTGGGCGGGGAACAACCGGTCCATCGCCAGGTCGCTGACGGTCAACAGCAACCCGCCCATCAACGCCGAGGTCACAAGCCCCGGCGCGGCACCGCGCGTCAGCCTCCGCGCGAGTTGCGGAGCCGCCAACGCGACGAACCAGATCGGTCCCGCCGCGGCGGTGGCGAACCCGGCGAGCAGCACACTCGCCGCGATCAGGATCGCCCTGCTGCGTTGCACACCGACCCCGAGTGCCGCGGCGGAGTGGTCGCCGAGTTCGAGCATCGACAACGCGCGGTACTGGCTCAACGCCACGGGCAGCAGCACCGCCAGCGCCAGCCCGGACGCGGCGACGTGCTCCCAGCCCCGGCTGTTGACGCTGCCGATCAACCACGCCTGGGCGGTCAGGGCGTCGTAGATGTCGGCCTGGGTGATCAGGTAGGAGTTCACCGACAGCGCGAGTGCGTTGACGCCCACGCCCATGAGCACGAACCGGTAGCTCTGCACGCCGCGCCGGTACGACAGCGCGTAGACGAGCAACGCCGTCGCGAGGCCGCCGACAAGCGCTCCGACCGCGACCTGCGCCATGCTCCCGCCGACCACGATGATCATCAACAGCGCGCCCGTGGACGCGCCGTTGGTGAAACCGACGAAGTCCGGGCTGCCCAGCGGGTTACGCATGAGGCTCTGCAGGATCGCCCCGCTCACCGCGAGAGCCGCGCCCACGAACAACGCCGTGAGCAGCCGGGGAAGGCGCAACGTGCCCACGATGAAGTCGGCGGCACCCTCGCCCTGACCCACGATGACGGCGAGGACCTCGGACACCGACAACTCGTACTCGCCCGTGGTCAGGGTGATCGTCGCCGTGACGAGGACGGCGAGCGCGAGTACCGCGCCCACGACGATCGGCCGGGTGGGCAGGCGCAGAGCGACGGTCTCGCGCCGCGTTCGCAGCACCCGGCCGGTGACGGGCCGGGCCGGGGCGCCGGGGGCGTCACCGGCCCGCGTCTCGGTGGCGGTCTCGTGGCTCACAGGCTGGCCAGCCTCCGTCGTCGGCACAACAGGCAGAACACGGGCACTCCGATGGCCGCGGTGACGATGCCGACCTGCACCTCGGCAGGCGAGGCGACCACGCGTCCGACCACGTCGGCCCCCACGAGCAGCAACGGCGCGGCCACCAGGGAGTACGGCAGCACCCAACGCTGGTCCGGCCCCACCAGCAGCCGCACCGCGTGGGGCACCGCGAGCCCCACGAAGGCGATCGGCCCGACGGCGGCCGTGGCCGCGCCGCACAGCAGCGTCACGGCGAAGGCCCCGAACACCCTGGTGAGGCCGGGGCGGGTGCCGAGCGCCCTACCCAGGTCGTCGCCCATCGCCAGGGCGTTGAGCGGGCGCATCAGCAGCAGCGCGATGACCGTGCCCACCACCACGAACGGCAGCACGGGCAGCAACACGTCGTAGTAGCGGCCCGCCAGCGAGCCGACCATCCAGAACCGGTACTCGTCGTAGGCCTGCGGGTCCGACAGGAGCACGGCGGTGTTGAAGGCGTAGAGCACGGCGGTGATCGCCGCTCCCGCCAGCACCAGCCGCTCCGGACTCGCGGCGCCGCGTCCCGCGGCACCGAGCACGTAGACCACCAGCGAGGCCAGCGCCGCGCCCACCAGGGCGAACCACACGTAGCCCAGTACCGACGTGACCCCGAGGAAGGCGATCGCCACCACCATGCCGGTGGACGCGCCCGTGTTGACCCCGAGCAGTCCCGGCTCCGCGAGCGGGTTGCGTGTCAACGCCTGCATCAGCGCACCGGAGATTCCCAGTGCCGCACCGGCCACGATCCCCAGCAGAGTCCGGGGAATGCGGTAGTCGTGGATGATGACCACCGCGTCCGAGCCCGCCCAGGCCTCGGGGTGCAGCAGCACGTCCCAGGTGTCCGTGAAGGGGATGTCCTTGGATCCGAACCACACGCTGAGCAGCGCGACGAGGGCCAGCGCTGCGGCGATCACCACGAGGCCGCCCGCCCGCAGCACGTGCGCCCAACGCCGGGAGGAAACGGCGCGATCGCCCGGTTCGGTTTCCGAAGCGGGGTCAGCGAAGACGGCCGGCGGCATAAGGTGAGGCTAACCGAACCGACGATGACCGGTCCAGGCTAGGTTAGCCTCACCTTCCCGCCCGCCGGCGTGTCCGCAGGCTGTGCACGCGTGTCCGCACTTCCCGTACGGCTCACGCCCGGACGGCACACCCCTCCAGCACGACCTTCACAACCTCGTCGGCGAAGTCGTCGGGCACCGGCGCCTGCCGCAACATCACCCGCGACCACACCGCACCCGCGAGGAGGTCGAGCACCAACGCCGGGTCCACCGAACCGGACAACTCACCCCGCTCGACGGCACGGTCGAACACGGCACGCTCACCCGCCAGCCGGTCGGTGACGAACTCCCGCGCCAACCACGCCAGACTGGGCCTGCCCGCGACCGCCGCCAGCGCGGCGACCACCACCCCGGACGTGGCCTCACCGGTCATCAGACCCACGAGGCGGTGCACGAGACCGCTCAGGTCACCACGAAGGGTCCCGGTGTCGGGCACGTCGAACCGCAGCAGCGAGGACTGCACGATCGCCGCGCCGAGCAACGCGTCCTTGTCCGGCCACCAGCGGTAGATGGTCGTCTTGTTCACTCCCGAACGCGCCGCGACGGCCTCGACGGTCAGGGCGTCGTAACCGCCTCCGCCCAGAAGTTCCAGGGTGGCGCGGTAGATCTCCTGTGCCTGACGAGGACCACGTCCGGGGCGCCGACTTCCGGGAAGGGTTCCGGGGAGCTTGTCATCCACACCGGCAGCGTACGCAACGTTGCGTTGCGTTCGGTGGGACACTAGCGTAATGCAACACAACGTTGCGTTGCGCTTCTGAGGAGGACGTCATGACCCGCACCCCGCTACCCGTGGTGTTCCTGCACGGCATCCGCGTCAGCGGCACGATGTGGCGCCCTCAACTGAACGAAGTCGGCAAGCGCCGAGCCGTGTCGGCCCCCGATCTGCCCGGGCACGGGCGCCGGCGCGGGCAGCGGTTCACGATGGAGGCCGCCGTCGACGCCGTGGCGGAGGAGATCGACGCACTCGGTGGCCGCGCGCTCGTCACCGGGCTGTCGCTGGGCGGATACGTCGGCATCGCAGCCGCCGGGCGGCTCGGTGACCGCGTGGCGGGACTGGTCGGGATCGGTTGCACGGCGATCCCCCACCCGTCACGGACCCTACCGCTGCGCGCGGCGAGCCGGTTCTTCCGCGCCCTCCCCGACGGAGGCGCATGGCTCAACCAGCGCGTGTTCGCCAGTACCGTGGGACGGCAGGCTGCGGCCGTGATCGCCGAACGCGGCTTCGCCACCGAAGCGATGTCGGACACGCTCGACGCCCTCGTCGGGTCCGACCCGCTGCGGGACCTGGAGCGGTACGGCGGTCCCGTGTGGCTCGTCAACGGGAGCCGCGATCACCTGCGTGTCGACGAACAGCGCTTCCTCGAAGCCTGCGTGGACGGACGACTGGTGATCGTGCCGAAGGCGTGGCATCTCGTACCGCTCGGCGCCCCGCACACCGTGTCGCGGTTGGTCGAGGAGGCCGCCGAGCACGTGGAGCGGACGACGAAACCGCTGGCGGCATGACGTCCCCGCCGGAAGTCCCGAGCAGTCCTCCGGGTTCGTGCGTCAGGTGCGAGGCCCGTACGCGAACCGCGGACACGCGTGCAGCCTGCGGACACGCCCGGCTTGGCTACCTCAGGCTCGCCGGGCGCAGATCCGTCCAGTGGGCTTCCACGTAGTCGAGGCAGGCTTGCCTGCTGTCCTCGCCGAACACCACCCGCCAGCCCGCGGGCACGTCGACGAAGGACGGCCACAGCGAGTGCTGACCCTCGTCGTTCACCAGCACGTAGAAGCGGCCCTCGGGGTCGTCGAACGGGTTCGTCACCGGTTCCTCCTCACTCGTCGCCATTCGTCCGCCGGTCGGTACGGCCACCGGGCGGGCAGCCGCAGTCTCGTCAGCCGACGTGCCGCAGCCCGCCGCCCCCGGGAGCGCCGGTGCCGACACCCACACCGACGCCCGGGTGCGCCTCCGCGCCCCCGGAGTAGGCGTCGGCGATCTCGGCGCCGTTCCTCCCGCCCTGAGTGGAGGCCGTACGACCGAGAACGGAGTCGAGGATCTCCCGCGAGCGCACGGCGTTGTTGGACAACAGCGACGACGTGATGCCGTGGCTGTGTTCGGTCGCGCCGCCCTGGACGTAGACGGCCGCGTCGGCGTCGGACTCGGTGAGCAGCCGGTAGTCCCTGGCCACCAGCGGCCTCCCCGCCTTGTCACGGCGCAGCATGGTGGCGGCTTCGCCGAGCAACGTCGTCATGTCGCCGGGACGGTATCCGGTGGCGCAGACGACGACGTCGGCGTGGAGCACCGTGCGCCGCCCCGTGGTGAGCGACTCCACCGTGACGTGTACACCGTCGTCGGTCTCCGCCACCTCGGTCACCCGGGAGGCGTTGAGGATGCGCAGCCGCTGTTCGCCGATCACCTTCTCGCGGTAGTGCCTGCGGTAGAGGTCCTCGATGAGCTCGATGTCCACGACGGAGTAGTTCGTGTTGGCGTGGTAGGCCAGCAGCCGGTCGCGCACGTCCTGCGGGGCACCGTGGAACTCGTCGACCGCAGCGGGGTCGAAGACCCGGTTGGCGAACGGACTGTCGTCCGACGGGCTGTACCCGTACCGGGAGAAGACCGCACACACCTCCGCCTCGGCGAAGCGTTCGTGCAGCATCGCCGTGGTTTCGGCGGCGCTCTGGCCCGCACCGACGACCACGAACCGCGACGCACTCGAAACACCGTCCACTTTGTGCAGCAGGTCGCTGTTGTGCCACACCCGCTCGGAAGCGCTCATCCCCTCCGGCAGCGACGGCACGAGCCCGGTCGCCACCACGAGGTTGCGGGCGGCGTACACCGAACCGTCGCGAGTGGACACCTCGAAGTGCGTCACCCGCCCACCTCCCACCACGGGGTGCACGGCCGTGACCTCGGTGCCGTACGACACGAGGTGGGACACCCGGTCCGCGGCCCAGCGGAAGTAGTCGTGGAACTCCACCCGCAGGGGGAACAACGTCTTGTGGTTGACGAAGTCGACAAGCCTGCCCTGCTCGTGCAGATAGGCCAGGAAGCTGAAGTCGCTGGCCGGGTTGCGCAGGGTCACCAGGTCCTTGAGGAAGGACACCTGCATGGTGGCGTCGTCGATGAGCATCCCCCGGTGCCAGCCGAAGCACTCCTGCCGCTCCAGGAATCGCGCGCGTAGTCTCTCCCGCTCCGGCACGGCGGAGTTGTGTTCGGACACGGCGATCGCGAGCGCCAGATTCGACGGACCGAATCCGACGCCGAGCAGGTCGAGGACCTCTCGCCCGCCTCGCAACTCCTTCGACATACGTGTCCCCATCGGTCGACGACTTCCGAACCCAGGCAACCCTAACCTAAGTTAGCCCCACCTTAGTTCGCCCATTCGTGGGTGACTCGTCTCTCGGACGGGGTCTTGCATAGTTAGGCAAGGCTTGCTTAACTATGGCCCGCTTTGCCGTCGACCGCCTGGAGGGCCGATGCGGATCGCGATGTTCGGATACCAGACCTGGGGACATCGCACACTGCGTGCGCTGCTGGACTCCGAACACGAGGTGGTGCTCGTCGTGACGCACCCCCACTCCGACCACGCCTACGAGCGCATCTGGGCCGACTCCGTGGCCGACCTCGCCGCCGAAGCGGGCATCCCGGTCGAGCTGCGCAACCGACCCGACGCCGAACTCGCCGACCGGCTGGCCGACCTCGCACCCGACCTCGTCGTCGCCAACAACTGGCGCACCTGGCTCCCGCCCGAGATCTTCGAACTGCCGAAGCACGGCACGCTCAACGTGCACGACTCGCTGCTGCCCGCCTACGCCGGCTTCTCGCCGCTCATCTGGGCACTGCTGAACGGGGAGAAGGAGGTCGGCGTCACCGCGCACCTGATGGACGCCGAACTCGACGCGGGCCCGATCATCGCGCAACGGGCGGTCGAGGTCGGCCCCCGCGACACCGCCACCGACCTGTTCCACAGGACCGTGGACCTCATCGAACCGCTGGTCACCGAATCGCTCGAGGCGATCGCGTCCGGGCGGGCCCGGCCGGTACCGCAGGACCGCGGCAAGGCGACGTTCTTCCACAAAAGGTCCATAGAGGACAGCCGTATCGACTGGAGCTGGCCTGCCGAGGACATCGAACGGCTCGTGCGCGCCCAGTCCGACCCGTACCCGAACGCCTTCACCTATCACCGGGGCGAACGGCTGCGGATCACCCGGGCGTTCGTGACCGAGAAGACCTACGGAGGCACGCCGGGCCGCGTCTTCATCCGCGAGGGCGACGGCGTGGTGATCGTCGCCGGGGCCGACGCCCGGTACGGGCGCAGCCCCGGCCTCGCGATCGAGAAGCTGCGTACCGACGACGGAGTCGAGCACGCCGCCACGGAGTACTTCCGCGCGATGGGCGGCTACCTCACCCGGTATCCGGAGGGCTGAGGAGGCCGCCGACTCCTCAGAGCCGCACCAGCATCTTGCCGGTGTTGCCGCCGGAGAGCAGATCGAGGAAGGCGTGCGGCGCCCGCTCGATGCCGGTCACCACGGTCTCCGTGTAGGCGATCCGGCCTTCCCGCACCAGCGGGGACACCTCGTCGAGAAACGCCGGGCGCAGATGCTCGTGGTCGCCGACGAGGAACCCGCGCATGGTGAACCGCTTGCCGATGATCTGCGCGAGGTTGCGCGGAGCCGGCGTCGGCTCGGTGGCGTTGTACTGGGAGATCATGCCGCAGACGGCGATCCGGCCGTGCACGTTCAGCGCGCTGATCGCGGCTTCGAGGTGTTCTCCGCCGACGTTGTCGAAGTACACGTCCACGCCGTCGGGCGCGGCCTCCTTCAACTGCTCCCGGACGGGTGCGTCCTTGTAGTTGAACGCGGCGTCGAAGCCGAGGTCCTCCCGCAGCCAGCGCACCTTCTCGGCCGAACCCGCGCTGCCGACGACCCGCTTGGCTCCCCGCAGCTTGGCGAGCTGACCCACCAGCGACCCGACGGCACCCGCGGCGCCGGAGACGAACACCGTGTCGCCCTCACGCATACCCGCCACGTCGAACAACCCCGCGTACGCGGTGAGGCCCGGCATGCCGAGCACACTCAGGTGTGCCTCCACCGGCGCCGCCTCGGGGTCCAGCACACGCACCCGCGCGGGTTCGAGCACGGCGTGCGTCCGCCAGCCGAGGCCGTGCAGCACCACATCGCCCACCGCGACACCGTCGGCGTTCGACTCGACGACCTCGCCGATCGCCCCGCCGTCCATCACCTTGCCGACCTCGAACGGGGTGACGTACGACTTGGCGGCGCTCATCCGGCCCCGCATGTACGGGTCCACCGACAGCCACGTGTTGCGCACGAGGATCTGTCCCGGACCGGCCTTCGGCACGTCGACCTCGGCCACCTCGAAGTTGTCGAGCGTCGGCGCCCCTTCGGGACGAGACGCGAGCCGCACTTCCGTCGCTGCCATCGCTACCCTCGTACCTCCTCGGCGAGCCTCGTCAGCACGCCGTCGTAGATCCGCCCGAGCCCCTTGGGGGCGAACGTCTTCTCGAAGAACCCACCGACGCCGCCCGCGCCCTGCCAGGTGGTCTCCACCCGGACCACGCTGCGGTCGCCGTCCGGTCTCACCGTCCACGTGGTGACCATGCTGGAGTTCGCGTCGGTCTCCACGAGCGTGCCCGGCCGGGGTTCGCTCACCGTGGCGCGCACGTCGCGCACCCGCTTCTTCGTCGCCTGGAGCTTGAAGCGCACCACCGTGCCCTCGCCCTTGCCGCCGTCGACGACCTCGTAGTCGCGGTAGTGCTCGGTGAGGAGGCGGGGCCGCACCTCCCGGTAGTCGGCGAGCCGCTCGCTCACCTTCTCGGCGGGCGCGTCGATCGCGCGCTCGGCCGTGGCCGTGACCCTACCCATGTCGCTGCCCCTTCCTGCGGTGTCGCTCGCTCACCTGGCGAGCCCGTCGATCACCTCGGCGCCGGGCAGTGCCGCCAGCGTGGCGCCGGTGACCAACAACTTGCTACCCCGGATACCGCTGCCGACAACCAGTTCCGGCGCGGAGGCCACGGCCTGGTCGACGAGGATCGGCCAGTCGGAGGGCAGCCCGATGGGTGTGATGCCGCCGTAGGCCATGCCCGTGAGCTCCACGGCCTCCTCCATGGGCGCGAACGACGCCTTACGCACGTCGAGCCTGCGCCGGATGACGTTGTTGACGTCCGCGCGCGTGGTGGCCAGCACCAGGGCGGCGGCGTAGCGCACCTCACCCGCGCGTTTGCCCGACACGACCACACAGTTGGCGGAGGCGGACAGCGGCGAGGAGTACGTCTCGCAGAACGCTGCGGTGTCGGCCAGGTCCGGGTCGATCTCGACGAGACCGACAGGGGCCTCGATGGAGGACAGGGCCTTCGCGACGGGTTCGGCCAGCAGTTCGGGATGCTCGGAGGCCGGGACCGGCGTGAGTGTCCCAGCGATGGTCCAGCTACTCACGTCACCAGACTATTTCAGCGGGTTTCCGGGCTCACCAGCTCGACCCACCGCGCTGCACCTCGATGAGCTTGGGCCTCACGTCCACGATGTAGACGAGGCTGGCGACCAGCGCGGCGAGCCAGAAGATCATGCCGACACCGTAGAACTGGAACAGCAGCATGGCGGCCGTCGAGCCGGCCGTGATGGCCAGCCACGCGGGCTTGGTCAACCGGTCGGCGGCCGTGTAAGCGTCCGACCTCTGCATCACGGCGTGCACGAACGCGACGAGACCGACGAGCACCCCGGCCCAGTCGATGACCATGACGATGTAGAAGGCGAGTAGCGGCACCACACCAGCCTACGTCAGGACACCAACAGGGCCGAGGTTTCGGCGGGCCTCGACGGCGGCCACGAGGACCGCCGAGGACCCACGCTCCGCCGTCACGGCTCGTCGGTCGTGGCGCCCGGGCTCTGTGGCTTGGTGGTGCGGCGAGCGCGCGGCGCCCGGGCCGTGGTGGAGGCGCCGGTGCCGGGCTTCATCGCCTTCTTGCGCGCCGAGGACGTCTTCGCCGCCGAGGAAGTCGTCCCGTTCGTCTGCCCGCTTCTGGTCCGCGTGCCCGACTCGGTCGGTTTCGCCTCGCCGGCCGGGGCCCGGCCCTTCTGTGTCTTCACCGGAACCTGCGCCACGTCGGCCTTGACGGGGCCGGGCTTGTCCTCCGACAGCTCACCGGTGACCGCCGCGTCGACCGTCTGCTCCGCCTCGCGCGCCCGGCGGGTGAGCAGCGCCACCATGCCGTCCACGCGTTCACGCGTGTCCGAGGCGACGTCGTCGAGTTGCTCCTGCGCGGCGTGCAGCGCCTCCTCCAACTGCTCGACCCCACGCTTGACCTGCGGCTCGACCGTGTGTTCCCACGTCTGCTCGCCGGAGGCGACCAGTCTCTGGTACAGCCTCGTGGCCGCCTCGGTGTAGTCGTCGAGGAGCTTGCGCAGTTCGGCCGGGTCGAGCCGGCCTCGGAGTTGCTCCAGCTCCGTCGGCAGGTCCTCGATGTTCCTCTTGGCGGCGTCACTGCTTGAGGAGACGCGCGTCCTCGCCTTCGACACGGCATCCGCGACCGCCTGGCCGGCCAGACTGCCTGCTCCGAGCGCGGCGAGCAGCGAGGTCCTGACCTGCTCCATCGCCGTGTTCACCACCTTGCGGACGTCCTCGGTGCGTGTGGTCGCCATCGTGACTCACTCCTTGTGGTCTGGGCTTTTGCTCGAATCACCTGCGGGGGTCGTTCCCCGGTTCTCCCGGCGGAACGACTCGTACACATCGAGCAGCACCTGTTTCTGCCGCTCGCTCAGCGAGGTGTCGGCACGGACCGCTTCGACCACGGGACCGCCGACGGGATGATCGAGAATCCCCGCCTGCACGTACAGCGCCTCGGCGGAGATGCGCAGCCCTTTGGCGATCTGTTGCAGGATCTCCGCACTCGGCTTGCGCAGTCCCCGTTCGATCTGGCTCAGGTAAGGATTCGACACTCCGGCGAGCCTGGAGAGCTGCCGCAACGAGATCTTGGCGTTGTTGCGCTGCTGCCGGATGTAGGAGCCGATGTCCTTTCCCAGATCGGCGACCCGGTCCATCGGGCCGCCCGCGTGGTCGTCGCGCTCCGACGTCCGCTCCATGACGTCCCCACACCTCCGAGATCGACGCTACGCCCGGGTGCTAACTATTGCAAGCGCTCAGCTTGCACTCGATCAGGCGGTTCCCGCGTCGAGTACCCGCCGCACCCACTTCTCCGCATGCTCCACGGAGTCGGCCAGCGGCACGGTGGTGGTGTCGAACAACTCGACCGGCGGAGACATCGACGGCCCTTCCTGACGCAACCATTCGTTGAACGCCAGCATCTCCACGATCCGGGGCTCGTCCCAGCCCCGCCACGCCGGACGGCCCCGCAACCGGCGGGCCAGCACGTCGGAGTCGGCGACGAGCGCCAGGTAGTGGATGCCGGAGAAGAACACCCGCTCCGGCAACGACTCGAACTCGGGCGGCACGACGGTGCCGCACAACACGACCGGGCGGCCGCTCTGATGGATCATGGCCGCCATCCGCAACCACGTCGAGCGGAACGCGGGATGCCCGTCCACGTCGTCGCGCAGCGCCCCCGTCCAGAGCACGTCCTGCTCCAGCACCACGACCTCGCCCGACAACCGGCGCGCGAGTTCGGGACCCACCGTGGACTTGCCCGCACCGCTGGGCCCGGTGAGAGCGAGCAGGGGCAGCCGGTGGAACGCGGCGCGATGACCGCACACCTCGCACACCAGCCGCTCCCCCTCGACGACGGGAAGTTCCGCCCGGTCGCCACAGGCGGGGCAGATCTTGAGATCCAGCACGTCCGGCGTCAGTCGAACAGGCTTTCCAGGAAGCTCTTCCTACGCCGGTGCCCGTGTCCGTGTCCGTGTCCGTACGGGCGCGGCGAGTCGTGATGCCCGCCGCGGTACGGCCTCGGGGAGTCCGCGTAGTGACCACCGTGGCCGCCCCGGTAGGGGCGCGGCGAGTCGCCGTAGTGGCCGTGAGCGCCGTAGTGCTGGGTGGGCGCCACGGGCGGTGGCGGCGGCTGCGAGGCGGGGCTGTAGGGCGGCGGGGGCGCGGAACCGTAGAAGGAGTTCTCCGCGCTCACGATCTGTTCGAGTTCACCCCGATCCAGAAAGATGCCCCGACAGCCACTGCACTGCTCGATGTGGATGCCGTTCTTGTCCAACGTCGTCATCACGTTCTGGCACTTGGGACAGATCACGAGCGACAGCCTACGCACTTTCGGCCTCGTGGTGGAGCCACACCACTACTCCCCGCGCAGCGAGGTCTCCCCTTCGACCGCTCTGAGAGCCACCCCCGATGCTGCGGTCACGACGCCGACGACGACCACGGCCGTGACCGCGTACGCGGCGAGGGCACCCCAGTCGAGACGGAACGGCGTGTCGAGCAGCCTCGTGAGCAACCCGGCCGCTCCCACCCCGACCCCCGAAGCGACTCCGACACCCACGACCACGGGGATTCCGTTCTGCCACAGCAACGAACGGCCCAGCACGCCGCGTGGCACACCGGTCGCTCGCAACGCCGCGAGGGCCCTGCGGCGCTGGAGTACCTGAGCACTGGTCAGGACCACGAGGTTGCCGCCGCTGAGCAGCAGCGTGAAGGCGAGAGCCGTACCGATCAGCACCCTCAGGGTGCCGGTCGGGTTCCCCGCGCCGTCCCGGTCGGCCTCCCAGTACACCTGTGCCCGCCATCCCAGGGGCGCGAGCGCGTTGCGGAGGTGCTCCACGGCGTCCGGGACACCCGGATCCACGGCGAAGCGGACCTCGCTCACCGGTGTCAGGCCGGGCACGTCGCCCAACAGCGCGAGCGGCACGGCCTCGGCGTCCCCCTCGCTCACCGTGACCACGGAGACCGTCTCCGCCTCCCGCCGTTCGGGTGCCGTGACGGCGCCGAACACGGTCTGCACGGTCACGGCTCCCGCGAGCACCACGGTGATCCCTGCGACCACCCTCGCCGGTGTCCCGGCGTCCAACTGGAGGCGCCGCACACCCAGTTGCCAGGACGGTGGGCCACCGCGCAGGCGCCGGACGAGGCGTTCGGTGAGCCACGGCATCAGCACCGGAACACCGACCAGCAGCAGGATCGATCCCGCTCCCGCGCACGACGCGGCGGCGACCCCCGTCGGCTCCATCCCGCCCCACACGTCGGGGAAGAACAACGCCACACCCACCACCACGAGCGTCACGCGCCACCGCCCGCGCCGGGGCACGGACTCGCTGTCGCGTACGACGCCGTACGGCTCCACGATCACGTCCCGCAGCCCGAAGAGCGCGGAGCCGACGGCCAGCAGCGGCGCCAGCACCGCCACGGCGACCACGATCTCCCAGGCCGGCACCAGCGCCTCCGGGTACAGGGTGAGCCCACCGAGATTCGCTGCGGCGATGAGTGGGCGACCCGCGAAGAAGAACCCCACCGCGAGCACGAGCCCCGCTCCGGCGCCCACGACGGATTCCGCGGCGGCGATCCGTCTGATCTGGGCCGCGTCGGCACCCACGAGGCGGACGGCCGACAGTCGCCGCTCGTTGTCCGCGCTCGCGAGTCTGCTGCTGGACGTGATGAGGACGAGCAGCGGGCTCACCAGCACCGCGCCCACGATGATCTGCACGACCGTCCAGAACGGCCCGAGAGCGAGGGGGTTCACCGGCACCCCGAAGTCCCCCACCGCCACGGTGCTCCAAGCCTCCCGTAGGCCCTGGCCACCGACGTAGTACCAGAGCTCGTCCGGCTCGGCCACGCCCTCTTCGGCGATGATGCCGACGATCTTCAGATCGGTGAAACGCGGACGCAGCAGCGCACCCTCGTCGGAGTCGAGCAGCTCGGCCAAGGCCGGGGACACCACGGCCTGCCCCTGCGCGGGGACGCCGCCGAGTCCCGGTGGCACCGGAGCGTCCTCGTGCCTCGGTTCCAGGTAGACCGCGGTGAGCTCCCTGTCCCGGTAGTACGACGGCACGGAGAGGTAGTCGAGGACGGGCTCACCCGCCTCGGCCTCGACCGGGGTCCGGGCGCCGATCCGGTCGAGGCGTTCCTGCAGCCCGTTGAAGGCCCCGAACACCAGCAGCAGTCCGGCCACCGCGAGCCCGATACCGACCGCTGTGAGCGAGGTCCGGACCATTGCGACCCCACGCAAGCGACCTGAGCCGAAGGCCAGCCGGACCCCGAGCAGGAAATCGGAGAGCACCCTCATGCGAGCGGCACTATACACATGGTGTGTAGCGCCGCTGTATACACCCTGTGTATAGCCTCAGATCTCGTTCTGACACAAGCAGAACGGGTGCCCGGCCGGGTCGGCGTAGACCGTGAAAGTGGCGGCCTGGTCCTGCAACACCGTCGCGCCGAGTTCCAACGCCCGCCTGTGGTGGGTCTCGTAGTCCGCCACGTGGAGGTCGAGGTGGAGCATCTGCGGCCGTTCGCTGGACGGCCAGGTCGGGGCCTTGAAGTCGGGGTCCCGCTGGAAGGCCAGGTGTACACCGCCGTCCGGGTTCCGCAGCGTCACCCACCCGCCGTCGTCCGGGTCGCCGACGGGGTCGTCGACCTTCCAGCCCAGCAACTCGCCGTAGAAGCGGGCCAAGCCGACCGGGTCGGGGCAGTCCAGCACCACGCAGTCCAACTTGATCGAAGCACTCATCGCACCTCCCAGTAACCAGTGAACGAAGTATGGTGGTTATCCACCGAGTCGGCAACCGACTTACACTGGCGCCGTGGATCCCGACGTGTCCCTGGTGCTGGACTTCCTCAACACGCGGGACGTCGAGGCGGGCACGGACGTGCTGCGCGGGGAGAGGGACTGGGAAGCCTGGGCCGCCGCACGAGGACTGACCGCCGACCCGTTGCCGGAAGCCGTGCGCGCCCGCGAGGCGCTCCGTGCCGCCACCGGGGACCGCGAGGCGGACGGGGACACCGCCCCCGCCGTCCACATAAGCGTGCGGGCGTCACCCTCGGTGGACGGCGTGGTGTTCGAGGCGTACACCGCCGTGGCGGCCGTGTACGCCGCCGCCGCGCGGCTCACCGCACTCGGCGAGTGGGGGCGCGTCAAGATCTGCCCGGCCGACGACTGCCGCTGGGCATTCCACGACAGGTCCCGCAACCGGTCGCGCACGTGGTGCTCGATGCGCGTCTGCGGCAACCGGCAGAAGGCGCGGGCGTTCCGGCAGCGCTCCACACCATCCACCACCCACATGGAGCAATCCTGTGGATAACCCGGTGGATAACTCCCCGATCTGTGGATAACTTCACCCGGTCGAGCCGCCTCGGACGGGCAACCACGCGGTCTCAGAACAGCGCCTGCGCCACCGCGTAGATCACCAGTCCGGCCAGCGCGCCCACCACGGTGCCGTTGATCCGGATGAACTGCAGGTCGCGACCCACCTGGAGTTCGATCTTGCGAGAGGTCTCCTCGGCGTCCCAGCGCTCGACCGTGTCGGTGATGATGGTGGTGATCTCGTCCGAGTAGTGCGTCACGACGTACGCCGCCGCACCTTCCACCCAGCCGTCGACCTTCGCCGACAGCGCGGCGTCCGACTGCAGCCGCCCGCCCAGCGACGCCAGTCCGGTGGACACCCTCCTGCGCAGCTCGCTCGACGGGTCCTCGGCGGCGGCCAGCAACATCTCCTTCGCCGTCGTCCACGCCGAGTCGATCACCTTGCGCACCTCGGGGTGCTCCACCAGCTGCTGCTTGACCGCCTCCGCCCGCGACATCGTGTCCGGGTCCTTCTGCAGGTCACCCGCGAACTCGGCGAGGAAGCGGTCCAGCGCCAGCCGCATCGGATGGTTGACGTCCGTCTTCACCGCCCACGCGAACGACAGCACCTCGCCGTAGACCCTGTCGGCGAGCATCGTGTCGACGAATCTCGGCGACCACGACGGCGCCCGGTCCGACACCACCCGCAACACCGTCTCGTGGTTGTCACGCACCCACTCGTAGGCCCGGTCCACGACGAGGTCCACCAGGCGGTAGTGCGCACCGTCGGCCAGCACCTGCTGCAGCAGCTTGCCCAGCGGCGGCCCCCACTGCTGGTCGAGGACGCGTTTCACGACCGCCTGCTCCATGACGGCCTGCACGTCCTCGTCGCGCAGCACCGTCACGGCACCGCGCACGACGGTGGCCACCTCCGCCGTCACCCGCTCCGCGTTCTCGGGTTTGGCCAACCACTCGCCGACCCTCCTCGACGTCTCCACCCTGCGGAGCTTGTCGCGCACCACCGACTCCGCGAGGAAGTTCGTGCCCACGAAGTCACCGAGACTGCTGCCCAGCACGTTCTTCTTGTTCGGGATGATCGCGGTGTGCGGGATCTTCAGTCCCAGCGGATGCCGGAACAGCGCGGTGACCGCGAACCAGTCGGCGAGCGCGCCCACCATGCCGGCCTCGGCGGCAGCGCGGACGTAGCCGACCCAGCCGGGCCAACCCGCGGCCTGTGCCCAGCTGGCCAGCAGGAAGATCACCGTCGCGCCGAGCAGGAAGCTCAACGCCACCAACTTCATCCTGCGCAGGCCCCGCCGCTTGCTCTCCTCCCGTTCGAGCGCACCCGGCGGGCCGAGCGGGACGGCGGTGGACCTCGTTTGCTCCATACGGTGATTGTCCGTGAGGATGAGCCCTCGTGCGTGAACCTGTACTCGTCGAACGCCTGCGGCCGTTCACTTCCACGATCTTCGCCGAGATGACGGCGCTCGCCACTCGAACCTCGGCGGTCAACCTCGGTCAGGGTTTCCCGGACACCGACGGCCCCGAAGGCATGCTGGAAGCAGCGAGAAACGCCCTGTTCGGCGGCGCCAACCAGTACCCACCGGGTCCGGGCAGGCCCGAACTGCGGGAGGCGATCGCGGCACACCGTGCGCGCTACGGCACGGAGTACGACCCCGACGGCGAGATCCTCGTCACGGCAGGTGCCACCGAGGCCATCGCGGCGAGCCTGCTCGCGCTCACCGGCCCCGGCGACGAGGTGATCGTCATCGAGCCGTACTACGACTCCTACGCCGCGGCGGTGGCGATGGCCGGTGCCACCCGGCGGGTCGTGTCCCTGGTGCCGGACGGCGACCGGTTCGCACTCGACCTCGACGCCGTGCGCGCGGCCGTCAACCCGAACACGAGAGCCATCCTGGTCAACTCCCCGCACAATCCCACGGGCACCGTCCTCACCAGGACCGAACTCGCCGGACTCGCCGAACTGTGCGTCGAGCGCGATTTGCTCGCCATCACCGACGAGGTCTACGAACATCTGGTCTTCGACGACGCCGAACACCTCCCGCTGGCCACATTTCCCGGGATGTCGTCGCGCACGGTGTCCATCTCGAGCGCGGGTAAGACGTTCAACTGCACCGGGTGGAAAATCGGCTGGGTCTGCGCGCCGAGGGAACTCACCGCCGCGGTGCGAGCGGCGAAACAGTTCCTCACGTTCGTCTCCGGGGGGCCACTGCAACCGGCCGTCGCTCACGCGCTGCGACACGAACTGCCGTGGGTGGAATCCCTGCGCGAATCACTGCAGGCCAAACGCGATCGACTGTGCGCCGGGCTGGCCGACGCGGGCTTCGCGGTACGGCCGGGCGCGGGAACGTATTTCGTGTGTGCCGACGTTCGGCCGCTCGGATTCACCAATGCGGAGGAACTCGCATGGCGCCTACCAGAGTCAATTGGGGTCGCGGCAGTACCCGTCAGCGTGTTCACCGATCACCCGGAAGAGTGGCAACACCTGTTGCGATTTGCTTTCTGTAAACGCGAGGAGGTGCTCGACGAGGCGATTGAGCGGTTGCGTACCTTGTAATGGGTTGCGCCGTCCGGGGTGGATCGCACACCGACGGGGTGAAACAAGCACCCACAATGCTAAGAATGGCACTCACGGGGTAGCCGGGTCGCGCTCGCGCGATGATCAGCAGCCCTGAGACGGCAACACACGGACGAGGCACGGCAGGTGGTGGTGGCGGTGAGAGCTACGGGCTCTCCGACGGCCTCCTCTGCGTGTGCGCGCCGCGTCGTGCGGGTCGCCGTTCTTCACCGGCTTCTCCTCGTACTCGGGCTCGCGGTCGGCGGCTGGGTGGTGTCCGTCCTCGTCGCAGGCGCCGCGACCGCCGACGAGGCCTCCGGCCCGGCTCCCGACCTGCCGGGGTGTTCCCACGAGGCCGTCGCCACCCGCGAGGACCGAGTGCAGGAGGCCGGAGCCGACCCCGACGACTGCGAGGCGCGGCCCTCCCCGGAGGACACCACCGACGGCACCGACTCCACCGACGGGAGCACGGACTCCACCGACGGGTCCGACTCCACCGGCTCCACGGACGGGACCGAGCCCACCGAGCCCACCGGCCCCACCGAGCCCACCGAGTCCGCCGACGGGACCGACTCCGAGCAGCCCGTCGTCCAGCCCGGCACCGAACTCCCCGCCCCGGACAAGGACACCGACGACACCGACAGCACCGACCTCCCGGATGACAGTGCCGACCGGAGCTCCGACACCGGCTCCGGCGAGCTTCCCGACGAGGTCGACATCGCCCTCCCCGGGGCACCGTCGCCCGAGATGGTCCGCGAACCGACGCTGCTGGAGCCCGTCCGACCGCTGCTGGGGGCCACCACCGGCACGCTGCTGTCCACCACGAGGGACCTCGCACACACCGCGGGCAGCCTCACCGACCTGCTGGTCGGGGCTCTGCCGGAGGTCACCGACCCGATTCGCGACACGATCGAGGACGTCGTCGACGTGCCCGGCACGCTGCCCGGCGGTAGGTCGCCCGTGGACGTGCTCCCCGGATTCCCGCTGCCCCGGCTCCCGATCGACATCGGCCACCTCGTCCCCGTGGGCCCCGGCGATCGACCCGACCGGCCGGACGGCGAAGCACGCATCGAGCCCGTCGCCTCGCCGAGGAAGGCTCCGGAACCGCCACCCGTCACTCCACGGCACGCCGCTGAGAGCGGCGATCGCGTGACCGAGATCTCCGGCACCTCCCACTGGACGGTCCCTGAGGCCGAGGACGGCACCGAGGCGAAGGACGGCCGCTCGTCACGTCCCCTCGGGCCCGTCGCTCCGTCGCCGGCCGCTCCGGCGTCCGTCGCAGCGCCGTCGAACGTTGCGGCGTCGCCTCAGGACGGCTCCCAGCACCTTCACCGCGGCGAGCACGGCGTCCTGGACGACCTCCCCACGGTGACGCAACTCCGCCTGCTCGGCAGCAGCCGCGATCACGACGTCGTCGGCGTCAGCAGAGAAGCCGCGCTGCCCACCACCTCTCCTGACTGACACGGCCCTCGGTAGCCGGTCGTCCGCGCATCGTTCTCGCGGGTGTCACCGGCGACGGTCACGTCCATCGACGCCGTTTACCAAGAGGTTGTCCCGTGTATTCCACTCTTCCCGCTCGGCCGACCGCGCCCGGCCGTGACGGGTCATGGCCTCGGTTCCACGATGCCCCCGTGGTTTCGAGGCCCACGGGTGCGCGTCGGCGGTTTTCGCCCACCGCGCCGGGCGAAGACCCCGCACCGATGCGCACCTGAGCCGAAGGGTCTTCCCGGCATGGCGAGGGGCGATGCCGGGAACGGCCCACGGCGCCCGTGCCCTTCCCCGGGCACGGTGACGAGCCGGTGCGCCGGATGCCACACCGTCCTTTTCCCTGGAGTGACGGCCTTACCTCGCATCCGGCGCACCGGCTGTTCCCCCGCCGCTGTGTCGCACCCCACCCCGATTCGGCCATTGGCCGGTGGATTGGCTCTGTTCAGCCGCCCGGCTCTCTCGCATATTGACCGAGTGGCATCGGTGAAGGCCCCCGTCGAACTCAGTCCCGTCCCCGTCACCACGGCTCCCACCCGCCGGCTGACCCAGCTCTTCGCCGGCTTGGTCTGCTACGGCACGAGCATGGCGATGATGACCCGCTCGGGGCTGGGTCTGAACCCGTGGGACGTGTTGCACGAGGGCGTGGCCGATCGCACCGCGCTCAGCTTCGGCACGGTCACCGCGTTGACCGCGGTGGTGGTGCTCGGGTTGTGGATCCCACTGCGGCAACGTCCCGGTGTCGGCACCGTGGCCAACGTCGTCGTCATCGCCGTGGTCGTCGACGTGGTGAGGTTCGTGCTCCCCGACGCGCACCACCTGGCGTGGCAGGCGGCCTTGCTGCTCGGCGGGATCGTGTTGAACGGCCTCGCGACGGCCGTCTACGTCGGGGCCCGCCTCGGGCCGGGACCACGGGACGGGCTCATGACGGGGTTGTCGGCGCGCACGGGCGCCTCGGTGCGGTTGGTTCGCACGGCCATCGAACTGGTGGTGCTCGCGTCGGGGTGGCTGCTCGGCGGCACGGTGGGTGTCGGCACCGTGCTGTACGCGCTGGCCATCGGCCCGCTGGCCCAGTTCTTCCTGCCGTACGTCACGTGGTCGCCGAAGCGCGGGTGACGTTCGCTCCTCACGCGGTTCCCAGGTGCCTGCGCACGGCGCTCCGGGTGACACCCGCGTCCGCCAGCACGTCGGCCACCGGCCCCTGCACCCCGAGCGTGGCCAGCAGAAGGTGGTCCACGGTGATCCGCTTCTCGCCGAGTTCCTTCGCCTCCTCCAGTGAGCGGAGCAGCACTCGCCGCGTCGCGTCGGTGAAGGGCAGGTGGCCGCCGAAGAAGCCTCGACGGCGCCGGGGACCGGAGGACTCGTCGTGGTCCCTGCCCAGCCGGTCGAGCATGTCCTCCACGTCGATTCCCACGGCGGCCAACGCCTCGACCTCGGCGTCGCTGACACCTCCGCGTCGGCGCGTCTTGTCGAGTTCCGCCTCGACCATGCCGGGTTCCACCCCGTTCTCGGCGAGCACGCGATGCACCGCACCGACGGGCTGTCGGAGGAGTGCGTAGGCCAGGTGGCTGGAGTCGACGTGTGGGCAGCCCTGCTCCACTGCGATGGTCTGTGATCCCACGACGACGTCCTTGACGGCCCGGTCGAATCTTTCGAACATCAGCGCCTCCCGTGTTTCTTGTGGACCGCTTGCCTGCTCACGCCCAACGCGTCGGCGATCTCCTGCCAGGACCATCCCTGTGCCCGTGCGCTGCGCACCTGGACCGCTTCGAGTTGCTCCAGCAGGCGCCGCAACGCCGCCACGGCACGGAGCCCGATCCTCGGATCGCGATCGCCCACCCTGGCCGCGAGTTCGGTTGCCTCAACCATGGTGTCAACATAGGTTGACACGCCGATTTTGTCAACCAAGATTGACGACCGATACCGTCGTCCCGTGCCTCGAATCGACATCGCCGAACACCCTGGCGTGGGCCTCGACGGCCTGCCCCGCCCCACCGAGGACCGGGTCGTCGTCGCCGCCGACACCGTGGTGGTCCTCGACGGCGCGACCGAGATGCGGGAGGGGCTGCCGAGCGGCGGCTGGTACTCCCGCCTCCTCGCCGAGCGGATCGGCGACAGGCTGCGCGCGAACGCGGGAGAGGACCTCGGCACGCTCCTGGCGGAGTCGATCGCACACGTGGCCGCGGAGCAGGACCTGACACCGCGCCGCGCGCCGTCGAGCACGGTGGCGATGCTGCGCTGGACACCCGAACACGTCGAGGCGCTGGTGCTCGCGGACAGCCCGGTGGTCGCGTTCACGCCCGACGGACCCGACGTGGTGCACGACGACCGCCTGGACCGGCTGCGCGCGGCGGGTGCTCTACGCACACGAGCCGAGGTCGATCGGCTCCGCAACAGCGAGGGCGGCTTCTGGGTCGCCGAGGCCGTCCCGGAGGCGGCTTCGCACGCACTCCGTCGTCGCTGGCCCCGCGCGGGCGTCGACGCCGCGGTGCTCGCGACCGACGGCGTGTCGGTAGGCGTGGACACCTACGGCGTGTTCGACTGGCCCGGGGTGCTGCGGCTGTCACGCAGCGCGGGAGCCGAGGCGGTACTGGACGCCGTGCGGCGGGCGGAGGCCGACGACCCCGAGTGTCGTCGCTGGCCGCGGTCGAAACGACACGACGACCAGGCCCTCGTTGTGATCGACTTCGCTGCGGATCAGGCAACAATCAGGGACGAACCCTGAGGACAACGCTCCGTGAGGCGAGGAAACTCGCTGTATGGGGCAACTGGGGACAAAAGCGGCATCCATCAGGGGCGCCGAGAGCGCCACCACTCGGGTGCACTCCTGGACATTCGCGGCCACCGCCTCACTGGGGTGGGCGTTGTTCACGTTCACGGTCCTGCACATCGTCAGTTCGTTCGACCCGCTCACCGATCCGGTCAGCCGCTACGCCTTCACCGACAGGGGCCAGGGAATGCTGGAGGCGACTCTGCTGTCCTTCGCCGTCGGTGTCGTGGCGGTGCGGGGCGCGCTGCTCGCCTCCGGCCTCACTGTCAGCCGCACCGCCACGATCCTGGTGTTCGCCGCGGCGACGGGCCTGGTGGCCGCGGCGTTGTTCCCGGCGACGTTCACCTCGGACATCGACCCGGTGAGCGGCGTGATCCACCAGTACGCGAGCCTGATCGCGTTCCTCTCGGTGCCCGGCATCGCGTTGTGCCTGCTCGACCAGCTCCGCGAGGCCGGCGACGCCCTGCGCGACACGCGACGCGCCCTACTGCGTCTCGCGTGGGTCTCGGTCGCACTGCTCGTCCTGTTCGGCGCGACCTACCTCGCCGACAAGGTCCCGGCCGACACCTTCCCGTTGTCGACACCGCTGACGCTGTTCGGCTCGCTGCCGGAGGGCCTGGTCCAGCGCCTCGTGTTCGTCGCCGACTTCGCCTTGCTCGCGGCACTCCTGGTACTCGCGAACCGGGCCGCGTGGGCACGGGCCTCTCGATGACCGGCGGCCACCCGATCGGCGGACAGGTGTCGCCCGTCCGTTCGTATCCGAGTCGCGACGTCCCGCTCACCGTGTGCAACATTGTGCCGTGGGCCTCACCGAATCCGCGACCTGTCCGGGGTCGGCTGTCACCGGGAAATCCCGGCAACGGCCGGACCTCCGAACTCGTGCACCGCGGTCAGTTCCGCTGGTCCTCGATGGTCGGGCTCAGCTGCGGATCCCTGCCGTGCTGCCCCGGAACGGGCGTCACCACCGGACCCCGCTGCAACTGGATGTTCGTGCCGGTGGTGGCCCGTGGAGCGGGACGCGCATACCGTTCGTCGGTGGCGCGGACGTCGTGCATCTGGGACATGACCGCCATCGTCACCGCGTGCACGAGGGCCAGCAGCAACAGCAGGATGCCGAGGTTGCCGACGATCGCGCGGACGGTGTGCCCACCGAAATCGAAGTTCAACACGGACAACAGAGCCAGGAAACCGAACATGACGAGGTGGAACAGAACGGTGACGAGTTTGGCCATCGAGTGGACGGAGTCACCCTCTGAGTCCACATCGGACAAATAGCGCTTGCCACTGCGGTAGAGCATCTGACCGTCCGCCACGATCATGATCAGGCCCAGGGCGATGAACGCGAGGTAAGCGTCGGTACCCACGTCAGCCTCCTTTCCGTGACCAGCGAAGTCACCTCACCGCTCGTACCCAGTCGCCTGCTGCGAGAAACCAGGCGTGTAACGCCGCCACCCAGCGGGTACGTGTCATTCACGGCAGGCACAGCGCTGTCTTTCGACCCCACCGACCTCGCGTACGCCGACGAGACCAACCAGGAGCACTCGTGAACACGACGCACACCTCGACGGCTCCGAGCCAGAACCCCCGGCCGGTGCTGCCGTACACCGAGGAACCCGACCCCGAGCAACGCCGCAGGGCGGTCCGAGCCGTCGCCTCGGCGGCGCTCGACGCCAAGGACTGCGCAGAGCTGCTCGAAGCGCTGGGACTGGCGCCCGAAGAGGGCAGGCCCGTACCCACCCAACGCACTCGATGACACGTCGAGCCGGCGTCCTCGACACGGTCAGGGTCGCCGGTGAGGTCTTCGTGCCGACGCTCGCGGGTGGCGTGCTCAAACGCAGACCCCGCGTCATGGCACTGGCCGACCGGCTGCAGCTCGACCGCGTCGCGGTACGCACGCTGCGGCGGCTTCGGGCCCGGTACGGTACCGGGCCCGTCTTGCTGCGGGTGCCGGGTCGCCGGATCGCGGTGCTGCTCGACCCGGACGACGTGAGCCGGGTCCTGAAAGCCACCCCGGCGCCGTTCAGCCCCGCGGCGTGGGAGAAACGCAAAGCCCTCGGCCACTTCCAACCCCACGCCGTGCTGGCCACCCCGATGCCCGAGCGAGCGCCGCGTCGCCGCTACAACGAGGCGGTGCTGGAGACGTCGCACGCCGAGCACTCGCTCGCCGCGCAGATCCGCGTGCTGGTGCGGGAGGAAACGCGACAACTGCTCGCCGACACGACCGAGCTCGACTGGTCCGGGTTCCAACGGGCCTGGTGGCGGATCGTTCGGCGTCTCGTGCTCGGCGACTCGGCCCGCGACGACACCGAGATCACCGACGCACTCGCCGCGCTGCGACTGCGCGGGAACTGGGCTTTTCTGGCGCCCAGGGCACGTCAGCGTCGCGAGCGGTTCCGCGAACGCCTGGACGCCTACCTCCACCGGGCCGAGCCGGGCAGCCTCGCGGCGACGGTCGCGCGACACCCCGTCAGAAACACCGAAAACACTGAAAACACCGAAAACGCTGAGAACACCGAGAACGGAGTGGATCCGCACGGGCAGGTGCCGCACTGGCTGTTCGCCTTCGACGCCGCGGGCATGGTCACGCTCCGCACGCTGGCCTTGCTGGCCACCCACCCGGAGCAGGCCGAGGCGGCCAGGAAGGAACTGAGCGGAGGCGAGCGCACGTGGCCGTTCCTCCGGGCGTGCGTGCTCGACACCGTGCGGCTGTGGCCGACGACGCCGGTGGTGTTGCGCGAAAGCACCACGGCCACCTCCTGGCAGGGCACGCAACTGCCACCGAACACGCTGTTCGTCGTGTTCGCGCCGTACTTCCACCGCGAGAGCGACCTCGTGCCGTTCGCGGACCGGTTCGCACCCGAGGCGTGGCTCGACGGCCGGGCACGCGACTTTCCGGCGCTGGTCCCGTTCAGCGAGGGCCCCGGGAAGTGTCCCGGTGAGAACCTGGTGTTGCTGGTCACCAGCACGCTGTTGGCGGAGTTGCTCCGCGAGGGCGAGTACCGGCTGCTGGCGCCGAGGACTCTGCGATCACGCACTCACGCGCACGACCGTCTGCCCGCCACCGTGGACAACTTCGGGCTCCGGTTCGCCTTCGAACCTCACGAAGCGCGCCTGAGCTCCCCGTAACGGTCGCCCTCACAACCGCAGCCGCTCTCGACGTCCTCGCACCGGATGACGAGCGTGTGCCTGAGAAGCTGCACGTCCGCGCAGCCGGGATCGGTGCAGTCGGCACCGCCGTCGACGTGCAGCACCACCGTGCCGTGGCAGTGGTCGAGACCCGTCCGGCAGCTCACACAGCTCATGCGGACTTGGTACCACCCGGCTCCGGCACCGCCGTGCGCGACACGCCCGCAGCGAGGCGCTCGACACGACCGGAGGTGACGGACACAAGTCTTGACCACGCCCCACCGAGCGGTAACGTTTCCTTAGAGCGGCAATGACATTCCGTGAAGCGGAAAGCGGGTGGGTGCTGATGCTCGACGCGACGGTGCGTTCGACACTGGCCGCCGCGGTCGGCGAGGACAACGTCATCTCCGACCCGGTCGGCCTGCGCAGCTACGAATGCGACGGGCTCACCGGTTTCCGCGTGGTTCCCGATCTCGTGGTGCTGCCCACCGACACCGCGAGCGTCGCCGCCGCCGTGCGCACGTGCCACGACCACGGCGTGCCGTACGTGGCGAGAGGCGCCGGGACCGGGCTGTCCGGGGGCGCACTGCCCGTCGCCGACGGCGTGGTGATCTCACTCCAGCGACTGCGTCGGGTGCTGGAGGTCGACCCCGTCGACCGGCGCGCCACCCTGCAACCCGGCGTCACCAACCTCGACATCACCAGGGCCGCGGCGCCGCACGGGCTCTACTACGCGCCCGACCCGTCCAGCCAGCAGGTCTGCACGATCGGCGGCAACGTGGCGGAGAACTCCGGCGGCGCCCACTGCCTGAAGTACGGCTTCACCACCAACCACGTGCTGTCGATGACCGTCGTGCTGCCCGACGGAGACGTGGTCACGCTCGGCGGCGACACGGGCGAGCAACTCGGGCCCGACCTGCGCGGCGTGTTCATCGGCTCGGAAGGCACGCTCGGCATCGTCTGCGAGGTCACGGTGCGGCTGCTGCCGGTGCCGGAGACCGTTCGCACGCTGCTCGCCGACTTCGACTCCGTACGCGACGCGGGAGAGGTGGTGAGCGACATCGTGGCCGCGGGCATCGTGCCCGCCGCGGTCGAGATGATGGACAACCTCGCCATCCAGGCCGCCGAGCAGGCCGTGCACGCCGGGTACACGCTGAGCACGGCCGCCGCGCTCGTGGTGGAGCTCGACGGGCCCGCCACCGAGTGCGCCGAACAGTTCGAGCAGGTCAAGGCCATCTGCGAACGGCACGGGTGCACGCGGCTGCACATCGCGGGCAACGCGGTCGAACGCGCCAAGATCTGGAAGGGCCGCAAGGCCGCCTTCGCCGCCGTCGGACGCATCAGCCCCGACTACTTCGTGCAGGACGGCGTGGTGCCCCGTACGCGCCTCGCCGAGGTCCTCGGCCGCATCGAGGAGATGGGCCGCGAGGAGGGCCTGCGCGTGGCCAACGTGTTCCACGCGGGCGACGGCAACCTCCACCCGCTGGTGCTCTACAGCACCGCCGCGGGCGAGCAGGACCGTGCCGAGAAGTTGTCCAAGCAGATCGCGGAACTGTGTGTCGAGCTGGGCGGCTCGCTGTCCGGCGAACACGGCATCGGCACCGACAAGGCATGTTCGATGCCACGCATGTTCGGCGTCGACGACCTCACCACGATGGACCGTGTGCGCTCGGCGTTCGACCCGCGGCGCCTGTGCAACCCCGGCAAGCTGCTGCCCACGCCGAGGCTCTGCGGCGAGGCTCCGGGCCCCTACCGCCCGCACCCGCTGGAGGAGGCAGGAGTGATCGAACGGCTATGACGTCGACGCCGACCATGCTCGCGCCCACCGACATCCACGAGGCGCACGAGGCGCTCGCCGACACCCAAGGACCCGTCGAGATCCGCGGGGCCGGGACCGCGTCGGGCTGGGCCGATCCCGCGCGGATCGCCCCGACCGTGCTCGACACGACCCGGATGACGGGAGTGCTCACCTACAACCCGGCGGACATGACCGTGTCCGTCAGGGCCGGGACGCCGTTGCGTGTCCTCGAAGCCGAACTCGCGGCACACCGGCAGCGGATCGCGTTCGACGCGGCCAGGACGCAACGCGGCGCCACCGTCGGCGGTCTCGTCGCGACGGCGGACTCCGGGCCGCTGTCGCTGGCCTACGGTTCACTGCGCGACCTGGTGATCGGCGCGACGGTCGTGCTCGCCGACGGCACCGTGGCCCGCACCGGTGGGCACGTCATCAAGAACGTCGCGGGCTACGACCTGGCCAAACTCGCACACGGCTCCTACGGCGTGTTCGGGCTGCTCGCCGAGATCGTGCTGCGGGTACACCCGATCCCGTCGGCCACCCGCACGGTGTGTGTCGAGGTTCCCCTGCACACCGCCGCGGAACACGCCGTCTCGGTGCTGTCGGGGCAGAGCGAACCCGTGGCCCTGGAGTGGTTCGACGGGATGCTGCTGGCCCGGCTGGAAGGCACCACCGAAGGCACCGAGGCACGGGCACGCCGGCTCGCGGCCGACCTCGGAGGCACCGTGCTCGACGAGGACTCCGCCGACACGGTGTGGGCCCGGCACGCCGAACTGGTCGAGGCGGCGAGCGTCCGGATCGGAGTGCGGCCCAGCAGGCTGCCCGGCGTGCTCGCCGCGTGCGGCACCGGCGGCACCGGGGCGGCCGTCGGGCTCGGCACGGGAGTGGCGACGTTGTCCGTGCCCGACCCGGACATCGAGACGGTGCACGACGCCGTCACGGCCGCGCAGGGCACCTCCGTGGTCCGGCGCGCCGTACCACGAGGCGTGCGCGCCTGGGGCCAGGTTCCGTCGGCAGTGCGGGTGCTGCGGGCGCTGAAGGACGAACTCGACCCGGAGGGCCGGTTGTGCCCCGGCCGCCTCGGGTCGTGGTTGGACGATCGGGAGGCGACACCGTGACCGAGCTTTCTGGACAGTCGAGTTTCGACTCCCACAACCCACCGGAAAGGGAGTTGCTCGACGACTGCGTGCACTGCGGGTTCTGCCTGCCGACGTGTCCGACGTACCAGCTGTGGGGAGAGGAGATGGACTCCCCACGCGGCCGGATCTACCTGATGGACCTCGCGGAACGCGGCGAGATCGGGCTGGACGGATCGTTCACCCAGCACATCGACGCGTGCCTGGGCTGCATGGCCTGCGTGACCGCGTGCCCGTCCGGCGTGCAGTACGACCGGCTGCTGGAGGCCACGCGCCCGCAGATCGAACGCAACGTCGAGCGGCGGACACCCGACCGGCTGTTCCGGAACGCCATCTTCGCGCTGTTCCCCTATCGGCGCAGGCTGCGTGCGGCGGCGGTACTGGGCCTGGCCTACCAGAAGTCCGGGGTGCCGAAACTCCTCGAACGCGTGCTCCCGCCACGGCTGCGTGCCGCCCAGGCGCTGCTCCCTCCCGTGCGGCTGCGGGACGCGTTCGCGTCCCTGCCCCGGCGCGTCCGGCCGAAGGGGCCGGTGCGGCGACGGGTCGCCATGCTCTCCGGCTGCGTGCAGGACGTGTTCTTCCACGAGGTCAACGCCGCCACGCAGCGCGTGCTCGCCGCCGAGGGCTGTGAGGTGCTGACGCCCAGGCAGCAGGGCTGCTGTGGCGCGTTGGGGCTGCACGCGGGCCGCGAGGAACACGCCGTCGACCGCGCCAAGCGCACCATCGCCACGTTCGAGAAACTGCCGGTGGACACCATCGTCGTGAACGTGGCCGGGTGCGGGTCGTCGATGAAGGAGTACGCGCACCTGCTGGCCGACGACCCCGAGTGGGCCGACCGCGCGCGGGAGTTCAGCGCCAAGGTGCGGGACGTGAGCGAGCTGCTCGCGGAGCTGGAACCGCGGGCGCCGAGGCAGCGGATGGAGGCCAGGGTCGCCTACCACGACGCGTGCCACCTCGGCCACGCGCAGGGAGTGCGCGAGCAGCCGAGGGCCGTGCTGCGCACCATCCCCGGACTGGAAGTGGTGGATCTGCCGGAGGCCGAACTGTGTTGTGGGTCGGCGGGCATCTACAACCTCGTCCAGCCGGAACCCGCCGCCGAGCTCGGTGAACGTAAGGCGGGCAACGTCCGCGCCGTCGCGCCGGACCTGCTGGTGACGGCCAACCCGGGTTGCCTGTTGCAGATCCGCCGCTACCTCGACGACGTCCCCATGATGCATCCGGTCCAACTACTGGACCGGGCGATCAACGGGACCGAGGGGTAGCCGACCCAGCCTGTGCACGCGTGTCCGCAGCCTGTGGCGCGGCCACGCGTTCGAGAAGTGCGGACACACGTACCGGAACTGCGGACACGCGTCGACAAGCTGCGGACACGACGGCCGACGCTCCGGGCGTTCAGGCACTAGCGTGGGACACGTGCGAGCACACCGAATCTTCGCCGCGTACTACGACCGGCTGAACGCCGCCGCAGAGCGAAGCTTCCTCGGGCAGCGTCGCGAGGCACTGCTGCACGGCCTGACGGGGGCGGTCCTCGACGTCGGCGCGGGCACCGGCGCCAACCTGCCCTATCTCCGCTCTGCGGAGCGTGTCGTGGCCGTCGAGCCGGACCCGGCCATGAGGGTTCGGCTGGCTCGCCGAGCCGCCGAAACGAGCATCCCCGTGGATGTCTCCGACGCGTCGGCCGAGGCGCTGCCGTTCGCCGACGCCTCCTTCGACGCGGTGGTGTTCACGCTCGTGCTCTGCACCGTCACCGACCCGGACGCGGCACTCGCGGAGGCTCGGCGCGTGCTGCGCGACGACGGGCGGCTGGTGCTGCTGGAACACGTCCGGGGCGACGGCCGTCTGGCCCGCGTTCAGGACCGCATCACACCGTTGTGGAAGGTCCTCGGCGCAGGCTGTCACCCCAACCGGAACACTCTCGGCACTCTGCGGCGTCGTGGCGAGTTCGAGCTCGACGAGGTGGAGGAGTTCGCCGAGCTCCCCCGTTGGGTGCCGGCGAGTCCCATGATCCAGGTGACGGCACGCCCCGCCCGCTGAACCCGCGTACGGGAAGTGCGAACACCCGTACAGGAAGTGCGGACACGCGTGCACAACCTGCGGACACGATGTCAGTACGGGGCCGGGACCATGTTCGCCGATGCCATCACGTGCTGGATCAGGGTGACGAGGACCTGCTTGGTGGACTCGCGGTCGCGCGCGTCGCACAGCAACACCGGCACCCCCGGACCCACGTCGAGCGCCGCGCGCACCTCCTCGGTGCCGTACCGGTGGGCTTTGTCGAAACAGTTCACGCCGACGACGAACGGCAGCCCCCTGCGTTCGAAGAAGTCCACGGCGGGGAAACAGGACTCCAACCGGCGCGTGTCCGCGAGGACCACCGCGCCGAGCGCCCCCTGCGCCAGCTCGTCCCACATGAACCAGAACCGGTCCTGTCCCGGTGTGCCGAACAGGTACAGGATCAGGTCGGGGCTGATCGTGATGCGCCCGAAGTCCAGCGCCACCGTGGTGGTGCTCTTGGCCTCCACGCCGGAAAGATCGTCGACGCCTTCCGACGCGGACGTCAGCATCTCCTCGGTACGCAAGGGCGGTACCTCGCTCACCGAGCCCACCATCGTCGTCTTGCCGACACCGAAACCACCGGCGATCAGCAGCTTCACCGCCGTCGCCCTCAGGCGCCGGTCGTCAGAGTTTGCGGATACCATCGAGAACCGCCTGCAGTACGTGCTTGTTGGGTGTTTCGGTCGGGGGCGCGGCCTTACGGAAGATCACGTAGTTCTGCTCGATCAAATCACTGAGCAGAACCTTCACCACGGGCAGGGGGAGGTCGATGTGACCTCCGACCTCCGCCACCGACATCGGGTGTTGGCACAGCCGGACGATCTTCGCGTACTCCTCGGGGAGATGCGTGGCCTCTGCCGGAGTGCACAGCGCCACCACCAGCGTCATCATGTCGAGGCCGTAGTTGTCCGACCGGGTCCGGCCGCCGGTCACGACATACGAGCGGACGAGGCCAGCGCCCTCGTCCGACCACATCTCCTCGTCGTCTCGGCTCATGGCGTGATGTGGTGCTCCACCCGAGGCGCGGCGCTCAGCACGGCGCCGACGCGCTTCACCATCATGTTCATCGCGTAGGCCACCATGCCCATGTCCGCGTCCTCGGACGTCAGCAGCGCGAGGCACGCACCGCGCCCGGCCGCCGTGACGAACAGGAAGGCGTGGTCCATCTCGACGACCGTCTGCCTCACCTGCCCTCCGCCGAAGTGCCGTCCCGTGCCCCTCGCGAGGCTCTGGAAGGCGGAGGCGACGGCCGAGAGATGCTCACCGTCCCCTTCGGACAAGTTGCTCGAACGACCGATCAGCAGTCCGTCGGACGACAGGACGACAGCTCGGTCGGCTCCAGCGACCTGGCTCACCAAATCGTCGAGCAGCCAGTCGAGTTCGTTGACTACCGAGTTGGCCATGGTGTTCCTCAGTCTCCAGAATCGTCGGGGCCGGGTTGGTGCTGTCGAGCTCGGCGGGTTCCCTGCTGGAACGCCGAGAGCCTGCTGCGGGCCTGCTCGGGCGAGGTGTCGCCGGCGTCCTCGTTCCCGGCGACATCACCGCCACCCACGCGATCGAGGGTGCTGGTGTCGTCCATGAGCTGCGGCGCGAGGTTCTGCTGCTTGCGGCGACGCGGTAGCGGCGGCCGTTCCCCGTCGAGGCCGCCTTCGGCGGGCGGCGTGGCGGAGACGGGCCTGGCGCTCTCCGGGCCACCGGGCTGCACCGGCCGCTCGTGCGCGGGCCGGGCCTGGTGCCGGGGCCGGGACTCCCCGGCCGGGCGTGCCGCTCTCGGCAGTTCCCTCGGCAGCTTGGGCACGTATCGAGTCGGCTCCGACTCCGCGTCCTCCTCGGCGTGCCTGCCCACGCTCCGCGACGAGTCCGGCGTCCACTCGAGCACGTCCTCCTCCAGCAGTTCTCCCTGCACGGCTTCGACGGTGTTCTCGGAGTGGTCGCCCGCCGGGTTTTCCGGCTCCTCCTCACCGCGACGCCTGCGCCGGGGCAGTTCGGGGCGGTCGAGGTGGTCGCCACCGCCCGCGGGCAGCTGCTTGGGCTCGCTCGGCGGCGACACCGGCGCGCGGCGCACGGTGGCCGTTCCCGGGTCGTCGGTGAACGTCGGCTCCAGCGTGGTGGTCACGGTGGTCGCGTTCGCGCCGTTGACCTTCTCGCTGCCGTTGCGCCTCGGGAGGGCTCTCGGCCTGCGACTGACCGGCGCCACCGGGCTGTCGCTCTGCGGTTCCCGAGCGGTCTCGGGTGGTGTCGTGACGTCCTCGTCACCCGGCACGTCGCTCAGCAGGTCGGCGCGCACGAGCACGATCGCCCGGGTGCCGCCGTAGGCCGAGTCGCGCAGGGTCACGGTGAGACCGTGTTTCGCCGCCAGCCTGGCGACCACGAACAGTCCGAGCCTCGGTTCCTCGGACAGCGCCATGAAGCTGAAGTCCGGCGGGTTGCGCAGCATCTCGTTGAGCCGGTCCAGTTCCTCGGGCTCCATACCGATGCCCTGGTCCTCGATCTCGATGACCGCGCCCCGGCCCACGAGCTCGCCACGCACCTCCACCCGCGACTGCGGTGGTGAGAACGACGTCGCGTTGTCGATCAACTCGGCGAGCAGGTGCACCAGGTCGCTGACGGCGGGGCCCGCGACGGCGGAGCCGGGCAGCTTGCCCATGCTGACGCGCTTGTAGTCCTCGGTCTCGGCGATCGCACCGCGCACGATGTCGCCCACCGGCACGGGGTTGCGGAACTGCCTGCCGGGCTGCTCGCCACCCAGAATGATCAGGTTCTCGGCGTTGCGGCGTGCCCGCGTCGAAAGGTGGTCGAGCTTGAACAGCAGGTCGAGCTGGTCGGGGTCCTCCTGCTTGCGCTCGGCGGCGTCGAGTGCCGACAGCTGCCGGTGCACGATGACCTGGCTGCGGTGGGCGATGTTGAGGAAGACCTTCTGGGTGCCCTCCCTGGTCTTGGCCTCGTCGACGGCCGCCGCGATGGCGGTGCGCTGTGCCTGGTTGAAGGCCTCCGCGACCTGGCCGATCTCGTCGTCACCGTGGTCGAGGTAGGAAACCTCGGTGGCGAGGTCCACCTGCTCTCCCTTTCGGAGCCGTTCGACGATGCGGGGCATGCGTTCCTCGGCGACGTCGAGAGTGGCCTCTCGGAGTGCGACGAGCCGTTTCACCAGCCGGTCGGACAACCGCCACGCCAGCAGGAACACCGCCAGGGCGGCCGCGATGATCGCCGCGCCCGCGATGATCGACGTGTACAGCGTCGAGTCCGCCTCGTCGAGCGCGAGGTCGGTGGCCACCGTGCTTTGTTCGACGTAGAGGTTCCACAGTGTGGCACCGACCTCGGCGGCCGCGGCTCGCCACGCGGGCTCGGCCACGGGCAGGTCGGTGGTGTTGCCCCGCAGGAACGCGTTCTCGACGCTGGTCAGCGTCTTCCACGCGTCGCCGGACACCAGCGCCTCGTACTTCTCGCGGACCGACGGGATCATGTCGGGCACCGACTGCTGCAACGTGGAGTGGTAGGCACCGACCTGACCGATGTAGGTGCGGAACTCCTGTTCGGTCAGCCCGCCGCCCGCGATACCTGCGGCGGCGAGCGCGTCACCACGCGACATGGCGTCCGCGCTCACGAACAGCGGCATCGCCACCATGCGCTTGTACGCCGTCTCGGCGCTCGGCGTCTCCTGCGCCACGCCGTTCAGGCCGAGCACGTAGGAGTCGATGATCCCGTTGTAGAAGTCGTACGCCTCCTGCAGCGACACGTTCCCCGCGTCGACGTCCCGGCGGAACTCCCCGAGCCGCGAGATCCGCTCCTCGGCGTCGCGGATGTGCTGCCGGACGTTGTCCGGGGCGTCCTCGGCGATGCTCTGCAGGTCGTCGGCCATACCACTGGCCGCGGAGTCGGTCCGCTTGCGCTGCTCCGTGAGCTCCACCCGCAGCGACCGTGTCATGGCGAGCTCCTGCAGCGTCAGCCTGCGTTCCTCGCGCACGTTCGCGAACAGCACACCGGCGGGTCTGGCGGCTTCGTGAACCTTGGTGCTGAAGGACCGGGTCTGTATCGCGTCGAAGACGAGGTACACGGTGAGCACGACGCCGGTCAGCAGGAACACGAGGCTCGGGATGAAGGCGATGGCGAGCACTCGGGTGCGAATGGTCGAACGCCCACTGTGTGAGGCGGCACTCTTGTTCAACAACGCGCTCAAGGCCCTTCCAGCGACACGTATCTCATTGGGCCCCCAAACCCGTGCGACGGACTCAACGCAGCCTCCGACATCGCTAAGCCGCCGCTTAGCGCGAGGTTAGGCAGGTGTCTTCACGAGAGTCAATATGACGTGTGTCCGCCGGGTCGCGTGGGAAGCGACTGTCACGGAGTCACGAGGCCCGCCTCGTAGGCGAAAATTGTCAGCTGGACTCTATTTGCGACGTCGAGTTTGGCAAAGACCCGTGTGATGTGCGTCTTCACGGTGGCCTCACTCATGAACAGCTCCTCGGCGATGCCCGCGTTGGGTTTTCCCTGCGCAACCGCTGTGACGACCTCGCGTTCGCGATCGGTCAGTGTGCTCAGTTTCACCGCGGCCTCCCGACGCCGTGGATTCGCCTTCAACGACACGAAGTGACCGATCAACTGCGTTGTGCTTCGGGGAGACAGCATCGACTCACCTCGCGCGACCACGCGTACCGCGTCGATGATCTCCTGCGGTGAGCTCTCCTTGAGCAGGAAGCCGTTGGCGCCCGCCGTGAGCGCGTCGAACACGTATTCGTCGAGGTCGAACGTGGTCAGGACCAGTACCTTGGGTGGCCGGGGCAGCGCGCGGACCGCCGCCGTCGCGGCGAGCCCGTCCATGCGGGCCATCCGGATGTCCATGACGACGACGTCAGGCGCGTGCCGGTTGACCAGGGGCACGACCTCGTCACCGTCGCTCGCCTGTCCTACGACCTCGATGTCCGGCGTGCTGTCGAGAATCATGGCGAGACCGGTCCGGACCAGCGGATCGTCGTCGACGAGCACTACACGCAGCGGCACCCGGCCATGCTAGGGAGCTGTTCACCCGGCTCTCACACCGCCCGCGTCTCCCCCCTGCGCCCAGGGCAGCCACGCCTTGACGGCGAAGCGGCCCTGCTCGGTGGAGCCGTAGCTGATGGTGCCCTCCAGCTGCGCCACCCGCTCGGCGAGCCCGGCGAGACCGCTGCCCGAACCGATCGGCGCCTCGGCCGGCGCGGACTCGGGCAGCGGGTTGCCGATCTCCACCGTCAGACCGACTCCGGGGCCGCCTCGCACCGTCACGTCCACGGTCGTCGAGGGTGCGTGCTTGAGGACGTTGGTGAGCGACTCCTGCACCACGCGGTAGGCGGTCGTGGCCAGTGTTTCCGGTGCCTCACCCGCGTTGTCGACGAGCACGGTGACGTTCACCGGCAGACCTGCCTCCCGGGTGTTGCCGATCAGCGTGGGCAGATCCGTCAGCCCGGGCGGGCCGTATCTTCGGGGCCGGTCGGGCGCCTGGGAGCCGAACCCCCTGCCGTCCTTGAGCACGCCGATCACCTGACGCAGGTCCTCCAGCGACTGCCGCGCCGTGGTCCGGACCGTGCGCGCGACCTCCGCCGCACGGTCGGACTCCTGTGGCGCCATGACTTCCAGGGCTCCCGCGTGCAGGGACAGCAGCGACAGCCGGTGGCCCAGGACGTCGTGCATCTCCCTGGCGATGCGGGAACGCTCGTCCTTTCGGGCCATCTCCGCCTGCAACGCCCGCTCGGCCTGCGTGTGTCGCGCCAGCTCGCGTTTCGTGCCCCGGTGCGTGCCGAGTGCGGCGGGGATGGCCGTCAGCAGCGCCGCCACGAGCACGACGACCACGAACGGAACCCCGTCCGCCCCAAAGATGATCTTGATGACCGAGACGTCGGCGTGCCGGTGCGCGTCGTGGGCCACCCCCACGGTGGTGGCCACGAACACGGCCGCCACCCCGAGCCAGCCGACCCGGTCGCGCCGGTGCGCGGTCAGCGCCGCGAGCGAGATCAACGCGGCGAGAGCGTCGGCCACGAACACCACCGGCGGAATGACGGCCACTCCCGTCACCACGACGGGGCGGCTGTGTCGCCAGCACAGGAGCACGCCCGCCGTGAGTGCGGCGAGCACTCCGAGCGCGGGTCGCCACGTGACGTCGAGTTGCTCCGAGTGCGGAACGTAGGTCTCCGCGGCGAACACGTAGAGGCTGCTCAACACGCTCGTACCGACGGCAAGCACCGTGACCAGCACGCCGAGCACGGACCTGGCTCGGGAGGAGGCGGACTCGCGCATTGCCCGAGCGTACGGCGGCGAGCCGGAAGGAGTGATCAGCGGATCGGCGCTCGCGCGGGCCGTGGACGACGACTTAAGTCGTACGAGATCACCGACCCGCGGGCGACGCGGCGGAGGCGGCGAACGCGGTTGCATGTCGAGCATCGCAACCAACTGGGAGGACTGGACATGACAACACGACCGGACACGAGGACGGCGGCCCCCACTGCGTCGCCTGAGGTGGCCCGCAACGGGCTGGGCACCGCCGGGTTCGTCGTCGGCCTCATCGGACTGATCCTGTCGCCGCTGCCGTTCATCGGCATTCTGGCCTGGCCCCTGGTCGTGCTGGGCGTGATCTTCTCCGCCGTGGGCATCTCCCGCGTGAAGGCGCGGAAGGCCACCAACAAGGGGCTCTCGATCGCCGGGCTCGTGCTGTCCATCCTCGGCGTGGTGGTCAGCGTCGTGATGTACCTCGCCTACGACCAGGCGGCGAAGGAGATCACCGAAGAGGCCGACCGCACGGTGGACATCACCTACCGGGTGACCGGCGACGCGCCCGAGGCCACCATCTCCTACACGACCTACGGCGACAGCACGAGCTCGGCGACCGAGGACGTCACCGAACTGCCGTGGGAGAAGACCACCGAGGCCAGTGGACTCCTCAAGGGCGGCTCGCTCAGTGTCACCCTCGGTGCCGAGGGCGGCAGCGTGGAGTGCACCGTGATCGTCGACGGCAAGGAGGCCAGGACCGCCACGGCCAGCGGGGCGTACAACACCGCCTCCTGCTCCGACTTCTGATCGCACCGTTCGAGCACCGTGTGACCTGGCACCACCGGAGTAACTCCCGGGGCGGGACGAGCGATATCCCGCATGTCCCGCACCGAGGAGGCCGGTGTCGATGCCGCAACGTATTCCGAGACCGTGGCCAACCACCCGCATGGCCCTGTTCGTCCTCGCGCTGACGTTCGCGACGACGGCGGCGATACAGGTGTCTCTGGCAGCTTCCACCTCGGAGTGGTGGCCGGGCGTGCTGGCCGCCGCTCTGGCAGCGGCGGCCGTGTGGTGCCTGGCCGCGGCTCTCACCACTCGTTGAACAACGTCTGACCGTGCCGCCACCAGCGCGGTTGACATTCGTCACTCCCCGCACGTGCCACACCTTCACTACCGGGAACCGGCCCCGACGGGCACGGTCTCTTTCGAGACGACAGTGGAGGAGATGTGCGAACGGTGTTGAGTGCGCGGGGGTTGGCTCACCGCTACGGCGGGACGACGGCCCTCGACGGCGTCGACCTGACCGTCGGGGCAGGCGGGTGCGTGGCACTGCTCGGCCCCAACGGTGCGGGCAAGACGACGCTGGTGAACCTGCTCGTGGGGTTGCTGCCCCGGCAGCGGGGTGAGATCAGTCTGGCCGGTGGTGATCCGAGGAACGCCTCGACGCGGCGGTGGTTGGGGGTCGTGCAGCATCGCTGGGCCACCCCAGCACGCTGAAGGTCGGCGAGCTGGTCGCCGGTTCGGCTGTCCGGGGTGGACTGCCGAGGTCGAGCGCCGGGCCGATCATGGCGGAACTGGGACTGACCGACCTGGCCGACCGCCGCGCGGCGAAGCTGTCCGGAGGCCAGAAACAGCGCCTGCAACTGGCCATGGCGCTGGTCAACGATCCGGCACTGCTGGTACTCGACGAACCGCCTGCGGGCTGGACACACCCGTCCGCAGGCGGTTCTGGCAGATCCTCGCGACACGGCGGGCGAAGGGCACGGCGATCCTGCTCACCACCCACCTGATCGACGAGGCGGCGACCGTGTCCGACCGCGTCGTGGTGATCGACCGGGGCCGGGTGCTCGCCTCGGACACCCCGGAGAAGTTGATCTCCCGGTTGCCGGACCGCACGGTCGTCGCACGCACCGTCCTCGACGACGACGTGCTCACCGCACTGCCCGGGGTGGCCTCGCTCGACCGGGAGGGAGAGCTGGTCCGGATCGCCACTCGCTCCCCCGAGGCACTGTTGCGGCGACTGCTCGCCGAGGACCCCGAACTGAGCGATCTCCGGGTCGAGGGCGCGGGGCTGGAGGAGGCGGTCGTGACACCCACCTCGCGACCGCAGCGCGCGCGGCAGGAGGTGGTCCGGTGACTCGGCGACTGCTCGACGTGGAGGTTCTCGACGAGCTGCGGGCGATCTGGCGGGAACCCACCGCGCTGTTCTTCTCGATCCTGATGCCGGTCGGTTTCTTCGCCCTGTTCGTGTCGATGTTCGGTGGCTACTCGTCGGAGGAGCTGTCCGCGGGCACTCGGATGCTGGCCACCTTCGGCACCTTCGGCGTGTTGACCGTGACGTTGACGAACCCGGGCATCGGCGTGGCGCAGGACCGCCAGATCGGTTGGCTACGGGTGAAGCGGGTGCAGGCGGTGCCGTTGCCGGTGACACTGGCGGCCAAGGTGCTCGCCGCGCTGCCCTACTCGGTGGGCGTGTTGCTGGCGATGACGCTCACCGCCGCGCTGACCGGGACGTTGCAGGCCTCCGTGTTCGAGGTGCTGCGCCTGTACGGCGTTCTCGTCCTCGGCGCCGTGCCGTTCGCGCTGCTCGGCCTGGCCGCGGGATTCCAGGCCAAACCCAACACCACCACGGCGGTGCTCCACGCGATCCTGATGCCGACCGCGGTCGTCGCCGGGCTGTGGATGCCGCTGGAGATCCTGCCCGGCTTCTTCGGCACCGTCGCCTCGTCCTGCCGACCTACCACCTCGCCGGGCTGGCGACGGCCCAGTTCGACGGCGCGGCGGTCGTCGGTCACCTCGCCGTGCTCGCCGGGTGGACCGTGGTCATGGCCGGTGTGGCCGCGCTGTCCTATCGTCGTGCGAAACCATGACCACGACCTCCAGCGCACACCGCGACGAACCGACGCCCGCAACCGCACCGAGGCGGCCAGGCTCGCCCGCGAACGCGGCTGGTTCTGAACCGCGCCCACGGCCGCTCCCGTCGAAGGGAGAACCGGCCGGAAGAAAGTTCGGTGGTGATGTCGAAGTCGGCCGCTCCCGTTCGACGTCCTGGTGACGACACCGAGACATGAGGGAGCGAGCTATGAGCGTCACCACCGGGAGGACCCCGCACACCACCGAGTCCGCGACCACGACGTCACGGCGGAGCCGGACCGAGGCGAGCGTGCTCGCCGTGTTCCGGATGGTGGTGGCATTCCTCTTCGTCTGCCACGGCGTTCAGGGATTCGGCGCGTTCGGCGGCATCGACGGCGCGGGCACGGGCGTGCCGTTCGGTTCGTGGCCGGGCTGGTGGGCGAGCGTGATCGAGGTCGGCGCGGGCGGCCTGGTGCTGGCCGGGCTGTTCACACGGCCGGCGGCGCTGTTGTGCTCGGGGGCCATGGCCTACGCCTACTTCGTCGTGCACCAGCCGACAGCCCTGTTCCCGCTGGAGAACATGGGCGAGCCCGCGGCGCTGTACAGTTGGATCTTCCTGCTCCTCGCGGTCTTCGGTCCCGGCCGCTGGGCCGTGGACAACGTGAGGTCCAGGTCGGAAAACCGCCGGTGACCTCCGCCCTGGCAAGGCAGGGTCGGGGCATGGGTTTCCGGATCGTACCGATGGACACCGCGCTGGCCGACGAGGTCCGCACCACGCTACGGGCCCCCGGCTACGGACACCCGGCGTGGCGCGAGGTGCCGACCGAAGCCGCTCCGTGCCGGGTGTGCCTCGACGCCATCGAGCCGGGCAGGGAGGCGCTCATCGCGTTCACCTACGACCCCTTCCGCGAGCGCGAGGACGTTCCCCTTCCCGGCCCGGTCTTCGTCCACGAGCGGCGCTGCGAGCCCTACGCGGAACCGGGTGTCTACCCGGCGAGACTCGGCCGCAGCGGCCTGCTGCTCAACTGCTACGGCGACGGCAGGCGGCTCGTCCTGGCCCACCGGGTCGCGCACGCCGACGCCGAGCCCGCGCTCGACGAGCTGCTGGCCCGGCCCGACGTGGACTACATCCACGTGCGCAGCGCCACCGCGGGCTGCTACCTGTGTACGGCGCTGCCCGACTGAGCGGCGGTGCGGACCGGGTACGGCAGGACGGCGGAGCTCAGTCGCCGGTCGCGACCAGCGCCTCCAACCGGAGCTCCGGGTGGCGGCGCAGCAGGAGGCGCATGCTCATGTCGTCGGCGAACAACGCCAGGTCGGTGCCGTCGGCCCGGGTCAGCACCTCACTGTTGCGGCCCGCGTCCACCAGCGCGCGCTGCGCCGGGTCGGCCAACCTCCGCACCGTCGAGTACGGCAACCGGTCGAGCTTCACCGGCGAGTTGAACTCGTACTCCATGCGGTGGGCGGCGACCTCGAACTGCATCGGCCCCACCGCCGCGAACACGGGAGCGGCGTCCCCCCGCAGATCGGAGGTCAGCAACTGCACCACGCCCTCCGACGACAACTGCTCCACCCCCTTGCGGAACTGCTTGGCCTTGCTGAGGTCCGAGGGCCGCGCCACCGCGAAGTGCGCGGGCGCGAAGCTCGGCAGACCGGGGAACCGCACCGCGGGCTTCCCGGCGTACAGAGTGTCGCCGACCCGCAGCGCGGAGGCGTTGACCAGGCCGATCACGTCACCGGGATACGCGACGTCCACTGTGGAGCGTTGCTGCCCGAAGACCTGGTGGGCGTACTTCGTGGCGAACGGCCGTTTCGTGGTGGCGTTCGTGACCACCATGCCCCGTTCGAACACCCCCGAACACACCCGCGCGAACGCCACCTGGTCGCGATGCGCCGGGTCCATACCCGTCTGCACCTTGAACACGAACGCCGAGAACTCGTCGTCCAGCGGGCGGGGGTTGCCGTCGACGTCCACCCTGGGCTCGGGCCTCGGCGCCAGCTCGACCAGCAGGTCCAGCAGATGCCGAACCCCGAAGTTCAGCACCGCGGCGCCGAACAGCACCGGCGTCGCGCTGCCCCGCAGGTAGGCGGAGAGGTCGAACTCCCCACCCGACGCGGCGACGAGCTCCGCCTCCTCCGTCGCGCGGGTGAAGTCCTCCCCCAGCTCCTCCTCGGCACGCGTGGCGGGCAACCGCTGCTCCCCGGCCACCGTGGCACCGCCCGCGGTCCGCTCGAACGCCACGAACGAGCCGTCCGTGACGTCGAGGACACCGCGGAACCGGCCGGCTTCGCCGACAGGCCACGTCAACGGCATCGGGGTCAGCCCGATGCGCTCCGTGAGCTCGTCGCAGAGGGCGAGGGCCTCCCGGCCGGGGCGGTCCCACTTGTTGATGAACGTGATCACCGGGATACCGCGGTGGCGGCACACGTCGAACAGCTTCAACGTCTGCGGCTCCAGGCCCTTCGCGGCGTCCAGCAGCATCACCGCCGAGTCGACGGCCGACAACACCCGGTAGGTGTCCTCGGAGAAGTCCGCGTGACCCGGCGTGTCCAGCAGGTTCACCACCGCGTCGCGGTAGGCGAACTGCAACGCCGCCGACGTGATCGAGATGCCGCGGGCGCGCTCCATCTCCATCCAGTCGGACACCACGCCCTGTCTGCCCGCCTTCCCGTGCACGGCGCCCGCCTCGGCGATCACGCGCGCGTGCAGAGCCAACGCCTCCGTCAACGTCGACTTGCCCGCGTCGGGGTGGCTGATGACGGCGAACGACCGTCGACGGCGTGCCTGCGCCGCGACGTCGCCACCCGGAGAAGTAGCTGCGCTCGCACGAGAACTCATGCCAAGCTGTCCTGATCGGAGATGCACATACCCGGACCAGGGTACCGGCGAGGTGTCCGAGGGGTGCCGGCGAGACAGCGAGGAAGCCCTGCGATGGATGACACGTCCCGTATCGACAAGGCGCGCGGCCTGCTGTTCGGGCTCGCGCTCGGCGACTGCCTCGGCGCCCCCTTCGAAGGCAGGTCCGGGGTCACCGAGGCCGACATCATCGCCATGCAGAACGGCACCGACCTGCTCCGCCACACCGACGACACGGCGCTGGCGCTCGTGCTCGCCCGGCACCTCTCGCGCCGGCTCGGCGGCACGCCGCGAACGGCGACCGGCCGCATCGACGCCGACGTGCTCGCGCTGGAGTTCGCCGAGGCGTGGCGCGCCGAACCGTGGCGCGGCTACGGCGGCGGCGTCACCAAGTCGTTCGAGCTCATCGTGGCGGGCACAGCGTGGCGTGAGGCGATCCGCGCCGTGTTCCCCGACGGATCGTTCGGCAACGGCGGCGCGATGCGGGTCGCACCGATCGCGCTCGTGGGCGGTGACGTCCGGGAAGTCGCGGAACTCGCCCGCCGCAGTGCCGAGGTCACCCACGCCCATCCCGACGCGCTGCACGGCGCCGTGTGTCAGGCCGTGGCCGCCCACCTCGCACTCGAACTCGCCCCCACGGAGCCCGTGCGGGCCCGGGAGTTCGTGCCACCGGTGCGCCAGGCCGTGCCCTCGCCGCTGTGGGAGGACAAGCTCGACCGTGTGGTCGAACTGGCCGAGCAGGAGGCCGACCCGGCAGAGGCCGCCGCGGAGCTGGGCAACGACGTGTCCGCGCCCGCCTCGGTGCCGCTGGCCCTGCTGGCGTTCCTGCGGCACCCCGGCAGGCCGGATGCCACCCTCCGGTTCGCCATCCGCGCGGGAGGGGACACCGACACCGTCGCCGCGATGGCCGGTGCCCTCGCGGGCGCGCACAGCGGCTACACAGCGCTACCGTCCCACGCCGTGTCCCGACTCGAAGCCGCGAAGGACCTCCATCTCTACGCCGAACACCTGGCGTGACCCGCGGACATCGTGTCCGCAGTCTGTGCACACAACCTCACGGCGCGCGTGTGACCACACGGACGGGAGCTCCGGACACGCGTACGTAACCTGCGGACACGGTGCCTTCAGGCGCGGCGGGCTCGTTCCAGGTGGCGGGTGAGGCTGTCGCGGAGCATGGCCGCGAAGTCCTCAGCCGTGTCGAGGGTGGCCCGCAGTTGCGCGCAGCGACGTTCCGCTCGCTCGGTGAACTCGCGCAACCTGCGCAGTTCGTGCTCGTCGAGCGTCCCGGCGCCGTCGCCGGTCCGCTGCGCCGGATACAGGAGGTCGAGCAGCTCCTTCATCTCGTCGAGCTGGAACCCGAGGGGTTTCATCCGGCGAACGAGTGTCAGGCGCGCGACGTCCGGCTCCGTGTACAGGCGGAAGCCTCCCTGGCTGCGCGCGCTGGGGGTCACCAGTCCGACTTCCTCGTAGTAGCGGATGGTGCGCAGGGAGAGGCCCGTCCGGGCGGACACTTCACCGATGCGCATGTGCTCATCCACGTGATGAACCCTCACTTCCTCGGCCGGTGACATGATCACCGTACTCCTTTTCGATCTTGGACGCAGAATGTCTACAAAGGACCGGTAAGCGAGAACGAGAGCCGAGGAGGTCACGCAAACTTGCCCTAACGTCAGGGTAGAATTCGCTTCTGTGACACCAGAGATGTTCGAGTCCGTGGAGGCGTACAACGCCGCCCACCCCACCACCCCGTTCCCGGCGGAGCGCCACAAGAGAAGCGTCCTGCGCGGCTACCGCGCGGCCATGCGAGGTGTCACCGACGATGTCACGGGCACGGGCTCGGGCGCATCGCTCACCGTGGACTTCCTCCCGGGCGGCGCGCCGCTGCCCGACGAGGCCGACCGCGTCGGCACGGTGGTGGCCAGCAGGTGGGGCGAGGGGCCGGTACTCGTGCTCGCCGAGAACGTGTCACTGCGCGCCGCGTGGCAGGCGGTGAAGGACGCGTGGCCGACGCACCTGTCCGACGTGCGCTCGGCACTGGAGGAACTGGCCACCGCGGACGCCTGACCCCACGCCGCACGAAGACTCACCCAGCGGTCGCCGGGCAGCGTTTTCCGGGGACCACCTCAGCCCGACCGTGACGCCGCCGGTTTTCGCGGTATCCCTGTCTCATGGCACGACGACATCCGACGGCCCTTCACGACTCCGTGCGCGCCGACGCCGAGATCCTGTGGCGCTACCACGTCCTGGACCACGCTCCCCGCCGGAGCGACGTGGGTGTGGGCCTCGGCAGTCACGACCTGGGGGTGGCCGACCACACGGCGGCCCTCTACCTGGCGGGGCGGTTCCCACTCGTGGTGTTCACGGGTGCGACCGCGCCCACGACGGTGGACCACTTCCCGCGTGGGGAGGCCGTGCACTACCGGGAGCGGGCGCTCGCGCTGGGTGTCCCCGCCGACGCCGTGCTGGTGGAGCCGCGCGCCCGCAACACCGGAGAGAACGTCACCCTCACCCGGCGACTGCTCGCCGAGCGGGATGTCCCGGTGCGCACGGCGACACTGGTGTGCAAGCCGTACCAGCAGCGCAGGGCGTACGCGACCTGCCGGAAGCTGTGGCCGGAGCTGGCCGTGCGCTGTTCGGCGTCACACACGTCGCTGGACGACTACCTGGCCGCGATCGGCGATCCCGACCGCGTGGTGCACATGCTCGTTGGCGAGACCCAGCGCGTCACCGCCTACGCCGAGCGCGGGTTCACGATCGCCCAGGACGTGCCGGGCGAGGTCGACGCCGCCTACCGCCGCCTGGTCGCCGCCGGGTACACGGCGCGGCTGCTGCGTCCGGCGTGAAGCCCGCGTACGGGCGCGCACAAGGCGCGGACACGAGTGCACAGGGTGCGGACACGGTGGTCAGGCAAGGCTGTCGTACGCACACAGCGGTCGTCCCGTCACGTCGTCGCGCCACACCCGGCCACGGACACCGAACACGCTGTGGAGCAGGTCCGCGTCGACCACCTCGGCGGCGAGCCCGTCCGCGTGCACGCGGCCGTCCTTCAGCGCCACCACGCGGTCGGCGTAGCGAGCGGCCTGAGCGAGGTCGTGCAGCACGGTCACCACGGTGAGGCCGCGTTCGACGCGCAGCCGGGCCACGAGTTCGAGGACCTCGATCTGGTGGCGGACGTCGAGGTAGGTCGTCGGTTCGTCGAGGAGCAGCAACGGTGCGTCCTGGGCCAGCGCGAGAGCGAGCCGGGCCCGCTGGCGTTCGCCACCGGAGAGCCGGTCCACGGCGGTGTCGGCGAACGCCTCGACGCCGGTGTCGGCCATCGCCTTGAGAACGTGGTCGTCGTCGCCCGCGGCGAGCATCCCGAGCGGTCCGCGCGTGGCGTACCGGCCCTGGCGCACGAGCTGGCGCACGGTGAGGGCGGGCACCGTGGCCGTCGCCTGCGGCAGCATCGCCAGGGACCGGGCGACATGCCTACGCGAGCAGGACGTCAGGGGTCTGCCGTGCAACGTCACCGTGCCGGTGTCGGGCCGCAGCAGGCCCGCGAACATCCGCAGGAGGGTCGACTTGCCGCAGCCGTTGCGGCCCACCAGTGCCAGCCATTCCCCCTGCCTGACGGTCAGGTCGACGCCCCGGAGCACGGCGCGATCGCCGAAGGAGTGCGCGAGCCCGCGCGCCCGGAGCGGTTCGACGGGTGAAGTCGACGGCATCGAGGATCACTGTCCTTTCGAGGTCGTGGGCCTGCGGGCGACGCGGATCAGCACCAGCGCGCCGAGCACAGCGGTGATCGCTCCGGCGGGGAGCCCGAACTGCTGCTCGGAGGCCGAGACCCACGCCGTGACCCGCGTCGCCACCGCATCGGCCGCCGACACGGTGACCGCCCCCAGCAGTGCGCTCGCCGGGATGGTCGCGCGGTGCGCGGTGCCGACGAGGCGCCGCGCCGCGTGGGGGGCCAGCAGCCCGACGAAGGCGAGGGCGCCGACCGTCGCGATGGCCACCGAGGCGGCGAGCACCGCCACGAGCAGCGCCCCGCCCTGCCACGTACGCACCTCCACTCCGACCACGGCAGCGTGGTCGGAGCCCACCGCGAGGACGTCGAGCACGCCCGCGATCGCGACCGCCGCCACCGACACCGCGAGCAGCCACGGCCAGAGCAGGTGCCAGTGCACCCAGCCCCGGCCGGTCAGCGACCCGATCAACCACTGGGTGAGGGCGCCCGCGAGCTGCGGTCGCGCGGTGAGCAGCACGAGCGTGGCCCCGGAGAGCACGGCCGACACCAGCACGCCGACGACCACCAACCGGTGTTCGTCCCGCGCGGCACGGGCGGCGACGAGCCACAACAGGCCGCCACCGACGACGCCGCCCACGATCGCCCACACCGCGAGCCCGGCAGGTCCCCGCTCCGCCCCCGCGGCTCCGAGCACGGTGGCCGCGACGGCGCCGAGCACCGCGCCGGAGCCGATGCCCGTCACCTCGGGCGAGGCCAGCGGGTTACGCAGCACGGCCTGGAGCACGCACCCCGCGACACCGAGGCACGCGCCGGCTGCCAGGGCCACCAACACGCGCGGGAGGCGCAGTTCCGTCACGATGCGCCGGGTCAGGTCGTCGCCGCCACCGACGAGCGCGGCGAGGCTGTCGGCGCCGGAAGTCCCCGTGGTGAGGTGCAGCAGCACCACGAGCGGCAGCAGACCCAGCAGGGCGGCCCACACCGCGAACGAGCGGGCCGTCACGTCCTGGTCCTCCCCGGGGTCCGGCGGTGTCCCGCCGCCAGCACCGCTCCGCCTCCCACGCCCACCACCGCGGTGAGCCCGCCGACGGGCAGTTCGACGGGATACAGCACGGTCCGGGCCACGAGGTCCGCCACCACGACCACGAACGCGCCCGCCACCACCGACCAGCCCAACCACACTCGCGGGTCCGCCTCCGGACGCAACCCGCGGGCGAGGTGCGGCGCGAGGAAACCCACCCACGCCACCGGCCCGCACACCGACACGACCGCAGCCACCAGCGCGCACGCGACCGCGAGCACGGCGCCGCGGGCCCGCCCGGTCGACAGTCCGAGGACCGTGGCGGTGTCGTCACCGAGCCGCAGCACCCCGAGCGCGGGCAGCACCAGCACCGCCAACGGCAGGGCCAGCACCACACCGGGCAGCGCCGTCGCCACGGTCTCCCAGGTCGTGCCTGTCAACGAGCCCAGCAGGTAGCGCACGAGAACTCCCTGCTCGCGCGAGTCCGACAGCGCCACTCCGGACAGCAGCACAGCCGTGAGGGCGGCGCTGACGGCCGCGCCGACGAGCAACACGGCAGCGGGCCCCACCGCACCACGAGCCGCGAGCAGCGTGAGCCCGCCGCCCACCAGAGCACCCCCGAGCGCGGGCACCAGCGGCGCGCCGGGAACGGCGACCGAGAACACGACGGTCAACGCCACGGAGGCCGCGGCGCCGGTCGACACCCCGAGCAGCTCGGGCACGGCCAGCGGGTTGCGCAGCGATTCCTGGAGCAGCAGACCCGCCGCCCCGAGCACCGCACCGGCGAACAGCCCCAGCAACACGCGAGGCGCGCGCAGTTCCACGACCACGACCCGCTCCAGCGAGTCGGCGCCGACGAGGACGTCGAGCAGCCGGGTCGGCGCGACGACCGGTTCACCGAGACACATCGCGGCCACGAGCACGCCGAGGGCCCCGCCGACACCGACGACCAGTGCGAGAGAGCGCGGGAGTCGCGCCGTCACGCGGCCGGCACCGCGTCGAGGGCCTGCTCGACGACGGCCGCGAGTCCGCGAGTGCCCCTGGCCTTGCCCCACAGCGCCGCGTCCATCTCGTGGACGGCACCCGCCTCGACGGCCGGGATCCGCCGCCACACGGGGTTGTCCGCGAGCTGCGTGGACAGCGGCTCGTCGTGGTCGGAGAACAGCAGGGAGTAGACGAACACCACCTCGGGAGCCCGCGCGAGCAGCTCCTCCACGCTGTAGTTCGACGCCGTCTCCGCGTCGGAGCCGCGCGCGGGGAACGGGTAGTGGAACAGATGGTCCAGAAGGTCACCCTTCAGCGACGCGGTCGTGTCCACGCCGATGGCGTCCACGCTGCCGTACACCAGCACCGCGGTGCGTTCCGAACGGCCGTCGCGGTGCGTGGTCGTGGCGGCGTCGGCCAGCATCCCGCGGAACCGCTCCTCCTCCGCCACGGCCTGCTCCACCCGTCCGGTGAGCGCGCCCAGCGCGCGCAGGTACCCCACGGACTCCTGCCAGGTGGCCGGTTCGGTGAGCCACAGCGGGGCGAACTCCTCCACCGTCTGCGCGAGGCCGTCGTGCACACCGGACAGTCCGATGACAAGATCCGGCTCCAGCGCGGCGATGCTCTCGACGTCCTCGTTGCCGAACGTTCCCGCGACCACGGGCACCGCCTCACCCTCCGCGCCCAGCAACGCCGGGCTGGTGAGCACGTCCGGGTTGCTCGTGCCGGCCGGGGTCATCCCCAACGCCACCACGATGTCGTCACAGAGTCCGCTGAGGCAGACGATGCGTTCCGGAGGCTCCTCCAAGGTCACCGTCCGGCCACGCGGGTCCGTGACCGTCAGCGACGGTGCGAGCGGCGCCACAGTGCGCTCGACGTGCGGAGGGGGGCGATGCCGCCCACCCTCGTCCGCCGGAGTCGGCGCGCAGGCGGCGGCAGCGAGGGGAAGTACGGTCAGCGCGACGACGCCGCGACGTCCGAGCACGGATTGTCCTTTCGACGGTGGGACGAACGATGGGTTCGTGAGCGCAGCGCGGGACTGCACCACGCGATCACGACGCCGACCGCGAGCAACACCGACCCCGCGACCAGTCCGCCGCGCACGCCCGCACCCGTGACGGCCACGGACCCGGCGAGGGCGGCCCCGACGGGGTGGCCGACGCCCCACGCGAGCATGCGTCCGGTGGTGTTCACCCTGGCCTGCATGGCGTCGGGACTGAGCTGCGCCCGGTAGGTGACGGCGTTGACGACCACCACGCTGTGCGAGAGTCCCCAGCACGTCACCGACACCACGGCCACGATCCAGTGCGGGGACAGCGCTGTCACCAGCGAGCACGCCAGGGAGCACGGCAGCACGGCGAGCGCGACTCGCGCGTGTCCGTACCTCCCTGTGAGCCGCGGCGTCACCTGCCCGGCGACCACGCCGCCGAGACCCCAGCACGTGAACAGCGCCGCGAGCCGGACATCACCCGACGGTGCGATGCCGAGCGCGTGGTCGGCGAACGGGACGAGCAGGGCCACCCACGCCCCGCCCGCAGCGGAATGTGTGGCTCCCACGAGGGTCAGCACGCGCACGACCGGATGCCGGAAGACGAATCGGAGCCCCGCGCGGACATCGGCCGCCACGTCACCGACCCAGGGTCTCCATCGACGCCCCGTCGACTCCGCCGAGGGCGGGCCGCTCGCCGGCTCCGCCGACAGTGGCTCGATCGTCGGCTCCGCCGACAGTGGCTCGGTCGTCGGCTCCGCCGACAGTGGCCGCACGACAGCCCGCAACAACAGCGCCGAGGCGACCGCGAACACGGCGTTCAGTGCCAGCAGGGGCGCGGGCGCCAGCACCGCGACGGCCAGTCCCACGAGCGGCGGCACGGTGATCTCGGTGATCGCCGTGGCGGAGAAGACGGTGGAGTACGCGGTGGTCAGTCTCCTCCGGCCGACCAAAGTGGCCAGTGCGCCGAACCCGGCGGCGTCACCGAAGACGAACAGCGACTGCACGGCGAAGCCCACGACGAGTACGTGAACCGCAGTCAACCCGCCCAGCCACCAGGCGAGCGCGAGACTGGCCAGCAGAGCCGCCGCCGCCAGATCGACACCGATGAGCACGGCGCGACGGGGCGCCCGGTCGGCGACGGCGCCCGCCACCAGCCCGAAGACCAGGTACGGCAGCGCCTCCGCCACCGCGACCGCCGAGGTCCACCCCGCCGATCCGGTCAGCCGGTAGGTGAGGACGGGCAGGACGACGACGCAGACCAGCCCGCCCGCCACCGTGACGACCCTGGCCGCGACGTACCGGCGGAAGTCGGCACACAGGCCGGGGTCCGACCACGCCGGTGAGGATGCCGCGGTGCCGACCGCCGTGTTAAGCACATGAAAATCATTACCATTTCAAGGCTCGCGGACAACCCCGCGATCTGTGGCGTGGGCCACTTGAATGAAAACGATTCTCGTTGCCGACCTCAGTACACGATGTCGAACCGCACCATCAGGTTCTCGATGGCGTGCTTGGTCTGCTCCACCGTCTGAGCGGACAGCTCCAACTGGGTCAGCACGCTCTCGCTGTAGCCGCCCACCTCGTCGTACGCGCCCGTGCCGCCGAGGCTGTTCTGCAGCAGCTCCGAAAGGCCCGACGCCATCGACAGCGCGTGCTGGATGGCGTTGTGGATGTTCGTGCAGTTCTCCACGCCCTGATAGAGCTGCGCCAACGTCTCCTCGTGCGTCGCCATGTCGTCACCCTGTTCGTCACGTTGTCCGCTCATCCCACCCGGCACCTCAGCACACCCGAGCGTCGCCGGGGCCGGGATGAGCGCGCACCGTTATCGGATCACGACTTCAGACCCGCCACCTTGGCCAGGAGTTCCACCGACCGGAGCCGCTGGGTCACGGAGGGCGACTGGTGTGCGGTGATGAGTTCGTCGGCGTCGGCGTGCGCGGCGAAGTCGTCCAGGAACTCCTTGACCTTCTCCGGCGTGCCAACGGCCGTGTACCTGACCATGTTGAGCAGCTGCGCACCTTGCGGGGAGGCCAGCACCATGTCCGCCTCCTCGTCGGTGAACGTGCGGCCCCGGCCCAGCAGCATGCTCACGCGCTGACGCTTCATGGTGAGGAACTGCTCCTGCGCGGACTCCTCGTCGTCGGCCGCGATCACGTTGACGCCCGCGATGACGTACGGCTCGGCGAGCTGTTCGGAGGGCTGGAACTGCTCCCGGTACACCGCCACGGCCTGCCGCAGGGCGTCGGGCGCGAAGTGCGACGCGAACGCGTAGGGCAGCCCGAGCGCGGCGGCGAGCTGCGCCCCGAACAGCGAGGAACCGAGGATGTAGAGCGGCACGTTCGTGCCCTTGCCCGGTATGGCGTCGACGCCGGGGATCAGCGACTCGCCACGCAGGTAACCCGCGAGCTCCTGCACGTCCTGCGGGAACGAGTCGGCCGACGTCGGGTCGCGGCGCAGCGCGCGCAGGGTCTTCTGGTCGGTGCCCGGTGCGCGACCGAGGCCGAGGTCGATGCGGCCCGGGTGCAACGTCTCCAGCGTCCCGAACTGCTCGGCGATCGTGAGCGGTGAGTGGTTGGGCAGCATGACACCGCCCGCACCGAGCCGGATGCTGTCCGTGTGCGCGGCGACGTGGGCGATCACCACGCTGGTGGCCGACGACGCGATCGAGGGGAAGTTGTGGTGTTCGGCGTACCAGACGCGGCGGTACCCGGTCTCCTCGGCGCGGCGCGCCAGCGCCACACTCGCCTCGAGGGCCTGCCTCGGCGTCTCTTCCCCGCCGAACGTGGCGAGGTCGAGGATCGAGTAGTTGACGGTCACGGGAAATCCCTTTCGACACGGCGAGGCGGAGCACTTGCTCCGCTCCACTCTACTGACGCCGGAGCGCCCGCTCCTCTTCCCGCGGCGACCTACGATGAGAGCCATGACTCAGCAGGTCGGCACGCCACGGCGCCGCGACGCCCTCAGCAACCGCGCGGCGATCCTGCGAGCCGCCGCCGCCGCGTTCTCGAAACGCGGTCGGGCCGTCGACGTCAGGGAAATCGCCCGCTGCGCCGGTGTCGGCATGGGCACCCTGTACCGGCACTTCCCCTCCAAGGACGCGCTCATCGAGACCCTGGTCGCCGAGAGTTACGCGCACTGGGTGGAGGCGGCGCGGCGCTCGGCCCGCACCCGCCCGAACGCGTGGGAGGCGCTGGCCGCGTTCATCGCCGACGCCCTCACCTATCAGCGGCGTGACCGCGCGCTGCTGGAGAACCTCGCCGCCACCACCGACTCCGCCGGCCTTTCCGGGTGCCGGAAGTACCTGGGCCCCCTGGTGGCGGAGCTCGTCGCCGCCGCCCACGCCGAGGGGGCCCTCCGCGCGGGTGTCGGCCCCGACGACGTACTCGGCCTGCTCGCCGCGCTCGGCAGGCTGGTGGAACTCGACCTTCCGGCCGACACCGTGTCCCGCTGCCTCGACATCGCGCTCGCCGGGCTGCGGCACGGCCCCGCCCTGGACGCGTGATCAGCCGACCGGCGGGGTACACCGGCAGCAGCACCGGCAACGAGGACAGGTGAGAACCATCTCCGGCATCGTCGCCGCACACGGCCCCTTCGACCCGCTCGAAGGCATGCGCATGCTCGACCGGCTCGCCCATCGCGGCCCCGACGGGCAGGGCAGCCGCGCACTCGACCATGCCTGGCTCGGTCACCGCAGGCTCGCCGTCGTGGACCTGGAAGGCGGTGCGCAGCCACTCCACGACCCGGCGGGCAGGTACTGGCTCGTCGGGGACGGGGAGATCTACAACCACGAGCGGCTGCGCACCGAACTCGAAGGCCGCGGCCACGTCTTCCGCACCCGCGCCGACCAGGAGAGCGCCCTGCACCTCATCGAGGCGGACGGGCCCGCGGCGCTGTCCCGGCTGTGGGGCATGTTCGCGTTCGCCGGTGCCGAGGTCGACGGGCGCTTCTTCGCCGCCCGCGACACGATGGGCATCGCGCCGCTGTACTGGGCCAGGCACGACGGCACGGCGATCTTCGCCAGCGAACTCAAGGCCTTCGACCCGCACCGCCGTCCCGACGTCGAGCCGTTCCCGCCCGGCCACGTCTGGACCCCCGAGGACGGGTTGACACCGTTTCGGGTGCTCACCGACACCACCCCTACCGCCGCGCCCGGCGACTCCGGTGCCGACCCACCGGAGGAGGTGCTCGCCGCCGTCCGCGACACGTTGATCAGGGCGGTGGAGCGGTTCCTCGCCGCCGACGTGGGCGTCGGCGCCCTGCTCTCCGGTGGGCTCGACTCCAGCATCGTCACCGCCATCGCCGCGAGGCACGCCCACCGCACGGGGCGGCGCTTTCCCACGTTCTCCGTGGGCCTTGCGGGCAGCGCCGACCTCGTGGCCGCCCGCGAGGTCGCCGACGCCCTGGGCACCGACCACCACGAGCGCGTCTACACCGACGACGAACTCATCGACTGGGTGCCCGAAGTGATCAGAGTGATCGAGTCGTTCGACCCCTCGCTCGTCCACAGCTCCGTGCCCAACCTGCTGGTGTCGAAGCTCGCGGCCCGCACGGTGAAGGTCGTCCTCATCGGTGAGGGCGCCGACGAACTCTTCGCGGGCTACGGCTACTACAGCGAGATCGACAGCGACACCGAGCTGCACGAGGAACTGCTCTCCACCCTCCAGGGCCTCCACATCGGTGGCCTGCAACGGGTCGACCGTGTCGCGGGCGCCACGGGCCTCGAACCGAGGACCCCGTTCCTCGACCTCGACGTGGTCGAACTCGCTCTGAGCCTGCCCGCCCGCTGGAAGCTCAGCGGTGACCGCGCCGAGAAGTGGTTGCTGCGCAAGGCGTTCGAGGGCTGGTTGCCCGAGCACCTGCTGTGGCGGCCGAAACAGCAGTTCGGTCAGGGCACCGGCGCGAGAGACGTCCTCGGCGAGTACTACGCGTCCACTGTGTCCGCCGACGAGTTCGAGGCGGAACGCGGCGAGCTCGATCCGCCGCTGCGCTCCCGCGAGGAACTCGCCTACTACCGCCTGTTCCAGCGCGAGCTCACGGGTGTCGACCCCAAGCACCTCATCGGCCGCTTCGCCGGCTGGTGAGGTGCCGCGCACGACTCCGACGCTTCGAACGGCCCGCTCGTCGCGTGGGGAACTGTCACGGCACCGCCGACGTAGAATTCCGAGCGGCGGCTTTCTCCCAGGAAGGAACGTCGATGGCTCCGGGACTCGCGGTGGCGACCGCGGCGGTGTTCGTGTGGCTGGGCATGGTGCTGGCGATCTCGTTTCTGGAAGCACCCTTGAAGTTCCGTGCCCCCGGAGTGACGGTCCCCATCGGTCTCGGCATCGGCAGGCTCGTCTTCCGTGCGCTCAACACCGCCGAGGCGGTCCTCGCGCTCACGGCGGTGATCGCGCTGGCCGTCGATCCGCCCGGGACCTCCGCGCTGGTGTCCGGTGCGGTGGTGTTCGCGGCCCTCGCCGTGCAGCTCGCGGCGGTGCGACCGCGGTTGACCCGCCGCTCGAACCGCGTGCTGACGGGCGAGAACGTCCCGCGCTCCCGCGCCCACTACGTCTACGTGGCGCTGGAAGCGGTCAAGACCATCGCCCTCCTCGTGACCGGCGTCCTGCTCCTGGCGTCCTGACCTCCGCGAAAGAGCCAGGGGTTTCCCGTCAACCCGGCAGCCGGCCCACCGCGGCACGCAGCGCCCGCACTCCCTCGGCGAGGGCGGGATGCGACCCGCTACCCCGGCGCACGCAGCAGAGGAACTTCCGCACCGGCCGGGGGTTCCCGCGCACCGGCACGCGCACCACAGGGTGTTCGCCCGGCACCGGAACCAACCTCGGCAACAGGCACACCCCGAAGCCCTCGGCCACGAGCGCCGACACGGCGAACCACTCCTTCACGTGGTGCGTGACGCGGGGCGTGAACCCCGCCGCCGAGCACGCGGCCAGCAGCAGGTCGTAGGTGTCGTTGTGCCGAGGTTTGACGATCCAGTTCTCGGCGGCGGCGTCGGACAGGCGGACCCCGTCAACGTCACCGCCGCCACCACCGCCACCGCCCTCGGCGAACGGGTGCCCGCGCCACACGAGCAGATCCTGCGGGTCCTCGTGCAGCACGTGCTGGTCGAACCGCGCGTCGTCCACCGGTGGGGTGCCCGCGGTGGGCAGCACCACGGCGATGTCGGCCTGCCCCGCCAGTAGCAGCGTGAAGCAGTCCTCGCTCTCCTCCTCCGCGACGTGCACGTCGAGTTCGGGAAAGTCGCGGCGCAGCCGCGCCACGGCCGGGGCCATCAGGGCGGCGACGGCCGAGGACACCCCGCACAAGCGCAGGGTTCCGGTCACCCGGCTGCCGACCGCGAGTTCGGCGCGAGCCCGCTCCCACTGCTCGTGCAGGGCGTCGGCGTGGCGGAGCAGCGCGTGCGCGGCCACGGTGAGCCGCACGTTCCGGCCCGTCCGTTCGAGTAGCTCGACCCCGAGGTCGTCGGCGAGCAGCCGGATCTGCTGCGACACGGCCGACGGCGTGAGGTGCAGCGCCTCCGCGGTGGCCGTCACGGTGCCGCGATCGGCCAGTACACGCAGCACCTGCACCCGCCTCAGGTCAATCATGTAGCCGAGGCTAAACGAATCCTCGCCTGATTTTTTGATGGACGCGCACGATCCGGTGGCGCGACCCTGGAGTCGTGGCTGTTCCCCCACACCTTCTCGTCCTCGGCGCCGCGGTGTCGGTGCAGACCGGCCAGGCGTGGGGCAAGCTCCTGTTCACCGAGGCAGGACCGCTCGGCGTCGTGGCGTTGCGACTCGCCTCGGCCGCGTTGATCCTGCTGGCCCTGCACCGTCCCGCTCTGCCGAGGGGCCGGGACCTCGCGTTCGTCTGCGCGCTGGGCGCCGCGATCGCGGGCATGAACCTGGTCTATCCCGCCCTGCGGTGGCTGCCGGTCGGTGTGGCGAGCACGATCCAACTGCTGGGCCCCTTGGCCGTCGCCGTCTGCACGTCCCGCCGAGCCGCCGACCTGGTGTTCGCAGGTGTGGCGGTACTCGGTGTGCTGCTCGTGCGCGACTCGTCGGCGGGCGCGCTGCCGTGGCAGGGTCTGGTACTCGCCGTGGCCTCGGCCGCCTCGATGGCCGCGTACCTGTTGCTGTCGCGGCGGGTGGGGCGGGACACGGCCGGTCTGGGAGGGCTGGCGTGGGCGGTGACCGTGGCCGCGGTCCTCGGGGTACCAGCGGGTCTGGTCCACAGTGGTGATGCCGTGCTGGCACCCGACCTCCTCGCGGTGGGTGTCGCGCTCGGCCTGACGTCGGCGGTGATCCCGTACTCGCTGGAGATGGCGGCGCTGCGCCGCCTCGCACCGCGCATCGTGGCCGTGTTGCAGTGCGGCGAGCCGGTGGTCGCCGCACTCGCCGGACTCGTGCTGCTGGACGAACTGCTCACCCCAACCCAGCTCGTCGGCGTCGGGTGTGTGATCATCGCCGCCACCGCCGTGACGCTCCGCTCGCGCGAGCAGGACGTCCCACCTGAGGGGGAGACCGTTCCCCGCCAGGAGGGAGGACGACCACGACACAGCCGGTGAGACTCGCACCATGACGTCTCGCGACGAAAGCGCACCTTCCCGGGCCGGCGTGTGGGGGCTTCTGCTGGCCGTGTTCTACGCGGTGTTCGTGCGGTTCTACCAGGCCGCCGGGGGCACGATCGGCCTCGGAGGTTCGGTGCCCCGTGACCTCCCCACGTTCCAGTTCACTTCCTTCGTGGCCGGGGTCGTGATCCTTCTCGGCGGGGTGGCCTGCCTGGTTCTCACCACTCCTCGGCTGCGGCGCGCACCCGCATGGCTGCCGATGTCCGGCGGGCGGGAGGTCCCCGCCGCGCTGCTCGTTCCACTGTGCGCGGTGCCGGTGCTGGTGGGCGGCCTGTACGCCGTCGTCCACGGACTCGGGGGCGGGGTCACGAAGCTGCTCGCGTTGCTCGGCGTCGCCCAGGTGCCGTTGCCCACCGAGGCATGGGTGAACCTCGACCCGGCCGCGCTGTTCCTGTGGGACCTGTTGCTCTACGAACCGTGGTTTTTGGCGATGGGTGTGTGCCTGCTCCTCAGTCTCCGTCGATACGCCACCGACGAAGGCGTGTCCCGCACTGCCATCCAGCGTGCCGGGCGGGTGTGCGCCGCGCTGGTGGCCGTCGGAACCACCGCGTTCGTCTGGATGATCGTGACGGACAACCTTTTGGTGCTGTGACACCACGGGGCGCCCACCGGAACACGAGGATCCCCCGGCCCGGGGCGGACACATGCTCGGCGCCTGGAGAACATCGTTTCCGGTCAATGGTTCTCAGTGATCGCGGCTGCCGCACCACACGGCTCGCTGCCGGGCGCGAACGCGATATCTCTCGCCGAGTTCATCGCTCGCTCCCGCCGGGAGAGGACCGATGCGGGTCGGCGTGGATGTGGGTACGCATCCCTTGCGGGTCGAACAGGATGAGTAGCTCGACCACCCCGCCGTCGGCGCTTCCCAGCCAGTGCGGCGAGGACGTGTCGAATTCGGCTGCCTCCCCGGGTGGCAATGTCAGGTCACGCTCGCCGAGCACCAGCCGCAGGTGTCCGTTGAGCACGTACAGCCATTCGAAGCCGTCGTGGGTCTGCGGGGTCGGTTCGAGCGGTTCGGACCACGCCGGGATGATCATTTTGAACGCGTGCACCCCGCCGGGTCGCCGGGACAGGGGCACGAAGGTCATCCCGAACCGGCGAATGGGCGTGAGGTGGACGCGGGGGTCGCCGGTGCGCGGGGCGCCGACGAGGTCGTCCAGTGGAACGTCGTAGGTGCGGGCGAGCGGGAGCAGCAACTCCAGGGTTGCCCGGCGCTGCCCGTTCTCCAGTCGGGACAGGGTGCTCTCCGAAACGCCGGTCGTCGTCGCGAGGTCGGCGAGGGTGATACCGCGGTGACGGCGCAACGCGCGGAGTCGCGGCCCTACCGCGTCGAGCACTTCGTTCGTGTCGCGGTCCATGAGGCCATCTTGCCGGAACCGCAAGATTCCGTGCCAGATCGGTGTGCACCTGGCGAAACTGAGCCCCATGCCGAAGGAAAAAACACCGATGAACGCCGCCGCTGCGGTCACGTTCTGGGACGGCGTCCACGCGTCTCGACCGGCGACCACCGTCCCGCAGCCGAACGCCCGACTCACCGAGACCGTCACCGGCCTGTCGCCTGGCGACGCGTTGGACCTCGGATGCGGCGACGGCGGCGACGCACTGTGGCTCGCCGGTCAGGGGTGGCACGTCACCGCCGTCGACATCTCGGCCGTGGCAGTCGAACGGCTCGCCGCCTTCGCCGGCTCTCACGGCCTCGACGACCGGGTCACCGCCGTGCGGCACGACCTGAGTGAGACCTTCCCGCGCGGCGAGTTCGACCTGGTCTGCGCCCACTACCTGCACACCCCCTCCGACCTGGACCGGGCGGCCGTCCTGCGCTCGGCCGCGCACGCGTTGCGCGCGGGCGGGCGGCTGCTGGTCGTCGACCACGGCTCGACCGCGCCGTGGTCGTGGAACCAGGACCCCGGCGTCCGGTACCCGAGCCCGCAGGAGGTCGCCGAGGGCATCGACCTGGACCCGGCGACGTGGACGGTCGAGCGGGCAGACACGCCCCGCAGGATCGCGACGGGACCAGGTGGGCGCACCGCCGAGGTCACCGACCACGTCCTGCTCGTCCGCCGCACCACCTGACCCAACGGCCAAAGCCGCCCGGACCGGCGACGGCTTTGGCCGAGGTCCTGTGCGGATGCCTCGGCCACCCCACGAGCTCATCGACGGCACGACCGGACGCCGACTCCATCACCCCACAAGGACAGGAACCATGACCACCACAGCCCGGCCGCCGAAAGGCCGCATCCGCCCGACCACGCGCACAGCGGCCCTCGTGCTCACCATCCTGCTCACGATCGGCACCGCGGCCTGCTCCACACCGACCGCCGACGACATCCCTCCCCACGCCGTCGCCACCCAGAACGACCCGGCTTTCCGGGGCACCTTCCGGCACGAGTTCGCCGAGGTCGACGGCGTTCGCATGCACTACGTCACCGGCGGCAGCGGCACACCGGTAGTGCTGATACACGGCTGGCCACAGACCTGGTACGGCTGGTGGCCGATCATGCCCGCACTCGCCGAACACCACACCGTCTACGCGGTCGACCTCCCCGGACTGGGCGACAGCACCGGCCGACCGACCGGCTACGACAAAGCCACCCTGGCCCGGTACGTGCACACCCTGATCGCAGACCGGCTAGGCGTCCGGGACGCCGCCGTCGTCGGGCACGACTTGGGCGCCGCGGTGGCGTTCCAGTACGCCAGCCAGTTCCCCGACGACACCGCCCGCCTCGCCTACTTCGACCTGCCGCTACCGGGGCCTGGGATCGACGCGGCCACCTACCGCACTCTGAGCTGGCACATCGCCTTCCACTCCCAGCGGCAGGTCCCCGAGGCGGTCGTGAGCGACGACGTCCGCGACTACCTGGCACTGTTCTATCCCCAGGTCTCGTTCGACGGAACGGCGTTCGGCGGCACCTCGGACCGATCCCCTTTCACCGACACCGAGATCGACGAGTACGCACGGACCTACAGCAGGCCTGCGGCCCTGTCGGGTGGCTTCGAGCTCTACCGCGCCCTCGACAAGGACGTCCGCGACACCGTGGCAGCGGCACCGGTCCAGGCCCCGACCCTGCTCCTGACCGCCCAGGGGCAACTCGACGCGGTCCAGGCCACAGTGACCCCGCGAATGACCAACATCGTGCGAGCGGTGGACGTACCACACGCGGGACACTGGCTCGTCGAGGAGAACCCCGAGTTCGTCACCACAGAGCTGATGCGCTTCCTCGAAGGCTGACCACGCCACCGAAGCCGGTGCGGCGTTCAGCCGACCAGGAAATCGTCACATGCCGCAAACGGGCGGACCGGCGTCCCACCGACCTGTGGACAACCCTCCCGGCGAGGGGCCCGTCTACGGGCGGTGCGACGGCCGTGACACCCCCGTCCCCGGCCGCTGGTCGGCATCGGCTTGGCCGAGGCTGTCGCCATCTGAGGTGGCCCGATCAACCTCCTACCGGGCATCGGATCCGGGCTCACCGTGAACACCACGGTCCTGGCCTGCGTACCCCTTGCTCGACTCGGATTGGCGAGCGGTCTGGCGCCACTGGTGAACCGAGACGCCACGTCCGGCGAAGCAGTCCAAGCTGGGACGCCGGGGCGTGAGGCTGTCCCGTAACTGAGTGAGGTGGCCGATCTGGCTGCAGGTGTTCGAATGGCGGCGGGCTTGGCGGTGCCGCGGAGTTCGCTTCAGCGGGAGGTGTCACCGCGCGGCGGTATGGTCCTCGGACCCTTGAACTTTAGTGGAATTCCAGACCCATGACCCTCACGACGCCTCCGCGCCCCTATGACATCCTCAAGCACTTCCCCGGGCTCGCCCCCTACGCCAAGTCGGCGGTGCGGCTGCACCCGAGAAAGGGTGCCCCCGGCATCGACCAGTCGTCGATCGGTGGTCCCCTGCTCTGGCCGGCCGACGAACCGTGGCCGGTGTGCGGACTGTCGCACGAGCCGGGGATGGAAGAACCATTCGACGGGATTCTTCGCCATCGCGTCGCCGAGGGATCACATCGCTGGTGCGAACCGGAGCTCCAGACCACCCGAGAGGCACCTCCAAGCCACGACCGGAATGCCCCGGTACCGCTCATCCCGGTCGCTCAGCTGTACTACCGCGACGTGCCGGGCCTGCCGTGGGCCGACCGATACGACCTGCTCCAGATCCTGTGGTGTCCGCTCGACCACACCGGGACCAGAACCGACACCCCCTACTGCCCGGCGTTCCAGATCCGCTGGCGCCGAACCGAAGAGGTCCACGAGAAGCTCGCCGTCCAGCCGCGACCGGTGATGTGCGTCGACGAATACGTCCCGAACCCGTGCGTGGTGTGTCCCGAGGTCGTGACCGAGTATCCGAACATCTCCACCTTGCCCGAGGCTCTGCGGCGAGCAATCGGCGACTGGGAGGACCAAACCGGCAACAGCACCGCTTACAGCCAGGACATCGCCACCGCACCCGGCTGGAAGGTCATGGGGCACGGCGGGTACTGGGGCATCATCGACCCGTACCCCATGATGTGCGAGTGCGGTGAGGAACAGTTACCGCTGTTCACCGCTGCTTCCGGAGAATTCGACGGCGGAACCAGGAGCTGGCGGCCGAGCGAGGAAGCCGAGTCGGGACGGGACCTCTCGGACCCGGTCGGGGTCACGATCGGTCGAGGCTACGCTCTCCAGCTGTACTACTGCCCCACATCGGAACACCACGCCAATCGCACCGAAATGTCCTAGCCTCCGCAGCGTCAAATCGACGCGATGCTCGACTCAAGCGGTGGGAACCAAGCCCGAAAGCACTTACGATCACACCTGGTGAAGCTCCCGGTAGGTCTGGACGATCTTTTTGACCGCGTCCGTCACCGGGGGCTGTTCGTCGAGCGAGGCCCACAGATACGAGTCGTGTTCGGTCAGGCGAACCGGCTCGGACTTCTTCACGTGGGCGGCGAAGTTGAACTGGCGGCTCTTCTTCCCGCTGCCCGAGGTGTAGTCGAAATGCCCAGGTAGGCGACGATGCCAGTCACCGTCAGACCGGTCTCCTCGCCGACCTCCCGGACCAGCGCGGCGTCGAGCGTCTCCTCCCCTTCGACCTTGCCGCTCGGCAACTCGTAGATACCACCCATGAAGTCGTCCGCCGGACGCTTGAGCAACAGCACCTTGCCGTCCATCTGCACGACAGCCCCGACGACGAGTTGCCGCACCCGTCGCTGAAGGCCTGAGTGGTGAGTGCTGCGAGCACGGAAGAACCGATCATGCCGACTCGCCCTAGAGCGGGTTGAGACGAGCCTTGAGCAGGCAGAACGCGTTGCCCTCGGGGTCGGCGAGGACGTGCCACTGCTCCTCACCGGTCTGGCCGATGTCGGCCGGCCGTGCCCCGAGCTTCAGGAGGCGTTCGAGTTCGGCGTCCTGGTCGCGGTCGGTGGGGTTGACGTCGATGTGCAGCAGGGACTTCCTCTGCTCCGGCACGTCCCCGGCTCTGAGGATGATCGTCGGCTGCGGTCCGCCGAGCCCTTCGCGCGGCCCGATCTCGATGGCGTAACCCCCTTCGCCCTCTTCGCGACCGAGCTCCACGAAGTCCAGGACCTCGCACCAGAACCGCGCCAGCACCTCGGGGTCACGGCAATCGAGCACGAGCTCACCGATACGACATGCCATTGACGAAACCTGCTCTCAACGGGGAACGGACAGGGCGGCCGCGCGTGACTCTCTCGGGCTCTTCGCAGTGGAACAGCTGGCGACCGTACCGGACGAGACGAGCGAGCACGAGGGTTTTCGGTGCTCGCCCGGCCGGTGCGCCCACGCGGCCGTAACGCCTCAGAAACTCCTGCTGTTTGGGGTGAGCTTCCATCTCCTCGGAATCCCAGCCTCAGACAGGATGTGAGCGAGCCCGTGCTGTGCGACCATCACGAGCGCTCTGCCCGCAGCGTTTCGTATTTGCCGGATCACGTGACAACAAGCGGCTCCCCACTGCGCTGCCGTCGTTCAGGCGCCAATTCCCGGCAGATCGCGACACGCGTTACGCCGGCGCTGGCCTCGTCGGTGTCGCCGATCGATCCTCCGCTGGTCGGTGAAAGATCGCCAGGAGGGCGAACCAGACCAGAATCAAGATGCCGGCCGGACGCAGGAATGACTCTGGAAGCACGTGTCCCACGAAGGAGTACGCGGCAAGCCAGAGACCCGTGATCACGCCGACCGCGCTGACCGGCCAGGCCCGGCTGACCAGGGAGCTCGACACGATCCAGACACCGGCAAGGACGTGCCCGCCGAGCCGAACCGCCCAAGCAGTGTCGTACGCGATCTCGTTGATCATCAAAATGCCGGCGAGCACGTCCAGTGTCACCCATCCGTAGCCGGCCGCCCTGGCCCACGGTGCCGCTTCCAGGCGAGAGACGAGGAAAAGGATGGAAAGGTGGAAGAAGACTCCCAAGTATTCCCCCCACGCCACGTCTGGGTCCACGAAGAAGGCGATCACGGCCGGAAAGAACAGCACGAGAGGAAGAAGCGCCAACGAGCGCAGGCTGACGTAGTGCCGTCGAGCATCGAGCATCGCAGAGTCCTTACGTGTGGGAGGCCTTGTATGGTCGAACACTAGAAGGGCGGTGTTGACATGTCAACACAGGGTCAGGCGACCGAACTGTGGCTGTTGTGGAAGCGCGCGTACGAGACGACTCGCGCCGCGATCATCGCCGACATGACTACGGCATCCGGCCTCTCGGAATCAGAGCTGAGTGTCTTGGTGTGCCTGCACGAATCCGGCGGTGTTCTGCGTCAGAACGCCATCGCCACAGCCCTGGGCTGGGACCGGACGAGGCTCTCGCACCTACTGACCAGGATGGAGAAACGCGACTACGTCGCGCGCGGCAAGGTCGCGAACGGTGTCGAGGTCACTCTGCGACCAGCGGGCCGACGCACGATCGACGCGTCGGTGCCAGCCCTGGAGGCCTCGACCCGTCGTCACCTGCTGGACCGGCTCGACCCTGACGACGCGACAGTGCTCAAGGAGATCGTCGAGCGATTGCTGTCCGGTGACAGTCGCTGAACGCCCGCTACCGACCGACGTGCAGAGACCACCAACCCACCGCCGATACGCGACGCACGAAACACAGGACTGATTACTGTCAGGTACTGATGCGGCGGGACAGACCGACTAGGGCCTGTCCTGATAAGCAGGAAGCGGACCTGTCTGACAAAACTTCACTACCCGTGTCCAAGCGCTACCCCCGCTGGCCCCGCGTCCCGCAGGTTCGAAAGGCCTCAGTATCAGTCACACCTGGTGCAGCCCCCGGTAGGTCTGGACGATCTCTTTGACCGCGTCCGTCACCGGGGGCTGTTCGTCGAGCGAGGCCCACAGGTGTGAGTCGTGTTCGGTCAGGCGAACCGGCTCGGACTTCTTCACGTGGGCGGCGAAGTTGAACTGGCGGCTCTTCTTCCCGCCGCCCGAGGTGTAGTCGAAACTGCCCAGGTAGGCGACGATGCCAGTCACCGTCAGACCGGTCTCCTCGCCGACCTCCCGGACCAGCGCGGCGTCGAGCGTCTCCTCCCCTTCGACCTTGCCGCTCGGCAACTCGTAGATACCACCCATGAAGTCGTCCGCCGGACGCTTGAGCAACAGCACCTTGCCGTCCATCTGCACGACAGCCCCGACGACGAGTTGCCGCACCCCGTCGTTCTCGGCTTGAGCGGTGAGTTCGTCGAGCACGGAAGCATCGATCATGTCGGCCTACCCCAGTAGCTCTTCGTGGTCGTCTATTACCTCGCGGATTCCGACGAATGTAACCCCGGACCGCTCGAGTCGGGACTGCTCCGCAACCCGTGCCGACTGGGCCTCACAACGTCTGCCGTGGAGGACGGTTCTCGCCTTCGCTCGAAGCGGTGGCGGCTGAGCAGGCTGCGAAGGTCGTAGCGCGGCACGGTGGGACCACACTTGCATTACACCAACCGGAAAATGACTCAGCGGGCTTGCCCGAGAGGACAAGCCCGCTGATAAACCCTTGCGCGCCCGTAGGGATTCGAACCCCAAACCTTCTGATCCGTAGTCGCGAAGGAATCTTCCCTCGACGTCCGTCGAGCGCGTTTCCGCAGGCCAGCTTCCTGTGGGCAGTCCGGGTCAAGGCCTCCCATCCAGCCCCGTCCAGCCAGTCCGTGAGACAGGTGTGAGACGGGATGTTTGAACGGAGGCGCCGATGACCGAGCCCATCCGCAGCCCGCACGACCTCTTCAACCAGCCGTTGCACGTCCTCTTCGAGGCGGTGGCCTGGTGAGCATCGAAGCCATCAACTGGGCACTCAACACCGCTCCGATCCCCACCCACCGCCGAGACGCATCCAGCCTGGCGATAGTCCTGGTCGGGCTCGCCAACCACGCGGACCCGGACGGCCGCAACGCCTTCCCCTCACTGAACCGGCTGATGCGCTACACCCGGCTCTCCGAGCGCTCGGTGCGCTACGCCCTGCGCGCGCTGGAAGAACTCGGCCTCATCCGGCGCTCAGCCGACCAGGAGATCGTCGCCGCATACCGCAAGCGGGCGGACCGGCGTCCGAACAACTACGACCTGGTCATTCGGCAACCTGTGGACAACCCTCCCGGCGAGGGGCAGAACTTGCCCCCTGGTGACCAGCACGAGGGGCAAACACAGCAGGCACGAGGGGCAAAGAGCCGCACGACGAGGGGCAGAGATTGCCCCCGAACCGTCCTTAACCGTGACAAGAACCGTCCTGCGGGCAAGCGCGCCGCGCCGGGCACCGTCGGCCCCGTCTGCGGGCAGTGCGACGGCCGCGACTCCGACCCGGTGAGCGCCCGTGTCGTCTGGCTGGATGTTGACCGAACCAGGTCGGTCCGCTGTCCTCGATGCCATCCGGCCAAGAGCGTCGACACGGACGACCCCACCAGTAGCGAGGATTTCACCAGCGGAGGCGAGAAGACCGCTGATCCACGACACGAGTCGCCGGTAGGCAAGCCACAGGGAGGCCGCCGGTGACCACGACAGAGGATGCGCTGGTCGTTCAGGTGCGCCAAGCGCTCGAAACAGCACATCGAGCTGGTCGACCACGGCCGGGACGCCCTGCGTTGGTGCGGTTGACCGGCGCCACCGATTACGCCGTCCGGAAGGCGCTGGCGACGCTGGCAGCCAGCGAGAACAACACCGCCGCCAGCCTGTCGCCAGCCGAACCAACCACTGGCGGACACCCGGAAAACACCGGTCGACCGGCCTCACGGCGCGAGACTGCACCCGCTGTCCGAGGCGCTCGTCTCCCCCGTCCCTGGCCGCTGGCCGTCATCGGCTTGGCCGCGGCTGTCGCCATCTGGGGTGGCTGGGTCCGGCTCGGCGAACTGACCGGCTTCGGCCCGATCAACCTCCTACCAGGCATCGGGTCCGGTCTCACCGTGAACACCGCGGTCGTGCTACCGCTGTCCGTGGAGTTCTACTCCGCCTACGCACTCAGAGTGCTACTCGTCTCCGACCAACTCACCACACGTACCCGCACATTCGCTCGCCGCACCTTCACAGCGAGCCTGGTCGTCGGGGGTGGCGCACAAGTCGCCAGCCACGTCATGGAGGCTGCGGGCACCGCCACCGCACCGTGGCCGGTCACCACGGTCGTGGCGTGCGTACCCCTGCTCGTACTCGGATTGGCGAGCGGCCTGGCGTCACTGGTGAAACGAGACGCCACGTCTGGCGAAGCGGTCCAGGTTGAGACATCAGGGCGTGAGGCTGTCCCGTAATTGAGTGAGGTGGCCGCAGAGTTCGCTTAGACCGTGTCTCATTTAGCTTGTTTGATCTTTTTGAAGCAGGAACGAGCTGCTGCGCTCACCCTTGATAAGGCCACCACGGCGCAAAGCAGCGACAAGGGAGAAGGGGGCGAGGACGCTAATCGACTTCCTGCTCCGGCGGGTAGAATTCCAGCACCATTTCTTGGACAGCGCTCGCTAGACGGTCGAGCTTTTCACCCAGTAACCACACATCCGAGGTTATTAATTTGCAATCCGGTGCGATCTTCCAATTGCGGCCTCTGTGGCAATACCAGAGAGAATCGTCCTCTACCTGGCACAGGCCGGGTTCAGGGAAGACGTCGAGTTGCACCTCCCCCACCTCGGGCCACGTGGACGGGCGCGAATGTCGCTCTCTTCTTGAGCTGCGTGGTTGTTCCACTCGCCATGAATCACAGTGTTTCTTAAGTCCTGTAGCCGACGCGCTTGCTCGAGGAGGTCGCATAGTCGCACGTGCGCCTTTTCTGGCCACGTCCGGAAGTATGGGTCTATCTCATGCAGTACCAACTTGATGGAATCGCGTAGCCACTCCGTTGAACGCCCCTCCAAGAGGAGGTACGAGGGGATAAAGTTGCCATCTCCCAACAGACTGGCAAGTAACCACCGAAGCTTACTGTCGAGCCGAGCACTGGCCATTGCGGCATAGCCGATGCCACAGGCAAGCGCCTGTGCGTTATCCATGTTCCCCGCTAGGTGCTGGCCGAATCATCTCTAGAACTTCTCATAAATCTAGGTAGGCGTCGCCACTATGGAGTAGAAGATTGTGCAGGGGTGGGGCCATGTCGGCGATGACGTCGAACACGTTTCCGGCAATGGTGTCGCGCGTCTTCCCAAGCATCGCCAACGGGCCAGCCGGGGCGGTGCGCACGTACATGAGCTGGTGACGATGGAACCGATGGGCCTTCCCGCTGCGGATGGCCCCGCAGTAGAGGTTCACGCGTCGTGTGGCGTCGAGGATGCTGTTCTGCTGCTCGACGGACAGCTCCGCCCTATTCGAGCGGGACGAGCTCCCATCACGGGTTCGCCTGTACTGACTCTGGCGCTGGCCGCACTGCCACCACCTGCCCTGCGGGTCTTGGTCGATCGGCATCCACGCCACCTCGCCGAGTGAAGACAACAGGTTTACGTGACCACGTTGGTCACACGGCTTCTGTTCCGCTCTCTTCTTTGTGGAACTGCTGGATGTCGCTCAGTAGTTCCAGTGCATGGGACGTCAGTGCCAGCGCGTGAGGACGCGTAAGAGTGATCTTGCGATGAGCATGCGGGTTCCGGGTGAACTTGAAGAACGTGCGGAGCCGTAAGCGATAGATCTTGAGGAGGGTGTTGTAAGCGAAGAGCTTTTCATCCAGGTGCTTGATGAACCCACCAACGAGCCGTTGTCCGAAGTCGTCATCGTTGCCTACCACAAGCCGCAGCTCCTCTTCGATAGCGATGCCGACCTCACGCACTGCATGGTCGTACAGCTCGCTGTCCAGGAGCTTCTTCAGGTCAGGCATGCTGCCCGGAAGTTCGAGGTGCTCGGCGAGTTGTTCTGTGACCAATTCCCAGCCAGCGGGGGTGATCGTGATGGCGCCCTCGCTCTCGTTGTCGTCGAAGGCCGGAAATATGTAAGGGCTCCCGTACAAGAAGTCTTCTTCTGGCGCTGGTGGCAATGGCGGAAGAACCATCTCTTCTAAAGTGCCATCCTCGAGCTTCATGAATAGCCGTCTTTTCGGCCAGCCCCACTCGGCCCGCCGGCGGATCTCGAACTCTCGCTCGCTGACCAACGTGATCCCCCTGATCAGGCCCTGTTCCTGGAGAGGCACAAGGTCCTCATGCCAGATCGCGACCTGGAACGCGTCAGGCGACATCGGATCCTTGGTACGCTCAGGCTTCTTCGGGTCGTAGTTGTAGGCGCAGAAGAGCACGCAGCGGTCGATGTCGTCGATCGGAAAGAAGCGAGTACCGACTGGAAACTGTGCCAGGTCGAATAGACCGTGCCCACCGCCTGGCGCGCACGGGTATGCTGGCCAGTTCGCGTGGATGCCGAGGATCATCTCACCACCGCTGCGGCTGTAGCCCGACCCGAACCACCCCGGATTCTCAGTGATGTCACCGGACTTTGGCTTCTTCTCACTCATCTGTTCAGCATCCCATCGCTTCCGTCACATCCCACAATGATTTCGTTCGGAGCTCAGCAGGCGCCGCGGGTTGGAATCAACCGTCCGCCGGGGCACCGTCATGGAGGGCGGACTACTCCGACGGCAGCTCTTCCAGCGAGAGTGGCACCTCAGTCGGCACGCTGAATTAGGACGCTTTTAGTGCGTGTCTTACTTGGTGAGTTTCTTGTAGAAGTACGTGAGTTCACCGTGACTGAAGCTTCTTCAGCGGGAACCCACCGCAAAACACGCTGCCGGTGCCGGAACAGCGGCCGGTTCCAGCGCAAGCGGCGGCCGTGATGACCGTTGTTGAGGGACAGCGGGGGTAACTTCTGGGCCAGACCCGTGAAGGCCACAACGGGGAGTAGCGAAGGGATGCGGTTGCCACTGGTGCGGAGGTCTATACGAGTCGGCCGGTCAGGATGGGCACGTGGATATGCTCGGTGAACGGGGCGTGGGGCTCTAGCGCACGGCGAACCTGTTCGGCGAAGTGCGGCCGGTCATCGGGCGCGGGTAGGTGGTCTGCGTGCAGTGCTGAGAAGATCCCACCCACGATCTGCGGGAGATCCAGCGTGTCCGTGTAGTCGATGCTCTCCATGTGGACTTGGAATCCGGCGGCGGCCATGCTGTCGCGATACTGCTGCTGCGTTGTCTCGTCAGCGCCGCAGGTGCGGGTGAGAGGGGTGCCCAGCCAGTTCTCCAGGTAGTCGCGTAGTGCGTGTGACCAGCCACTGTCCTGTAACCACAGTGGTGCTCCGTTGGTCACGATGGCCACGCCTCCGCCCGGCCGAACGAGGGGTACCAGGGCTGGGAACAGTTCGTGGTGGTTCATCCAGTGCAGGGCTTGACCGATGGTGACCGCGCCGACCGATCGGTTGCCGAGCAGGGCCGGCAGAGCGGGTATGTCGGTGTCCGCTCCGAGCATCCAGCTCAGGTTGGGGATTGCCTGCTCGGCTGCGGCACGACGACCTCGCGCCAGCATGTCCGGTTCCGGGTCGACGGCGACCACGGCGCGGACCCGCCTGGCGAGGGGCACGGCGAGCTGACCGGTTCCGCAACCGAGATCAACCACGACGTCATCGGCGGTCAGCTCGAACCTGGCCGCCAAGGCGTTGATGACCTGGGGCGGATAGCCACGTCGGTACTGGTGGTAGAAGTCGACAACCTCACCTCGGAAACCCAGATTCATGGTGACAGACTGCCGATTGACAACGATGGGTGACAGTCGGTTTCGCTCATAGCGCAAGGCCTGTGACGGCCGTCTGTTCGATCACTGGTTCTTATGGTCCACGTCCTCGATCGGTCGTGCGGCGAGTTGGTGGGCGATCTCGGAGTAGTCGATCGCAGTCTGGGTGCTCAGGCCGAATGCCATGGCCAGGTGTAGTGGATCGGCGTTGATCGCGAGGGCTTCCTGAAGCACCCGGTCGGCGCGGATGTGTTCCAGTTGGACGCCGCGTAGCAAAAGGTTCCAGGTCAGGTAGTAGTCATTGATTGGCGCCTCGCCGAGCGCGGACTCGGTCGTTACCAGGACGTGGCGGTTCAAGGTGTACGGCCATCGGCGGTGCCGGTACTCCAGCCACGCCGCCACGATGTCACGCGCGAACTCGGTCAACTGGTGGCGGACGCCGCCGATCGTGATTGCCCGGCCCGGAAGGTCGATGTCGTCCACTGTGAGTTCGCGGATTGCCTTGGCTCGGGCGGCGTAGACGGCCACCAGGCCGACGACCAGCCGCTGTGCCGGGCTCTTCACGGCCTCCTTTACCGTCGCGATCTGCTCATCGGTCATCGGCAGTACCGTGCGCTTGGGTGCTTGACCGACGCTGAGTAGACGGCTCGGGTCGGCGAAGATCAAACGGTGGCGCTTGGCGAACTGGAACAGCGACCGCAGCGAGGTGAACGTCCCAACCCGTTGGTGACCGCGAAGGCTGTCCAGCACGGCAGCGACGTCATCATGGGTCACCTCCCGCAGGTGCGCTCGAGTTTGTGACCAGGTCAGCAGGTGCGGCCGAACCCGCCCGAAGTAGGCGTACAACGTCTGCGGGGACCGCGGCCTGGCTCGTTCCTCGCCGTCCAGCAGCGCTAACAACCACGCTCGCACGTCCGCCTGGAAGTTCTCCGGCAGCGTCGCGGCCTGTCGGTCGACCCAGATCCGGATGCCAGGCACGGTGTCCTCGATCAAGAGTCCACAGCTAGCGAGGATGCTGGCCGCAACGCGGGCTCGCCCGGCCCCGAGTGCGGCGTCGAGCAGGCTGCGCCGAACCCGCTGGCCTTCGGGATGGTCAGCCAGCACACGCAAGAGTCCAGCGGCCTGGCGGCGCAGGGTGATCGCCGTCCAGTTCCCGACCTGCGCGAGGTTGAGCAATTGTCCCAGCACCGCGAACTGCACGGGCGAGGCGTCCGAGCCGCTGACCAGTTCCTCCAGTTGGACATCGGAGGCGCGGAGCTGCTCCCGGGTTGGTCTACAACCGTGGCAGTACAGCCGGTAGCGCCCGCGCCCGCTGACAGGCCTGGTTCGGTTCACTGGCCCGCCACAACCTCGGCAGGGCGCAGTCACGACCGGCGAAACCTGTCCAGTTCGCCGCGCAGCTGTCTTTGACGGCCTGCATTCCAGGCAGTGTTGGCGCGGACGTCCACCGCGTGAGCCGGTGTGCGACTGAATCGGGCGCGCGCAGGTCCGGCAGGACGCCGGGCGGCCTTCGTGAACGGTCACCGCGGTGGCAGGGAGCGTCCCGTCCTCGGCTTCGGCGTAACCCGCCGGACCGGGCCAACAGCGGTGTCTCGGTCCTGGCCAACCGCCTGGCCGTGCTCCTCGGCGTCGGCCGCCGGCGCCGGAACGGTGTCCGGCTCGGCCTCGATCAGGTCGCTGATCGTGCAACCGAGCACCGCGCAGAAGGCATCCAGCTCGTCTGGGCGCAGGACGCTCGGAGTGCCCGACCAGAGACCAGAAAGCTTGCCAACGCTCATCTCGATCCCGCGTTCGGCGAGCAACCGACGGAATTCACTGGCCTTCCAGATACCGCGCTGAGCGGCGGCCATCCGCAGGTTCCACTTCATGGGTTCAACCCTTCCCACCGCTGGGCGGCACGCTGGTGACCACGCTCGATGGCGGTCTCGATGCGGGTTCCGTGCACGTGGACGTAGCGCATCGTCGTGGCGATCCACGAGTGCCCGAGCAGTTCCTGGATGGCCAGGATGTCGACCCCGGCCTGGTAGAGCTGGCTGGCGCAGTAGTGCCTCAGCACATGCGGTGTCAGCTGGCCACGCCAGCTCGGCAGGTGCTGCTCGACGGCCCGCGCCAACGCCCGTCGCAGCACATCGGCGGTCACTCGCGTCCCGGGACCGTCGGCGCAGTGGCGTTCGGACGGAAACAGCGGTGCGCCCGGCAGGGAGTCGTCGACGTCGAACTGACTCCAGACGTCCTCGACAAACCAAGTTAGCGCCCGGTCCGCGCCGTTGATCAGCGGCACCAAGCGCTGCCTCGGCCCCTTCCGGCGCGATCCTTTGCCGTGACGGACGTTGAGTTTGCCGAATCGGCCAAGCTCCCACCGGACGTCGCCGAGGTTGAGCATGCGGGCCTCATTGATCCGCAGCCCAACGTCGGCTAGCAGCCGGGCCACCATGTAGTTGCGGGCGGCCGGCGTGAACTTACGGCAGATCAGTAGGTCCTCGCGCCAACCATCGAACAACTGCTCGATCTCCACCTCGGTCGGCGGAACTCGGACCTGAGCCTGAACCGACATCCGGGGCCGATTCATCTCGTCGATTGGACACTCGACGACTCGGCCTGTGAGCTCACACAACTCGACCTTGTGCCGCAACTCCAGGAACTCGAAGTAAGTCACCAAGGCCTGCGCCCGTGCGGCCCGCGTCGACCGGGCCACCTTGCGCAGCACCGTGCCGAAGTAGCGGTCAGCGTCACGCGGCTCCATCTCCCACAGCGGGCGCTCAAACCAGTCCCGCACCAGCCGCAGGTGGGTCGTGTCCCCTTGGATGGTGCTGTCAGTCAGCCCAGCGGCGTGCCGCGCGAGAACGAACTCGGCCAGTACGTCCAACTCGAAGTCGGCCAGCTCCTCCTCGGTCGCCGGGATGCGCCGCTCCCGCAGCGGCTGAACAACTGCCAGCACCAACCCGCTCCCTCATTGTTCATCCACAGTGAAACTCCATCATCTTGAGCGTGATCTTGCCATCTAGGATGAACGAACTTCAGTTGCCCCCTGAAGCAGGTGGTATGGCGGGCTTCACCTGGTCAGCAGGTCAGCGCGGAACGGCGTCCGGAGCGAAAGCCAGCTCGAACGCGCTGGTTGTTGCGTAGAACCGGACGAGTTCAGCCTCCGTGAAACCTTGTCTGTGGGAACCCAGCGGGTTTCTGGTCGTCAACGTGCAAAACGCAGTGGGTGCCGCACGATCCCGGTGTCCCGAACGCAGGGCAAGGACGGGCGGCGTCTTGGAGCTGGCCAGCGACCGGCGGCTCGGGACCTGATCTTCGACGGGCCGTTCAAGGAGGTTGCGAGTGATCTCGGAATAGTCGATCGCGATCTGGACGCTCAAGTCGCCGCTCGGTGCCTGCCTCTCAGGCTTCGGTGAGCTGGAGGGTGGTGAGGCAGGTGGCTCCCTCGTCCGTGGTGGAGAAGGCACTTCGGCCGGTGCGCCCCTGGTAACCGGCCTCGATGGTGCCGTTGACGCCCTGAGGAAGCCAGAAGCCGACGAAACCGTTGTCGAAGGTGGTGACCTGCTCCTCGACGAGAGTCTCACCGGTGGCGTCGTCGACGATGCGAATCCGGAGCTCTTCGCCGGCCAGCTCGCCACGACAGGTGGTCAGGGAGTGGTAGTAGCACTCGTGGGTGTGGTCGACGTAGGGAGCGACGGCGAGATAGAACCGGTCCTCGGGGAGCGGGATCGTGAACTCCCGCTCGGCGTCGGCGAGGAGGAGGTGGTCGGCGCGCACGGAAGCCATGAGGTCGGTCGAGCGCTGGGCCAGGGGTACCTGGTCGAGATGGTCGATGATCTGCGCCCCGTCCATGCCTTCCAGGCCGTGTTCGGCGAGGAAGGCCGCCTTGTCGGTGGTGACGGTCGGTGCGCCGGGCGACGCCTGGTCGGTCTCGGGCGCGGTGGTGGAGCAGCCGGCGAGCGCCAGGAGAAGCGCGCCCGCCGCGATCAGGTGCCGTTTCACCCTCCTTACCTTGCCTTATCGGGTGGATCACACTCCGACCCCTGCCCACCCCGATGGCCGAGGACGAGGTGCCGCCGGCTCCGGCGCTCAGTCACCGCTGGACCACCGGCTCCCCCTCCGGGCGCGCCGGCACCGAGGTCGGCGCCGGAGGTTCCGGCAGCCGCAGCCACTTGAGCAGCAGCGCGTTCACCGCCACGATCAGGCTCGACCCCGACATCGACAACGCGGCGATCTCCGGGCGCAGCACCAGCCCTAACGCGGGCGCGAACACGCCCGCCGCGATGGGCAGGGCCACCGCGTTGTAGCCGATCGCCCAGCCCAGGTTCTGCCGCATCTTGCGCAGCGTCCCCTTGCCGATGCGTAGCGCGATCGGCACGTCCAGCGGGTCCGAGCGCATCAGCACCACGTCGGCGGTCTCGATGGCCACGTCGGTGCCCGCGCCGATGGCCACCCCCAGGTCGGCTTGCGCCAGCGCCGGTGCGTCGTTCACCCCGTCACCGACCATCGCCACCCGCTTGCCGGCCCGCTGCAACTCAGCGATCTTCGCGGCCTTGTCCCCCGGGAGCACCTCGGCGATCACCGTGTCGATGCCCAACCGACCGGCGATCCGGCGTGCGGTCGCCTCGTTGTCCCCGCTGAGCATGACCACCTCGACAGCCAGCGAGTGCAGCTCCGCCACCGCCGCGGCCGACGTCTCCCGGGGCGCGTCGGCCAGCGCGATCACCCCGACCGCGCGCCCGTCGACCGCGACGAGCACCGCGGTCCGTCCCGCCTCGGCCAACTCGTCCCGCCGCGCGACCAGGGATCCGACCTCGACGCCCTCGGCCACCATCAGCTTGCGGTTGCCCACCAGCACCCGCCGCCCCGCGACCCGCGCGTCGGCACCGTGGCCCGGCACGTTACGGAAGTCAGCCACGTCGAGCGAGGGAACACCCCGCTCCTCGGCGTACCGGACGATCGCCGCGGCCAGCGGGTGTTCCGACTCCCGCTCCACCGCCGCGGTCAGCGCCAGCAGGTCCGCATCGGGAATCCCGTCCGCCACCACGTCGGTGACCTCTGGCTCACCCTTGGTCAGCGTGCCGGTCTTGTCCATCACCACCGTGTCGATCCGCGCCACGGTCTCCAGCGCGGTGGCGTTCTTGAACAGCACACCGCGCCTGGCGCCCAGCCCGGCACCCACCATGATCGCGGTCGGGGTGGCCAGCCCGAGTGCGTCCGGACAGGTGATCACCACGACGGTGATGGCGAACAGCAGCGCCGTCGTCAGCGGCCGGGTGGAGAACAGCGCCCAGGCCGCGAACGTGGCACCGCCACCGATCAACGCGACGAACACCAGCCAGAACGCCGCCCGGTCCGCCAGCCGCTGCCCCGGCGCCTTGGAGTTCTGCGCCTCCTGCACCATCGCGACGATCTGTGCGAGCGCGGTGTCCGAGCCGACCTTGGTCGCCCGCACCCGCAGCGTGCCGGTCACGTTGATCGACGCGCCGATCACCTCGGTCCCCGGAGCCTTGCTCACCGGCAGGCTCTCGCCGGTCACCATCGACTCGTCGACATCGGACCGGCCGTCCTCCACCACACCGTCCACCGGGGTCTTCGCGCCCGGCCGAACCAACAACAAATCGCCCACCCGCACCTCGGTGGTGGGCACCTCGACCTCGCGACCGTCACGCAACACGACCGCCTTCGGCGGCGCCAGCTCCAGCAGCGTGCGGATGGCGTCGTTGGCCCCGCCACGGGCGCGCATCTCGAACCAGTGCCCCAGGAGTACGAACGCGGCCAGCACCGTAGCCGCCTCGTAGAACACCTCGCCACCACCGGTGAGGGTCACCCACAGGCTGTACGACCAGCCCGCACCGATCGCCACCGCGACCAGCACCATCATGTCCAACGTCCGCGCCCGCAACGCCCGGTACGCGCCGTCGAAGAAGATCCACGCCGAGTAGAAGACCACCGGCAGGCTCAGCAACAGTGAGAACACGTCGTCGCGCAACCCCAACGGCGCCGGGGCGGTGAACCCAAGCACCTCCCGGCCGATCGGGGACCACAGCACGATCGGCACAGACAACACCGCCGCCACCAGGAACCGATTGCGCATGTCGCGGACCATGGCGTCCATCGACATCCCCGCGTGGGCACCGCCGTGCCCCATCACCTCCTGCGGCGAGCGGTCCTCGGGCGCTTCGTGCCCCGCGTGTTCCTGGTCGGCCCCCCCGCACCGGAGGTGCGCCACCGGCCGCGAACGCCTCCCGGTGGGCGTCGCGCACAGCCGTGGGGGCCGCCTTCCCATCGGGGTCGGGCAGCGGCTCCTCCATCGGATGGCACACATGCTCCGGCACCGACCGGCCCTCGCAGTGATAACCGCACTCCCGGACCCACTCCGCAAGCTCGGCCACCGACGTCCGAGCCGGGTCGTAGGTCACCGTGGCGGTCTGGGCTACCGGGTTCATCTCCACCGCCGCCACCCCCGGTCGGCGGGACAACGCGGCTTCGACGACCGCCTTGGAGGAGGCCCGGTGCAGCCGCGAAACCTCCAGCACCGCGGTCGCGGACTTCGCCCCCATCACACTCTCCCGTCAGCCGGAACCATGCCGAAGAGGGTTCCCGATCCCGCACGTCCGTAACGACCGCGGCGGGCCGGGCCGCGTCTCGGGAGCGAATCAGGGCGGTCGCAGGAGGGGCTTCGACCAGTGGTGGCCGGGAGGTCGTTCGGTTCCCGGGCTCTCGGAGCGTCGAACGCCTGCCCGGTGCTCGCTCGGAGCTTTCGGTGCGTCCGGGGTCGGCGACCACGACGAGCTGTGCGTGGTGCCCCGCGCGTCGGCAGGTTTTGCCGGGACCCGCGCCGGGCCGCTGCTTCACACTCTCGTGAAGGCGGCCCGGCGTCGTCCGGTGGAGGTGTCAGCGAGTCGCGGGGTCGAGCCCTGCCGGGGCCGGTTCGATGCCGGCGACGAGGTTGAACGATCCGGTCAACTGGTTGAGGGCGACGACACCCACGACCTCGGCGATCGCCCTGTCGTTCCAACCGTGGTGCCGCAGGGCGTCGACGTCGGCCGGGATGATGGCCGACGGCTCGGCGAGCACCTGCAGCGCGAACTGGACGAGAGCGGCTTCCCTGGCGTCGGTGGCCGTGCCCTGCCGTGCGAGCTCGATGTCGGCGTCGCTCAGTCCGAGACCGCGGGCGGCTTCGCCGTGTGCCTGGAGGCACGCGGCGCACCCTATCCACTGCTGGACGGCGAGGGATATCTTCTCGCTGGTCGTGCGGGGTAGTTTGCTGCGCTTCATCGACCGCGACAGGGCCAGGAACCCTTCGAGCAACGCGGGTGAGTGGGCCATCGTGCTGATCATCTCGCCGACCGAGCCTCGGCGGGCGGCGATGTCCTCCAGCAACTGCCGGGACTTGGCGGGGGCCTCGCCGGGTTCGAGCGCTTCGAGGTTTCTCATGTCGTTCTCTCCTGCTCGTCTGGCTCGGGATCACGCGCTCGTGGTGCTCGGGGCCGGGGCGGCTGCCCGCCCATCCTGCTGGGGGCGTCGGTTCCGCAACGTGGCCATGGCGATCAGGCCGCCTGCGAGTGCGATGCCGCCGGCGCCGACGAAGGCGGCGGACAGGCCGTCCGTCACCGCGTGAGCGTCACCGACCTGCCCGGAGCCCAGCGACGTCGCCAGCGCGGTCATCGCGGCCAGCCCCAGTGCCGAACCGACCTGGTAGCTGGTGTTGACGATGCCGGAGGCCAGGCCGCCTTCCTCGGGACGGGCGCTGGAGATGGCGGTGCCCAGCGAGGGGACGAAGGCCAGCGCCATACCGGCGGCGGCGACGAGCGACGCGGGCAGCACGTCCACCCAGAAGGTTCCGTCCGGCCGCACCAACGACAGCCAGCCCAGGCCCGCGGCCAGCACGAGCAGTCCGGTGACGACCATCGGCCTCGCGCCGAACCTGGCGGTCAGGCGCGGTCCCACCGCGATCATGCCGAGCATGATGACGGTGGTCATCGGCACCAGTGCCGAGCCGCTGGCGAACGCTCCGAGCCCCAGCACCTGCTGCAGGTAGAGGTTCAGGAAGAACCACATGGGAATCCAGGCTCCGGCGAGCAGCAGTTGTGCCACGTTGGCCGCTCCCAGCCCCGGTGTCCGGAAGATACCGAGTCGCACCAGCGGCACGCGGCGCTTGGACTGGACGACCAGGAAACCGGCGAGCAGGACGACGGCCGCGGCCAGCGTGCCGAGGATCTCCGCCGAGCCCCAGCCCGCTTCGGGGGCGCGGACGATCGCGTAGACCGCCAGCGCCAGGCCCGCGGTGACCGTCACCGCGCCGAGCACGTCGACGGAACCACGCTGTGCCGAACCCGCAGGCATCAGCACGGGGGCGGCGAACAGTGCCACGAGGGCGATCGGGATGTTGAGGTAGAACACCCACGGCCAGCTCAGGTACTCGGTGATCACGCCGCCGAGGAAGACGCCCGCCGTGCCGCCTGCCGGTGCCGCGGCACCGTAGAGCGACAGTGCCTTCGTCAGCTCGCGCGGTTCACCGCCGAAGAGCGTCATCAACAGCGTGAGAGCCGAGGGCGCGATCAGCGCGGCGCCCGCTCCCTGTACCGCCCGTCCGGCGAGCTCGACCCAGGCCTCTCCGGCGGCACCGGCAACCGCCGAGCCAGCCAGCAGGACCAGCCAGCCGGTCATGAAGACGCGCCGTGCCCCGAGCAGATCCGACAGACGGCCACCCAACAGCAGCAACCCACCGAAGGCGACCACGTAGGCGTTGAACACCCAGGACAACCCCTCCTGAGTGAAGCCGAGGTCGACCTGAATCCGTGGCAGTGCGACACCGATGATCGAGGTGTCCATGATGACGATGAACTGCGCTGTGGCGATCAGCGCGAGCGCCCACCACCTGCGAGAGGCACCCGCTGCCATGCTTCTCATGACGTTCACTCCTATACCTATAGGGGGTATGAGAGAGCAACGTAGCACGCCAATCGAAGATACACCAGGGGGGTATATAGGAGAATGTTGATCAGAGGCTATACGCCGAGCCACAGAGCCGCGTAAGCAACCGCTGGGAAATACTTGTGAAGTACCCCTACCCCGTAGCAGGATGTGGAGCCGAGTAGAGGGAGGTCCACGTGTCCGAAGCGCACCCCAAGGTGCACCAGCACGCAACTCACGATCACGAAGACCACGGCGCCGACCATGACCACCATGCGTCACACGAGGACCACAGTCACCACCATGGTCACCACGTGGGGCATGCGGGGCACGGCAGTCACCCGGCGACCTGGCGCATGGCGGCATCAGCCACCTTGCACTGCCTCACCGGCTGCGCCATTGGCGAGGTTCTCGGGATGGTCATTGGCACGGCACTCGGCTGGGGCAACGTCGCCACGATCGTGCTGGCCGTCGCCCTCGCCTTCGTCTTCGGCTATGCGCTCAGCATGCGCGGGATCCTGCGTGCCGGTGTGGGCTTCAAGCAGGCGCTGAAGGTGGCCCTCGCCGCCGACACCGTCTCCATCGCGGTCATGGAAGTTGTCGACAACGGCGTGATGGTCGTGGTTCCTGGTGCGATGGACGCGCCCTTGAGCTCGCTACTGTTCTGGGGAGCGCTTGCCTTCGCGTTCATCGTCGCATTCCTGGTCACCACGCCGGTGAACAAGTGGCTGATCGGCCGGGGTAAGGGGCACGCCATTGCCCATGCATACCACCACTGAGGTGTGGAGGCGGCCCATTCACATACTCGCCCGGTACGCATGATCTGGCTGCCTCTAGAGCTGTCGCGCCGCTACATCTCGATTCTCGGCTGCGGCGGAACGGACGGTTGTCCGATGTAGCCCGCGGCGGGGACCGGTGGCTTCGCCACTGATCCCCGCCGCTCGCATCATGTTTCAGTATCCGACGTAGAGCGTTCGGACGCTTGAAATCCGGCTCTGACATGCGAGCCGTCGCAGAACGGTTTCCGCGCCGACCTGCCGCAGCGACAGAGCAGCTGAGTGCGGCCGGGGCCGAGGTCGAAGGCGTTGTTGTCGTGATCGACCACTCGGACAGGTCCCTTGACCTGGTACGGCCCGTTGTCCACGACTTTGATCACCACAGCGGGACCCGGTTGCTGATCCTGGGGCATATCAGCTGGCCACCTCGTAGCCTGCCTGGTTGATCGCGGCGCGGACCAGGCGGTCGTCGACCGGTGCGTCGCTGAGGACGGTGACCTCTCCCGTGGTGATGTCGACGTCGACGTCATCGACGCCAGCCACAGACGTCACGGCGTTGGTCACCTTGGCCATACACCCGGAGCAGGTCATTCCCTTCACGACGTACACATTGTTGTCCACTGTTTCGTCCTTTCCTTGGTTGACACCAATACTTTTACCCTACCCCCGGAGGGTATAACAGACAAGGCTCCCACCGCCGCCGCAGCGCAACGGAGTTACTTCTCGGCGGAGCTGTTCGGTCTGCGCGGCTGACGACAGCGGCTCGGTCCCGCGACCTCCACGGCGGCCTTGAAACTGCCGAGACGACCGCTTCGGCGGGCGGTGGCGGCCAAGGTCGGGACCAGAAATCGACAGCAGAGTCGCACCGCCACGTCCACCGACAGTCGCCAGCTGCGGGCCCGGGTAGCGCGATGTTTTCGCCACAGCTCGCTCATGCTGTCAGCGCCGCTTGTGCGACCCGGCGACTCAACACTGGGAGTAGCTGTGGCCAATTGACAACCACGGCGCCGGTCAGTGTGCCATCGCCGCCCTCGTATCGGAGGCAGAAGCCACGCGGTCCCGGCTCCGGCTCGGACTCCACTCCGCTCGGATGTCCGACCACTTGTACGCGGTGCTCGTAGACGTCGGTCCAGAACACGGGCGGCAGCTCAACCGGTGGCTGCCGTCCGGTCAGCGTCGCGGCTGCGCGTTGTGCGCTGGTGGTCGCCACTGCCCAGTGTTCGTGGCGAACCGCGCGGCCATCCGGTGTCCGTGACGGCGTTCTCGCGACGTCCCCGACAGCGACCACACCGTCGACCACCGTGCCCGTCACGGTGATGGCTCTCCCCGCAGGGTCGGTAAGCACGCCGTCAGTGATGTCCACGCCACTGCCGCGTAGCCATTCGGTGTTCGGCACGGCTCCCAGGCTGGCCACCACGGCATCGGCCTGGATGACGGAGTCGTGGGCGAACGTCACATGATAGCCCGCGCCCGAGCGTTGAATCGATTGGACCGGTTGGCCGAAGCGGGTGCGGACTCCCCGGACCCGGTGCTGCTCCCACAGCCAGCGCGCCGGGCCGGGTCCGAGAGCCCGGGCCAGTGGGGTGGGATCCGAATCCACGATGGTCACCGCCCATCCCAGCGAGTGTGCCGTGACGGCGACCTCCGAGCCGATGAAACCCGCGCCGACGATCACCAGATGTCCGCGATCCCCGTGAAGGATGCCGTGCAGGACTTCCGCGTCGTCAGCCGTCCGCAGTGTCAACCCAGCTTCGGTACCGCGTAGCACCCTGGCTCGGACCCCGGTGGCCACTACCGCCGCGTCGAACGCGACGGTAGAGCCGTCATCGAGTTCGACACGACGCTGCTCGAGGTCCAAGCCGGACGCCGCTACACCGATCTGCCATCGCACGCCGGCTGTGGTCTCGAGGGGCACGCACTCCCAGTCAGATCGGAACAGCGCATCCTTCGACAGTGATGGGCGGGCGTACGGGAGTCGATTCTCCGCGTTGATCCCGACCAGCTCGCCGGAGAAACCGTTGCGACGGAGCGCTTCTGCCGTGCGAAGCCCCGCAACGCCTCCGCCGACGATGACGATGCGTCGCAGCAGCGGGCTCACGGCTGGTTCTCCGACGAAACCCGAATGGCCTGAACAGGGCAGTCCTGGATGGCCTGCATGACGTTGTCCCGCTCGCTGTCGGCGGGCTTGGCGACGTACCGGGTAAGACCCTGGTCGTCCAGCTGGAAAACCCCTGGAGCTGTCAGGGCACACAAGCCGTGCCCCTCGCAGCGCTCGTAGTCGATCGTGATCCGCATCCTCAACCTCCTCTTGATTGGGGTACGGGGGTAGGGTATACTTGTTCCAAGCGCGGCGTCCAGGGATCATCCGGTGGTACCCCACGGGGGTAAGCTGGCCCGGACTAGTACGACACAGAGGAGGAGTGAGATGCCGGGATACCACGGAGACAAGGACGCCTACCTCAAGCGGCTGCGCCGCATCGAGGGGCAGATTCGCGGGCTGCAGCGAATGGTGGAGGGCGATCAGTACTGCATCGACATCCTCACCCAGATCGCCGCCGCCACGAAGGCGCTGCAGTCGGTGTCCCTCGGGCTGATGGACGAGCACCTGCGGCACTGCGTGGCCGAGGCCATCAACCAAGGCGGCGACACGGCAGAGGAGAAGGTGCGGGAGGCCAGCGACGCCATCGCCCGGCTCGTCCGCTCCTGACCACCACAGTCCTACAGAACGAGGAGGAGAAGAGATGGCTCAGCAGACGTACACGGTGACCGGCATGACCTGCCAGCACTGCGTGCTCTCGGTGACCGAGGAGGTCAGCGAGATCAACGGTGTGACCGACGTGGCGGTCGACCTGCCCACCGGCAAGGTCACCGTCACCAGCGACCGGGACCTCGGCATGGACGAGGTGCGTGCCGCTGTGGAAGAAGCCGGATACAGCCTGACCGCCTGAGCGGGCGGCCCTCCACGTAAGGATCGAGATGAACACTGCAGGGAAGCTCTCCGCCTACGGTGTGGCGCTCGCCCTGGTCGCCGGTGGCGGCTGGGTGATCGGCAACGCTGTCGGTCCCTTCGCCGGTTCGGCCGGCGCGCACGGCGATGAGGACGCCGCGCACGGGGACGCCCACAGCGGCACCGTCGCGGAGACCGCGCACCCCGACCAGCCCGGCGGGCTGGCGTCGTCCAGGGGCGGCTACACCCTCACGCCCACCAGCACGACGCTGACCCCCGGGGCCGACGAGGAGTTCTCCTTCCGGATCGTCGGACCGGACGGCGAGCCGGTGACCCGCTTCGAAGTCGAGCATGAGAAGCGGATGCACCTGATCGTCGTGCGGCGCGACACCGCCGGTTTCCAGCACCTCCATCCGGAGATGACAGCCGACGGGACGTGGAACGTTGCCGTCGACGTCAACCGGCCGGGAAGCTACCGGGCTTTCGCCGACTTCGTCCCCGCCGGCGGCGAGGCCACCACGCTCGGTGTCGATCTGGCCGTGCCGGGCGACTTCCGGCCCGCCACCTACGCACCCTCCCGCGTCGTGGCCGTCGGCGACTACGAGGTCCGCCTCGACGGCGACCTCGCACCAGGCCGGACCTCCACGGTGACACTCACTGTCACCCGCAACGGCGAGGAGGTCACCGACCTGCAGCCCTACCTCGGCGCCTACGGCCACCTCGTGGCACTGCGCGGCGGCGACCTCGCCTACCTCCACGTCCACCCCGACGGCGGGCCGGGCGACGGCGGCACGAAACCGGGGCCCACCATCACTTTCCACGCCGATGTGCCCTCCGCCGGCATTTACCGGCTGTTCTTCGAGTTCCAGCACGAGGGCGAGGTCCGCACCGCGGAGTTCACCCTGCGAGCCGAACCGGCCGGCCGGGCATCCGGCTCGGCACCTACCTCCGCCACCGACGACGGCCACGGCGGCCACGGCTGACCGGGAAGGAGCAGCACAGTGACATCCGAGACATCCCAGGTCGAGACCCCACAGTCGACCGCGGCCCAGGAGATCGAACTTGCGATCGGCGGCATGACCTGCGCGTCCTGCGCGAACCGGATCGAGCGCAAGCTCAACAAGCTCGACGGGGTGAGCGCCACCGTCAACTACGCCACCGAGAAGGCGAAGGTCGTCTACGCCGATGGTGTCGAACCCCACCAGCTCGTGGCGCAGGTGGAAGCCGCTGGCTACACCGCGACCCTGCCACAACCCAAAGCGGTGACCGAACCGGCCGCTGCGACGGACAGCGAGGACGAGGATCCGACACGGTCGCTGCGGCACCGGCTGATCGGGTCATTGGTCCTGTCGGTGCCCGTGATCGTGCTGGCGATGGTGCCGGCGCTGCAGTTCATCTACTGGCAGTGGATCTCGCTGACACTGGCCGCGCCGGTGATCGTGTGGGCGGCGTGGCCGTTCCACAAGGCGGCCTGGACCAACCTGCGGCACGGCGCGGCCACCATGGACACCCTGATCTCCATGGGCACGATCGCGGCGTTCCTGTGGTCGCTGTACGCGCTGCTGTTTGGCAGCGCGGGCGAGCCGGGGATGACGCACCCCTTCGAACTCACCATCGAGCGCATCAGCGGTGACGGCAACATCTACCTCGAGGTCGCGGCTGGGGTGACCACGTTCATCCTGGCCGGGCGGTATTTCGAGGCGCGCTCCAAGCGCCGGGCCGGTGCCGCCCTGCGGGCGTTGCTGGAACTCGGGGCCAAGGACGTGGCGGTCCTGCGTGACGGCCGGGAAGAACGCATTCCTGTCGAGCAGCTGGCGGTGGGCGACCTGTTCGTGGTCCGACCGGGGGAGAAGATCGCCACCGACGGTGTGATCGAGGAGGGCAGTTCGGCGGTCGACGCCAGCATGCTCACCGGCGAGTCGGTTCCCGTCGAGGTCGGCCCCGGCGACAGCGTGGTCGGAGCCACGGTGAACTCCGGTGGACGCCTGGTCGTGCGGGCCACCCGCATCGGCTCGGACACCCAGCTGGCGCAGATGGCCAAGCTGGTGGAGGAGGCGCAGACGGGCAAGGCGCAGGTACAGCGCCTTGCCGACCGGATCTCGGGTGTGTTCGTCCCGATCGTGATCGCGCTGTCCATCGGAACGCTCGCGTTCTGGCTGGGTGCCGGTGGTACGGTGTCGGCCGCGTTCACCGCCGCGGTGGCGGTGCTCATCATCGCCTGCCCGTGCGCGCTCGGCCTGGCCACACCCACGGCGTTGCTGGTCGGGACCGGGCGAGGTGCCCAGCTCGGCATCCTGATCAAGGGACCGGAGGTGCTGGAGTCGACGCGGCGCATCGACACCGTCGTCCTCGACAAGACCGGCACGGTCACCACCGGCCGGATGGCCCTGGCCGAGGTCCACACCGTCGACGGGGTGGACGCCGACGAGATGCTGCGGCTGGCGGGCGCGCTGGAGAACGCCTCCGAGCACCCGATCGCGCAGGCCATCGCCCGGGGCGCGGCTGAGCGGGTCGGTGCGCTGCCCGCTGTCGAGGGCTTCACCAACATCGAGGGTCTGGGTGTTCAAGGGATCGTCGACGGGCACGCGGTGCTCGTCGGGCGGACCGCGTTGCTGGAGGACTGGAGCCAGCGCCTCACACCCGAACTGGCCAAGACCAAGGCCGCCGCGGAGGCACGGGGCAAGACCGCCGTCGCCGTCGCCTGGGACGGGCAGGCCCGTGGTGTGCTGGTGGTCGCCGACACCGTGAAACCGACCTCCGCCGAAGCGATCGCGCAGCTGCGGAAGCTCGGGCTGACACCGGTGCTGCTCACCGGCGACAACGAAGCCGTCGCCAAGGCGGTCGCGGCCGAGGTCAGCATCGACGAGGTGATCGCGGAGGTGCTGCCGCAGGACAAGGTCGACGTGGTCAAGCGGCTGCAGGCCCAGGGGCGGGTCGTGGCGATGGTCGGCGACGGTGTCAACGACGCCGCCGCGCTCGCCCAGGCTGACCTCGGCCTGGCCATGGGCACCGGCACCGACGTCGCCATCGAGGCCAGCGACCTCACCTTGGTGCGTGGTGACCTCCGGGTGGCGGCCGACGCGATTCGGCTTTCCCGGCGCACGCTGCGCACGATCAAGGGCAACCTGTTCTGGGCGTTCGCATACAACGTGGCGGCCCTGCCGCTGGCCGCGGCCGGACTGCTCAACCCGATGATCGCTGGCGCGGCCATGGCGTTCAGCTCGGTCTTCGTCGTCAGCAACAGCCTCCGGCTGAAGGCTTTCCGCAGCGGCATCACCAACACCCCACCCTCGGTGAAGTCGGAGGACCAGGAGGAACCGGTGAAGGAGCGAGTCACAGCAGCCTGACTACGGACACACCAAAACCGCGACAGCCGACGTTGACCGCGCGAAACCGGCGGACCAACGTCGGCTGTGGCGTGTTTCCTCCTCGACCGAACTCGTGTTGCGGGGTACGGGCACGATGACCCGGAACCGCCGCAGCCGAAATGAGCCCTGTCGGCAATGGCTGTGTCGCTTGACGACGAGTGTGGCAGGAGTCCCGGTCCTGTTCTTCGGGAGCTTTTTCGCGTCGACGGGCAGGAGGTCAGCGACCGCGCGGTCGGCACGGACGTTCCTCAAGCCTCAACCCGCAGCGGAACCACACGCTACAGCTCCGGAGCTGTAGCGTGTGAGCGAAGGGCCCGTGCCGTGCTCAACCCAGGTCATCGGGGCGAGCCCGCGACGATGGACGTCCTGCTCCACGGCAGCGCGGGCTGCTCCGCGCTGCGATAAACCTGCGTCCAATCCGAGTGGAGCTGGCGGATTCGGGCCGCAGGCCGTCTTCCACGAGATACACCATCTTCACGTCACACGAGGCTGCAACACGACACCGAGCCACTGATAGCCACGTCCTACCAAACGAGACATCCGTTGCTGAAATGCTCAGCCGATACCGGCGTGTTAAAGAGCCGTGTGCTGGCATGCCCCTCGCCCGCGGTGCTGTGAGACCAAAGGAGAAGTAGCCGCTGTGGATCCACACATCCTCGTTGGCAAGGCTTGCCGACGGTCGCGCCTGGTAAGCCGCGATGTTCGGCCCCTACAGCGCGTCTTCGCAAGTCAAAGCGCATCGGCGCAGTATTTGTAAATCAGACCACAGGCATGCTGGGCGGCTGGCCTCGGCTTTGGTCCCATCAGCTCAGCCACACTCAAGGTACTCACGTCGTTGTGCCCTGCCGTTCAAGCCATGAGGTCCACAGATCATCGATCACCCATGTGCGGAACCACCGGTGAATGCTTCAGACACCAGGCGGCGAGGGTGCGGGAGCAGTCCGATGGAAAGCCAGACACCAACTGCGTGACCAGGTATGCCGGTCGCCGGTCTGCTCCGCTTCGCTGCTATGCCGAGAGGACACCGATCACTGACGCGGTGATCACTCGATATCGGCCACCGACCTTGATGACCCTTGCGGGAAACTCACCCCTCGCCACCAGCTCGTAGGCGTGGCTTCGGGAGATCCCGAACGCGGTCGCCGCCTTGGCCACATCCACGCTGGCCGGCCAGTTGTCCCTGATCTCCGCCAGTGTTGGCGCGCTGGATGCTCCCTGAATCCTGGTCTCCACGGTTCCCCCTGTATTCGCCTCGTCCCCCAACGGGCACCAATTACGATACAGTCAATGACATTGCCGTGTCATCCATGCACGAGGGGAGGTGTCCAGGGTGTCTCGCGCTTTGGTCCGAGAGAGTCGCCAGCCGTATCGTCCCGGCATGCCGCGCCAGCCGAAGAACTTCAGCATCGCCTGGGTCTCCGTAGAGCCACTGAGCCCGACCGGCTATCTGCCCACTGGTCCAGACACTGCCGTACCGACGAACTTCCTCGCATCGTTCGCGTTGGAGCAGCCACCGGCGAGTGTCACGATCGAGGTGTGCGTCGGCGCTGACCTACGGCCGGTCGTCGTCGATCTGGCCATTCGCGCGAACGCGAAGGAACCGATCACCACATCTGTGTTGCGGCGCGTACTCGTAGACCAGCTACTGAGCAGAGCGCTCGCGGAAGCCACCGTGCCAAGGGAACCGACCGACCAACCCCGGCACCGCCGGAAGGTCGATGAGGAGGCCGAACTGGCGGCACGCATCTACCTCGAGGCGGTAGCGACAGGCAGCAGGGCGCCGACGATGGCCGTCGCTCACACCATGAACCGCTCCCGCGCACAGGCGTCCCGGTACGTGCGCCGTGCACGCGAACTGGGATTACTGCCCACACCGGATCCGCAGCAGGAAGGATGAGGAGCAGCAACGAATGGCAGATCCGATCAAGAAGATCACGCTCAAGGACGGGACCGTCCGCTATCGGTTCGTCGTCGACATCGGTCGCGACCCGGAAACCGGACGCCGCCAGCAGAAGACGTTCACCTTCGACACCAAACGCGAGGCACGCGCCGAGTACGACAAGATCCGGCACCAGCTGAACGAGGGCACCTACATCCGGCCCACGAACATCACGGTGTCCGAGTACCTGGACGGCTGGCTGGAAGGTGCGGCACGGGACCTGCGGGACTCCAGCAAGCGGAGCTACCAGGACGCACTACGGCCAGTCCACGAGCGGCTCGGCTCCATGCCGATCCAGAAGGTCGGCAAAGCCGACATCGAGCGAATGGTCACGTGGATGGAGACCTCCGGCCGCCGTCGTGGAGGCAAGCCCGGTACCGGACTCGGCCCCCGGAGCGTGCGGCTGACCCTCGGGCGGCTCACAGCGGCCTTCGAGATGGCGGTCCTGGAAGGGCTGCTCCCCCGCAACGTGGCCAAGCTCGTCAAGCCGCCGAAGTACGCCCCGACTCCGCGAAACACGTGGACGGCCGAGGAAGTCCGGAAGTTCCTCGACAAGGCCAAGACCGACCGGCTCCACGCCGGATGGCGGCTGTCCCTCTACGGGCTGCGGAGAGGCGAAGTCCTCGGACTCCGCTGGCGGGAAGACATCGACTTCGGTTCCTTCGCAGAACCATGCCGAACCCACAAGAAACCATGGTGCGGTGACTGCTACGGCACGGGGTCGACGTACAAACCCGCGACGATCCGCGTGCAGCAGGCCCGTGTGCTCGTCGAGGGCACGACCCAGGTCGTGCCGCCCAAGTCGCGCAACGGCTTCCGGACCCTGCCTCTCGATGCCACAGCCGCATCGGCGCTGCACCAGCTCAAGGTCGCTCAGAACGCTGAAAGGCTCGCCGCGGGAAAGGCGTACACCAACAGTGGCTACGTCGTGGTCGACGAACTGGGTGAGCCAGTTCACCCCGAGTGGTACTCCGACGAATTCGGTCGCCTCGCCAAGCGAGCGGGAGTCAAGCGGATCGTGCTGCACGAGGGCCGCCACACGGCACTGAGCCTGATGGAGAAGGCCGGAGTCCCGATCTCCATCGTCAGCAAGTGGGCCGGGCACTACGACACCGCGTTCACATACTCGACCTACGTACACGCCACCGAGGAGGATCTCCAGACCGGAACCGACGCCCTCGGCAGGATCTACAAGAGCACCTGAGCAAGCAGTACGAACGTACGTGAGAAGCTGTGAGACGATCGGCCGCCGAAAAGCAGTCAAGGCCTCGTCTCATTACTGAGAACAAGGCCTTGACCTGGACTTTCCTTGCGCGCCCGTAGGGATTCGAACCCCAAACCTTCTGATCCGTAGTCAGATGCTCTATCCGTTGAGCTACGGGCGCATCATCTTCAGTTATACCCGACCGGGGTCGGGGTGGTGCTCGGTGGGTACCGAGCCCCGGCGGAGGCTCCGGGATTTGAACCCGGGAGGGGGGGTTACCCCCAACCGCATTAGCAGTGCGGCGCCATAGACCAGACTAGGCGAAGCCTCCCAGGTCGCGACCACTGCCTCCATAGGTTACACACCTCCACCGGGGCCGTTTCACCCACCCCCCGTCATGGGGGTGACCAGGTCATTTCCCGCCCGCGAACGCCACGAAGGGCTGCAACGCCTCCGGGTTCACCAGTGCGTCGCGGCTCACTGCGCGGTCGGGGTCGACGCCCTTCAGGATCTTCTTCACCGGCACCTCGCACTTCTTGCCGTTCAGGGTCCTCGGCACCGCCTCCACTGGCACGAACCGGTCGGGCACGTGGCGCGGCGACAGGGCCTTGCGCAGCTCCTTGCGCAGCCGCTGTTCGAGTTCGTCCAGCGACGCCCCCTCGGCCAGCACGAGGAAGCACAGCAGCTCCCCCTCCTCGCCCGCCGACGTGTCGATCACGAGCGAGTCGAGCACCTCGTCGAACCCCTCGACGACGCGGTAGAACTCGGCCGTACCCATGCGCACGCCGCCGCGGTTGAGGGTCGAGTCACTGCGGCCGTAGATGATCGCCGAACCGCGGCCGGTGATCTTGATCCAGTCGCCGTGCCGCCACACGCCGGGGAAGTCCTCGAAGTACGCCTCCCGCAGCCTCGTGCCGTCGGGGTCGTTCCAGAAGAACACCGGCATCGACGGCATCGGCTTGGTGATCACCAGCTCGCCCACCTGGTCGGTCACCGGCCTGCCCGCGTCGTCGTACGCCTCCACCGCCGCGCCGAGCGCGCGGCACGACAGCTCGCCCAGCCACACCGGCACGTCGGGCGCCGAGCCCACGAACGCCGTGCACAGGTCCGTCCCACCGGAAACCGAGCAGATCTGCACGTGGTGGCCCACCTCGTCGGCGATCCAACGGAACCCCTCTACCGACAGCGGCGCGCCCGTGGAACCCAGCGCCCTCAGGGCGGACAGGTCGAACTCCGCCGCGGGCCGCAGCCGCTCCTTCAGACAGCTCTGCACGAACGGCGCGGAGGTGCCGAAGTAGGTCACGCCGTGCCGCTCCGCCAACCGCCAGAGCGTCCGCAGGTCCGGATGCCCCGGGCTGCCGTCGTACAGCACCACGGTGGTTCCCACGAGCAGGCCGGAGACGAGGAAGTTCCACATCATCCAGCCCGTGGTGGTGAACCAGAAGAACCGCTCACCCGGACCGAGGTCGCAGTGCAGGGCCAGCGCCTTCAGGTGCTCCACGGTGATCCCGCCGTGCCCCTGCACGATGCCCTTCGGCAGCCCCGTGGTGCCCGACGAGTACAGCACCCACAGCGGGTGGTCGAACTCCACCGGCTCGAACTGAAGCTCCGCACCGGCGTGCTCGGCCAGCAGCGTGTCCCAGTCGAGAGTGCCCTGGACCCGGCCGCCGCCCTCGTAGTCCACCACCACGGTGGCCGCCAGGCTGGGAAGCTGCGACCGCAGCTGCTCGATGGTCGGCCGCACGTCGAACGCCCGCCCGTTGTAGACGTAGCCGTTGACGGCGATCAGAACCTTCGGCTCGATCTGGGTGAAGCGGTCGGCCACGGCCCGCACACCGAAGTCGGGAGAGCACGACGACCACGTCGCGCCCAGGCTCGCCGCGGCGAGGAACGCCACCAGCGTCTGCGGGGAGTTCGGGGCGAGCGCCACCACCCGGTCGCCCTTGCCGACGCCGAGCTCGCGCAACGCCGCCCGCGCCGCCGCCACCTCGGCGCGCAGCGTGCCGTAGGTGAGCTGCCGCTCGACACCGTCCTCCCGGCTGAAGACCACGGCGAGGTCGTCGTCGCCCTTCTCGGCGCCCGCGACGCCGCGCAGAGCGTGCTCGGCGTAGTTGAGCGTGCCGCCGGTGAACCACCGCGCTCCCGGCATGCGCTCGTCCGACAGCACCTCGCGCGGGGTGTCGTGCCACCGCACGCCGAAGTACTCCGTCATCGCCGACCAGAACTCCGGCATCGAGTCCACCGAGTACGACCACAGCTCGCCGTAGTCGGCGGCGTCCACACCGCGGTTCTCGCGCAGCCAGCGCCGGAAGTCGGCGATACGGGTGCCCTCCGTCTGCTCCGAGGTGGGCTGCCACAACACCTCGGGAGCGTCCGCGCCGTCAACTGCGTCGTTGCCAGTACTGTCAGCACTCATGGCCGCAGCCTAAGACAAAAAAGCACCCGATCGCGTCGTCGTTTGGTCACACATTCGGCCGGGCGGAAGTGTGTCCCACACGGCGTGTCACTGCCCGGGAGCGACGAGGTCACCGGTCCGCGCTTCCCCTTGCGGTCAGTGCCTTTCCCGGCCGTTCCCCGGCCTCCTCAGCCTTCCCCGGCGGTCAGCGCAGGTGGGCGTCGAACCAGGACAGCGTGCGCTGCCACGCCTCCGCCGCGGCCTCGGGATCGGTGTCGAAGCGATGGCTCGCACCGGCGTAACACACCACGTTGGTGGCGACCTTCGACTTGCCCGCCTCCTCCTTCAGCTTGTCGATCTCGGCCTGTCCGACCTCGTCACCGTTGTCGCCGTAGAGCCCCAGCCACGGGCTCACGAGTCCGCCCGCGATGTCCATGAGCGCGGGCAGCCCGCCGGTGGCCGGCTCGCTGATGCCACGACCGCCGACGCTCACGGCGGCGCCCAGCTCCCGGTTGGCGGCCACGACCAGCGCCGCCGTGCCGCCGAGGTCGAACCCGACGACTCCCACCTGATCCCCGCGCACCCCGTGGTCGACGAGCCACGCGAGCGTGGTGTCGGTGGCGGCGAGCAACGAGGGGCCCGTCCCCTGCCCTTCGTCGGTGTCGACATCGACGATGTGGGGCGCCGCCGCGAGCCAACCCTCCGCCGCGAGCGAGGCGACGAGCAGGCGTGTCCCGTCGGTCACGCCGCCCACCTCGTGAAGGACCACGAGACCGCCACGCACGGCGCCGTCCGGTTCGGCGTAGGTCAACCTCAGCCGGCGTCCGTCTGCTCGCTCGTAGTCCTGCGTGTGCGTCTGCGTCATGTACCTACTCAACCACCGTCGGTATACCCCCGGTCAACGTGAGTTCGCAGATACCGGAGCACGGTAGGTTTGTCGCGACCCGTTCTCGATGCCGAGGAGCCGTCATGTCCGCGATCCCGACACGTGCCGACCTCGCCGCCCTCCCCGCCTACGTACCGGGACGGACCGTCCCGGGGGCCGTCAAACTCGCCAGCAACGAGGTGCCCGGCGGTCCACTGCCGAGCGTCGCCGACGCCATCGCCAGGGCCAGCCGGGAGATCAACCGTTACCCCGACATGGGCGCCTGGGCCCTCGTCGACCGCCTGTCGCGCGAGCTCGACGTCCCGACGTCCCAGGTGGCCGTGGGCTGCGGTTCCGTGTCGCTGTGCCAGCAGTTCGTGCAGGCACTCTGCGCCCCGGGTGACGAGGTGCTGTTCGCCTGGCGCTCGTTCGAGGCGTATCCGATCGTCACGCAGGTCGGCAACGCGACGCCGGTGCGCGTGCCGCTGACGCCCTCCCACACCCACGACCTCGACGCGATGCTGGCGGCCATCACGCCGAAGACCCGGCTGGTGTTCGTGTGCAACCCGAACAACCCCACGGGCACGGCCGTGCGCAGGGCCGAACTCACGCGGTTCCTCGACAACGTGCCCTCCGACGTCGTCGTGGTGCTCGACGAGGCGTACCGGGAGTTCGTCACCGACGCGGACGTGCCCGACGGCCTGGAGTTCGCGCGCACCCGGCCCAACGTGGCCGTGCTGCGCACGTTCTCGAAGGCGTACGGGCTGGCCGGTCTCCGTGTGGGGTACGCGGTCGCTGCCGACGAGGTGATCGAGGCCGTCCGCAAGGTGTACGTGGCGTTCAGCGTCAACGCGCTCGCCCAGACGGCCGCGCTGGCCTCCCTCGACGCGAAGGACGAGCTGCTGGCCCGCTGCGCCGACATCGTGGCCGAGCGCACCCGCGTGCACGAGACCCTGCGGGACCTGGGTTACGAGGTGCCCGAGACGCTAGCCAACTTCGTGTGGCTCCCGCTCGGTGAGCGCACGACCGCGTTCGCCGAACACTCGCTGGAGCACAAGGTGGTGGTGCGCCCGTTCGCGGGCGAGGGTGTGCGCGTCACCATCGGGACGCGGGAGGAGAACGACACCTTCCTGGAAGCGGCGCGAGCCTTCCTGGCGTGAGTCGCCACCGCGAGGACGCCGGGGCGGCGTGTGCCCGCCCCGGCGGCGCGACCGTCAGAGCTGCCTGACGACGAGCTGCACCATCGCGGCGACACCGACGACCACGATCACCGTCCGCAGCGCCGTGGGCGAGAGTCTGCGCCCGATCCTGGCGCCGAGCAGGCCGCCCGCGACCGAGCCCACGGCAAGCAACGCGACGACCACCCAGTTCACCGGCGCCACGAACGCGTAGAAGGTGCCCGCGACGACGTTGACCACGGCCGACAGCACGTTCTTCACGGCGTTGAGGCGCTGCATCGTCTCGTTGATCAGCATGCCCATCACGGCCATCAACATCACGCCCTGCGCGGCGGTGAAGTACCCGCCGTACACGCCGATCAGGAAGATCAGCACGAGTACGAGCAGCGAGCCACCGAGCCCGGACCCCGAAGCGTCCGCCTCGCTGCGCTCCTCCCGGCGACGCAGGACCCAGCTCGACACCTTCGGCTGCACGATGACCAGCACCACCGCGAGGCCGACGAGCGCGGGCACCACGGTCTCGAAGGCGTCGGCAGGCAGCGACAGCAGCAGGATCGCCCCGACGATGGCGCCGACCAGGGAAGCCGGAGCGAAGCTCAGCAGCCGCTTACGCTGCCCGCGCAGTTCGTGCCGGTAGCCGATGGCGCCGCTGATGCTGCCCGGCGCCAGCCCGATCGCGTTCGACGTCGTCGCCGTCACCGGCGGGTAGCCGAGTGCCACGAGTACGGGGAACGTCACGAGCGTCCCCGAGCCGACGACCGTATTGATCATTCCCGCCCAGACACCCGCCATGGCGATCAGGACGGCATGCCACCAGATCATGCTGCACTCACGCGGGCTGACGATAGGCAGCGAAGGGGTGCGCAGTCTTCTCAGGCCCGGAAAGGGTGGGCAGAGTCACCACACACGTCCCCGTTGTGGATCTCCGATCGCGTTTCGCCTCACCCGTATCGGGTAGTCAACGACCAACAGGTCGGCGCACGAGGAGGCACGAGTGGACACGACGAGGTTGCGCGAGCTGACCACGTCCGACGGCCCGTTCGTCTCGATCTACTTCGACGACACCCACAACACCGAGGACGCGGCCAAACAGCGCGAACTGACGTGGCGGGAGCTGCGCGGCGAACTCGCCGAGCAGGGCGCGGGAGAACAGACGCTCGCCACGCTCGAGGGCGCGGTCCTCGGCGGTGAGCCGCCCGCGGGGCCCGCCGGGCGCGCGGTGGTGGCCACCGACCAGAAGGTGCTGCTCGACCAGTGGCTTCCCGAGCCTCCCGCCAGACCGGTGGCCCGCGTCTCCCGGATGCCCTACCTGTTGCCGCTCGCCGAACACGGCGAACTCCCTCCCCCGCACGTCGTCGCCGTGGTCGACAGCGTGGGAGCGGACGTCACGGCCGTCGACGAGCACGGCACGGTCGTCGACTCCCGGACGGTCGAGGGTTCGGACTCGCAGGTGCACAAGGTGCCCGGTGGGGGCTGGGCACACCGCAACATCCAGGCCCACACCGAGGAACTCGTCAGGAGCAACATCGAGAAGGCCGCCGAACACGTCGGCACCGTCGCCCGCCGGATCGGCGCCACACTCGTCGTCGTCGCAGGCGACTCCCAGGCCCGCAAGACCCTCGTCGAAGCCCTGCCGCAGGCGGTGCGTGACCACGCCGAGGAGGTCGAACCCGGCGGGCGCAAGGAGGGCTCGGGCAACGCCGAACTCGACGCGCGCATCGACGAGCTGCTCGCCGAGGCCACTCGCAGGCGCAGGGCCGAGGTGACGAAGCGGTTCGAAGCGGCGCTGGCCAAACCGACCGGACTCGCCGTGCAGGGCCTCGAAGCCGTCACCACCGCGTTGCGGGAACACAACGTCGAGACACTCCTCGTCGGCGATCCCGGCGAGGCGGAAGTGCTCACGGGTCCCGACCCCTCGTTGCTCGCCGTGCAGGAGGAAGAGCTCACGGCGGCCCACGGGGTCGACGAGATCGGACACGCGCGAGCCGACGAGGCCCTCGTGGTGGCGGCGGCGACCGTGAGCGCCGACGTGGTCCACGTGGGCGGGGAAACGGAACTCACCGATGGATTCGGCGCGATTTTGCGCCACGACTAGGAAAGAAGAACAAGGATGGCCACAACCGTCGCTACTGTGGGCGGGGAACTTTGAACGGTCGGCAGAACACCGAGGTGACAGTGACCGAGACGAAGCCGCCGACGAGCAGCATCGGCGCGCAGGACGACATCGAACTCCGGCTCGGCGCGAGCCTGGTGCACCTACCCATCATCCGGTCGGTCGCGGCGAGTATCGCGATGCGGGTGGACTTCGACCTCGACTCCATCGCCGATCTCCGGCTCGCGGTGGACGAGGCGTGTTCCACTCTCATCACCCGCGCCGTACCCGGCAGCACGATGATCTGCCGCTTCACGATCAGCGAGGACCAACTGCTGTTCCGCGGCGCCGTCTCATCGGGTGAGACGGAAGCACCCAGCACCACGTCGTTCGGCTGGAAGGTGTTGACCACGCTCGCGGACTCGGCATCGGCCTGGGCGGAGGAGAACAGCCAGAACGGGCAGGGCACCTGGATTCACATCGAGCTCGCGAAACGGAAGCCGGCTTTTACGTGACCGAATCGACCACACACGGATCGCGGACCGCGTCGGACGACTACCAGCACCTGACGCCGCTGTTCCACGAATTCGCCTCGCTCGCCGGGGACGACCCGCGCAGAAGCGAACTGCGCGACAAGCTCGTCACGGGCCACCTCCCGCTGGCCGAGCACATCGCGCAGCGGTTCTCCGGCCGGGGCGTGGCCAAGGAAGACCTGGTACAGGTGGCCCGGGTGGGTCTGATCAACGCGGTGGACCGCTTCGACCCCGCACGAGGGTCCGATTTCCTGTCTTTCGCCGTACCCACGGTGATGGGCGAGGTACGCAGGCACTTCAGGGACACCGGTTGGGTCATCCGGGTGCCCCGGCGGTTGAAGGAACTGCACCTTTCGATCAACAGCGCCAGCACCCAGCTGTCCCAGCGTCTCGGCAGGGCGCCGACGCCCAGCGAGATCGCCGAGCACCTCGGACTCACCCCCGAAGAGGTCTACGAGGGCTTGGAAGCGGGCAACGCCTACCACTCGATGTCACTGGACGAGGTTCTCTCCGCCGACACCGAGAACCTCGCTCTCGGCGACACCCTGGGGGAAGAGGACGCGGCACTGGCGGGCGTGGAGAACCACGAAACGCTCCAACCGCTGGTCAGGCAGCTGCCCGAACGCGAACGCACCATCCTCGCGCTGCGGTTCGTCCACAACATGACGCAGACCCAGATCGCCGAGCGCGTCGGGATCTCCCAGATGCACGTCTCACGGCTGCTCGCCCGCACGCTGAAGAAGCTGCGTGACGGCCTCGCCGAGGAGGACAACATCGGCTGACCGCTCCGGGCCCGGTTTCCGGTGCCCGGAGCGTCCCGGTGTCTTCACGCCTTCGGCGTAATGCGGCTCCAGCGCTCGGTCACCCAACAGGATTGTCACTCACAGTGATAATCCGTCGTCTTGATGCACTGAACGGCGCACTTACCGAGGCTTGCCGGAATCGCTCGTCGGCCGTGGCCGTCCCCCCGTCGGGTCGCGTGGAAGTCCGGTTCGCGACACCCCGGCGAGCCTCAGTGTTTTCGCAGTTCCGCGCGGGTATCTTCGCGGACATGGCGAACCGGGACGTGCATGGCACCACGCCCCCGAAACTCCACCCACGACGGGCGGTGGAAGTCGGTGGACGGGTCGAAGCGCGCCCAAATCAGTCACTCTTCGTAGTCGAAGAGCACGAATGCGGCCTTCACTACGACTTCCGGCTACAACTCGATGGCGTGGCCGTGTGCTGGGCGATCCCCGAGCACCCGTCGCAGACCCCGGGCGACAAGCGGCTCGCCATCCGCGACGCGGAGCCCGGGTCCGGCCGCGGTGCCGTGTGGGACACGGGCACCGTCGAGAACCTCGGCGACCTGGCGTGGCAGCACGCGCTCGCGGAGGGGCGGCTGGCGTTGCGCCTGACCGGCGGGCGGCTCCACGGCGTCTTCGTCATGGTGCGCGCCCACCGCAGCCCCGACCAGGAACAGTGGCTGCTCATCACGAAGGAGGCCGGCCACGGTCACGCCCCGGGTGTGCGCGCCGTGACCGCCTCCGCCGAGGAACAGCGATGAAGTACTCCGTCCGAGTGGCCGGCATCGGTGACCTGCGGCATGCTCGGATGACACGACGGACGTCAGTCCAGGAGGAGCCGTGGCACGAGCGATCTGGAGCGGAGCTCTCAACTTCGGCCTGGTGACGGTGCCCGTCGAGCTCTACAGCGCCACCCAGGACCACACCATCCACTTCAGGCAGTTCCAACGCGGTACGCCCGACCGCATCCGCTATCGCAGGGTGAACGAGCGAACGGGTGAGGAAGTCCCGTACGACGAGATCGTCAAGGGCTACGACCTCGGCGGCGAGGAGTACGTGATCCTCGAACCGCAGGAGCTGGACGAGATCGCACCCGGCCGGTCGCGGACCATCGACATCGACGCCTTCGTCGGCCTGGAGGAGATCGACCCGATCTACTTCCAGAAGACCTACTGGCTCGCCCCGACCAAGGAGGAGTTCGGCCGGTCCTACTCCCTGCTCCTCGAAGCCCTGACCAAGACCAACAGGGTCGGGCTCGCGAGGCTCGTGATGCGGGGCAAGGAGTACATCGCCGCGGTACGCGCGGGCGACGGCGTGCTCATGCTCAACACGCTGCTCTTCCCCGAGGACATCAAGGAACCCCACGAGGTCACCGAACTCCCCGAGACGGGCCAGGCCGGGGAGAGGGAGATCGACATGGCCGTGAGCCTGATCGAGTCGATGGCGGAGAAGTGGGAGCCCGAGGACTACCACGACACCTACACCGAGCGCGTCATGCAGCTCATCGAGGACAAGCGCGCGGGCCGGACCATCACCCCCGCAGAGGAACCGCGTGCGGCCACGAAGATCGTGGATCTGTTCGAAGCGCTGTCCCGCAGCATCGAGGGCCGCAGGCAGGAAGCCGGGAAACCCTCGAAGCGCGCCGGAAGCCGCACGAAGGAGACCGAGGAGAAGCCCCGCCGGGGTCGTGCGGCGGGTCGCGACAAGCAGGTCCGCCGCACGACGGCGTCCCGGGGCAAGCGGTCCGAGGTCGCCCTGTCGGAGCTCACCAAGGGTGACCTCGACCGGATGGCCCGTGACCTCGACATCAAGGGCCGGTCCAAGATGAACCGCGCCGAGCTGGAGAAGGCCGTCAGGAACGCGAACCGGCGGCAGGAACGGCGGCGCCGCGCCTCCTGAAGCAGCGGCGTCACTGCCGATCGCCGTCCGGACATACCATCCGGGCACGTAGAACCCTACGATCCTGAGGTGGCCAAAGGGCGAGTCTCCGCGCGGGTGGGCATCGTGCTCCGTACCAGCCTCGGTTTCGCCACGATCGGACTGGGCACCAGTGTCTGCGGCGCAGGGCTGGTGTTGCTGCTGTTGACGTTGCAGGGACTCCCCGACGATCTCGGGCCGGGACGCTGGGCCATCCTCGCGAGCGCGCTCGCCTACGTGGTGCTCGCGTTGGTCGTCGGCACGGTGTGGGCGGGCTACCTGCAACGGCGGACGGTGCTGTGGTTCCTCGCGGGGCGCGCCCCCACGGCGCAGGAGGCGGCGAGAGCCCTGCGCATCCCCGTGGACCTCGCCGTGGTCAGCGGCACCCTGTGGGCGGCGGGGTCCGTGCTCTTCGGCGTGCTCAGCGCCGTGTTCAGCACCTGGCTCTCAGGGCTGGGAGTCCTGCTGACGATCGTCCTCGGCGGCCTGGCCACCGTCGGCCTGACGTACCTGGCGGCCGAACGGGTCGCCCGCCCCCTTCTGTCGGCGTCGCTGAAGGTGGCGGGTCCGCGCGGCGCGACCACCGTGCTCACCCGACTCGTCGTGACCTGGGGCCTGTCCAGCGGGGTGCCACTCGTCGGTGTGCTGTTCCTGGTGCTGCCGCCCCACATCGGCCGCAACGACCCGGCCCCGAGTCTGCTGGTGCTGGCACTGATCGGGTTGGTGGTCGGCGCGCTGGCGACGGCGTTGTTCGCCAGGGCCGTGGCCGCGCCGCTGCACCGGTTACGGGTGGTGCTCGACGACATCCGCGCGGGACGCCGCGACGTCGCGGTGGGCATCGACGAGGCGGGCGAGATCGGCATGCTCCAGGCCTCCGTCAACGACCTCGCCGCGGGGCTGAGGGAACAGGAGCGGCTACGCGACCTGTTCGGCCGCCACGTCGGTGACGACGTCGTCCAGCACGTGCTGGAACACGGGGTCTCCCTGTCCGGCGACGTACGCGACGTGTGTGCGCTCTTCGTGGACGTCGCCGACTCGACCGCCCTGGCCTCCGAACTGCCACCCGACGAGGTCGTCCGCAGGCTGAACCGGCTGTTCGAGGTGGTCGTCGCGGCCACGAACGCCCACGGCGGGCTGGTCAACAAGTTCCAGGGTGACGCCGCGTTGTGCGTGTTCGGCGCGCCCACGCGACACGCCGACCCGGCGTCCTCGGCTCTGCGCACCGCCAGGGTGATCCGAGACGCCGTCCGCGAACTCGGCGAGCTGGACCTCGGCATCGGGGTGGCCACGGGGCAGGTCTTCGCCGGTCAGCTCGGCTCGCCGAGCAGGCTCGAGTACACCGTGATCGGGGACGCCGTGAACGAGGCGGCCCGGCTCACCGAACACGCCAAGCAGGTCCCGGGCCGGGTGCTCGCGAGCGGGCCGACGGTCGAGGCGGCGACACGGTCCGAACGCGGCCACTGGACCGAACACGAGGCCGTTCGCCTGCGTGGCAGGCCCGTGCCCACGGCCACCTGGACCACTACGTCCTGACGGTCACGGCAGCGGTGCGCACGCCAGTTCCGGCCAGCGCAGCACCGTCGAACCCCAGGTGAGACCCGCGCCGAACGCGGTGACGAGCACGCGGTCGCCCGGCTGCAGCATGCCGTCGACGGCGGCGTCGACCATGGCGAGCGGGATGGAGGCCGCGCTCGTGTTGCCAGTGTGCCCGATGTTCACCACGAGGCTGTCGGCGGGCAGGCCGAGGTTCTTGGCCGTGGCCGTGAGGATGCGAACGTTGGCCTGGTGCCCGACGAACCGGTCGACGTCCGAGGTGGTCCACCCGGCCTTCTCCAGCACCGCTCGCGACGAGGACGCCATGCGCGCGGTCGCGTGGCGGAACACGGCAGGACCCTGCATCTTCAGGAAGTGGTCGCTCGCGTTCTCGGACTTCTTCCGTCGCGAGCCGCCCGCCGGCACGATCAACAGTTCCGCCAACTCGCCGTCGCTGTGCAGGTCGAACGGCCCCACAGCGCCCAACTCGTCGGCGCTGCCCTCCCGCAGCACCACGGCCCCCGCGCCGTCGCCGAAGATCGGGACGGTGGTGCGGTCGTCCGGGTCGAGCAGCGTGGTGAAGGCGTCGGCGCCGACGAGCAGCACCCGCTTCGCCACGCCGCCAGAGATGAGCCCGGAGGCCGTCGCGAGCGCGTAGACGAAGCCACTGCAGACCGCGTTGACGTCGAACGCCGCGGCGCCGGACAACCCGAGCTCGGCGGCCACCTGGGGCGCGCTCGCCGGGCACACGTGGTCGGGGGTGCTGGTGGCGAGGACGACGGCGTCGACGTTCTCGCCGTACGGCCCCGCCGACTCGAGCGCCCTCCGGCCCGCCTCCACCGCCATGTCGACAGTGGACAGCCCAGTGTGGACAACGTGACGTTTCGCGATTCCCGTCCTGGTGCGGATCCACTCGTCCGACGTGTCGAGGCGTCGGCTGAGTTCGTCGTTGTCGACCACGCGGGGCGGCAGCCAGCCACCGAGGCCGGCCAGCACCGCCACACCACGCGCGTCCTGCGTGGACACCTGCACTCCTCCACGGGCCGACGACGGGAACAACGAGTGGTGAAAACGGCCCCTCCCAAACTTCTATGGGCTACCAGAGGGTAAGAGATTTACATGTGATTCTTGTCTCTACAGCCAGGCCCAACTGGGTGATTGCGGAAAGGAACGGTCATACCTAACGGCTAGGACTACCTCATGACGGTCCTCGGAAGACGCGCACTGAACCGCGCCCTGCTCGCCCGCCAGTTTCTGCTCGAACGCACGGCGATACCGGCGCTGGACGCGGTTCGGCACCTCGTGGGCATGCAGGCGCAGGCCCCGTTCTCCCCGTACTTCGGCCTGTGGACACGGCTGGCCGGCTTCCGGCCCGAGGAGTTGTCCCGGCTGCTGCTCGACCGTGAGGTGGTACGGCTCGTCTGCCTGCGCGGGACCGTGCACCTCATCACCGCCGGCGACGCGCTGGAGCTGCGCGCGTTCACGCAACCGGTGATGGACGCCGACCTGCGGGGCAACACGACGCACACGTCCCGACTCACCGGGGTGGACCTCGACGAACTCGCCGACACGGTCAGGAAGGTGCTCGCCGACGGGCCGCTCGACCACCGTGCGCTCGGCCGCCGGTTGGCCGAGCGCTGGCCCGACACCGAACCGACCAGTCTGGTCTTCGCCGCCCGGAACACCCAGCCGCTCGTCCAGGTGCCACCCAGGGCGGTGTGGGGCCGCAGCGGTCTTCCCACCTACGCCGTCGCGCACGACTACCTCGGCCTTCCATCGGTCGACGTCCCGGACGTCGAGGGGATCGTCCGCCGCTATCTCGCCGCCTTCGGACCCGCCACCGTGCGCGACATCCAGACCTGGTGCGGCCTGACCAGGCTCTCCGCCGTGGTCGACCGGCTCCGGCCGGCGCTCGTGACGTTCCGCGACGAGGCGGGGCGGGAGCTGTTCGACCTGCCCGACGCGCCACGCCCGGAGCAGGACGTGCCCGCGCCGGTGCGCTTCCTCCCCGACTTCGACAACCTGCTGGTCTCCCACGCCGAACGCACGCGCGTCATCAGCGACGACGACCGTCGCCGCATCCGGACCCCCAACGGCGTGCAACCCGGGCTCTTTCTCGTCGACGGCTTCGTGTCGGGCCGCTGGAGGACCGTTCGCGAGAAGAAGCACACCACCCTGGAGATCGAGCCGTTCCGGCCGCTGACCCGCGTGGACGTCCGCGAACTGCGGGACGAGGGTGAGCGACTGCTGTGGTTCTCCGAGGCGGCCGACGGCGACGTCGTGGTGAGGGAGCCCTGAGCCACCCGCTATTCGGTGTGGGGCCTGTCCCGGGTCGGCCTCACCGAAGGCGCGTCGCTCCGACGTTGCTCGTCGCTGCGCGCCCTCAACGCCTCGTCGGCAGGCGATGGTGGGGTGAACACGGTCGACATCGGCAGGGCATCGAGGCTGGGCCCGCCCGGCTCGTCACGCGGGACGTCGATCGGCACGGGCAGTTCCCCACGATCGTCGCGCCAACTGTCGGCGGAGTCGCGCCGCCGGTCGGGGTCGGCGGGCACGACCGACGGCACCACCTTCCGCAGGGTCGGCTCCACCGAGGAACTCGGCATGGGACTCGTCCGGCTCGTCGTGTCCTCCGGGACGGGCGACGACGTCGTCCGCTCGGTGGCGTCCGGCTCGCCGTCCAGCAGCACCGGAGGTGACGAGCGCAGGCTCGACGCGACCGGAACCCCCTCGACCACCTGGGAACCGCCGGTCGTGGTCCGGGCGATCTCGGTGGGGCTGTCGTGGCGCTCGCGCACACCGGTGACCAGGACGGCCGCCATCAACACGACGGCGACCAGTGCGCCGAACTGGGCCCGGAGCCCCCTGTGCCGGTAGGCGTCGGGTGGAACGTCGAACGCGTCCGGCACGCAGGGCGCGCTCGAGGAGATGATGCCCGTGCGGTCGAGCATTCCGGCCTCGTGCGGCGTGCGGCGCAGGACGTCGGGGGCCATCAGCCTCGTCCCTCCATCAACGGTCCCCAGCGCGGTCACCCACAGCAAGATCGATCTCACTGGTGTCTACCGCGCGTAGCCTGTGCCTGTCACCAAACAACGACCGTTCCAGACCCAAGACGACTCGATCGTGTGACACTCGGCGTGCGTCCGGCCCACCCTCGACCGCCCGGTCGGCCCAGAAGAGGCACCCACCCCGACAGCGCATCACCGCACCTGCTCTACTGTCCGTCTCGATCATCAAGATTCGCCCGAACGGCGCATCACTTTGATGGCAGATGGACGTCTTCATCAAAGGGAACGACCGCACGCGCCAGGCGGGCGCCACGGATGGACGGGAGCGTGCCGTGGACAACAACGCCGTACATCAGAACCAGTTCGTGTACCTCAGCGGGTGCGAGACGCCCGTGTTGTCCAGGCTGACCTACGCGCCGAGCGCGCCTTTCACCGTCGCGCTCGCCTTCCGGGTCGAGCCGGGCGAATGGGTGGAGTGGGAGTTCTCCCGCGACCTGCTCATCACCGGGCTGCACGCGCCTGCGGGAATCGGCGACGTCCGCATCCGGCCCGACCTGTCGCCGTCCGACGACGACGTGCTCGTCATCGAGCTGGAGTCGCCGGACGGCTACGCGGCCGTGGAGATCAACAAGGGTGACGTCAAGGCGTTCGTCGACGCCACGCTGACGCGCGTGCCCCTGGGGTACGAGTCCGACCGGCTCGACATCGACGCGGTGATCACCAACCTGACCACCGCGCGCCCCTGAGCACGCTCGCGGCTCAGCCGCAGGCGCCCTTGGCGGTCAGCACGCGGGTGAGCGCGTCGTTGACGCGTTCCTGCGGCAACTCGCCATCGGCCATCGCGGCCTCCAGCCGGTCGAGCACCGGGCCCACGTCACCGCCGGCCGACCACAACGGCTGGTCGGCACCGGCCTTGAGCGCGATCAGCACCGCCTCGTCGAGCGTGTAGTTGTCCGAGATGGCCCTCATCGCTCCGAGGTCGTCGGTGAGGACCACGCCGTCGTAGCCGTAGTCCTCGCGCAGCAGCCGGTACGCCGCCGGGGACAGCGAAGCGGGCTGTCCCTCGGTGAGGCCGGGCACGGCGAGGTGGCCCACCATGACCTCGGTGTCGTCGGGATAGACCCCGAGGTCCTCGTAGGGCACGAGGTCGGTTTGACGGAGGTCCTCCAGCGGCGGCGTCTGCACCAACCCCTGGTGGGAGTCGCCGCTGGCGCGGCCGTGTCCGGGAAAGTGCTTGATGACCGGGTGCACCCCGGCTTCGGACAGCCCCCCGGCGAACGCGGCGGCGTACTCGGTGGCCTCCTGGGGATCGGCGCTGAACGACCGGTCGCCGATCACCCCGCCCGCGGGGCCGTCGGTGAGGTCGACCACGGGCGCGTAGTCCACCGTGACCCCGAGCTCCCGCAACTGACGGCCGCGTTCGGCCGCGAGCTCCCGCACCTGCTCGGGCGTCATCGTCGCCGCCATCTCCCTGGCACTGGGAATGGACCCGACGAGCTCGTCGATGCGCTGCACCCGGCCGCCCTCGTCGTCCACCGCCACCGACACGGGGAGGTCGGCGGCCTGCTGCACCTGCTCCAGCGCGTCGCCGGTGAACACCTCGGTGGCGTTGCCGCCGATGAAGATGCCGCCCACCTGGTTGTCGCGCACGAGCGCGACGGTGGAGGCGGGATCGCTCGGCTCGACGCCCACCACGAGCAGTTGGGCCGCACGTTCCCGGGGCGACAGGCCCTCGATCACGCTCGCGCACTCGCCACCCGGCGGCTGCGTGGCCGAGGGCGAGGGCCTCGGTGAGGCCTGCTGCGTTCCCGTCGGCCCCGGCCGTGGTGAGGCGCCGTCGCCGTCGCCCGCCTGGTCGTCACCACCGCATGCCGCCGTCGCGAGGGCGGCGACACAAGCCGCCGCGAGCACCGTTCGCTTCATCACCCCGCCACGCTATCGCCGTCGGCGGAGGCTCGCCCATCACCGCCTCCGCGAACCGCCGGGATCGTCCGCCCGTAACGGCGCACGCACTGGACGCTTCCGTCGACGCGTTCGACGGTCAGCTCCGCGTGGCCGGAGGCGCGGGCGAGCCGCGCGGCCTCACGGACGGCGTCCCGCTTACGGCAGTGCCGGGACAACGCGGTCGGGCCCCTGCTCACCAGCCAGGTCAGCGAGTCGGGCGAGAACCGGAAGACCACGGAGTAGGACGTGCACACCAGCGAACCCCCTTGCGTGTTGCAGAGGAGGAACAGTGTATTGGTCGAGCAACGCCGTGGCAGGTGTGACACACCCCTGTGATAGTGAAAGAGGACGCACGGACAGCAGTGACATGGAGGGCGTTGAGGCGGCGACATGGAAGGCCGGATGGACGCGCGGCGCCTCTACGACGCGCTCGACGCCCAGCGGCGGGCTCGCGACCTGTCGTGGAGGCAGCTCGCCGAGCAGGCCGGGGTGAGCCCCTCGCTGCTCAGCAGGATGGGCAACGGGCAACGCCCCGACCTGGACGGTTTCATCGCGCTGGTGCAGTGGCTCGGAGCGCCGGCCGAGGAGTTCATGGTGTGGCCCGGCGAGGCCACTCGTTCCGGGGAGCAGCCAGCACTGGAGACCCAGTTGGCCCTGCTCCTGCGCGCGAGGGACGACCTGAGCGAAGCCGACCGGGAATACCTCCTCGACATCGTGGGCGCCACCATGCGGCGCATCAAGGCGGACCGACGGGAGAGCTGACGTGGCGCTGCGGCGCGGCTTCAAGGCGGAGGCCAGACGGCTCGCGGCCGAGGTGCGTGAGGAACTCGGCATCCGCACCTTCCAGCCTCTCGACCCGTACGCGCTGGCCCGCCTGTACGGCATCGAGGTGCTCACCCTCGACGAGCCGTGGTTGCCCGTCCGGGCCGTCACCCACTTCACCGGTCCGGCCCTCGAATCGTTCTCGGGCGCGCTGATCCAGGTCGGCACGGGTTGCGTGATCGTCGAGAACCACGTGCACGAGCGGACCCGCCGCCGCTCGACCGTGGCGCACGAGATGGCCCACGTGCTGCTGGAACACGAGTTCGACGTGCTCGTCGCCGGCGGCCTGTCGTGCCGGTCCGGTGACGACCGGCACGACAGGCCACGCTCGACCGTGGAGCAGGAGGCCGCGGAGCTGTCGGCCGAGCTGCTGCTCCCGAGCGACGCCGCGAGGACGGCCGCGTTCCGCGACTGGACCGACGCGAGCGTCGCGCGCTACTTCCGGATCAGCGAACGCATGGCCCGGTGGCGCATGAACGTCACCGGGGCCCGCCGGATCGCCCGACGCTCGCGGGAACGCCCGCCGTGTCCGGTGGCGGTCCGAGCGTGACGTCGCCGAGCCCACGCAGCAGCGCCGCCGTCGCGTCGTCCAACGGGTAGAACAGCTCGATCGCCAGCTCGGACAACGTCACGTCACCGGGTGCGCCGAACGTCGCCATCGTGCTGAACATCGCGAGTTCGCCGTGGGGCGTGCGTACCCGCAGCGGCACCTCCACGGGACTGCGCAGCACCGGGTCGGCGCCGGCGCTCCCCTCGGCCCCGGGCGGGGCGGGATAGCCCCTGACCTCGGACAGCAGCGCCTCCAGGTGGGGATCGCCGGTCTCCTCCACCTGCCGGTGCAGGCGTTCCAGGAACAACGACCGGACCTGCCCGTAGTTCACCAGCTTCGGAGCCAGGCCGTCGGGGTGGAGCACGAGCCGGAACACGTTGGGCGCCGGTGCCAGCAGGTGCTCCGGCGTGTCGCCGGTCAGCACGGTCATCGCGCGGTTGCCGAGCCGCACGTTCCACCACCGGTCCACCACGACGGCCGGGTAGGGCTCGTGCGCGGTGAGCATCGTGTCGAGCGCCGCCCGCACCGCCGCGAAGCCGTCGTCGTCGAGGCCGCTCTCGCGGTACGCGGGCGCGTACCCCGCCGCGAGCAGCAGCGTGTTGCGTTCGCGCAGCGGGACGTCGAGGGTGGCCGCCAGCCGCAACACCATCTCGCGACTCGGCTGCGCACGTCCGGTCTCGACGCAGGAGACGTGCCGGGCGGAGCTCCCCGCCTTCAACGCCAGTTCGAGCTGGCTGAGCTTGCGGCGTTGCCGCCACTTCCGCAGCAGTACCCCGACCCGGGCCTGGTCCCGTTCGCTCACGCCGGTGACCGTAGCGGCCCGCCCGTCATCGCGGCCATGACCTCGGAGGTCATTGAGCCCGAACACCGCACCGTGTCACCGTCCACGGCAGACCGACGGAATAGGAGTCGTCACATGCACCACGAGGATGGGAACGCACCGCGGCGGAGCGGTCCGCTGCTGACCAGCCTGCGGCTCGACGCCGTGGGAACGGGGGCCTTCGGGGTTCTCATGCTCACGGGCGCACCGTGGTTGAGTGCCCCGCTGGGGCTCCCGGCCGCCGTCTTCGTGCCCGTGGGCATCACCATGCTGGCGGGCGCCGCGGCACTGGAACTCGTCGCGCGGCGCGTGCCGAGGTCGACGCGGGGCGCCGTGGTGGCGGTCGGCGGCGACGCCGTGGCAGGGCTTTCGATGCTGGGGCTGCTGACCACCGGAGCCCTTCCGTTGACCCACCTCGGCGAGGGGTTCCTGCTCGCGGGCGTGGCCTGGGTGGCGGCCTTCGCCACGCTGACGTCGGCGGGTCTGCGGTGGTACGGGAGGGCGACGTGAAACTGACGGTTCTCGGAGCCACCGGAGGCACGGGGCGGTCGGTGGTCTCCCAGGCGCTCGACGCCGGGCACGCGGTGACCGCAGTGGTCCGCGGACGGGACGCGCTGGGTCTCACGCACAAGGCACTGCGCGAGGTGGTGGCGGACGTGTTCGACGCCACCTCGCTCGAATCCGCCGTCGCGGGCTCGGACGCGGTGCTGTCCGCACTCGGGCCACGCGGCCGCAGGGACACCTCCGCGGTGTGTTCGACCGCGGTGCGCAACGTCGTGGAGGTCATGCGCCGCACGGGCACCACGCGCATCGTCGCCGTGAGCGCACAACCCGTGCTCCGCTCCGGCGCGGGCGAGCCCCTGTGGTTCCGGGCGACGACAAGGCCGTTGGTGCGGGCGCTCTACCGCACCGTGTACGCCGACCTGGAGCGGATGGAGGAGGTCCTGCGCGCGAGCGGCACGGAATGGACGGTGCTACGGCCTCCGTACCTGACGGACAAGCCCGCCACCGGGCGGTATCGCACGGCGGTCGACGCCAGTGTGCCGGGTGGCAGCCTGCCACGCGGTGATCTGGCCCGCGCGATGCTCGACATGCTCGCCGAGGCGGCCACCGTCAGGGCCGCCCTGGGCGTGGGTCCGGGCGGCCGCTGAGTGTCGTCGAAGGGTCAGCTCGTGGTGCGAGCCTTGCCGCCGTGCACGGCGATCGCGTAGATCACCACGATGTCGAGTGCGATCACCACCAGTGCCCACAGCGGGTAGGCGGGGATGAACGCGAGGTTCACGATCGCGCTGAGAGCGGCCAGGGTGATACCGAGGGCTCGGGCCCACGTCTGCCCGGTCAGCAGGCCGAGTGCCGCGGCCACCGCAGCGGCGCCGAGCGCGAGGTGCACCCAACCCCACGCCGTGTAGTTGACGTTGAGGGCCAGGCCGCTCTCGGTGACGACGTAGAAGTCGCTGTTGAGGAGCGTGGTGAGCCCCACGATGATCTGGTAGGCGCCCGCCAGGAACAACAGCGTGGAGGCGAACGCGATGCCGCCCATGCTCCCGTCGGCCATCCGCGTGGGCATGGACTGGCCGGTCATGGGCCGCTCGTAACCCTCTTCCCTGCCTTCTTCCATGCGACCACGCGTCTGCGGGGGCACCCGTTGCGTGTCGGTCGCCTCCTGGGCCCCGGATCGGGCCTGTGACGTCTCGCTCATGCTTCCTCCCGCCTACGACCACGGATGTCCTTCCACCGTGGACCGGGTGGGTCGGTCACACATCATGCGCAGCGGATGAACTCCGGGCCGACGGCCCGGCTCAGCGGGGTCTTTCGTCCGTGGTGGGCCGAAGCGGGCACTCGCTAGTTTCGTATCGAAGCTCCCAGCCGTCAGAAGGCACTCCACGGTGAAGGCCACCACGCGAGTTCTCCATCCCACCCCGGTGACCCCGGTGACCACGGCGGATCCGGTGTCGGCATGCCGGTTCGGTGCGCCCGGACCGCCCCGTCACCACGTGCACCGCGAACGGGCGTCGAGGCTGCTCGCACGGGCGGACGCGGTTCCGCTCGTGGTGGTGGCCGCCCCCGCGGGTACGGGCAAGACCACGCTCGTCGCGGAGTGGGTGAAGGCCGAGGGCCGTTCGGGCGACACGGCGTGGGTCACGTTCGACGGTCCGGGGGAAGGTCTCGGCGAGCCGGCCACGTTCTGGGCCTGCGTCGTCCGCTGCCTGGCCGAACTCGGGGTGGACGTCCCCCCGTACCGCCAGGCGTGGCCGTCGTGGACGTGGTTGCCGTCGGTCGCGGCGGCGGTCGTCGCCGCGGGACGGCGGTTGACCATCGTGCTCGACGACCATCACCTCGTCACCGCCGACGTCGCCGACGACGTGGACCTGCTGCTGCGGCTTGCGAACGGCCACCTCCGGCTGGTGTTCGCGGGTCGTCGGGCGCCGGCTCTCCCCCTGTACCGGTACCGTGTGGCCGGCACGGTGGTCGAGCTCGGGTTCCCGGAGCTGGCCTTCGACGACGCCGAAGCGGCGGCGTTGTTGGACGCGCTGGGCGAGTCACCGGAGGCATCCGAGGTCGGCGCGCTGAACGCCTACCACGGAGGCTGGGCGGCCGGCCTCCTCCTCACGGGAAGGCGGCGGCGCGAGGGCGGCGCCCCCGGCGGCACGGCAGGCTCGGACATCGGCTCGGACATCGACGACTACGTGTGCCGTGAGGTGCTCGACCCGCTTCCCCCGCAGGCGCGCCGGTTGCTGCTGGGCACGTGCGTGGCAGGCGAGTTCGACGGCGAGCTCGCACACGACCTCGCCGGGCCTGCCGCCGACCGCTTGGTGCGGCTGGTCGAGTGTTGCGCGTTCGCCGCCGCCACGAACGGCGGGCACCACGCCTACCCGCCCGTGGTCCGCGACGCGCTCCGCAGGCAACTCACGCACGAGACCCCCGGAGAGCAGGCGGAAGTGCGGACGATCGTCGCGCGCCGACTGCGTCGCGACGGCGCGAGGGACGCGGCGCTGCGGGAGTTCGTCACCGCGGGCGCGTGGGACGAGGCGGCCGAGCTGCTGATCGAGGACCAACTCGTCGGGCGGCTGCTCTCGGAAGGACCGGACGGCGTGGTGCGCGCCTACAGTGCTCCCCTGTTGGGAACCGCGAGCAGGGCCGACCTGGTGGTGCGTGCGGCCACCCGGCTCGCGGCCGGGGACGCGGCAGGCTGCGCCGACGCGCTGACCCGCATACCGGGCGCCCCCACCGACACCGCGTTGCGGGGCTGTGTGGCCGCGCTCGACGCCGTGCGAGCCCGCCTGGCGTCCGATGCGGACAGCGCCCTGGCGGCGGCCGAAGCGGCACAGCGTGAGCTCGGCGAAACCGGGACGTTCCACCCGGTGGGGCCCCTGCCCACGCTGGTCCGCCTCGCGCGCGGGGTCGCGCTGCTGCGGCACGGCGCGTTCGACCTCGCCCGCGCGGCGTTCGAGGAGACGGCGGCCCGGCAGGACGGGCGCAGCCTCTCCGCCCCACACGCCGACTGCCTCGCACACCTGGCGCTCACCGACGCGCTGGAGGGTTACCTGGCGAGAGCGGAGCACACGGCCACCGAAGCGCTCACAGCACTCGCAGCGCTCACGCCGGACAACCCGGGCACACCGTTCGGCGGGCAGGCCGCCGCGCACGTCGCGCTCGCACTCGTGGCCCTCGATCGCTGCGAACCAGGGACGGCCTGGCACCACGCCACCGCGGCCGAACCGGCGCCGGAACCGCTCACCCGGCACCTCGCCCAGCAGGTCACCGCCGGAGTCGAGGCGGCCGAAGGACATCCCACGGCGGCGGCGAGCCGCCTGCACGCCGCACTCGCCGAGGCCACGGCGACGGACCCGTGGACGGCCGACCACCTGCGCGTCGAGGCCGCCCGGCTCGCCCTGGTGGAGGGACACCCGGGTCTCGCCCTCCACGAACTGGGGCAGCTCGGCAACCCCCACGCCCCCACCCACCTCGACGCGGTCGTGGTGAGGGCCGCCGCCCACACGCGACGCAACGAGGACGGCCCCGCACAACGAGCGCTGGCAGCGGTGCTGGACGGGTTCCCACCACTGCGGCCACGCGTGGAAGCCCTGCTCGTGGAGGCGGAGCGACGCCTGAGGCACCATTCGCCGACGCGCGCGGCGACCGTTCTGGACGCCTCGCTGCGACTCGCCGCGCCGGAACGGCTCCGGCTGCCGTTTCGGCAGGCCGGTCGGGAGGTCCGACATCTGCTGGCCACCGAGGCGAGGGGCGCGCACAACTGGCTCGGCCGTGCCGGCGATGCGTCCGAGACGGCACGCGTGGAGACGCTCACCGCGAGGGAACGCGAGGTGCTGGGCTACCTCACCGAGCTGCTCACCACCGAGGAGATCGCCGAAGCCATGGTGGTGTCCGTCAACACCGTCCGCACCCACGTGCGCGGCATCCTCCGCAAACTCGGCGTCAACCGTCGCTACGCGGCCGTCCGCCGCGCGAGGGAACTCGGCCTCCTCGACGAGTGAACCGGCCCGTCACGCGAGGACCTCCGGCAGGCCGAGGAGACGGGAGTGGTCGGCGTCGAGGAACGCCGTCACCGCCGCGATGCGATCGTCCCGCAGCGTCGACACGCCGACTGCGGGATGTACTCGCCGCCTGACCGCGCCTCGACACCGGGACAGAGTTTGGACTAACGTACTAATTGTACGGAAGTCCAACATGATTGCGGGAGACATGGCATGAAGCCTGGAACCACCGGGCGTGCGGGCCGCACGGAATGGGCCGGTCTCGGAGTCCTCGCTCTACCGACCTTGCTGCTCGGCCTGGACGCCACCGTGCTCTACCAGGCTGTTCCCGTCCTTTCGGCGGATCTGCGCCCCAGTGGCACACAGACGCTGTGGATCATGGACAGCTACGGGTTGCTGATCGCCGGATTCCTGATCACCATGGGATCGCTGGGAGACCGCTACGGGCATCGCCGGATGTTGCTCATCGGAAGCCTGGTCTTCGGCGCGACGTCCGTCGTCGCCGCTTACTCAGTGAACGCGGGCATGCTCATCGCCGCGAGGGCCGCACTGGGCATCGCGGGAGCGACCCTGATGCCGTCGACACTCGCGCTGGTGAGAACCATGTTCACGGACACCCGCCAGCGAGGGGTGGCGATCGGGATATGGGCCACGATGTTCGCCCTGGGCATGGCGGCAGGCCCCGTCGTGGGAGGAGTGCTCCTGGAGCACTTCTGGTGGGGCGCGGCCTTCCTCGTCGCACTCCCCGTCGTCGTGCTCGTGGTGGCGCTCGCCCCGCTCCTGCTGCCGGACCACCGAGCCCGTCACGGCGGACGCATCGACCTGTTCAGCGTGGCCCTCTCCCTCGGCGCGATGCTGCCGCTGGTCTACACGGTGAAGCATCTGGCCGCCGATGGCGTGCGGCCGCCGATCCTGGTGCTCCTCGCGGGCGGGCTGGTCTGCGCCGTCGTGTTCGTCCGGCGGCAACGGACGCTCGCCGAGCCCCTGCTGGATCTCAGCCTGCTCACGAACCGCGCCCTGGCCTCGGCGCTCACCGTCCTCCTGCTCGGGCTGGTCTGCGTCGGCGGCGTGATGTACGTGGTCACCCAGTATCTCCAACTCGTCGACGAACTGAGTCCACTCATCGCCGGAGCCTGGCTCGGCCCGCCCGCACTCCTGATGTTCGTGGCCGCGCTCGCCGCACCCCTGGTCGCGCGCCGCGTTCCTCCGGGCCACGTCGTGGCTGGCGCGCTCGGCCTCTCCGCGATCGGCCACATCCTGCTGACACAGGTGGACGGCCCCGGCCGGACACTCCTCGTCGTGTCCGGTTTCGGACTCGTCTACCTCGGGTTGGGTGCCATCGCCGCGCTCGGCACCGACCTCGTGGTCGGCGCAGCGCCACGGGGAAAGGCAGGATCGGCGGCCGCGCTCTCGGAGACCGTCCAGGAGCTCGGCATCGCCGTGGGAGTGGCCTTCCTGGGCACGCTCACCACGGCCGTCTATCGCAGCCAGGTCGCCGAGCACCTGCCTGCGGGTCTTCCGGACCACGTCGACGCGGCGGTCCGGGACAGCCTCGCCGATGCCACTGCGGTGTCGCCACCCACGCAACTGTTGACACAGGCGAAGCTCGCGTTCACGTCGGGCCTCAACTCGACCGCGGTCCTCACCTGCGTCATCACCGTGGTGGTGGCCGTCCTCGCGGCCACCACCCTGCGCCGATCCCCTGCAGACGGGCCCGGCCACGTGGACGCACCGCTCGACGCGAGACACGGATAGAGCTGGTCGACCGTGGGGCTACCGTTATGGTGTTGGCGTGGGTCGGCGTGCGGCGGATCGGACGAGACCCCCGGGCACCGACGGCAGGCGTGCCCGGGGTGAACGACGCAAGGCCGAGATCATCGACGCCACTCTTCGTGTCGTCGAACGCGACGGCGCGGACGGTGTCACCCACCGAAGCGTCGCCCGCGAAGCCGGGGTGCCCCCCGGCCTGCTCACGTACTACTTCGCCAGCTTGGAAGAACTGCTCGTGGCCGCGCTCTCCGCCGTGGCCGACGAGTACGTGGCACAACTACGAAAGATCGCCGAGAGCGCCGACCCGCTCACCGGGTTCGCCGAGCTCATCGCCAGTACAGGCAGCAGTGGTCGCCGACGCGCCGTGGCGGAGCGCGAACTGTCCACGCTCGCCGCCCGGCGCCCCGCACTGCGCCCCAAGGCCCGCTACTGGCGTGACGCGGTCACCGGTATCGCCCACCGGTACACGTCGGACCCGATGCACGTCGAGGCGCTGGTCGTCGCCGCCGATGGTCTCTGCGCGGCGATCCTGCTGGAGTGCATCGAACCGGACCCCGAGCACATTCGCGGTGTCCTGGCCCGAGCTCTCGGCGTGTTCTCCGCCGACGGCGACTGACCGCACGCTCCGGACCGGTTCGATGTGGTGACGCACTTCCTGACAGCGCGTCTTACGGTGACCGGCGAGACCAGCCTCCCCGCCGCATGAGCGAGGCAGGACTCATCGGCCGTCCACCCCAGCGGAAACGAAGGGGTTGCCGCCCCGCCGAAGCGTGTGCGAGCGTGGAATCAGAGCCCGATCAGGCGGGTTCCCGGACGAGGGGCGCCGTACCCGGTGTGCGACAAGACGGCCCGCGGGAGGCTGTCATGTCCTGGCTCGTCCTGGTGCTCTCCGGTGTGCTGGAGGCCGTGTGGGCCATCGCGTTGGGCAAATCCGAGGGCTTCAGCCGGCTCGGTCCGTCGGTGGTGTTCTTCGCCGGCCTGGCCGCGAGCATGGCAGGGCTCGCCTACGCGATGCGGGAGCTGCCCGTCGGCACGTCCTACGCCGTCTGGGTGGGAATCGGTGCGGTGCTCACCGTCGTGTACTCGATGGCCACCGGGGAGGAACCGGCCTCGGCGCTGAAGGTGCTGTTCCTGGCCATGATCGTCGGAGGCGTGGTCGGACTCAAGCTGGTCCACTAGAACGCGACCGGTGACGGCCAACCGTTGCGAGGTGGGCGGGGGCTCTTCCCGCCCACCTCGCATTTCGGTGGGCCAACCGGTCGTCCGTCTGTAGCCTCGCTCTCCTATGAGCTGGCTGCCTGACGACTTCGTCCACCCCGTCTCCGTGCCCGTGCCCGGCACCTCGCTTCGCCTGCGGCCGATCCGGGAGGCGGACACCGCACTCGACTACCCCGCCGTGATGGGCTCCAGGGAGCGCTTGTGGGAGATCTTCGGCCCGGCCTGGGCCTGGCCCGGGGAGACGATGACCTATGAGGAGGACCGAATCGACCTGCTGCGGCACGAGAAGGAGATAGCCGCGCACCAGTCGTTCAACTACGCGCTGCTGGACCAGGAGGAGACGGCGCTCTTCGGCTGTGTCTACATCGACCCACCCGAACGCACCGGCTCGGACGGCGAGATCTCCTGGTGGGTGGTGGACGACCTCGCCGGCGGCGAGGTGGAGCGCGCGCTCGACGCGTTCGTGCCGCAGTGGATCGCCGCCGACTGGCCCTTCCAGCGACCCAGGTACCTGGGTCGCGACATCACGTGGCAGGACTGGCTCGCGCTCCCGCGCGCGACTCCGTGACACGTCCGGTGCGGCCGGCGGCTGCACCGGAACGGCGAGCGAGTGTCACGCGGCATCCCCGTGGTCGGAGGGGAATCCCCGTCGCGCCACGAGGACGACGACGAGGCTCAGCAGTCCGAGCGCGGCTGCGGTGATCGGCACCGCCGTGATGTCGATGCCTTGCAGCAGGATTCCCCCGATGACGCCTCCGGCGGCCATGGCGGCGTTCCACAGAGTCACGAGGATCGCCTGGGCTGCGTCGGCGGTGGCGGGACTGTGTTTCCCTCCTAGTTGGCCCGCTGCTGTTTGAAGCAACGTGGGAACGCCGCCCCAGCCGAGTCCCCAGAGGACCGCGGCCGCCCAGACGACGGCCGTGGCCGTGGTGACGGAGAACGCGGCCACGGCCACGGTGAACAGGACAGCGGCCGTGATCGTGAGATGCCGTAGTGCCGTGTCGATGTGGCGCCCCGTGTACCAGATGCTGACCAGGCAGACAGCGCCGAAGACCAACAGGACGAGGTCTGTCGAGGACCCGAGTTCGGCGTGCTCGAGGTAGGGCGCGACGTAGGCGTAGATGACGGTGTGGCCCAGGACGAAGGTGACGACCACCGCCATGATCGCCGCCATTCCTGGAACGCTCAGCGCTGTGCGGGCGGTGACTCGACCGCGCTGGGTACCCGACGCGGCGGGGACAGAGGGAACGCTGATCACGGTCCACAGCATCACGATGACGGTGAGCCCGGTGATCGCCCCGAAGGTGACACGCCAACCGATCTGCTGTCCGATCAACGTTCCCGCAGGAACCCCCAGTGACAGCGCGAGAGGGATACCGACCATCGTGACGGCGATGGCGCGGCCTTCCAGACCCTCGGGCGCGATACGTCGCGCATATCCGGCCAGTAGCGCCCAGGCCAGCCCGGCTGCGACACCGGCCAACACCCTGGAGACCAACAGCACGGGGTAGTTCGGCGTGACCGCGGTCAGGGTGTTGGCGACGGTGAACACCAGCAGCGCCCCCAGCAGAAGGGGTTTGCGTGCCCAGTGTGCGGTGGCGGTGACCAAGGGGATGGCCGTCAAGGCCGTCCCCGCCGCGTAGGCGGTGACTGACTGCCCGGCCTCACCCGCGGTGATGTCCAGGCTGGACGCCATGTGAGGAAGCACCCCGGCGGGGATGGTCTCGGTCAGGCTGGTGATGAACACGGCGGTGCCGAGAGCAAGCAACGCGGCCCACGGGAGCGTCGCGTCGGCGCGTGGAAGCGTCGAGGTCGATGTCATGCGCGGATCGTGAAACCCTCACATGGATGTGAAGGTCAAGTCGGTGTGTCGTACTTATCATCAGGCCATGAGGATCGGTGAACTGTCACGGCTGACCGGGGTCTCACGAAGGCTGCTGCGCTACTACGAGGAGCAGGGTTTGATCGTTCCTGACCGGTCGCCGAACGGGTACCGCGACTACGACGCCCGCTATGTCGATCGCGTCAAGCAGATCCAGGGACTGCTGGCTGTCGGGTTACCGACCCGGATGATCAAGCAGATCCTTCCGTGTCTGGACAAGCCCCGGTCCATCCATTTCCCGGATGCCACCCCCGAGATGCTGGCGATGCTCACCGCCGAACGCGACAAACTCTCCGAACGCATCGAGTTGCTGATCCGCAACCGTGACGCCATGACGGAGTACCTGGAGGAGGTGGCCCGCTGCCGAGCCGATGCCTCGGTGCCGCATCCGCGGAGCGCCTGACACCCACGGCGGATGCCGTCCCCCGAACCGAACGCGAACGAGACCGGAAAACGAGGCCAGGGCGACCACCGACCAGCCGGAGCGATCCGGACCGACCGGCGTTCGCCCTGGTCACGGCTGCGGAAGCGGAGGGATTTGAACCCCCGGACCCTCGCGGGTCGCTCGCTTTCAAGGCGAGTGCATTCGGCCGCTCTGCCACGCTTCCCTGCGCGCCTAGCCTAACGTCTCAGTCTCCCGACTCCGACAGGTGTGCGAGGATCCGCGAGAACGCGCGACCCATGACCTGTTGCTCCTGTTCGGTCAGCAGGTTCACGAAGTGGGCGCGCACCCCGTTCACGTGGGTCGGTGCCGAGCGCCGCAGCAACTCCGCGCCCTGCTCGGTCAGCTCCGCAGCGACGCCTCTGCGGTCGCCGGCCTGACGAATCCTGCGCACGAGGCCCGCGGACTCCATGCGGGCGATCTGGTGGGACAGCCTGCTCTTCGTGGACCCGAGCATCGTCGCGAGTTCGGTCATGCGCATGGCGCCGCCGTCGGCATCCGCCAGGCACACCAGCACCTCGTAGTCGATGAGCGACACGTCCTGCCGCTCGGCGAGCTCCCTGTGCAGCCGCTGCCGCAGCATCAGCGTCGACACGATGTACGAGCGCCACACCAGCATCTCCGTGTCGGTCAACCAGCGCACCTCGCGGGGTTCCTCGCTCATGAACACGCAGGGTAGACACCCGGGTCCAGCTGGTCAGCAGGATATCCGTCCGGGCATCGATTCCCTGACAAACCGGACGAAATCGCGTGTGAACGTGCCACGGGCCGGGCACTCAGTCGACAACGAGCGGGTCGCATCCGAACGACGGAGCTTCCGCCCGGAGCCCGGTTCGATGCGCCCACCGGGAAAGGTCAGGTGATGTGGTGGCAGCTAGTTCCACGCGGTTGACCGTCCCGCTGCAGGACAGCGGAAACTGTATCCCCACGATCGAGGTGGCTAGATCCGGCCGGTCGTGACGAAGGGCAGTTCCGGGGCCGAGAAGGACTTGTCTTCGCGGCATTCCGCGTTCGGCTCCGCCGCTGGCGTTTCGGGCGTCGGATGCCGGTCCCGCGACACGGTGCAACCGCGTTCGCACGAAAACCTCGGTAAGCAGCCCGGGCGCGGACGGCAGCGACGTGCCTCCCCGCGCCCGGGCCTTTCCGTGTGCGCCCGCCCGTGGATCAGGCGGTCACCGCGTGAGCGTGCGCGGCGGTGGTGGCCGCCACGGCCTGGCCTGCACGCTGCTTCGCGAGCTTGGCCTTGTTCTTCGGGCTCGCGGGCCCGACCCCGTTGACGTCCTCTGTGCTCAGCGCGTACTTGCCGGTCACGTACGCCATCGCGTCGGCGTTGCGGTCGAGCGCGACCCGGTCGACGTTGCCGAGGTCGTCGCAGGCCTGGTGGTAGCAGGAGTCGTACGCCTCACCGGCCGTACCGCCCCACTGCGCGGCCTCCTCCTCGGTCTTGATGCCCTCGGCACCGGTGAACAGGCCACCCGCCGGGATGCCGACCGCGATGAACTCGCCGTAGTCGGAGCGACCGTCGAAGTCCTTCTCCCCGGTCGCGACGCCGATCTCACCTTCGAGGTAGTCGACGAACGCCCGCTCGATCTGGGCCGAGCCGTACGGGCCGGGGCCCGAACCCTCACCCGCGGAGTCGTCACCGTCGTACACGAAGTAGCCGGCGTTCGGCGAGCCGATCATGTCGAAGTTGAGGTACAGCGCGATGTCGAGCTGCTGCTCGAAGCTCAGCGAGTTGACGTAGTGCGTCGAGCCGACGAGACCGAACTCCTCGGCGCCCCACCACGCGAACCGCACCGCGTTGTTGACCTCCGGCTTCGACCCCATCGACAGCGCGGTCTCCAGCAGAGCCACCGAGCCGGTGCCGTTGTCGTTGATGCCGGGGCCCTCCGTGGCACTGTCGAGGTGCGCCCCCGCCATGACCACGTTGTCCTTGCGGCCGGTCTGCGTCTCGGCGATCACGTTGTAGGTGGTGCGCTCCTCCATCAGGGCGCGCAACTCCAACGTGATGTCCTTGCCGTCGAGCGCGGCGAGCGCCTCGCCGTCGGCCCGGGTGATGCCACCGGCGGGCACGTAGCCGTCGTTCACCTCGCCGAGAGTGCCGTTCACCGGCCCTTCCGCGTTGTTGTAGACGAGGACGGCCACCGCTCCCGCCTCGGCCGCTGCGAGGCTCTTCTCCGCGAACGAGCACGAGCCACGCTGCACCAGCGCGATGCTGCCGGTCACGTCACCGTAGTCCGACGCCTCGCAGCCCGGGGTGTCGTCCGGGGTGATCGCCGCGAGCGGTGCCGTGACTCCACCCTCCTCAGTGGACGGGCTGTAGCTCATGATCGTCACGGGGATCTCGGTGCCGTCGGCGACGAGCTTCTCGGCCAGCGTCTCCGAGTAGTGGAACGGAAACTCCTGGCGCGTGACGTCGAATCCGGCCCGCTCCAGCTTGGTGGCGATGTACTCGGCTGAGGCGTCGTACCCCTCCGTGCTGGCCGCGCGGTTGCCGTTGTGGGTTTCGGCGATCCGCTGCAGCGCGATGAGGTGCCGGTTCATCTTCTTGATGTCGACCTGCTTGGTCAGCCGGTCGGGCAGCTTGGGATTGGCCATCGGTTCGGCGACAGCCGTACCCGCACCGACGAACGCAAGGCTCGCGCACGCCGCGACAGCGACGGCAGGTCTCAACCTCGCTCGCAGAGATGACATGTGAAATTCCCCTTCGTCACAGGTGACGGATCACTTTTGTTCGTTCCGTCCGAGAAATCAAGCATCATTGGTAGGAACGTGTTCAGCCGGCGCCCGTACGGTGACCTACAGTCGACGCATGCGCGCGATCATGCTCAGCGAACCGGGTGGTCCCGGCAATCTCACGTGGACGGAGGTCGACGACCCGAGCGCGGGCCCCGGCGAGGTGGTCGTCGAGGTCGTGGCGAGCGCCGTGAACCGGGCCGACCTCCTGCAGCGACAGGGCAAATACCCGCCGCCCCCCGGCGCCAGCGACATCCTCGGTCTCGAATGCTCGGGCACCATCGCCGAGGTGGGCGAGGGGGTCGAGGGCTGGCGGGTGGGCGACCACGTGTGCGCGCTGCTCGCGGGCGGCGGCTACGCGGAGCGGGTCGCGGTCCCCGCAGGTCAGCTCCTGCCCGTCCCCGGAGAGGTGGAGCTCGTCGCGGCGGCGGCACTACCCGAGGTGGCCTGCACGGTGTGGTCGAACGTCGTCATGATCGCGCGGCTGGCCGAGGGGGAGACACTGCTGGTGCACGGCGGCGCGGGCGGTATCGGCACCCACGCGATCCAGGTCGGCAAGGCGCTGGGCGCCACCGTCGTCGTCACCGTGGGCTCCGACGAGCGGGCCGAGCGGTGCAGGCAACTCGGCGCGGACCTCGCGATCAACTACCGCGAGCAGGACTTCGTGGAGGTCGTGAAGGCCGAGTTCGGCGGCGCCGACGTCGTCCTCGACAACATGGGCGCGGCCTACCTCGACCGCAACGTCGACACCCTGACCACCGGCGGCAGACTCGTGGTCATCGGCACGCAGGGCGGCCGCAAGGGTGAGCTGAACCTCGGCAAGCTGCTCGGCAAGCGGGCGAGCGTCACCGCCACCACCCTGCGTGCCCGGCCCCTCGACGAGAAGGCCGCGATCGTGGCGCAGGTGCGCGAACACCTGTGGCCGCTGGTGGAGCAGGGCAGCGTTCAGCCGGTGATCGACCAGGTGTTCCCGCTCTCCCGCGCGGGCGACGCGCACCGGGCGCTTGACGAAGGCGGGGTCTTCGGGAAGGTCCTGCTCACCGCGCGTTGAGAGCTCCTGCCCCTCTGGCGTTCGCTCGGGAAGCGGCGGCAGGGGACACGTCAGGAACTCCGAGCCAGTTCCTCCAGCACGCGCACGAGCTGGTTGATCTCGAACACGTTCGAGTAGTGGGCGAGGCCGATCCGCACGGCTCCGCCGACCTCGCCGACCCCGAGGGCGGCGAACACTCCCGTGGTGCCCTCGTCGGCGAACGCGCAGACGTTCCTCTCCGCCAGATGCCGCACCACGTCGGTGGCCTTGCGATCGGCCACCGTGAACGCGACGACGGGAATGCGCCGTGTGGCGTCGCCGATCACCATGACGTGCGGCAGGGAACGCAGCTCCGTCGAAAGCTGCGCGAGCAGCCCCGCGTGGTACGACTTCGCCGAGCCCAGCGACGTGAGCAGGCGTTCCCGCCGGGAACCCGCGGCGGCGTCGTCGAGGCCGGCGAGGTAGTCGACCGACGCCACGACCCCGGCCAGCAGCGGGTACGCGTGCGGGCCGAGTTCCAGCCGTTCGGGTCCGGTGGCCGACGGGTCGAGTGCCACCGCCGGGATGCTGTCGAGCAGTTGCCGGTCCCGGAAGACCAACGCACCCACGGAGGGCCCGCCCCACGCCTGCGCCGACAGCACGACGACGTCGGCACCGAGTGCCGCGATGTCGGTGGGCACGAACGGCGCCGCGTAGGTGGCGTCGACCACCACGAGAGCTCCGGCCTTCTTCGCGATCTCCACCACGGTCGCGACGTCGGGCCGGGTGCCCACCGACCCGGACGCGGAAGTCACCGACACGACCTTCGTGCGCGGACCGACCAGCTCCTCGTACTGCCAGGCGGGCAGCTCGCACGTTTCGATGTCGATCTCGCCCCAACGGACCTTCCCGCCGACGCGCTTCATCGCCCGCACCCAGGGTGCGATGTTGGCCTGCTCGTCGAGCCGTGAGACCACCACTTCGTCGCCGAGCGTCCAGGTGTCCGACAGTGCGTCCACCAGCCGGTCGAGCAACACGGTCGAGTTCGGGCCCAGCACGACGGCGTCGGGTTCCGCGCCCGCGAGGTCGGCGACGGCACGCCGCGCGGCTCCGACGATGCTCTCCGCGCGCTGGGACGCCGGGAAAACCCCGCCGGGCCCCGACACCGGCGCCCGCATCGCCGTCGACACCGCCGACGCGACCTGTTCGGGCACCAACATGCCGGCCGAACCGTCGAAGTGGATCCAGCCGTCACCCAAGGCGGGGAACAACCCACGTATCCGAGCGACGTCGAACGCCATGCCGACACCGTACGGACCAGTAATTTCGCAGCGCGTTCGGGGTTGGCCTCGGCGGGTCACGGTACACCGGGACCCCACTACCCTTGAAAGCAGAGCGAGGCGTCGCGCAAGAACCAGGATGGAGCCCATGACGGAGCCGAAACCAACAGACATGAACCAGCCGGACGGGTCGCAGCACGTCGTGGTGGTCGGGCCCGACGGATCGCCGGTGGGAGCCGCGCGCATCGACCCCGACCACGACAAGGGGGAGTCGGTCGGTGACATGGTCGAGGAACCCGCCAAGGTCATGCGGATCGGCACCATGATCAAGCAACTGCTCGAGGAGGTCAGGGCCGCCCCGCTCGACGACGCCAGCCGCAACCGGCTCCGCGAGATCCACGCCACCTCGGTCAAGGAGCTGGAGCAGGCACTGGCGCCGGAACTCCAGGAGGAGCTGGAACGGCTCGTCGCGCCGTTCACCGCCGAGCGCATCCCGTCGGACGCCGAGTTGAGGGTCGCTCAGGCCCAGCTCGTGGGGTGGCTCGAAGGCCTGTTCCACGGCATCCAGACGGCCCTGTTCGCGCAGCAGATGGCCGCGCGGGTGCAGCTCGAACAGATGCGCCGCGGCCTCCCGCAGGGCACACACGGCGGCGACCAGCAGCACGGCCACGGCCTCGGCAGCACCGGCCAGTACCTCTGAGTACCTGCGAGTACCTCCGAACAGCGAGAAGGCCGCCCGGCACGGGGCGGCCTTCCTCGTCTCGCCACCCCCCTCAGCCGCCGCCGAGGCGGGTGGCGAGCCGATCGACCCAGCGGTCGATGGTCAGCTCGTAACGTCCGGGGTCGTAGGTCGCCTGCGCGTAGGTGGCATGGCGTTCCACGGCGGTGGCCACCGGGTCGGCCCATTCCGGCAGCACGAACAGGTTCAACCAGTACCCGTCGCGCATCTGCACCCTGCCCACGTACTCGTAGCCCGCGGTCGCCTCCACGACCCGGAGCCCGTAGGCGTTCTGAGGCACGTAGGGCCCGTACGCGCGCACGACGATCATCGTCGGTCGGGCCTGCCGCACGACCGCCGTCGGGTCGGCGCCGTGCGCGATCGCCTCGTCGTTGAGCCCGATGTAGTCGACGGTCTCCCAGCCGCTGAAGTAGGGGATGGCGCCCGCGTCGTGGACGGCGACGCTGCGGTGCCGTTCGTCGACGTCCGACTCCGCGAGCGCCTTGCCGATGGCCACGTGGGCGCGCTGGAGGTCGACACCGTAGTTGGCGATCAGGGGCAGCTGGTCGGACAGCACGCCCCACAACCCGATCCAGCCGACCGCGAGCACCCCGGTCGCCGCCGCGAGCGTGCGCTGGATGACCGCGTTGCCGCCGATCCTCCTGGCGATCACGCTCACGCCGAGCCCCGCGCCCAGGCAGATCACCGGAAACGCGTGGTAGGCGAACCGGTGCAGGTAGTCCATGGTCGGGCCCGAGAGCGCGTACGTGACGTACGTGGCCGCGACGACGGCGAGCAGCAGCGCCCCCCACCTGCGCGTCGCGCGGGGCACGAGCAACACCCCCGTGAGCGACACCAGCGGGCCCATCACCACGGCTGTGTCCTCGATCCAGCGCAGCCCCGCGTCGACGTCGCCGAACTTCACGTAGAACGTGTTCGGCAACGGGTGCCCGTAGAAGGACCAGCGCCACCCGAAGTAGCCGAGGCCCACGGCCGCGGCCAGGCCGGTCCAGAACCACGCGGCGCGATCACGACGCTGCTGCCACAGCCACAACGCCAGCGGAATCGCGGCCACGAGCACGCCCTCCGGCCGCAGCATCCCGGCGACCACCACGAGCAGCGGAGGCTCCCACACCCGCACGCGCCGCTTCTCCACCGCGTCGAGGCCGACCACGCTCGCCCGCAGCACCACGGCGGCGAACGCCATGGTCTCCAACCCGGCGGCCACGTGGAAGTACGTCGGCAGGAACACCACGAACGCCGTGGCCGCGACCACCGCGGCGGGCCAGGAGCCGAACCGGTACCCGTGGCGCACCAGCATGCCCGCCGTCACCACACCGATCACAGCCGACACCACCTTCGCCACGGCGTCGAGGTGCCAGTCGAGCGCGGCGAACAGCGAGAACAGCAGCATCCAGCCGAAGTTCGTGAACCCCTCCACCGGATCGGCACCGACGTTCCACACCGGCCCGTGCCCGTCGGCGAGGTTCTCGCTGTACCGGAAGGTGATGTAGGCGTCGTCCACCGTGAACTCGATCGCCGCCCACGTGCCCACGCCGAACACCGCGACGAGGCCGAGGAAGAGGGCGGCCTTCCCGACTATGGCCCGAAGGCTCGCGCGTGGCGCCTCGGGCTCGATCATGTCGTCACCCTCACCGCGGCGTCGAGCACTCGCGCCGCCCCGAGACCGTCCACAGCGGCGGCGGCCTCGGACGCCATCCGCCGCCGCCCGTCGGGATCGCCGAGCAGGCCCGCCAGTGCCGCCGAGGCGCCGTCGAGCGCGGAGTCGCCCCGGGCCCACCCCAGTCCTACGGCGAGCCGCTTCTGGACGGCCGCGTGGTAGCCCGCCTCCTGGTTGTCCACCAACAGCACCAGCGCGGTGGGCACACCGATGCAGCACGCTTCGAGCAGGGTCACCCCCGCCGCGCTCACCACGAGGTCGGCCCCGGCCAGCCGCTCCGGCAGGTGGGTGTCCGGTGTGGACACGGTGAACCGCTGACCCGGCGCAGGTTCGGGAACGTCGGGGTCGCCGTGGGCAACGACGTCGGCGTCGAAGGCCAGGCCGGTGTCGCGCAACGCGCGCAGCACGCGCGTCACCTCCTCACGCCACACCGCACCACCGCCGAGCACCACCACGACCCGGGGTGCTCCGGGGTGTTCGCGCGATCCGGCCCGCTGCCGTCTCGCCCGCAACACCTGCTCACGCAACGGCGCGTAGCGCGGCCCCCGAAGCACCACGGGAGAGCCGTCGTCGGGCCGGGGAAGGTCGTGGAGTTCCGACTCCACCACGACGTCGGCCTGCCTGCGCCCGAACGTCCGGCTCTCCAGCGACACCAGCACCGCGCCCGCGGCGTTCACGGCGGCGCGCTGCTCACCGATGCCGTAGTGGTCCACCAGCACCACGTCGGCCGCCACCGCTCGCGCCAGCGCGGGGAGGGCCCGCTCGTCGTCCACCTCGGTCGGGGGCACGACGTCGACCCCGAGATCCTTCAGTCGCGCGGCGAACCAGTCGGCGCCGGTCAACGTGCCCGAGAACGTCACCGGCCAGCCGCGGGTCCGTGCCTGCTCGGCGAACGCCACCATCCTCGACACGTGCCCGACACCGATCGTCGGCGACGCGTCGGCCCGCAGCAGTAGCCGCGTCATCACGCGACCTCCTTCTGTTCGACGTGGGCGTTCAGGGCCACGAGATCCGCGCGTTCCCGGAGTACCGCCACCACGTCGCGCCACGCGAACGGACCTTCGCCGTGCCTGCGCGACAGCTCTCGCACGAGCGCTTCGAGCAACGCCCAGTCGTCCTCGGTGTCGAGCGTGACGCGCAGGTCGTCGGCACGCGGCGCCGTCACCACACCGGAACAGGCGTAGGTCTCGGCGTCGTTCGCCACGCCGTAGGTGACGTGCTCCCGGTGCGGGCCCTCCGGCCGCCGCGCCTGCTCGGCCAGCACGGGCACCCGCACGAGTTCGGCGTCGAACCCTCGCGGCAGCGTCCGCACCAGCGTGGTGCTCACGTAGTCCAGCTCGGGCTGGGCCCGCCACAGCGCCACCACCTGCGTCAGCAACGCCGGGTCGTGCAGCGGGCAGTCGGCGGTCAGCCGCACCACGGCGTCGGCCGGATACTCCTCACACGCCACGAGAAACCGCGCGAGCACGTCGTCGAGGGGACCGCGAACGACCCGCGCGCCCTGGCGGAGCGCCTCCTCGGCCACGGCGTCGTCGTCGGGTGCGTCCGAGGTGGCCACCACCACCGTGTCCACACCGCGCGTCCGCCGGGCCGCGCGCACCACCCAGCCCAGCACGGACCGCTCCCCCAGCGGACGCAGCACCTTGCCCGGCAACCGGGTCGAGGACGCCCGAGCCTGAATCACGACGTTCACGGTCGGCGATGACGACATGAATGACATGATGTCGGTCGGCAACAACGCATCACCGCGGAGGTAGGGATGGCCGAGCTCGACGGGTCCAGCATTCTGCTCACCGGAGGAACGGGCTCGTTCGGGAAGGCGTTCATCGACTACGCGCTCGCCGAACTGAACCCGCGCAGGCTCGTGGTGCTCTCGCGTGACGAACTCAAGCAGTACGAGGTGAAACAGCAGTTCGGGAACGACCCGAGGCTGCGGTGGTTCATCGGCGACGTCCGCGACCGGCGCAGGCTGGAACGCGCCATGCACGGCGTCGACTACGTCGTGCACGCCGCCGCGTTGAAGCAGGTCGACACCGGCGAGTACAACCCGTTCGAGTTCGTCCAGACCAACGTGATGGGCTCGCAGAACGTCATCGAGGCGGCCATCGACACCGGTGTGAAGAAGGTCGTCGCGCTGTCCACCGACAAGGCGTCGAGCCCCATCAACCTCTACGGCGCCACGAAGCTGTGCGCCGACCGCATGTTCATCAGTGCGAACCACTACGCCGCCACGCACCCGGCCCGGTTCGCCGTCGTGCGGTACGGCAACGTGATGGCCTCTCGGGGAAGCGTGATCCCGTTCTTCCGGTCGCTGGCCGAGCGGGGCGAGTCACTTCCGATCACGCACAAGGACATGACGCGGTTCTGGATCACGTTGCCGCAGGCCGTGAAGTTCGTGGTCGACTCCTTCGACCTCATGCGCGGCGGTGAGCTCTACGTGCCGCGCATCCCGAGCATGCGGCTCGTGGACCTCGCCCAGGCCATCGCACCCGGCAGCCCCATGCACGAGGTCGGCATCCGCCCCGGCGAGAAGCTGCACGAGGAGATGATCGCGCCCGACGACTCGCGCCGCACCGTGCGGCTCGGCGACCGCTACGTCGTGCAGCCCCACATCGCGGGTTGGGGCTACGAGCCGCCCGAGGACGGCGTGCCGGTGCCGGACGGCTTCTCCTACCGGTCCGACACCAACGACCTGTGGCTGTCCACCGACGACATCAAGAAGCTGATCGCCGAGCATGAGTGACTTCCTGCCCTACGGACGCCAGTCGGTCAGTGAATCCGACATCGCCGCCGTCACCGAGGTACTGCGCGGCGACTGGCTGACCACCGGGCCCGCCGTGACCCGGTTCGAGTCCGACCTCGCCGAACACACCGGTGGCACGCCCGCCGTGGCCGTCACCTCGGGCACCGCCGCCCTGCACGTGGCCTACGCCGCCGCGGGCGTCGGCCCCGGCGACGAGGTGGTGACCAGCCCCCTGACGTTCGTGGCCACGGCCGCCACGGCCGCTCTGCACGGCGCGAAGGTCGTGTTCGCCGACACCGAAGCCGACACCGGCAACCTCGACCCGGCCGCCGCGCGAGCCGCGGTCACCGAACGCACGAAGGTGCTCGCGGCCGTCGACTACGCCGGGCATCCCGCCGAACTCGACGCCCTGCGCGACGTGGCCGACTCGGCGGGCGCGCTGCTGCTGGAGGACGCGGCCCACTCCATCGGCGGCAGTTGGCGGGGCAGGCCCGTCGGGTCGATCGCCGACCTCACCACGTTCTCGTTCTTCGCCACGAAGAACCTCACCACCGCCGAGGGCGGTGCGGTGGTCAGCCCCGTGCCCGAGCTGGTGGAGCGCGCCCGCGCGTTCCGCAACCACGGCCTCGTGCGCGACCGCGACCGCCAGCGGTACCCGGACGAGGGCGCGTGGCACCAGGAGGTCCACGCCTTCGGGCTGAACTACCGGCTACCCGACGTGCTGTGCGCGCTCGGCTCCAGCCAACTGCGCCGCCTGGCGGCCTTCAAGCAGCGCAGGGCCGAACTGCACGCCCGGTACGACGCCGGGCTGAAGGACGTGGCGGACGTGCTGACCCCGGTGTGCCGGGCCGAGGCCGACCCGATGTGGCACCTCTACCCGCTGCGGGTGCTCGACGGCAGGCGCGGGGAGCTGTTCGACCACCTGCGCGCCCACGGCATCGGCGTGCAGGTGAACTACATCCCCGCGTACTGGCACCCCGTGTTCGAGGACCTCGGCTACCGGCGTGGACTGTGCCCGAACGCCGAGGCGTACTACTCCCAGGAGCTGTCACTGCCGCTGTTCGCCGACCTCACCGACTCCGACGCCGACCGCGTGATCGACGCCGTACGGTCGTTCTTCGGCGCCTGACGACTAAAGCAAATCCCAGGTCAGCGGCGTGCCCTTGGCCGCGTCGGCACGGAACGTGCGGCCCAACACGGTGGTGATCTCCGCGGGCGGAAGTCCCCCGGCCGGCCGGATCGAGCGCACGTTGCGCTCGGTCACCGGTTCGCCCGCCTTCACGTCCTCCACCACGTAGAGCGAACGGCGCAGGCGCAGCCCCTCCTGCTCGCTGGCCTTCGGCCCGATCGACGCCGTTCCGAGTGCCTCCCACGCACGCCGGGTCTCGGTGACGAGCGCGGCCAGTTCGTGGGGCTCCAGCGAGAACGCCGAGTCGACGCCGCCGTCGTCGCGCGCGAGCGTCACGTGCTTCTCGACCGCGCACGCGCCCAACGCCACGGCCGCCACGGGAGCACCGATACCCATCGTGTGGTCGGACAGCCCGACGGGAGTGCCGAAGGTCTGCGTCAGCACGGGCAGCGAGCGCAGGTTGCTGTCGCTCGGCGGCGCCGGGTACGACGCGGTGCAGCCCAGCAGCAGGATCCGGTCGTTGCCCGCCGCGCGCGCCGCACGCACGGCGGCGTCGATCTCCCCCACGCTCGCCATCCCGGTGGAGATCACCAACGGCTTGCCCGTCCGCGCGCACAGCTCGATGAGCGGCAGGTCCACGATCTCCGACGACGCGATCTTGTACGCGGGCGCGTCCAGCGATTCGAGCAACTCCACGGCCGTGGGGTCGAACGGGCTGGAGAACACCTCCAGGCCACGCTCACGGGCGCGGGCGAACAGCTTCTCGTGCCACTCCCACGGCGTGTGCGCGCGCTCGTACAGGCGGTACAGGTTCTCGCCGCTCCACAGTTCGTGGTCGTCACTCAGCCGGAAAGCGGGCGTGTCGACGTCGATGGTGATCGTGTCGGGCCGGTAGGTCTGGAGCTTCACGGCCTGCGCACCGGCGTCCGCGACCGCGTCCACGATGGCCAGGGCCCGGTCGAGACTGCCGTTGTGGTTGCCGGACACCTCGGCGATCACGAAGGGTGGGTGGTCGGGCCCGATCTCGTGGCTGCCGATGCGGATCGACGTCATTCACTGCCCTTCCGACGAGACTGCCTTGACGAACCGGAGGAAACCGGTGTCCGTACCGTCCGTGCCGTCCGGCGCGTACCCGGCCGTGCGGAACAACGCCACCGACGCCGTGTTGTCGCGGTGCACGGTCGCCAGCACGGTACCGGGTGACCGGCGACGGCGGAGCTCCCGCTCACCCTCGGCGAGCAGCGGGCGGGCGAGCCGCGTACCCCTGTGCTCGGGGGCGACCGTGATGCTGACCTCCCACGTCCCCGCGTCGATCCGGTCGAACCGGACCATGCCGACCCGTTCCGCCGCGTCGTTCTCCGCGACCAGCAGCAGCCGGCCCTCCGACGCCAGCACCCCGCGCAACCAGGCGAGGTGATCGGCGAGTGCGACCTCGGCCGTGTTCCGTGACCAGCGCCGGGTGTCCGGATCGTTGCGCCAGCGCAACAACGCCTCGGCGTCCGACTCCGAGGCGAGGCGGACCCTCGGCACGCCGTCAGCCATTCGCCTTCTCGGCTGCCTTCTCTGCCGCCTCCTCGGCGGCCTTCTCGGCCGTACGCTCCTCCAGCACCCGCAGCCGGTCCTCGTAGCGCGCGATCCCCGCCAACCGCACCCGGATCTGCGCGTGCTGCCGCTGGATCTCCTCGATCAGCGTGCGCGCCTCCACCGCCTGCTTGTCGTCGCTCGACGGGGTCAGGGCGATCCGCTCGCGCAGGTCCTCCAGCTGCGCCTCCTGCGCTGCGACGTGCGGGACGAGCCGCTGCACCTCACCCGTCGTCCACAACAGGTCACCACGTACCCGGTCGAGCCCGGCCTCCAGCTCGTCGAGGCGGCGGCGATGGTCGACCGTGCAGTGCTCCTGCTCGGTGATCCGCTCCTCGTGGCTGTCCAACCGGCCGCGCGTGAGCTCTCCGACACGGAAGTCCACGAGGCGGGCGAGTCTGTCGCCGAGGCGGGCACGGAGCATGGCGAGCGGGTTCGTCGAGGTCATGTTCAGCGGTTCCTTAGGTGCGTGAGGTGAGTCCACGAAGACGGTCAGCGGAGCAGCCGGGCCGAGCCCGCGTCGAGCCACGACTGGAGGAGCCTGCCCTCCAGCGCGATGCGGTGTTCCGGGCCGACGATGCACGAGTCGCCCGCGGCGTGCTGCCACGACGTCTGGTTCGGGTCGTCCACGAAGGAGAAACCCGACAGCACGAGGTCTGCGTCGGGAAACGAGGACCGCGCGATCCACGCCGCCATCGTGCCCGTCGTCGCCCAGGCCGCCTCCTCACGGCTGGGCAGGCCCATCGCTTCCGACAACGGCAGCGTGACCTCGCAGTTCGACACCGGAACGAACCCCAGGTCGGCGGGCCACCACCCCGGAATGTCCTCCGGTTCCCAGTGCAGCCTGCCGGGCTCCACCATCAGGTAGAGCTTCGAGCGGTAGTCGGCGAACACCCACTTCGTCGCGCGCAGTGCGCGGTTGAAGACGACGACGTGGGTCCTCGCCCCCACGGTCGGCGGCGCACCCGGCTCGTCGCACACGAAGCCGTTCACCCGGATCACCAGGTCACACGAGTCGATGGCCTTGGCGCGTTCGGCGTCCGGAGCGAGCGGCTGGTTCCCCACGACGGCCACGGACCGTGGGTCCGGGCGGTCCGCGTACGCCTGAAGCAGGCTCACCATCAGGCTCGACGTGAGGACACCAGAAGTCATGCGGCGGAAGTTATCAGGGCGCGCGCCCGTGTGCTCCACGTACACCCGGGATCGACGCAACGTGTCGACCGCCGCGCGAGCCCTGGAAGCCGCTCGCTGCCTTCACACCGACCTCACGCCACCACGGCGAGCCCGTCACCTGCGACAACGGCCGCCGAAACGGTCTGGTCCGGTGTTCGGGCAGACCGCGCGATCGCCGTCCGCGGACGCAAGTACCCTCATATGCCGTGCACGCCACAAGCACCGTCGACCCCACAGAGACGACATCGATGACGTCGGCACCACCCTCCTCGGACAGCCGGACCTTCGGCCGCGCGCTGTCGGACATCAGAAACGGCTTCAAACAGCCTGAGCTCTGGGGCCACCTGGCCTGGCAGGACATCAAGCAGCGCTACCGGCGTTCCGTGCTCGGTCCGCTATGGATCACCATCAGCATGGGAATCACCGCGCTGGGGCTCGGCCTGCTGTACTCACAGCTCTTCGGCGCCTCCGTCGGCACCTTCCTGCCCTACATCACCACGGGCTTCATCGTCTGGAACTTCATCCTCGGCTGCCTCACCGACGGCACCGACACGTTCATCGCCAACGAAGGCCTCATCAAGCACCTGCCCGCGCCGTTGTCGGTCTACGCGCTGCGCACGGTGTGGCGCCAGTGCATCATGTTCGTCCACAACATGGTGATCTACTTCATCGTGGTCGCCATCTTCTGGAACGACATCACGGCGCCGAACTACACGATGACCGAAGGCGGCATGTCGCATCCGGGCCTGAACTGGGACGCGCTGCTCGCCATCCCGGGCTTCGCGCTGCTGGCGATCAACGCGGGCTGGGTGGTGCTGCTGTTCGGCATCGCCTCCACGCGCTTCCGCGACATCCCGCAGGTGGTCTCCAGCCTGATCAACCTGCTGTTCTTCATGACGCCGATCGTGTGGACCACCGACATCCTGAAGGACAAGTTCGGTGGCACCGCCGACTGGCGCGACTACGTCGCCGAGCTGAACCCGCTGTATCACTTCATCCAGGTGGTGCGGGCGCCGCTCATCGGGAACAGTGTGAGCTGGCACCACTACGCCATCGTCGGTGGCATCACCGTCGTCGGCTGGGCACTCGCTCTCGTGGTCATGCGCAACTACCGTGCCCGCGTCTCGTATTGGGTGTGACAATTCATGATCAGCATTGACGTTCGGAACGCCTACGTCGACTTCCCGATCTTCGACGCCAAGACGCGGTCGCTGAAGAAGCGGGTCCTCGGCAAGGTCGGCGGCAAGATCGGCACCGAGAGCCGGGTGCCGATCATCGAGGCGCTGCACGACATCAACCTGTCGTTGAAGAGCGGTGACCGCGTGGCGCTCGTCGGCCACAACGGCGCGGGCAAGTCCACGCTGCTGCGGCTGCTGTCCGGCATCTACGAACCCACCCGCGGTTCGGCCCGCGTGCGGGGTCGCGTGGCGCCCGTGTTCGACCTGGGTGTCGGCATGGACCAGGAGATCTCCGGCTACGAGAACATCCTGATCCGTGGCCTGTACCTGGGCATGTCCCGCAAGGAGATGGAAAAGCGGATCGACGACATCGCCGACTTCACCGAACTCGGCGACTACCTGTCGATGCCGCTGCGCACCTACTCCACGGGCATGCGGGTGCGGCTCGCGCTCGGCGTGGTGACCTCCATCGACCCGGAGATCCTGCTGCTCGACGAGGGCATCGGCGCGGTGGACGCGGCGTTCCTCAACAAGGCCCGCGACCGGCTCGTCGACCTCGTGAACCGGTCGGGCCTGCTGGTGTTCGCTTCCCACCAGGACGACCTGCTGCTGGAACTGTGCACGTCCGCCATCTGGATGGACGAGGGAAACATGAAGATGCAGGGCTCGCTGCGGGAGGTCCTCACCGCCTACAAGGGCAGGGATCCGTTCGAGAACGTCAGCCAGGAGACCCTCGACCGGCTCGAACAGGCCTCGGCGACGAGCGGTGCCTGACGTGGAGGCGAAGCGCTTGCCGGAAGGTGCGGTGGTGGCCGTGGTGGTCACCCGGCACCGCCGTGACCTGCTCGCGGAGTCGCTGAAGATCGTCGCTGCCCAGACCCGGCCCGTGGACCACCTCGTGGTGGTGGACAACGGGCCGGACCGACCCGCGCGGGACGTGGTGGCCGACTGTGGCGTGCCGTCGACGTACCTGCCCTCGCACCACAACCTGGGCGGCGCGGGCGGATTCGCGCTGGGGATGCTGCACGCGCTCGCGATGGGCGCGGAGTGGGTGTGGCTCGCCGACGACGACGGCAGGCCCGCCGACGAGAACGTGCTCCAGGTGCTGCTCGAGGAGGCGGAGCGGCGCAACCTCGCCGAGGTGTCGCCGGTGGTGGCGAGCATCGACGCACCCGGAAAGCTCGCCTTCCCGCTGCGGCGTGGCCTGACGTGGAAGCGGTCGGCGTCGGAACTCGGCACCGACTTCCTGCCCGGTATCGCGTCGCTGATGAACGGTGCGCTGTTCCGCGCCTCGACGCTCGAAGTGACCGGTGTTCCGGACCTGAGGTTGTTCGTCCGGGGTGACGAGGTGGAGATGCACCGCAGGCTGGTGCGCTCCGGTCTTCCGTTCGGCACCTCGCTGCGCACCGCGTACCTGCACCCGAACGGTTCGGACGAGTTCAAGCCCATGCTCGGCGGCCGGTTCCACGCGCAGGACCCGGAGAACGAGGTCAAGCGGTACTACACCTACCGCAACCGCGGCTATCTGCTGTCGCAACCGGGGATGCGCAAGATCGGGGCGCTGGAGCTGCTGCGCTTCGGCCTGTACTTCGTGGGAGTCAAGCGCGACCCGAAGGCGTTCGCCCAGTGGCTCAGGCTCGTGCGGCAAGGCCGTAGGGAGCGCTTCTTCCGGTACTGAGAGACGTCCGACGGTGGCGTGGTCGAAAGGAGTGGGCCACGCAACCGTCGGTTTTCGATGCGGCTCTCAGTGCAGCTTCGGGGCGATGAGATCAGCCATCCTGCGGGCCGTAGGGCAGTTGTCCTCCGGGTCGGGCATCGTCACGGTGACATCGACGACGCCCGTCTGCTTCGTCGAAGGTTCCTTGAACACAGGCATCGTCACCGTGCAGGAGTTGTCGAGCTCCCTCTCCGTGAACGGTCGTCCCGCGGCGGTCCTGCCCTGCCGCCCGTCCTCCTCGGCGCGGGACAGCACGGCGCTGAAACGCACCTTGTGAGCGACCTGGATGTTGAGCTGCGGTTTCACCGTGGTCTTCAGCGGCTCCGTGGTGGAGTTGTACCAGGTGCACTTCGTTCGGTTCCCCTCGCTCTTCCGCTTCGGCTCCCCATAATCGCCGAACGACGAGAGCTCCGAGGGGCTCAGGAGTTCACACGGGTCGACGTCGCGGCTGGAGTCGAAGAGCGAGCACCCAGTGACCAGCATGCCGGCAGCGGCGACCGAAGCGATCGTCCTGACGCTGCGCCGACGGTTCGTCAAGGTTGGCCTTTCGGCTTTGGCCGACGGATGGTGGTGACGTGAAACAGCGGACACGCCACGGAAGGGCGTGTCCGCTGTCAGCGGTGTCGGTCAGGCGCCGATCACGGGCGGCGCGGTGCGCTGGCTGGTGCCGAAGACTTCGTCGGGGTCGGCTTCCACCAGGTAGGTGGGACGCTGGTGCTCGCTGTCCTCGCTACCCTGGCCCTTGCCTCCACCGGCCCCCATCGGCGCGCCCGCCATACCGGCGCCGCGGGCGGCTCCTGCCGCACCGGGCGCGGCCGCGCCGGGACCCGCTGCGACGGGGCCTCCCATCGGCTTCGCGCCGGTCGCGGCCCCAGCGCCCGGTCCGGCGCCGGGCCCGGCTGCGCCGCCCCCGCCAGGACCGAACCCACCGGCCGACAACCGGCCGCCGCCGTAGCCGCCGCCCCCGCCGCCGGGACCGAACCCACCGGCCGGCCCCATCGGCATCGGCCCGATGCCGGGCCCACCGCCCGGTCCGAACGTGTTGCGACCGCCGTTGTTGTTACGCCCGCCAGGTATCGACGGACGCCATCCGTTCGGCTGCAACCCCGACGGCCGGGTCGAGCCGGGCCTGATCGCGGCACCGGTGGACGGACCGGGCGCCACCGGTGTGAAGGAACCACCACCGGACGGTGCGCCACCGGAAGGCACGCTCACCGAGCCACCGCCCGTAGGCACTCCGCCCCCGGCAGAACCGGCGACACCACCCGCGAACCCGGACGCACTCGTGCCGGGGTCGTTGATCTGGATCACCCCGCTGGCGCTGGTGTCACCGGACCCACCGGCGCCGTTGAACTTCGGCGGTTCGGCGAACGCGGGCTGCTTGTTACCAGCTTGATACAGGTCGCTGTCGTACTGGGTCATGACCCGCGCGGCCTCGTCGTGCGCGGCCCGGCTCTCCGCCATCTTCGTGATGGTCTGATCGACCTGCTCGTGGAAGGTGAACGGGTTGTAGCCCCAGCTGTCCATCTCCTGTTCCAGGTTGAACGGGATGGGCTCGGGCATGCTGTCTCTCGCCCGGATAGCGGCGTCTGTCTCTTCCGAGATGATGCGGGAGGCGAGTTCAGCATTCTCCGAGTTGGCGTCTGCCCACGTGCTTAGGCTCGTGAAGTAGCCGTGGGCATTGTCAGCCGCGCCGCCTTCCCACCCCTGCTTCGACTTGCCGACAGCCTCATTCAGCTCGCTCGACAAGTCGAAGAAAAGCTGCTTCAGATCGTCGTAGCCATCCTTGTAAGAAGCGATCCCCTCGGCCTGGATCACGTCGACGTCTTGCTTGAGCTTCTGGTGCTCGATTGCCGGATAATTGTTGTCCGACGGCGGTATACCGTCTATGTATTCTCGATCGCCAGACTGCAACTGTTCAATACGCTGATCCTGATACCTGTTGGCATCAGCACCAACGCGCAACATACCAAGCAACCCAGAATATTGCGGGTCTCCCGTTGAGGCAAGATAGAGCGGCAGAGCATCCTGATGCAGCTGCGCCTTCTGCTCATCGGAAAGCATTGGGGGCTTTTGCCCCGACATCAAATATGACTGGACACGACTAGGCGGCCATGTTACGAATTCTTCCGCCGTTGGCGCTCTCCCGCTCATCCTTCCACCCTACTCACCCAGAGGCAGCTTTTCGTCGATGATGTCGACCAACTCTTCGGCAATCGAGCAAGCGTTGTCGAGCTCGATCATCGAAACGATGACATCCACACGAGCACTTTCACCTACCGCCATAGCCACGACGCAGCCATCCTCGTTAGATGTCCGCACAACGCTCCGACCCGATCCAGCACTTCCGGTTTGCCGACCCCCGCCGAGGTCAGGAAGCAGGCCTATTCCAGCGTTGTCCTCGACAATAAGGTCCACGAGTGGCACCTGCTCGGACGCCCCCTCGCGATCGGCCTGCCATCTGCAGTTGCGCCCAGTACCATACTCCCGATACTCCCCTTGACCGAACTCGCCGAAACGATCGAGTTCAGATTCCACAAGAAGAGAGCACGGGTCCACCTGCTTAATTGACTGATTTTCGTGGTCCTGATTACCCGATGTTGGCGGAGCCGCAACGGTGCTACCGCCTTCATTACGCGTGGTAGACGATGCTGAACCCGGTTCAGTTGCAGTACAACCAACCAACATCAGACCCACAAACAGCGGGACAACGATAACACTGCGTCGCATGGCGCACATGGCTAGACCTGACCCGACTTGAACGGATTTGAAGCGTCGCCTTCCGCTTCCTTGTATTTCTCCATAGCAATCTTGAGTGCTTGGTCGGCGTCTGCCAGAACTTGAGTCAACTGCTCAAGAACCTTCACTGGAGATCCTGCCCTGACAGTGACGGCCTCTTGATGGTGCAGGGCCACTTTCTGCCCGTAATCGTGATTTCCCAGTGTTGGCTGTCTCGCTGCCAGAACGTTCATGTCGGCCCTCATTCGGTCGACGCGGTCCTGGAACTTTTCCAGCACGTCCCGGATCGGCTGCGCCGCGTCCTCGCTCACCCGGAAGCCGCCGGACTTCGCCGCCTTGAGCATCTCCTTGGCTTCGGATGCCATGGAATTGACAGCCTTGCTGTTGAGGCTGGCCCCCATCGCCGCCGCTGCGCCGCCCCCCACGGCACCACCCACGGCACCGGCCTTCACCGGCTCGTCCCAGCTGATCGGCATACGTCACCCCCGCTTCACGACTACGGCCGCGCGCAGTCTACCGGTCACAAACGTGCGGTTGAGCACTTCCGGCAAGGACAGGTACTCCTACCTACTCCCCGGCTACTGCAGATACGGCTGGATCTGCGCCGTCAGTTGTTGCGTGATGCGCGCGTTGTCCCCGGGCGCGTAGGTCAGCCAGGTCTGACCGTCCTCCGCCTTGCGGCTGGTGCTGAAGATGCGGCCGTCCTCGGTGTCGAACCACACCACCGGGGAGAGGTGCCGGTGTTCGCCCTTACGGCCCTGGGTGAACGCCGTGAACTGTCCCATCCGCTTCGTCGGCTTCTCGAACATCCGCTGCACCGCTCGCTCCTGCACCGACGACCGCGAAGCAGGCGCCGACATGCCGGCGAACGGGTCGTACGAGTCGGGTTCCGCGCGCCGCGGGTTCTGTGTTCTCGGCTCCGGCTTCACCAGGGTGACCGACTGACCCGGTGCGGGGCGAGCCGACGGGATGAGATCGACGATCTCGGGAACGAGCCCCTCCGGGCGGATCATGGTGAACACGATGAGGTTGCCGTCCCGCTTGGCGAGTACCGCGAACTGCCCGTCGCCGGCCGACCGGGCGAACAGCTTCTCGCCGCCGTCCAACTTCGCCGCCGCCGTCAACGCCACCCGACCCCGCGCGAACGTCGTCAGCGCCGCTTCCGCGTCGGCGTCCAACCTGCCGCGCCTCATCAATCCGCGACCTTCGAGGTCGCGGAACACCGCATCCCTGATCTGCGCGCGCTCGGTGTGCGTGGTGCCCAGGTGCGGCACCTCGAACGGAAACGGCGCGTGCCCGAGCTTCAGTTGCTCGAACAGGATGTCGACGGCGGCCAACGACAACGAGAACGACTGCACCATTCCCAGCTCCCCCACTGAAAAACGACGTATCGCACAGGCACGGTAGCAGTCAGGTGTCACCCACCCGGACGTTCACCCGAACGGGAGGGACCTGATCACGCCCTCAGCGAACTCCGTTGCGGCCACCACCCTCAGCTGCTGGTCTGAGTACATGGCCGAACAGAAACCCGCGCTCGTCCTCCACCTCGTCAGCGGCGGCGACCCGCTCGTCTTCACGCTGCGCCCCGACGACGTGTCCGAGCTGCGCAAACAACTGCACCTGCACCTCGAACACGGCTCCGTGGAGGCCGTCCACACCGCCGAGGGCCGGACGGTGAACGTCAACTTCACCCACGTGGCCGCCGCCTACATCGACGACCTCCAGCGCCAGGGCAAGGTGTTCGGGCTGCACTGACACAGGGTCCGGACACGGCGGCGGGGCCGCGAGCACATCGCCCACGGCCCCGCCGACCGAACGAGTCAGAGCTGGTAGAGGCGCTTCCAGTTCTCGCGGCTGGTGAGCTGCGGCATGGCGCGCTTGTACTCCTCCTGCACGAGCTTGCCTTCCTTGCGCAGCCTGCTGATCACCTGCACGCCCCGCTTGGCGAGTTCGAACATGCGCTGCCGGTCGTAGCGGCGCACCCGCACGCCCTCCTGGGAGGCGTCGGTGACGATCGCCGTCTCGAACTGCGACACGTGCCACCAGTGGGCCTCGTCGCTCGGGATGGCGCCGAGCTCGAAGCGGTGCTTGCCCAGCAGCCGGTAGATGATCCGCTTGAGCAGCACGAGGCGCTGCATGCTCGGCCTCGGCGCGGTGTTGATGATGCCGATGTCGTTGGACGCGATGCCCGGCACCTCGGTCGGCGCGTAACGCTTGGTCTCCGGGTACTGCGCGCGGATCTCCCGGATGCGCTTCATCGCGGCGACGCCGCCGTCGTGCAGGACCTCCGGTCCCTTGAGGAAGTCCTCCACCGCGGTGATCAACGTCGCCGACAGGCCGTACTGCATGCCCAGCAGGTAGCGCACGAGCTGTGCCAGCAGCACCCGCGAGAGCAGGTTCAGGTCGAACGGGCTGTGCAGCGCGGCGGTGATGATCGAGTTACGCAGGTTGAAGTAGCGGTGCCACTCGTCCCAGTCCTTCCAGTGGAAGTCGGCGTGCCACACACCCGCGCCGGGCAGCGTGACGGTCGGGAAGCCGTGAGCCCGGGCCCGGTAGCTGTACTCGGCGTCGTCCCACTGGAAGAAGAACGGCATCGGGTAGCCGATCGCCTTGACCACCTCGTAGGGGATCAGGCACGACCACCAGCCGTTGTAGCCGGCGTCGAGCCTGCGCTCCTGGCGGTTCGGCCTGCCCGTCTCGGGGTCGACGTCGAGCAGGTCGGCCGTGGAGAGGCTGTGCGGGACGGGCTGGCCCGGCTCCAGCGTGTTGAGGCGGGCGTACTCCGCGCCGACGTGAAGCTGGTTGGGGTGCAGCAGGTTGAGCATCTGCCCACCGACGATCATCGGGCTCGCGGCCCGGTTGGAGAACGCCGTCAACCGGATGATCAGGTCCGGTTCCAGGAGCACGTCGTCGTCCATGAACAACACGTTCGCGTGCTCGGTCTCGGTGTTGCCCGCCACCTCGTACAGACCACGGGTGAAGCCGCCCGCGCCGCCGAGGTTCGGCTGCTTGATGTAGTGCAGCTTGTCGCCGAGCCGCCGCGCGACCTCGGCGAAGCCCTCGCGCGAGTCGACGGTGTCGGTGCCCTGGTCGGCGACGTAGATGGCGTCGAGCGTGTCGAGGGCGGGCAGCGAGTCGGCGAGGGCGTACAGGTTGCTCAGGCAGTCGTCCGCGCGGTTCATCGTGCAGATGGTGACCGCGGTGGGCCGGATCCTCTCCGGCGAGTCGACGGTCCAGCGCACGTTCGAGACCGTCAGCTGTCCGCCCTCGGTCTCCAGGTCCAGCCACAGCGCGCCGCCGTCGAGGAACTTGTCCAGCGGGGCGGCGAGCACCACGTGCTCGTCCTTCACGTCGGTCACGTTGCGTACGGCGACGGTCCTCGGCTCGCCCTCCATGTCGGAGGCGCGGACCGCGAGCTGGCCGGAGCCGGTGACGTCGGCCTCGACGGAGACGGACTTCGCGGTGGTCCAGCGCTGCCAGTAGCTGGCCGGGAAACGACCGAAGTACGTGTTACCGCAGACCCGGGCCGACGGCTCCAGCGAGACACTCTCCCGCTCACGCGTGGCCACGCCCTCGACGACCTCCGAGTAGAGGTCCTTGCTCACCACCTCGGACGGGCCGGAGAACAGGCCGCGCTGCGCGAGCAACCTACCGGTGCCGGCATGTTCGGAGAACAGGGCCTTCTCTGTGCTCGTGGCCTTGCTCGCGGCTGCTTTGCCGTTTTTGGCCTGCTCTGGTGCGGTGGCCGGTGCCGCTTTACCGGGCATGAGACCTCAGTCCTCCAAATGAATTGCAATCACGCGGGGAGTCCGTCCAGTAAGGTACAGGCCGATCGGTTGATCCCTCCGCCTGCCCGTCAGGGGCGCGGTTCCCTGAACACAACCCACTTCAGCATGATGAAATTGATGGTGGTGGCTGTGCCCTGCGCGACGATCCAGGCGATCGCCAGCCGCCACCGCAGGTCCGGGAGCAGGTGCAGGGCCAGTGCATTCGTACCCACATTGACGAAGAACGTCACCGTGTAGAGCAGCACAAAACCACCCAGCTGCCCGGCTCCGCCCTTTTGTGCCGCAGTAAAGGTAAAACGCCTGTTAAGGAAATACGCCGTAGTGGTGCCCGCGATGAAACTCAGGGCCTTGGCGAGGTGGACCCACGCGCCCGCCTGGAGCAGCAGCCAGTACAGACCGGAGTCCACGAGTGCGCAGAAGCCGCCGATGAGGACGAACCGCGAGATCTGGGCCAGCAGGCCGGGCGACGTCGTGCGCGCCGCGCTCTCGGTCCCGCTCGCCTGCGAATCCGTTGCCACCATGCATTACCTCGTCGGCAGTTGGTCGTCCCGTCCGAGTCTAGGCAGCCTGCCGCCGCTACTCTGGTTCGGGTGAGCACCGAACGGCGGACACTGACCGGATGGGGCCGCACGGCGCCGACCACGGCCGACGTCCTGAGCACGCCCGATGTGGACGTCATCGCCCGCGCTGTCACCGAGGCCGGTGGGCGCGGCGTGATCGCCAGAGGACTGGGTCGGTCCTACGGTGACCCGGCGCAGAACGCCGGCGGTCTAGTGATCGACATGACGGCGCTCGACCGCATCCACTCGATCGACCCCGACAGCGCCGAGGTGGACGTCGACGCGGGCGTGAGCCTCGACGCGCTGATGCGCGCCGCGTTGCCGTACGGGCTGTGGGTGCCGGTGCTCCCGGGCACGCGCCAGGTCACCATCGGCGGTGCCATCGCCAACGACATCCACGGCAAGAACCACCACAGCGCGGGCAGCTTCGGCAACCACGTCGTCTCGATGGACCTGCTCACGGCCGACGGTTCGGTGCGCACCCTGACCCCGGAGGGCCCGGAGAAGAACCTGTTCTGGGCCACCGTCGGCGGTATCGGGCTCACCGGCATCGTGGTCCGCGCCACCATCCGGATGAAGCGGACCGAGACGGCGTACTTCGTGGTGGACGCCGACCGCACGGCGAGCCTCGACGAGACCCTGGAGCTGTTCACCAACGGCTCCGACCTGCGCTACGACTACTCGATGGCCGTTCCGGACCTGATCTCGCGGGACGGCAAGCTCGGCCGCGCCACGTTCTCGCGCGGCTCGCTGGCCACCGTCGACCAGCTTCCCGACAAGCTGAAGGCCGATCCGCTCAAGTTCGACGCGCCGCAGTTGATGACGCTGCCCGACGTCTTCCCGAACGGTCTGGGCAACAAGCTGACGTTCGGCACCATCAACGCGCTGTGGCAGCGGACCGTGCCCAAGAAGGGGGCGCGCGGGAAGATCCAGAACCTGACGCAGTTCTACCACCCGCTCGACATGCTGGGCGAGTGGAACCGCGCCTACGGTTCCCGTGGCTTCCTCCAGTACCAGTTCTCGGTGCCGTTCGGGCGGGAGGACGCACTGAAGTCGCTGTGCCGCCGCATCGCGAACTCGGGCCACTACTCGTTCCTCAACGTCGTCAAGCGGATGGGTGAGGCGAACCCCGCGCCGTTGTCGTGGCCGTCGCCGGGGTGGATGCTCAGTGTGGACTTCCCGGTGAAGCAGGGGCTCGCCGAGTTCTGCGACGAGCTCGACGCCGAGGTGCTGGCCGCGGGCGGCCGCCTCTACACGGCCAAGGACTCACGGACCTCGCCGGAGACGTTCCATCGCATGTATCCGCGGCTGAACGAGTGGCGCAAGGTCCGCGACGCCGTGGATCCCGACCGCATCTTCATCTCCGACATGGCCAGGAGGCTCGAACTGTGATCGACGCCGTGGGCAACCCCCAGTCGTTGCTGCTGCTCGGCGGCACCTCGGACATCGCGCTCGCGATCGCGGAGAAGTATCTGTCGGCCCGGCCGTTGCGGGTGGTGCTGGCGGCGCGGCCGTCACAGCGCCGCGACGAGGCGGCCGAGCGGTTGAAGGCCGCCGGGGCCGACGTGGCGAGCATCGACTTCGATGCCCTCGACACCGACTCCCACCCCGCCGTGCTCGACCAGGCGTTCGCCGACGGTGACATCGACGTCACCGTGGTGGCGTTCGGGCTGCTCGGCGACGCGGAGCAGGCCTGGCAGGACCACGCCACGGCGGTTCGGCTGGCCACGGTGAACTACACCGCCGCCGTGTCGGTCGGCGTGCCGCTGGCGCGGAAGCTGCGGGAGCAGGGGCACGGCAAGGTGATCGCGCTGTCGTCGGTGGCCGGTGAGCGCGTGCGCCGGTCGAACTTCGTCTACGGCTCCACGAAGGCCGGTTTCGACGGTTTCTACCTCGGACTCGGCGAGGCCCTGCGGCCCCACGGTGTGACGGTGACGGTGGTCCGGCCGGGCCAGGTCCGCACGAAGATGACCGAGGGAATGGGCAAGGCTCCGCTGGAGCAGACCGCCCCGCAGGTCGCCGAGATCGCCGTGAACGCCGCCCGCGAGGGCAGGGACCTGGTATGGGCGCCGGGTGCGTTCCGCCTGGTCATGTCGGTGCTGCGCCACGTTCCGCGACCGATCTTCCGCAAGCTGCCGATCTAGGTCGGCGGTCACTGCACGAACCAGTACCCGAAGGACGTGTACTCCGGGTACGGCGACAGCAGCGGGCGGGTGGGCCCCAGCTCGACGGTGACCTCCGATGAGGTGACGAGCTCGCCCGCCACGGTGAACTCGGCGGTCGTCCACGCTCCCGGGGACTCGGGCAGCCGCCACACACCGGCGTCGCGGCCGTCGATCCGCACCCGCACCTCCCGGTTCTCCGCGGACGACAGCACGCGCGTGGCGATCCGCAGCGGCTTTCCGGGCGTCAGCCCGCGTGCCGTGAAGCTTTCCCCGCCGACGACCGTGCGTCCGCTGTCGACGACGTCGCCCTGCCTGCGCAGCACCGTGTACGGCTGCCAGCCGGGTTGCTGCGGGCGCACCTCGTAGCCGTGCCGCTGTTCGCTTTCCAGGGAACCGACGTTGAGGTAGTCCCTGACCCGGCCGTTCACCGGGGCCCGGTCGCCGCTGCCCGCGAGCGTCCAGTCCGCGCGGTACACGCTCATGTCGGTGAACGGCACGATGCGCCGGTTGTTCAGGTCCGGTGGGGTGCGCACCGGGAAGGTGATCAGCGCGGGCGAGGCGAACACCCCCGCGTCGACGAACGGCCGCATCGGCGCACCCGGCCACGGCTCGTACACGGCGAAGTGCGTGGGCCGCTGCCCGCGCGGCAGCTCCCGCAGCTTCTCGTAGAGGCTGCCGGCGCCGTTGTTGCTGGCGTCGGCGAAACCGTTGGTGGCGAGGCCGATGGTGTCGACCACGCGACGCTCGCCGAAGTAGGCGATGGCTCCGACGTCCTTGACGCCCACGACGGCGTCGGCGGGCAGGTTCCCGCTGATCCACGCGCCCACCGACACGTCCGTGTCGCGGATGGTGGCCGCCTGCCGCCCGAGGCGCACCGCCCACGTCGGGGTGGCCACCACCGTGAACAGCACCATCACGAGCAGCACGGCGTACAACGTGAACCTGCGCTCGCGTTCTCGTGGGACGAGGCGGGTGAGCGCGTAACCGCCGATCGTTGCGAACACCAGAAACAGCGGCAGGAACGGCTGGAAGTACCGCAGCTCGTGGATGAGCGCGGTGCTCAGCGTCGACGCGGACAGCACGACGGCCGCGAAACCCGCGATCACGGCCACCCCCAGTGCCCGCCACTCGGGGCGTGTCACCAGCAGGTAACCGAGGCCGACGAGGAAGAACACCAGGGCGAACGGGAACGCGAAGTCGGTGTTGTTGAGGCCGTTGAAGTGGTCGACCACCACGCGGACGTTGGCGAACGTGCGGTCGACGAACTCACCGAAGTAGAAGATCGGCCGGTCGTAGAGGTGGGACTTCGACTGCACGCCGTTGGCGCTGAACGTGCCCGTGGCGAGGCGGTAGAACGCGTACTGCGCCACGGCCACCAGCAGGGGCGAGCAGCACACCGCGAGACGGCCGAGCCGCATGCCGTGGGCACGCCACGAGGTCCACGCCATCGCCGCGCACAGCATGAGCGCGAAGAACAGCCCCTCGGGCCGCACGAGAGCCAGCAACGCGGCGAGCACGGGCGTCCACCGGAACCGCGCCGTGTCCCGCTCGCGGGCGAAAGCCAGCACCGAGCCGGTGACCAGCGCCGCCGTCAGCCCGACCTCCATGCCACTGGCCGCGCCCCACAACAGCGGGCCGCTCACGGCCGTGAGCACACCGGCCCAGACACCCACCACCCGGCCGGTGAGAGCCGCGCCCAGCTTGCACACGAGCACGGTGGTGAGGGCGAAGCACCCGACCCCGAACGCCACGGCGAACGCCAACAGTGCGGTGCCCGTGAACCCGACGGCATGGGCTGCGGCGAGCACGAAGGCGTACAGAAGGCTGCTCGCGCCCGTCGAGACGGGATCACCGGTGTTGTACTCGAACGGATGGCCCGATCCCAGCTGGCTGGCGTACTGGAGGTGGATGTACGCGTCGTCGATCGGCGCGATGAGTTTGCCCTGGTTGAAGGCCAGGTCCACGGCGACGAAAGCGCAACCCAGGAGCAGGGCGAGTACCCCGACGAGCCACGCGCCCCGGTCGTCGCGCCCCGGGAGCGGCCCGGAGCTCGACCAGGGCTTCGACGGCGAGGCGGAGCCGATGGGCGAGGAGGCCTTCACCTCGCCCGCCTCGGCGTCACCGCCCGCTTCGTGCTCGGTGGTCTCTCTGTCCGTCTCCGCAGTCATGACCGCCTGTCTCGTCGGGCTCTCTTTCGTAAGCTACCCATCGGCACAGCCCCGGAGGCACCTGGGGCGAGATCATCAGGTGCGTCCGGAACCGTTCGTCTTCCACGCGCGTCCGAACAGACCAGAAACACCCGGAAAACGCCAGAGGAGTGCCGTGGGTAGCGAGGAACGGCTGGAACAGGCTCTGCGCTCCTTCCAGGAGCAGGCCAAGAAGGCGTCCGAGCTCAAGGAGAAGCTCTCCGAGTTACGGGGGCACGCCCGCAACGCCGACGGGTCGGTGACGGTCACCGTGGCGCCGTCGGGCGCGGTGCTGGGGCTCCAGCTCTCGCCCCTGGCCATGCGCCGCAGCCACACCCAGCTTCAGCAGGAGATCCTGGCCACCATCCGGCAGGCCACCCAGCAGGCCGCCGCCACGATGCAGGCGACGGTGGAACCGGTCCTCGGCGACAAGATGCAACGCTTCAGGGAAGCGTTCCAGGCACAGAGCGTGACACCCCTCGGCCCCAGCGCGCCGCCGCCCGCGTCGTCGTTGCCACCGCCGGGACAGCAACCGGGACAGCCGCTGGGGACACAGCCGGGACAGCAGCCGGGTCGACAACAAGCCCAGCCGCCTCCCCCGCAGCCCGCGCAGCACCCGGGACAGCAGCCCCTCAGGTCCGCACCACGCACTCGGCGTCCCGTGGAGGAACCGGACGACGAGGACTTCAACGGCCCGATCCTGCGCTGAGCCCGTCCGCAGCCTCATCGACCCGCACCGAGAACAAAAGAAGAGGACATCGTGACCGGCTACGAAGTACATGCCGAAGCTCTGCTCGAACACAGCAAGGGCTCGCAGGCGTCCGCCGAGAACTTCGCGAGCCTGGCGAGTCTGCTCGAACAGGCGCGCGTCAGCGACGACTGCTTCGGCCCGATCGGCGAGTTCATGGCTTTCGCCTACTTCAACGGCCTGGAGGAGTGCCAGGCGCTGGCGAACGACGCCAAGGGCTTCCTTGAGGAGATCGCGGAGAAGACCACCCAGGCCGCCAAGATGTACCAGCAGTCCGACGAGGCGGTCGGCGACGGCATGAAGCAGATCGACAGCGCGTTGTCGCAGGTCAGCACCGGGCCGGGCTCGCTGGCGGACCTCAACTCGGCTGGTGGCGACAAGCAGCGGAGCTTCGTGGAGCAGCACGGCGGATACGGCAGTTCGTGGCTCAAGACGGGGCACAGCCTGTCCACCGCCACGAGTCCGCCCGACATCGCCATCGCCACCGTCCACACCCGGCTCGAACAGCTCCAACTCGTCACCAGCCCGGGGCAGGCGTTCATCGACAACGGCCTGGGCTTCCTCATCGGTATCGTCATCAGCCCGTTCGTCGAGTTCATCCTCGAACCCGCCATCGGCGACCCCGACCAGATGCGCAGCACGGCGATGGGCTGGGAGAAGGTCGCCGAATGGCTCGACACGGCGGGTGAGGACGAGAAGAAACGTGCCGAGGCCACCGCCGAGGCGTGGCAGGGCCCGGCAGGGGACGCCTTCCGAACCCAGCTGAACGAGTTCGGCGACGGCTCCGCCGCGTTCGCCGACAACATCAGGGACCTCAAGCAGATCCTCGAAACGGCTGCCGACCTGTTCGACATGTTCGTCGAGATCGTGATCGACATCCTCACGGAGCTGGTGCTCGGGCTCATCATCGAGTGGCTCGCGGCACTCGCGGCTTCGTGGATCACCGCGGGTGCGTCGGTGGCCGCCGCCGGTGCCGCCACCACCGCGCAGGTCGGCATCACCGGGACGCGCCTAGGCCTGAAGGTCAAGGACCTCGTCAGCAAGCTCGGGCCGCTGGTGCGCAGGCTGGAGGACATCCTGGTCACCCTCCGCAACGGTCCCCTGCGTGGGCTCATGCAGCAGTCGCAGCGCCTGCGGGGCATGCCGGGCGGTGACTTCCTGCACCGCCAGCTCGGCGCTCAGAGCCCGCTGTACCGCATCGTCGCGAACGCCGACGACGCGGGCAGGTCGGTCACCGGCAACCACTTCATGGGCAGCCGCGGGTTGAGCAACACCGGCTCCGACGCCCTCGCCGCGAACCTCAGCGAGCTCGGGCTCCGCGCCATGGGCATGAACGGCACGACCAGGGTGGGCACCGCGGCGCTTCACGGCACCATGGAGAACGCGCCGACCACCGCTGTCGAGCAGGGTGTCAAGCACGGTTACCACGAAACCACCACCTCCGACGAGCAGCAGCGTCAGGAGGACATCGACCGAGGGTTCAGTCTCTGATGGGTTTCTCCGACGCTCCCGGGCCTGCCACGCTGGCCCGCCAGGCGGTCGCGGAGGGCGAGACGGTGTTGTGGGCCGCCCACGGCAGCCGCTTCGTCTACGACGTGGCCCGGCTGGACGAAGAGGGCCGCCCACAGGCGGGCGCGGTCTCCCGAGGACTCGGAGCGCTCGGCCGTGGGGCGGCGAACGTGGCGGTGGGGCTCGTGGCGGGAGTCGAGGACGACCCCGGTGCGCCCAACCTGCCTCCGGACGTCGTCGTGTTCGGTGACGAGCCCGACTGCCTGGCTCGCACGGCCCTGCAGGACGTCCCCCTCGCCGCCCGAAGCAGTTGGCGAACGTGGGCGCTGACCTCGGCGCGACTGCTCGTGCTCGACGTCGTCCAGGAGCACAGCCCGCCCAGGGAGGGATCACTGCTCCGTAAGACGCTCGGGTGGGGTATGGACATCGTCAACATCGTCACCGACCGCACGAAGAAGTACGGCGAGAACGTCGCGGACGTTCCCGTCGCCTGCCCACCGATGACGGTGTCCGCCTCCGTCGACCGCGGCCGGATCGGCGAGCTCACCGTGTCACGACGCAGACTGCGGATGCGCACCAGGCCCTGCTTTCGGGTGTCCTTCGTGGACGGCTCCGGCGTCGACCTGCTGCTGGGCGTGGACGACGAGAGCGTGTTCGAGTGGATGCTGGCGCTGAGCCGAGGAGGCCACTGATGGAGGAGAACCCGAGGCAGGCGGCGCAGAACGACGAGATCGTCGAGACCGAACTCGCGCAGTACTGGCTCGCGAAGGGCGAGCGGCTGATCCTCGGCTGCCCGCCGATCCGCGCTCACGTCGGTGCGCTCGTGGGGGGTCACCGCCGCGCACCGCACGTACCGAGCCGGCGACTACCGGAGGTCCGGGCGGAGAAACCGCGGTGGCCGCTGCCGGTGGAGGGGCTGCCCCCGGAGGACTGGACCGACGACCCCACGCTGGGACACTGGGTCCACGCCGACCACGAAGGGCAGGTCGCGGTGCGGTTCGCCGACCATCTGGCCGTCAGCCACGGCGAGGCACGGGTGGTCGTCACCGACCGCAGGATCGCGGTGGTGTACCCGACGAAACTCCTCGCCGGCGATCCGGTTCCGGGCCCGCACGTGTTCTCCACGTTCGAGGAGATGGACGCCGGGCACCTCGCAGCCCTCGACGCGCCGTTCCTCGGCCGCAGCGTTCCACCCCGCCCCGTGATCGCGTTCCGGTTCACCGACGGCTCCGAGTTGTACTCGCGGGACGTCCACGCGGTGATGAAGGTGCGGCGGGCACGGGAACGGGCCCACGCCCGCCGCTGAGTCCGGGTCAGCGCGTGGCGGTGTGGGCCCCCGGTCCCCGCCCCTCCTCGGTCACGAGGGTGAAGTGCCCGACACCGAGTGCGTCGGAGTGCACCTGCCAGGTGTTCTCGCCGCCGCCGGGACCGCGTTCGTAGCGCAGCCGGTGATCGACCTGCGCGCGCTCGACACCGTCGTCGAAGAACAGGTAGTTCAGTTCCAGCAACGCGGAGGACACCGGACCGGCCTCGGCGACACGCTTCTCCACGAGTTCGGCCACCCGACCACGATCGGAGAACACGTCCACGATCCTGCACTCGCAGTGGTAGGCCAGCGTGCCGATCTCGCCTGGTGACAGCACGGTGTCCCCGCCGACCCGCTCACCGAGCTCCCGACCGACGTGCGCGTAGTCGGAGGCGCTCGCCCAGTTCCCGAAGATCACGGGTGAGCGCCAGGGCACGCCCCGGCTCGCGTCCACGGCCACCGCCCCCACCACGAACGCCACCACGACGCCGAGCGCGGCCAGCGGAGTGCGCTCCACCAGCCTGGCGTCCTCCCTGGCCTTCACCAGCCACACGCCGAGAGCCGCCACCGTGAACATGCCCATCGCGGTGGTGGGGGCCACGTAGTACCAGTGGTACGGCCCCACTCCCAACGCGGTGTAGACCAGGTAGTAGGCGATGGCGCCCCCACCGAGACCGATGAGTGCGGAGAGGTCGGGAAAGCGCGTCCAGCGCCGGGCCAGCCGTAGACCCACGAGCCCGAACCAGGCGACGAGCCCCACCAGTGCGGGTGCGAACGCCATCAGCACGGCGAACTCCTGGCCGAGGTAGTACATCACCGGACCCGTCGCGTAGGTCCACCTGCCGAAAAGCCCCTCCTGTTCCTGCTTGATGACGAGAGTGTCGGGCACGGCCGAGCCGAGGACGATCCAGCTGAACACGTACCACGGCGCCGACACGGCGACCGCCGTGGACACGGCCCTGCCGATGCGCCGCCGGATCGGGCCCGCGCACAACGCCACCACGAGCACGAACACCACGAGGTCGAGTCGCGTGAGCACGGCGAGCGCCGCGGCCACCCCGAACGCCATCGGACGCCCCTCGACGGCGAACACGGTGAGCAGCACGAGCACCATCGGGATGAGCAGCACCTCGAGGCCGATGGCCGACAGGACGAACGGGTTGGCCAGCACCACGAGAACCCCGAGCAGCGCCACCGGCCACGGCAGCCGGTACGCGCGCGCCAGGCGCGTCCAACCCCACGCGAGCACGGCCGTCGCCAGCACCGTCAGCGCCCCGAGCGCGAGCACCGGGTGGGCCGCACCCGACACCCGGGTCAGCAGCGTGAGCGCGCCGAGCAACAGCACGTTCAGCGGTGAGGTGGCCGAGTTCGCCTGCATGCCCGGCACGAGTCCCCACTCGCCGTGCACGGCGAGGTTCTTGGCGTAGGACAGCGTGATGTAGGCGTCGTCGATGAGGCTGTCCTTGACGACGACGAAGATCCCGGCTGCGAGTAGCGCCGCCCCGGCCACGACCAGGGAGGTGGCCCGCCGAGTCGGATCGGTTATCCGTTCTTTACGCTCCAACGGTGACCTTCCGTATTTGGTTGATCACGATATGCGGCGTGCTGTCCACGGTGACAGCCGGGCTGTTCGTGCTCGCGCCCGTGGAAACGCGCACGACGGTGTACGAGTGGCCGGACGCACAGGTGGGGAACAGGACTCTGCCGCTTCTTCCGTACGAACCACACCGAATGGACGCCACGTTCCGCTGCACGGACGTGCACACGCTCGGTGAGGGCCTGCTGCTGTCTACCACGGCACCACGTGAAGTGCCTGTTGCGAACCACGTCGGCGGTGGGCTCACCGTCGACGTCGCCGCCGGTGCCGTCACGGTCCGGGTCGGAGACCTGCGGTTGATCACCTCCAGGGCGGGCCGCGACTGCGAGTGGTCCGTCTCGTCCGACCCGCGCGGCACCGTCGTGTCGGTCGACGGCGAGCAGGTGGCACACACCGAGAACACGCCTGTGGTGACGGGGATGTTCACCGAGGCTTCCGGCCAAACCGGTCTGCGGGTGACAGTGGTGCCGGACACGAGGTTCGAGAGCACTCCAGGCCCGGCACGTGTCGCACTGGCCGTCTTGGCGCTGGCGTCGGCGGCCGCGATGTTCGTACTGGTGCTTCGAGCCCGGTCGGCACGGACCGCACGGACCCGCCGGGTGCGGATGCTGCCACGTGGCTGGTGGAGCCCCCGTGGCCCCGACGCCGTCGTGGCCGGAGCGCTGGCGGGCTGGCTCGTGGTCGGTGCGCCCACGGTGGACGACGGCTACATCCTCACCATGCTGAAGGCCGCGGGCGACGGTGACTTCGTCGGCAACTACTTCCGCTGGTTCAACGCGCCGGAGGCGCCGTTCAGCTGGTTCTACGAGCTGTACCGGATCGTCACCGAGGTCGACGACGCCGCCGTGTGGTGGCTTCGCCTGCCCTCCGTCCTCCTCGGGTTTTTGCTGTGGCTGCTCGTCGACCGGCTCCTGCTTCCCCGGCTGGTCCGCCGACCGAGCGGGCTGGCGCGGTACGGCGCGGCGGGAGCGTTCGCACTCTGGTACGTCCAGTTCGGGGTGGGCCTGCGTCCCGAACCGTGGGTGATGCTCGGCACCGTCGTGGTGTTCCTCCTCGTGGAGCGCGCCGTCGCCACGCGAAGCGCCGCCGCGCTGGCCGCGGCCGTCGTGGCGGCGGCACTGACCGTCGCTGTCACCCCCACCGGTGTGGTGGCTCTCGCGCCGTTCCTGGCCGCCGCGGGCGGCCTCGGGCGGCTGCTACGGCTCCACGGCGCGGTGCTGGCGCCCGTCGTGCTGGGTGCGGCGGCCGTCCCGCTTCTGGTGATGTTCGCCGACCAGTCACTGGCGGCGGTGCTGCACTCCACGGACGTGCGCACCGCGATCGGCCCCTCCTACGGAGTGTTCGACGAGCCGAGGCGCTACGAGGACGTGCTCGATCCGGTTCAGGGCGGCCTCAACCGCCGGATGCCGCTGGTGCTGCTGTGGCTGTCGATACTCGTGCTCTCGCTGCTGCTCGCCACCCGTCGCGCGCGCGGGCTCGCGACCCGCCCCACCCGACGAGCGGTGCTGGTCGCGGTGCTGTTCTTCGTCGCCCTGGCGTTCACCCCCACCAAGTACACGCACCACTTCGGCGCCATCGGCGGCATCGCCACGGTGTTGTTCGCCGCCGTGGTGCACACCGTGCGTTCGGGCGCGCTACGGCGGCCCGCGGAGTGGTCGCTGTTCGTCACCGCCGTGGCCGCGACGGCGGCCTACGCACTCAGCGCGCCGTTGCGCTGGTGGTTCGTCGCCGACCTCGGGGTGCCGTGGTCGCGGGAACAGCCGGACGTGGGCGGCGTCGACCTCGCCGACCTCGTGCTCCTCGGCGGACTGTCGCTGGCCGCGGCGGGCCTGCTCGGCGCAGCCGTCGGCAGGCCGCGCCGACTGCCGTCGGCTGCCTGGCTGCTGCCCCTCCTCGCGGTGGGCACCGTGGTGCTCGAACTCGTGTCACTGGCCTACCCGCTGCACTCCCGTGCCGGCACCTACAGCCTCGCGCGCTCCACGGTGGCGTCGTTCTCCGGAGGCTGCGGTATCGAGGACTGGCTCGACGTGGAACCCGACGTGCGGATGGGCCTGCTGCGGCCCGAGCCCGGCGGAGAGGCGGCACACGGTTTCCGGCGCAACGCGGGCTATCCCGACCACACTCCGCCACCCGCTCCCTACGGCACGGACGCGGCGCCGGTGTGGGGCAGCGACGGGGCCGCCGCCACGGGCTCGTGGACCGGCCCGTGGTATCCACTGCCCGCCCATGCGACCGCCCGCGGCGCACCACCACTCGTCGTGCCCCTCGCCGGGCGCGGCGAGGTGTCGGCGACAGTGCAGTTCGCGGGCCGCGACGGCACCGTCGACCGCGAGGTGCGCCTCCGGCTGGGCGACGGCTCGTGGCGCGAGGCACGGCTCGCTCCCAGGGACTCCGAGCGCATCCGGATCGTGGCCGTCGACCGGGGTGACGGGTGGCTCGCGGTGGGCACTCCCCGGCTGCCTCACGTCGTGCCGGTCACCGAGTACGTGCCCGCCTCCCGGCCCGTCGCGCTCGACTGGGTGGACGCCTTCTTCCTGCCGTGCAGGCAGCCGGCCTCCGTCGCCCACGGCGTCACACAGCCGGTGACCCACCTGTTCGCAGCGGGCCCGGACAGCCGCTGGCTCACCGGCATGTCCTACTCCACGGACGCGGGCGGGCCCTACGCCCCGCTGCTGGACGTCGCGAAGCTCGTGCCGGTGCCCACGTACCTGCGCGGGGACAGGCTGCGAGAGGAGATCAGTGTGTTCCGGTTCGACTACGTGGCACCGCCGTTGGACGGCGTGGCGAGGTGACGCTCAGAGGTAGTACGAGCAGGCCAGCGTGACGACCCAGCTCGCGCCGAGCACCTGGAGCACGCGGTCACGCAACGCGATCTCCTCCGGCTCACCCGCGTTGCCGCCGTCGACGTCGACGGCGTAGCGCAGCACCGCGATCACGAACGGCACGATGGAGATGACGCTCCACACGGTGCCCGGCACCCGATGCTGCTGCTCGAACGCCCACAGGCAGTACGTCATGATCAGTATCGCCGCCGACGTCGCCCACACGAAGCGCAGGTAGCTACCCGAGTACTTCTTCAACGACGACCGGATCTTCGCCCCGGTGCGCTCGTAGAGCATCACCTCGGCGAAGCGCTTGCCCGCCACCATGAACAACGAGCCGAACGCGGTGACCAGCAGGAACCACTGTGACAGGCTGATGCCGGTGGCGACACCACCCGCGATCAGACGCATCAGGAAACCGGATCCGACGATCACCAGGTCGATCACCGGCTGGTGTTTCAGACCGAAGCAGTAACCGAGTTGGACCGCCTCGTACACGACGAGCACGATCAACAACCGCCAGTCGGCGAGGAAACTGACGCCGATGCCCGCCCCGAAGAACAACGCCGCGGAGGCGTACGCGAGGGGGATCGGCACCACACCCGCGGCGATCGGGCGGTTGCGCTTGGTGGGATGCGCGCGATCCGCCTCGACGTCCACCGCGTCGTTGACGAGATAGACCGAGCTGGCAACGAGCGAGAACGCCACGAACGCCACCGCGGCGTCGACGAGCACGCCGACGTTGGTGATCTGTCCCGCGGTGAACGGCGCCGCGAAGACGAGGACGTTCTTCACCCACTGCCGTGGCCGGGCTGTCCGGACCACGCCGAACAGGGTCGGGATCGGTCCCCTCCGGGTGGAGGCACCGCCCTTGACGTCGGCACGCTCGGTCGTCTCACTCATCGTCGTGTCCGCTTCCGTGAGGTCAGCCTGCGGCGCAGGATGCCGCCGACGGCACCACCCAGGGCGGCGCCGGCGAGTACGTCGGTCGGATAGTGCACGCCGAGCACGAGACGAGAGACGAGCATCGGCGGCACGAGGGCGGGCACGAGGTTACGCCCCACCAACCCCGAGTACAGCACAGCGGCCGCCGTGGTCGACGTGGCGTGTGACGAAGGGAAACTCAACCGGCTGGGGGTACCGACACCCACGGTGACGGCCGGGTGCTCCGGCCGCCGCCTGCGCACGACCCTCTTGACCGCGATCGAGGTCGCGTGCGCGCCGACGGCCCCCGCCGCCGCCGTGAGCCACTCCCTGCGCCGCCGCGAGTCCACGGCGGCGCCCACGAGCCCCAGCGCGAACCAGCCCGCACTGTGCTCGCCGAAGTGCGACAACCCGCGCGCCGCCTTCACGACGGCGGGGCGGGCGATCGCCCGTTGCACGCCCGCCAGGACGGCGAGCTCCCCCGAGGGCCGTGGGATCTCCTCTCCCACGGCCCTGTCGTCGGGTCGCTTCTCAAGCATCGATCGACCCGTCGAGCGGAGCGCCGTCGGTCAGGTGCGGCGCGATCTTGTTGTCGAACATCGACAGCGCCGACCCGATGGCCATGTGCATGTCCAGGTACTTGTACGTGCCGAGACGGCCACCGAAGAGGACGCCTCGTTCCGCCGCCTCCTTCTTCGCCAGCTCGCGGTAACGCTCCAGCTTGTCCCTGTTCTCGGGCGTGTTGATCGGGTAGTACGGCTCGTCGTCGTCCTCGGCGAACCGCGAGTACTCCCGCACGATCACCGTCTTGTCGGTCGGGTACTCGCGCTCGGGGTGGAAGTGCCGGAACTCGTGGATCCGGGTGTACGGCACGTCGATGTCGTTGTAGTTCATGACCGCCGTGCCCTGGTAGTCACCTGTGGGCACGACCTCCTGCTCGAAGTCCAGCGTGCGCCAGCCGAGCTTGCCCTCCGAGTAACCGAAGTACCGGTCGAGCGGCCCGGTGTAGACCGTCGGCGTGCCCTCCGGGATCGCGTCGCGCACCTCGAAGTAGTCGACGTTCGTGCGAACCTCGATGTTCGGGTGGTCGGCCATCCTCTCCAGCCACGCGGTGTAGCCGTCGACGGGCAGGCCCTCGTAGGTGTCGTTGAAGTACCGGTTGTTGAAGTTGTAGCGAACCGGCAGCCGCGTGATGATCGAAGGCGAGAGTTCCTTCGGGTCGGTCTGCCACTGCTTGGCCGTGTACCCCTTGACGAACGCCTCGTACAGCGGACGCCCGATGAGGGAGACGGCCTTCTCCTCCAGGTTCTTGGCGTCCTTGGTGTCGATCTCGCTGGCCTGTTCGGCGATCAGGTCGCGGGCCTCGTCGGGCGAGTGGGACTTGCCGAAGAATTGGTTGATCAGGTGCAGGTTCATCGGGAACGTGTAGACCTGCCCCTGGTACTTCGCGAACACGCGGTGCTGGTAGCCCGTGAACTCGGTGAACTGGTTGACGTAGTCCCAGACCCGCTTGTTCGACGTGTGGAACAGGTGGGCGCCGTAGCGGTGCACCTCGATGCCGGTCTCGGGTTCGGGCTCCGAGTAGGCGTTGCCGCCGATGTGCTCACGCCGTTCCAGCACCAGCACGCGCTTGTCGAGCTGGCTGGCGGCGCGTTCGGCCACGGTGAGACCGAAGAAACCGGATCCGACGACAACCAAATCGAAACCGGTGTATGCGCCGTTCGTGATGTCTGTGGTGTTCGTGTCCGCGCTCACGAGCGAAAGGCTACCGACGCGCATCGACCCCCGTGCGGTGAGGCCGTGGTTATGAAAACCCCGTTAAGTGGGTCCGCTCCACGCCGCTTCCGCCTCGTCGCACGAGGGCCGTGCGCCCCTCACTGCCCCTCTTCCCCGGGCGCCTGTCTGTTGCCCTTGCGTCGAGTCCGACGATCCGGGAGCCCGGCGAGTTCCTCACGCTGAGTGATTCACCCGTTCAAGCGAATCAGTTGGTCTGGTCCCGACCCTGCACGCGAGGCAGGAGGTCGGCGGCGATCTCCTCCAGCACCGACTCCTTGCCCTGGTAGGGCGTGCCGCTGCGCGGCCAGTGCACCACCACGTCGGTGAAGCCCAGCTCCTCCGCCCTGCCCACAGCCTCCGTGAAGGCATCGATGCTCGTCAGCGAGAACACCGGTGCGGCGTCCAGGCTGAGGCAGCGCACCACCTGCTCGCGGCCCGCCTCGGCGAGGGAGTCGTCGAACCTGCTCGACAACTCCCGTACCCGGCTCCACCACGCCTTCTGCGTCTGTCCCTCCTCGGGACGGCCCGTGGTGATCCAGCCGTCGCCGGCGCGAGCGGCGAAGGCGATCGTCCTCGGTCCGTCCGCTGCCAACAGCAGGGGCGAGCGCGGTTTCTGCACACATCCGGGGAGGTTCCGCGCACCGTCGGCCTTGTAGTAGGTGCCCGAATGGTCGAAACCGTCGGTGCGCAGCAACCCGTCGAGCGTCTCGACGAACTCGATGTACCGGTCGGCCCGCTGCGCCGCGGACAGCTCGGGCCCGCCGAGCACCGAGGCGTCGTACCCCTGCCCGCCCGCGCCGAGACCGAGCACGAGACGCCCGTCGGCGAGGTCGTCGAGGGTGATGACCTCCCGCGCGAACGGCACGGGGTGGCGGAAGTTCGGTGAGGCCACGAAAGTCCCGAGTCTGATGGTGGTCGTGACCATGGCCGCCGCGGCCAGCGTGGGAACCGCGGTGAACCACGGTCCGTCCACCAGCGAACGCCAACCCAGGTGGTCGTACGTCCACGCGTGGTCGAAGCCGTACTCCTCGGCGGCCCGCCACTTCGGCTCGGCGGCCCACCACCTGTCCTCCGGGAGGATCACAATGCCTACGCGCACGCCGTCGACGCTATCGGTGAAACACGACACCCCGCAGCACGGGCATGATCTGGGAAACTGGTGTCGTGGAGAAACCCCGGCTCATCGCCTCTGACGTGGACGGCACCCTGCTCACCCCCCTGGAGCAGGTGGCGCCTCGCACCGCCGACGTGGTGACCCGCGCCGTCGACGACGGCGTTCCGGTCATCCTCGTGACGGGCAGGCCGCCACGCTGGATCCCCCCGGTCGCCGAGGCCACCGGCCTGACCGGCTACGCGGTGTGCGCGAACGGCGCCGTGCTGTACGACATCGGCGCGGATCACGTCGTCGACGTGCACGGCCTGCTCGAACCCGTGCAGCTCACCGATCTGGCCGAGGCACTCGACCACGCGCTGCCCGGATGCAGGCTGGCGGCGGAGCGCATCGGCACGAAAGCGCAGGAGAACGACCTGCACAACTTCGTGATCGAGTCGGAGTACCACAATCCCTGGGGTGACGGAGAGGGGTTCGTGGTCCCGCGCGCGGAGGTGCTCGGCCACCCGGCTGTGAAACTGCTGGTCAGCCACCGCAAGATGACGTCCGACGAGATGGCCGTCGCGGCGCACAGCGTGCTGGGCGACAGCGTGCACGTCACGTTCTCCTCCGGTGGCGGACTGATCGAGATCGCCTCTCCCGGGATCACGAAGGCGAGCGGGCTCGCCGAGGTCGCCGGGCGGTTCGGCGTGTCGGCCGAGGAGACGATCTCCTTCGGTGACATGCCCAACGACCTGCCGATGCTCGGTTGGGCCGGCCACGGGGTCGCCGTCGCCAACGCTCACCCGGCGGTGTTGGAAGCCGCGGACGAGATCACCGCGTCCAACGCCGAGCACGGCGTGGCGCAGGTGCTGGAGCGCTGGTTCTGAAGGCCGCGACGGAGCCGGTCAGAGGCACGACACGTACGTGAAGTCGGGGTGGGCGTCCAGGAGTTCGAGGAGGTAGCTGGCCGACACGCGCCGCACGTACACCGACACCCAGTACGGTGTGCCCTCCCGGCGGAAGCTCGCCACCTCGTAGAGCCCCGCGTAGGCGGGGTTGATGCCGCATTCCTGCTCGGTGGTGTAGCCGGACTCCTCGACCGCCACGGCCGGTGAACGGGTGTTGACCACGTAGTCGAAGTCACGCGTGAGGTAGACGCTGTGACCTGCCACCCGCAACGGTTCGCCCTCACGGGCGATGTGCTCGTCCGTGCGGCCGAAGACGTCCACGACGACGATCGACGGTCCCGCCTCGTACGCCAATGCCCCCGTGTTGTGAGTGCTGATCACCGTCCCTGCCGGTAACGACTCGTCGAGCCACCTGCCGACCTCGGCGAGCTGGTCGGCGGACGCGCGCAGCTCGTGCATGGCGGGCAGTGCGCGGGGATGCACCATGGTCACGACCAGCGACAGCCCGCACAGTGCCATGGTCACCACGGAAACCGTGCGCCTTCGTGCGAGCGGGGATCGCGGTTCCGGCTCGGCGGACGTGGGCGCTTCCCTCGCCGGGCTGGTCACGACGAAGAGCCCGTACGCGGCCGTGCCCACGATCGCCAGCAGTACCGGCACCGGGGCGAGCAGCCGCCACGCCGGCATCCAGCCACCGCCTGCGGCCAGGACACCCACCACGTGTCCGACCGCGAGCGCCACCAGCAACCACACCACCGAACGAGCGCGCGCCACGCTCTCCGGCACCCCGCGGCGGGTCAGCAGCAGCGCCAACGCGGTCACGGCGAGCGCCACGAACGCCTGGTAGGCCAGCGCGAACTCGGCCACGTACTCCCAGCCACCCGCCAGCCGGTCGGACCAGCCGCCCTTCCATCGCGACACGACGACGTTGGGCAGCAGGTGTTCGTAGATGGTGAGTCGCCACACCGTCCACGGCACCAGCAGCACGACGACACCGACCACATACGCCACGGCGGTCGAACCCGCCTGCCTGCGGCGGACCGCCTCCACGGCGAACCACGCCAGCCCGACCACGGCGAGGACGAGCCCTTCCGGTCTCGTCATGACCGCCAGCGCGGCCACCACCCCGGCCACCACCGCTCTACCGGCCGCGAGCGCCAGACAGAGCATGAGCGTCAGCAGCACGAACAGCGGCGCTTCGAGACCCGACGCACCGTAGGCCGAAAGCGAGCTCGACCCGGCGGTGAGCGCTGCCGCCACCACTCCGAGACCGGGCATCCCCGGCCCCCCGGGCCGGGCGAGCAGCACGATCCGGTTCGTCAGCCGGTACGCCAGCAGCACACACCCGAGGGCACTGGCGATGCCGAGGGCCACGGCGGTCGCCACGATGGCGTCGGAGTCGTCGAACACCGCGCCCGGCAGAGCCACGACAATCATCCACAGGAAGTTCGCGTAGCCCTCGACGTACTCGCCGGGGTTGTAGACGGCGCCGTAGCCCTCGGCGACGTTGCGCGCGTAACGGAAGGTGACGTAGGCGTCACCGGCGATGGTGGCATAGGCGAGCTGGTGGAACAGCGACAGCAGCAGAGCGAGCCCCAGCGCGACGAGTCGCCAGAGCCGCCTCGTGTTGATGCGTGGCCACCACACGATCAGGAAAACGGCCAGCACGAGCCACGAACCGATCGTGACCGCCGTCACCACCACACCCCGCCCGCTCGACCGATGTGCACCCCTTCCGTGGCGAAGCTACTCGCTCCACGACGACTCGGGGCTGATCCGACCACGTGTGTCGGCAAGGGTGTCGACAAGATCCACGGCCACGCCGACCCACGGCCACTCACCGTTCAACAGCAGTAACGTTCCGCTCTCGCGATCATCACGAAGGGGTCGGGTGCGTTACGCCGCCCGCACCGGGCCGATGTCCCAACCGTGCTCAAGAAACAATCCGGACTTGTCACCGTCCTGATCGTGGTGGCGCTGACCACGTCGTGCTCGGCCTCGGAAACCGGGAAACCCGAGCGAACCGGCGCGGCGGACCAGCCCGGCACCGCCCAGGAAAAGCCGCTGACGGCCGAGGCCGCTCTCGGCGACCTCTCCGCGGTCGACTTCTGCGAACTCCTCGACGCCCAGGCTCTGGCGAAGGCCGGCGCCGACGTCGACTTCACCGTGCCGAGCTTCCGGCACTGCTACGTCGGAGTCACCACCCCGTCCACCACGCTGACCATGACGATCGGCAACCTGTACGACAACAACCCGAAGGTCATCTGGCCCTCGGAGGACGAAAAACTGTCCCGCTCGGTGCGCAGGCAGAGCATCGAGGTCGAGGGCGAGGGATGCCTGCGGGCTCTGATGTTCGCCGACGAGATCGGCCTGCGGGTCCTCGCGCAACCACTCAGCGACGCCGAACAGATCGATCAGGAGGAGCTCTGCCGCATCGCCGACGCCGCGACAGACGGGGTCGCCGAGGCCGCCTTCTCGGAGGAGACGTTCCCGCAGTCGTTCCGGCCGGGCTCCCTCGCGGAGTTGGACCCGTGCGAGCCGTTCGAACGGGCCGGAGTGCCCGACCTGTTCGAGGATGGCGTGAACGTCCACGAACAACTCGACGGCCACGGCTGCGCCCTCGGTAAGCCGAGCATGCCCGCGGTCGAGCTGGACTTCGAGGTGTCGCTCACCGACCTGTCGGACTTCTCCACGAAGATCGCGGGTCGTCCGACGAAGGTGACCCCGCTCGAGTACGGCTGCGAGGTGACGACCCCGCACATCCGGTTCTCGGAGGAGAACCCGCACGAACGGGAGGTGGTCACCCTCTCCGCCGTGTCCTTCGACCCGGACCGCTGCGCGGGTGCCGAGGAACTCGCCGCCCTCGTCTGGCCGGAGCTCCCCGAGTACCGCGCCTGACCCGTCCCCGGGAACGGCTCGACTTCGGCCGAGCCGCTCCCGGCGGCGTAAGCTGCCGCACCGTGCGGCACGTGACGGTCATCGGTGGCGGCATCATCGGCCTCGCCGTCGCCTGGAAGCTCACCGGGCGCGGCTACCGCGTCACCGTGCTGGAGAAGGAGAGCCACTGGGCGGCTCACCAGACGGGGCACAACTCGAACGTCGTGCACGCCGGGCTGTACTACCGGCCGGGTTCGCTCAAGGCGCGGCTCTCGGTGGCGGGCAACCGGTCGATCGTCGCCTTCGCCCGCGACCACGGGGTGCCCGTCGACGTGTGCGGCAAGCTCGTGGTCGCGACATCCGAGGCGGAGCTGCCCGCGCTCGGCGTGCTCGCCGAGCGGGCGGAGGCGAACGGCGTACCCGCCACGATGCTGGACGCCGCGCAGGCCAGGGAGTACGAGCCCGAGGTGTCGTGTGTGCGCGCGTTGCGCGTGCACTCCACCGCGGTGATCGACTTTCCCGCCGTGTGCCATGCGCTGGTGTCGTTGTTGCACGACGCCGGTGCGGACCTGCGGCTGAACACACCCGCGCTCGGGATCCGCACCGGAGCACGCGGGGGCGTCGAGGTCGCCACGCCACAGCACGTGGTGCGGGCGGACGTGCTCGTCAACTGTGCGGGCCTGCAGTCCGACCGCGTGGCCCGCCTGGCCGGGCTCACACCGTCGGCGCGGATCGTGCCCTTCCGCGGCGAGTACTACGAGCTGCGGCCCGAGCGGCGTCACCTCGTACGCGGACTGATCTACCCGGTACCGGATCCGGCGCTGCCGTTCCTCGGCGTGCACCTCACACGCATGCTCGATGGCAGTGTCCACGCGGGACCGAACGCCGTGCCCGCGTTGCGGCGGGAGGGCTACCGGTGGCGGGACGTCTCACTCGGCGACCTCGCCGAGGTGGTGACCTTTCCGGGCACGTGGCGGCTCGCCCGCCGCTACGCCGTCCCCGTGGGGCTGGCCGAGGTCACCCGGTCGCTGTCGAAGCGGCTGTTCGCGGCGAGCCTCGCCCGGCTCGTTCCCGCCGTGACACCGGACGACATCGTGCGCCACGGCTCCGGAGTACGTGCCCAGGCCCTGCTCCCCGACGGCAGACTCGCCGACGACTTCCTCATCGAACAGGTCCGCGACCAGGTGCACGTGCTCAACGCTCCCTCCCCCGCCGCCACGAGTGCGCTGGAGATCGCCGCGCACGTCGCCGACCGGGTCGAGGCGTTCGCCTGAACGCTCACTGCCGCGGCAGGTTCTCGGTCACGAACGGGATCGTGTCCTCGACCTTCGCGCAGACCTCGTCCATCTCGGCCTCGGCTTCCACGACCGTGATGTTCACGTACGACTTGTCGGTGAAGGCCACGTGGGCGAGGCACAACCCGGGGATGTCCGCGGAGTACACCACCCACTCGTGACCGTCGGACTCGACGTCCTTCGGTTTCCGGTCCGACTGCTCCTCCGGGACCGGTACCGGTCGGTCCGTCTCGACGCCCACGATGGTGGCGTTGCGTTCGTCGCCGTCGGCGGCGATCCAGCTGCACCGCGCGGGCAGCAGCTCGTCCGGTTCGAGGAACTCACCGTGCCCACGACGGCCGAGTTCCTTCGCCTGCTCCGCGGTGAGCAGCGAGCACGGGTCCACCGACTCCAGCGGGCTCGGCTGCTCCGGCTCGATCTTCGCAGGCGCGCCGCCGGGAAGGTTGGAGGCCACGTACGGCGCCGCGGCCTCGGCCTGCTCGCAGGACTTCGACTCGTCGACGAAGTCACTGCTCGCGATCAGAACGAACGACGAGGGCGAGAGCTCGGTGGCGATCGAGCACATCGCCTCGGTACCGAACGGGTCGGGATAGTGCGCCCACGTCAGGCCACCGAAGTCCTTCTCCCAGTCCGGCTCCGCACCGTTGACGTAGTCGGTGAGCGGGATGTCCACGGAGAAGTAGACGTCGAGCAGGTCCATGCCCTGATCGCTGTAGGCGGGGCTCCACGTGCACGCGGGCGGCACGAGCTGCTGCGGCCTTCCGGGGGTGAACTCGCCCTTCTCCTCGTAGTCGAGGGCGGCGGCCTGCTCCGGGGTCAACAGCTCGCACGGCTCGCCCGCGGCCACGTCCGGCCGACCGCTCGACGGTGGTGAAGCCGGTGAGGCCGTGCCGCTCACGGTGGTCGCACATCCCGCCAGCAGCAACGCGGACCCCAAAACGGCGAGAACCCTCCCGCGCACGTGACCCTCCCAGAGTCGCCTTCCGGCTGACACGATCAGAGTAACGGCACGGGAGGGCGCAGCGGGCTGACTCGCGAACTCAGGCTCGCGGCTCCAGAACGGACAGTCCACCGAGGAACGGGCGCAGCGCCTCCGGGACGCGCACGGAGCCGTCGGCCTGCTGGTGGTTCTCCAGGATCGCGACGATCCACCGCGTGGTGGCGAGCGTGCCGTTCAGGGTGGCCGCGACCTGCGGGCGGCCGTCGGAGTCGCGGTAGCGCACCGACAGCCTGCGCGCCTGGTAGGTGGTGCAGTTGGACGTCGAGGTCAGCTCGCGGTACGCCTGCTGGGTGGGCACCCACGCCTCACAGTCGTACTTGCGTGCCGCGCTGGAACCGAGGTCGCCCGCCGCCGTGTCGATCACCCGGTAGGGCACCTCGATCTTCGCGAGCATCTCCTCCTCCCAGGCGAGCAGCCTCTCGTGCTCCGCCTCGGCGTCGGACGGCTCGCAGAAGACGAACATCTCCACCTTGTCGAACTGGTGGACGCGGATGATTCCGCGGGTGTCCTTGCCATAGGAGCCCGCCTCGCGGCGGAAGCACGACGACCAGCCCGCGTACCGCTGCGGTCCGGCCGTGAGGTCGAGGATCTCGTCCGAGTGGTATCCGGCCAGCGGCACCTCCGACGTGCCGACCAGGTAGAGGTCGTCGTCGGGCAGGTGGTACACCTCCGACGAGTGCGCGCCGAGGAAGCCGGTCCCCGCCATGATCTCCGGCCGCACCAGCACGGGCGGGATCATCAGCTGGAAGCCCTTCTCCGCCGCCTGCGCCGCCGCCAGGTTCAGCAACGCGAGCTGGAGCCGGGCGCCGATGCCGGTGAGGAAGTAGAACCGCGCCCCCGACACCTTGGCGCCGCGTTCCATGTCGATGGCGCCGAGCGCCTCGCCGAGCTCCAGGTGGTCCTTGGGCGTGAAGTCGAACTCCCTCGGCGTGCCCACGTGCTTGAGCACGACGAAGTCGTCCTCGCCGCCCGCCGGTACGTCCGGGTGCACGACGTTCGGCACCACCCGGTGGAGCTGCTCGAACTCCTCGCTGGCGCGGTTCTGCTCCGCTTCGGCCGCCTTGACCTGGGCCGCGAGCTCCTTACCGTGCGCGAGCAGGGATTCGCGTTCCTCGCCGGACGCCTTGCCGATGCGCTTGCCGAGCTGCTTCTGTTCGGCACGGAGGTTGTCGGCCCTGGCGATGGCGGACCTGCGTTCGGCGTCGAGGGACAGCAACCTGTCCACGACGCCGACGTCCTCACCGCGGGCGCGCTGCGAGGCGCGCACGACGTCCGGTTCCTCGCGCAGAGTCCTCAGGTCAATCACGGTTAGCAGGGTAGACCGGTCGCTCGGCGCACACGTGGTCGGCCGCCCCCCAACGCGCAACCCATAGGTTGCAGTGAGGCGACTTCATGTGCAACCCTGTGGTTGCACTAATCGAAGGAGAATCCAATGAACCTGGACCGCATCGAACGCGACGTGTGGATCAACGCCCCCGCAGCACGGGTGTGGGCGACGCTCGTCGAGTTCTCCTGGGTGGACGACGGCCACCGCCGCGGCGTCACCCCGGAGAGCGGTGAACGCTTCGTGGCCAACAGCGCCGAGGACGGTGACTACCCGATCCGGATCGAGAAGTCCGAGCCCCCTCACTACCTCGCCTATCGATGGGCCAGCGCCTTCGCCGGTCAAGAGCCCGGCGAAGGTAACTCCACGCTCGTGGAGTTCACCCTGACCGAGGAGCAGGGCGGCACTCGCCTGTCAGTGGTGGAAACGGGGTTCGCGACGCTGCCCGAACAACACCGTGCCCGCGCCTTGGAGGAGAACACCGGCGGCTGGGAGGAACAGCTCGACGTGCTGCGGAAGTCCGTCGCGGCATGAGCCCGGTCGGTGTCGACGCGGTGCTCGGCGCGCTCGCCGACCCCACCCGGCGAGCGGTGTTGGACGTACTGTCGGCACGGGGTCCGGCCAGCGCCTCGGCACTGGCCGGACAGCTTCCCGTGTCGCGGCAGGCCATCGCCAAGCACCTCACCGTGTTGGAGCGGGCGGGGCTGGTATCGGCGCAACGCACCGGCCGCGAGGTCCGCTACGTCCTCCGATCGGAGGCACTCGACGTAACGGCACGCTGGATGGCACGACTGGCCGCCGATTGGGACCGCCGTCTCGCGACCGTCAAGCGCGCCGCGGAAGGACAGCCCTGACGCCGGACGCGAACGGGCTCACGGGCCGGAAGGACCCGGAGCCGGGAGCCGGGGAACCCCGGGAGGCCAGAGTGGACTCAGGGTCGCTCCAGTCCGCGCACGAACTCGACCACGACACGGGCCAGCTCCTCGCCCGCGTCCTCCTGGAGGAAGTGACCCGCGCCCGCGATGGTCGGGTGCTCCCGCCCTGCGGCGCCCGGCATGGTGCGCCGCAGAACCGGGCCCATGGCCTCGGTGATCGGGTCACCGTCGGAGAACGCGCACAGAAACGGCAGCGACGACGTCGACAGCTTCTTCCACGCCGCCCTGTTGGCCTCGGACGCGTCGTCGTCGGGCGTGGTGGGGACCAGTGCGGGCAGCGCACGCGGCCCCGCCTTGTACATCTCGTTGGGAAACGGCGCGTCGTAGGCGGCACGCTCCGCCTCGGTCAGGGTGCGTTCGCAGCCCGACTGCACGAAACGGGCGATGTCGAGCACCTGTGCGTTCTGCACGGCGTCGTGGAACGCCCACCACTGCTCGGGCATGTCGTGGTCGCCGGTCGGCAGACCCGTGTTCGCCGCGACGACTCCGGCGAAGCGGTCGATGTTCTCCGCGACGAGCCGCAGGCCGATGAGGCCACCCCAGTCCTGCCCCACGAGGACGACGTCACGCAGATCGAGGGCGTCGAACGCGAAGGCGCGCATCCACTCGACGTGCCGCGCGTAGGTGTGGTCGGCCACGTCCACGGGCTTGTCGGATCGGCCGAAGCCCACGAGGTCGGGCGCGACGGCCCTGATGCCCGCTTCGGCGAGCACGGGCAGCATCTTCCGGTAGAGGTAGGACCAGCTCGGCTCGCCGTGGAGCAGCAACACGGTGGGGCCGTCGGGTGGTCCCGTCTCCACGTAGCCGATCCTGATGATGCCGTGCAACGGGTGGTCGACGTCCGCGTGGAAAGCGGGGAAATCGAAATCGGGCAGGTCGCTGAACCGGTCTTCAGGTGTCCGCAGTAACCGCACGCGCCACACCGTAGTGGACGAAATCATCCGAACGGGCCGTCAGAAACCAAGGCGATATGTACGCACCTCCCGCGGGACCTCCGTCGGGAGGTCCCGCGGGCGGGGCGCTAGGAGATCGAGACGGCGACCACGAGGCCGAGCGCCAGGTGGGCGGCGGCCACGATGAGGCTCGCGGGCGTGTACCTGTCGCTCTCGATGGCGGAGCGGATGTCGATGCGCGTCGCCCACTCCAGCAGCCGTACCGCCAGTACCTGGGCGACGATGCCCACCAGGCCGTACACGAGCGAGGTGATGAGGCCCTCGACGAGGTCGCTCGACGACGTCCAGATGGCCACCACCACGATGAACGCCATCGACAGCAGCCCCGACGCCGTGATCACCACGGCGTTCGGCAGACCCCGGCGCACCAGCTCGGACAACTTGCCAGGGGTGGTCAGGTCGATGGCGTAGAAGCCGAGGAGCATGAGCACCAGGCCGACGATCGCGTACAGCATGATCGCCCCGATGCCCCTGGCCAGGTCGGTACCGAAGGTGTCGGACAGTGCTACGAGCACGAAGGTCTCCCAGGTCGAGTGAGCAGGTTGCGGGCGTGTCCTATCACGACTGCGGGATGCGGTGTGGGACGAACGCCGCTCCGTCGTCCGTCACCAGACCCGACGACTCCCGGATGCCGAGCCCCGCCGCATTGTCGCCGACGATCCACGCGCCCAGCACGGGACGGTAGCCGTCGAAGTCGGGAAGCGGGTCGAACGCCTGGTAGACGTAGCCCTCGGAACCGTAGACGCCACCGGTCTCGGTCTCGTACCCGGGAGCGACGATCTTCACGTTGGCCCCCTCCCGTCCGAGTTTCGGTTTGCGCACGTACTCGGTGAGCAGGCCGGGCTGGTCGTTGAACGCGGGCAGCAGGTTGGGGTGCCCCGGGTAGTTCTCCCACAGGATGCCGAGGAGAGCCTTGTTGGACAGCAGCATCTTCCACAGTGGCTCGATCCACAGTGTCTGTGGCAGCGACTCGACGGCGTAGCGGCCGAACTCCTCGTCGATCACCCACTCCCACGGGTACAGCTTCACGACCGTGTTCATGGGAGCTTCCTCGAGGTCGACGAACCGCTTGAGCAGCGGGTCCCAGCCGATCTCCTCGATGGCGAGCCCCACCGTGTCCAACCCGGCCTCCGCCGCGGTCTCCTGGAGGTAGGTGACGGTCAGATGGTCCTCACCGGTGGGATCGGCACTCGACCAGCTGAAGTGGAGTTCGTTGGACGGGAGTTTGGCTCCGACGACCCGCCACCGCTCGACGAGCTGCTCGTGCAGCGAGTTCCACTGGTCGTCGTCGGGGTGGACGTCGGTCTTCCAGTACCACTGCACGATGGCCGCCTCGAGCAGGGAGGTCGGCGTGTCCGCGTTGTACTCCAACAGCTTCGCGGGACTGCGGCCGTCGTAGCGGACGTCGAACCTGCCGTAGACGTGCGGATCGGCACGGCGCCACGACTCGGCGATGTGGGGCCACACCCATTCGGGGAGTCCGAACTCGGCGTACCTCTCGGTGGTCACGACATGGTCCACGGCTTCCAGACACATCGAGTGCAGCAGTTCCACGTCGGCCTCGACCGAGAGCACCTCCTCCATGTCGAGGACGTAGTGGACGGACTCGTCCCAGTACGGCCGGGGCTGTCCCGTCCCGTACCGCGCGGGGGTGCCGAACACGAGCCCCTGCTCGGCGACGGTCTTCTCCCAGCCCGCGCGGGGCGTTCCCGTCTCCCTGCGCATGTCAGGAACCCCCGCCCTTGCCGAAGCTGCCGCCGCTGATGCCGAAGCCGCCGCGCTGGACGGTGCTGCCCGACTTGGTGCTGATGGAGGCGTTGGCGGGGCGCGTGTACGTACCGCCGCTCACCTTCTGGCCCACCGTCCCGGAGCCGCCGTAGTTGTAGCGGTACTGCTGGTAACCGCCGCCCGGCGACGGGAGGAAGATCCAGCCGCCGCTGTGGTAACCGTGGTGGGAGTTCACGTAGTCGTCGTCGCAGTAGTCGTCGTCGACGACGGTGCCGTCGGCCGTGGTGCAGACGGCGGTGACCTCCTCCGGCATCGCGACGACGTACCAGGCCGCGACGAGACCGACGAGGCCGACCGTCACGCCGCCGCCCGCCAGGACCTTGCGCCGGGTGCGGGCCTTGGCCTCGGCCTCCTCGCGCTGCCGGCGCTTCTCCTCGGCTCGGCGCTGGTTCTCCTCGACCGCCCTCATGCGTGCCCGCTTCTCGGCGAGCGTCGGTTCCCGGGGGGTGGTCGTCTCAGGATCCTGGAAGCGCATCGAGCCGCGCCGTTCCCCGTCCCTCTCGTCCTTCTCGCTGTCATCCGTCATCGCGCACTCCAAGACCGCGGGCCATGCGGTATGTCACCTTAGCCACTCACTCACGGTCACACGGCGAAACAGGCATGATGGTGCTGATGTCCGACCAGCCCGACCGCCCGCCGAACGACTCGGCGCTGCGTACCCGCGTGTTGATGGGGGGTGCCTTCCTCGGTGCCCTCGTCGCCATGACACTCAGCTGGGTCTTCTCGTGGGTTCCCGAGAGCCCGCAGCTCGTCGCGCAGCGACAGGCCGAGGAGAAGGCCGAGCAGGTGGCCAAGGCTCGGGAGGAGGCGTTCCGCTCACCTCCGGGCAGCTGCCTGAACTGGACCGCGCCGGACGCGAGCGACGTGCACAAGGTGTCGTGTGACGAGGAGCACCTCTTCGAGGTCGTCGGGGTGGCCGACCTCACGTCGGAGCACGGGCCGAAGGCTCCCCTGCCCGACGAGCGGACGTGGCGGGAACTCACCGAGGAGCACTGTGGCCCGCTGGTCGAGGACTACCTCGACGGCCCGCTCGACCCCGAGGGCAAGCTGACCATCGGCGTGCTGCGGCCGGACGAGAAGCAGTGGTCGGGCGGGGACCGCGCCCTGCACTGCGGACTCCAGTGGGTCGGCCCCGGTGGCGGCCTGCAGGTGCTGACGGAGTCGGCGAAGGACATCGACCAGTCGAACGTGTGGGAGCCCGGCACCTGCCTCGCGCTGGTCGACAAGAGCGTGGGCGACCCGATCTCCTGTGACTCGCAACACTCCTACGAGATCGTCGCCACGGTGGACCTCGCCGACGAGTTCGACTCCTACCCGTCGGAGGACGACCAGAAGGAGTGGCTCGAACCGACCTGCGCCGAGCTCGTGGAGTCCTACACCGGAGGCAAGAACGTCGAGGCGCTGGCCGAGGACGGGCTGATCCTGAGCTGGGACACGCGCTCGGAGGAGAGCTGGGAGGCGGGTTCGACGCTCGTCAACTGCAAGGTGGGCACCACGCTGGAGGACCGCAGCGGGCTGGCTCCCGTCCAGGGCAGCGTGAAGGACAGCAAGGACACCGAGAAGGGCGACAAGGGCGACAAGGGCGACAAGGACGGCAAGGGCGAGAAGGGCACGGAAAGCGGCGAGGACGGCCAGGGCAGCGGCGACGGCGGCAGCGGCAACGGCGAGAACGGCGGGACCGCCGAAGGCGGTGACGACCCCGGGGACGGCGAGCCGACCGACCAACCGGAGCCGTCCGGCAACCAGGGAAACGGGGGTTGACGGCAAATGCCTGTCGACATGAGCCGCGCGCGGTTCGAGGAGCTCGTCGCCGACGCCCTCGACCAACTACCGCCGAAATTCGCCACCGCGATGGACAACGTGGTCATCCTCGTCGAGGATCACCACGAGGAGGAACGGGATCTGCTCGGGCTCTACCACGGCGTCGCGCTGACCGAACGCGGCCACGACTACGGCGGCGTGTTGCCCGACCGCATCTCGATCTACCGCGAACCGATCCTGGCCATCTGCGAGACCGAGGAGGACGTCGTCGAGGAAGTCCTGATCACCGTCGTTCACGAGGTGGCACACCACTTCGGTATCGACGACGCTCGGCTCCACGAACTCGGCTGGGGGTAGTGCACATGGGCCCCGCCCCGGATGCGCCCGAGGGAACCGACCCCGATCGTGCCGACGGGCCCACGACACGTGAAGACACCGTGTCGCCCAGGAGGCTCAACCGGCTGGTGGGCTCCAGCGCCTTCGCCAACCTCGGCGACGGCATCGCGAAGGTCGCGTTCCCGCTGCTCGCCGTCCAGGTGACCCAGGACCCGCTGCTCATCGCGGGATTGTCGGCTGCGCAGTTCCTACCCTGGTTGTTGTTCGGCGTGCTGGCGGGCACGCTCCTCGACCGTGTCGACCGCCGCGCCGCCGTCGTCGTGGCCAACACCGTCCGCGCCGCGGTGGTCGGCCTCCTCGCCCTCCTCGTCCACCTCGACGCGACGAGCATCTGGTTGGTCTACGTGGCCGCCCTGCTCGTGGGTACCGCGGAGACCGTCGCCGACAGCGCCACGAACGTGCTGATCCCGTCCGTGGTGGAACGCAGCGGGCTCGCGGGCGCCAACAGCAAGCTGCAGGCCGCGGAGATCGTGGGCCAGACCTTCCTCGGTGGCCCGGTGGGCAGCCTGACGTTCGCGGTCTTCGCCGCGTTCCCCTTCCTCATCGACTCGGTGGCCTTCGCGCTGGGTGCCGTCCTCCTGGCGGCGCTGCCGGGGAACTACCGGCCGGAGCGCGACAGAGCCGACCTGACGTCCGCCACGGCAGGCGTGCGCGCGGACATCGTGCGGGGGCTCCGCTGGGTCCGCGGGCATCCGGTCATGGGGCGCCTGGTCCTGGTCGTGGGGCTGGTCAGCCTCGTCAGCGAGATGGCACAGGCGCAACTCGTGCTGTACGCGATCAAGGACCTCGGCCTCAGCGAGGCGGCGTTCGGGGTCTTCGGTTTCGCGGGCGGCATCGGGGGGCTGCTCGGCGCCGCCGTGGCGTCCCGGCTGATCGACCGCCTGGGCAACACGGCCACCCTCACCCTCAGCCTGGTCACCTCCGGAGCCGCCTTCCTCGCGATGGGACTGGTGAAGGTCCCCGTCCTGTCGGGCGCGCTCTTCGGGTTGTTCGCGGCGGCGGTCGTGGTCGTCAACGTCCTGCTCGCCACCGCCCGCCACACGCTGGTGCCGGAGGAACTGCTGGGCCGGGTGATCGGGGTGTGGCGCACGGTGGCGTGGGGTGCGCTGCCCGTCGGCGCTCTGCTCGGTGGGGCCACGACCCGGGTGCTCGGCTCGGCGAGCGCCACGTTCGTCCTGTCAGGGGCCGGGCTGCTGCTGGTGGCGCTGGTGGCGTGGGGCGCGGTCCGCGCCCACGACCTCACGCCTGCTCGCCATTCCTGACCGCCTGCACCCACCGGGTCGCGTCGGCGAAGTCGGAGTCGGTGGCCGTGGCACCCACGGTGGCCCGAACCCCGTCGGCGCGGGGATGGGAACCGAGGAAGCGCACGTCGCAACGGCGTTTCAGGGCGGCGAGCGCGTCGCCGACGCGGGCCTCGGCGACGTGGCCCTCGAAGTCGAGGAAGAACCGGTAGAACCCGAAGTTGCCCTTGATCGGGCGCGCGTCGAGGCGGGTCAGGTTGATCCCGCGTGAGGCGAGTTCGGTGAGCAGTTCGGCGAGCGCGCCGGTGCGGTTGGCCGTGGATGCGACGATCGAGGTGCGGTCGGCGCCCGTCGGCTCGGGCTGCGGCCCCGGTGGGGAGAGCAGCAGGAAACGAGTGCGCGCGTCGGGCACGTCGGCGACGCCTTCGGCGAGTACGCGCAAGGGGTAGGTCTGCGCGGCGACGGGTGCGGTGACAGCCGCGTCGTACTCGCCGTCGCACACGGCGACAGCGGCCGCGGCCGTGGACGACGCGGCGACCGCGGTCGCCTCCGGAAGGTTGCGTTCGAGCCAGTTCCTGACCTGGGCGAGAGCGTGGGGATGGCTGGCGACCGTGCGGATCGTGTCCACGTCCGGCCGGGTCAGCACCGTGAAGTGCACCGGCAGCAACGCCTCCGCCACCGCCACCAGAGGGGAGTCCTCGGCGAGCCCGTCGAGCGTCGCGGTGACCGGACCCTCCACGGAGTTCTCCACCGGCACGCACGCCATCTCGGCCTCGCCCTTTCGCACGGCCGTCAACGCGGCGGGAATCGTCTCCATCGGTACGAGTTCCCGCCCTGCGGCGAGGCGGCGGGCGGCCTGCTCGGTGAACGTCCCGGCAGGGCCGAAGTAGGCGATGCGCGACATGCGTCAGAGGCTACGCCGCGCACGAGATGAGACGATCCTCACCCGTGTCGCGTGTCCAGGTGGTCGGATACCCGGTTACCTGGGGCCTGGATTTTTGCCATGCTGTTAGCGTGACCGCCGAATCAGGCACGCACACGTGGAACGGCACAGGCGCAACGACCTCTCCCGCGCTCCCGGAGTTGGTGTTGTGCGCACTCGACGACTCCCTCGCGACGGCCTGGCACAGCGTCGCCGAGGCCGTGAACGGCCCCTTGCGGGTGCACCGCGGTTCGGTGTTGGACGTCCCGGCGCAGGCCGTGGTGAGCCCCGCCAACAGCCACGGATGGATGCGGGGCGGGGTCGACGCGGTGTACGCGCAGGCGTTTCCCGGCATCGAGCAGCAGGTGCGCAGCACGATCCTCGCCTACCACGGCGGTGAACTGCCGATCGGTGAGGCCGTCGTCGTGCCCACCGGTGAGGCATTGCCCGAATGGCTGATCAGCGCCCCCACCATGCGGAGTCCCGGCGAACGGCTCCCCGACGACACGGTTCACCCGTACCTCGCCGCGCGTGCGGTGTTCCTGCTGTGGCGCGACGGTCAGTTCGAGCACGGCACGCGTTTCCGCGACGTCGTCGAGACCATCGCGATGCCGGGGCTGGGCACCGGGATCGGCGGCGTGTCGCCGCGGACGTGCGCCCGCCAGGTCGCCGCGGCCTGGGACGAGGTGTTCGGCAACCGCTGAGGAGGCCCCACCGGGAGGGCCTCCTCAACCGGAGTTCAGGACCCGATCTTCTCGCCCTTGGGCTGGACCGAGCCGGAGTTCTGCCCGTTCGACTGCTCGATCTGGTTCAGCGCCTCACCGAGGTCGATGAGCACGGCGATGAGGCGGGTGACGACGAGCGCGAGACGGGAGACCTTGCCCGCGATGTCCATCGCCGCCTTGGCGATCGTGGAGATGGCGGCGGGGATCGCCGTCACCGCCAGCGGCGGGATCAGGCACTTCACGGCCGCGCTGACGAGGCTGCCCGCGAGGTCGGCGAGAATGTCGCGCACCATGTTGCGCACCGACGCGACGACGTCCTTCATCTTCAGCGCCGCGTCCTTGACGGCCATCGCGCCCGCGTACGCGCCGGACAGCGCGCCCTGGGTGTTGGCCGCGGCCTTGCGGTAGGCGTCGGCGCCGTCGCCCTTCCAGTGCTCCTGGCCGTTGACGGCCTCGCCGATGGCCGCGTACTGGCCTTCCAGCCGCTTGGCGATGTTGTCCCACGTGTCCGCGTAACCCTGCACGATCGCCGGCTCGCCGGTGAGGCCGTGGAGCACCATCCTCAGTGGTTCGAGGTGCTCCATCATCCAGCCGACCAGCTGCCCGGCCACCGCCGCGATCGGGTCGCCGATGGCGCCGACCACGTCGGCGCCCACGATGAGCGCGTTGGGGATGCCCGCCGCGTAGTCGCCACTGCTGATCTGGTTGTAGGCGTCCCACGCCGTGCCGATGGAGGTTCCGGCGGTGAGTTCGTAGGCGGAGCCCATGTTGTCGAACTGGCCGCCCATGGCTCCGGCAGCGATGCCCACGGGCAGCAACGCCGGGTTCGCCAGCCCCAGCATCAACGCGCCACCGGCCGCGGCCTTGGTGGGGCTCTGCAGCGAGTCGTACGTGTCGCGGGCGGTGACCCCGTCGGCGATCAACCCGCTGTCGGCCAGCTCCTGGCTGGGCTGCTCGTCCAGGATTCCCATACTTCCGCCGCCTCTCAGACCGCGATGATGTCGGTACGGTCGATGTCGTCCTTCGGCGGCTGGAGCCGCTCCTGGCCTTCCTTCTCGCCCGCCTCGTACTTCTCGGCGGCGGTCTTCAGCTTGTCCGCGAGACCTTCGAGCTGCGTGCTGACGGAGTCGATGAGGCTCGCCACCCGTTCCTGCGCGTCCTGCAGGGCGTTCGGCAGGAACATCATCCGCGGGATGGCACCGTAGGCGTCGTCGAGCCCGGACACGTAGTGCCCGGCCTGGCCCGCCTCGGCCACCTCCGACCTGATCGTCCCGATGCTTCCCGCGTGCTCACGCAGCCGCCCCACGTCGACCTGGTATCCAGGCGCACCCACGTTCGTCCTCCTCGTCGTCGAAGCGATCCCCGTCGCGGCTCAGCGCCGCAGGACCGAGCCGCCGAAGTAGTCGTCGCCATCATCGCCGTCGTCGTCGGAGTTGGGACGCGGCCGGGACGGACGTGGTTCCGTGCGCGGCGGCGCGGGCGGTTCGTCGGGCTGCGCGCCGAGGTGCATGGTGCGAGGCCCGGCGGCGGGCGGTTCCTCACGGACCGGCTCGGTGAACCGCTCGCGGTAGTTGTCGACGATGTCCTGCCCCGCGGCGTCGTCCCCGACCGTCGCCATCGTGAGCTGGGTCACCTGCTCACGCAGCCTGGCCTGCGCCTGCCGCAGCGTCTGCGTCAGGGTGTGCGAGAGCTGCGCGGGGTCCACGCCCCGGCCCCGTTCGGTGATCGTCAGCTCGGTGGGAACACCGTTGGCGTCGACGGTGACCCTCGCCACTCCGTCCGGTGACTGCGCGGACACCGACACCGCGTCGAGGCGCCCCTTCAACTCGTTGTACTGCGCCGCCTTGCGCTCCAGGTTCTTCGCCCAGTCGGTCAGATCCTGGGCGAACTTCATCGGGTCGGACGCGTGTGGTTCGGGTGTGCTCACAGTGAAACCCCTTGTTGGAAGAACCGGGTGGCAGAACAAAGTAACGGATCGCAGGGGCCGGGGTGACTGTGACGGGTGTAGAACGTCACAGCCCGCCACGGCCACGGAAGACCTAACGTTGAATGCGCGTTGAGAGCTCCTGACACATTGGCGTTCGATCAGGGAGCGGTGGCCGGGCTGCGTCGCCGTGAGCCGGACAGTCGATGTGTCCGGGGCTTTCGGAGAGCTGATGTACGCGCCAGGCCCATCGACGGGCGAGGAGTGACCGAATGCCACCACGGGTCCGTGAGCGCAGTCCCTACGTCGAACTACAGCGCGATCAGTGGCGCGAGTTGCGTCGCTCGACCCCATTGCCGTTGACCGCCGAGGAACTGGACCGGTTGCGGGGCCTCGGCGAGCAGATCGACCTCACCGAGGTCGCCGAGGTGTACCTTCCGCTGTCCCGCCTGATAAACCTCCAGGTGGCGGCCCGTCAGCGCCTGTACGAGGCCACCACCACCTTCCTCGGCGAGGACGCGCACGGCACCAAGGTCCCGTTCATCATCGGCATCGCGGGCAGCGTGGCGGTCGGCAAGTCCACCACCGCCCGTATTCTGCGAACGCTGCTGGCCCGTTGGCCGGACCATCCGAGGGTCGACCTGGTGACCACGGACGGCTTCCTCCACCCGCGCGCCGAACTCGTGCGCCGGGGCCTGATGCACCGCAAGGGCTTCCCCGAGAGCTACGACCGTCGCGCGTTGCTGCGGTTCGTCACCGAGGTGAAGTCGGGTGCCGAGGAGGTCAGGGCGCCGGTCTACTCCCACCTGGCCTACGACATCCTCCCCGGCGAGGAGCAGGTGGTGCGCAGGCCCGACATACTGATCCTCGAAGGGCTCAACGTCCTGCAACCGGGCCCCAGGCTCACGGTGTCGGACCTGTTCGACTTCTCCATCTACGTGGACGCCCACACCGCCGACATCGAACAGTGGTACGTCGAGCGGTTCCTCAAGCTGAGGCACACCGCGTTCGCCGACCCCGCGTCGCACTTCCACCACTTCGCCGGTCTTCCCGACGACGAGGCCAGGGCCGAAGCCCGGCACCTGTGGAAGACGATCAACGAGCCGAACCTCGTCGAGAACATCCGGCCCACCCGGCCCAGGGCGACGCTGGTGTTGCGGAAGGACTGCGACCACTCGATCAACCGGGTGCGGCTGCGCAAGTTGTAGGGACCACCCGATCCGGTGGCTTTCCGAGTGGTTGACCTCCGAGTAGGGCTCGACCATGGCCGGTGTGGGCAAAGGCTCGACTCACCCGCTTGTCAGTGTTCTCGGTCCGCTCCGCGTCACCAGACGTGGGGCTGAGCAACCGATCACAGACAAGGCCATGCGTGTCGTGGCTTCGGCGCTGGTCGCCGAAGCCAACCGCGCTGTGCCGACCGACACCCTCGTCCGTCTCGTGTGGGCCCCTCACGAGCTGCCGGCCAACCCCCTCGACTCCCTCGAAACCCGGATCAGCAGGCTGCGCACGCTGCTGGCCCCCGAAGCCGACCTCTCGTGGGCGGCGGGCGGGTGCGTGCTGACAGTCGAGCCCGAACTCGTCGACGCGGTGTGTTTCGAGCGGATGGTCGAGGCGGCCCGCTGGTGCACACCACGGGAGGCGATCTCCACGCTCGAACGGGCGCTGTCACTGTGGCGCGGGGACCCGCTGCCCGACCTCCGCCGGGACGGTGTGGACCATCCCGCCTGCGTGCGGCTGCGGCAGCTCCGGGCCCGCGCCGTCGAGGACCTGGCCGCGTGCGAACTCGAGGTGGGCTCCGTCGAGGACGCGGCAGGACGGTTGCTCGCGCTGCTGTCGGCCGAGCCGCTGCGGGAGCGCGCCTGCGGACACGCGATGTGGGCGCTGCACCGGCTGGGCATGACGAGTGACGCCGTCGCCTGCTACGACCAGCTCGTCGAGCGGCTGGAGGACGAACTCGGCGAGGGGCCGAGTACCGAGCTGCGCGAGACCTACCGCGCCGTCACCGGGCGGGAGCCCGCTTCGGCGGATGCTGTCGCGGCCGATCGCGTCGACACGACGTTCGTCGGCCGTGGACACGAGCTGGCCCGGCTGTCCACGATGATCCACCGCGACCGGTTCGTCACCGTGACGGGACCCGCCGGATGCGGCAAGACCCGCCTCACGCTGGAAGCACTGTCCGCGACGGAGGTTCCTACCACCTTCGTCCGTTTGTCCACGTGTGACTCGGTCGATCTCCACGGCACGTTGGCCGCCGCGTTGGGGATGCACTCGCGGGGACGCCACGACACGTCCGACGACCTTCCCACGGTGCTCGCCGAGTACCTGTGCGGACGGCGGCACGTGCTGGTGCTCGACGGCTGCGAGCATCTGCTGACAGCCGTGCGCACGCTCGTGCGCAGGCTGCGCTCCCGGTGTCAGGACGTCACCGTCGTGGTCACGAGCCGGGTGCGGCTCGGCCTCGCGGGCGAACAGGTGCTGCCGCTGGGCCCGTTGGCCAGGGACGGTGTGCGCGATCCGTTGCTGTCCAGGGCAGGGGAGTTGTTCCGCGACCGGGCCCGCCGGCTGAGGGCCGACTATCCCCGCGACGACGCGGAGGCCGACGCGGGACGGGCCGTGCTGCGGCGAGTGGACTGCCTGCCGCTGACGCTGGAGGTCCTCGCCGGAGGCGTCGCAGGCGACGGCTGGACGATGCCGTCGGCCTGGCCGAACGACCTCGTCGAGTGGTCGTGCTCCCAGCTCACGCGCATCCAGCGTGACCTCCTCGGTGCCCTGACGGTGTTCGGTGGCGACGTCTCCGCTGACGCTGCGGGGAGGGTGGTGGACAGCAGCGACACCGTGGAGGACGCCCTCGATCGTCTCGGGCGCGCGGGACTGCTCACCACCACCGCCGACTCGCGCCACCGGCTGCCCGACCTCGTGCGCAGGCACGCCACACAGTGGTTCGCGGGCACGGAGGCCGAGCACAAGGCCAGGCAGAGGCACGCACTGTGGTGTGTCGACGTGGTCACCGACGCCGTGACCCACCCGCCCGCCGACGAGCTCGCGAGCTTCGAGCGGCTCCGCCGGATGGAGGACGACGTGTGTGTCGCGCTGAGCTGGGCCTTCTCGGAGGAACCGGCTCTGGCGGCGGAGCTGACCGGGTTGGTCGGGTCGCTCACCACCTACCGTCCGGCCCCCAGGCTGCTTCCGTGGCAGCTCGCCGTGGCGCGCGCTTCTGACCCCCGGCTGTCCCGCCATGCTCCCGCCGCGGCGTCGGGCGCGGCCGCGGCGCTGCGCTGTGGCCTGCCCGAGGAGGGATTGCGGCTCGCGGCCCGAGCCGCGGAGCTGGCCGCCACGCCGCAACAGCACTGTTCGGCCGTGCACACCCTCGTCTGCGCCTACTACGACCTCGGTGACGACGACCGGGCCGCCACGGTGTGCCACGAGCTGCTGGAACTGCCCGACATCCCCGACCACTGCAGGGCCGACGCCCACTCCTTCCTGTCGTTGGTGGCCGCACGCGGCGGACACCACCACGAGGCGTCCCGCAACGCCGAACTCGCGACCCGGTTCGCCCGCGAGTCCGGCTCCGCGTGTCGCATCGCCCTCGCCGCCTACGCCGAGGGCCGCTCGGCGAGCCTCACCGACCTCGGCAGGGGCGCGAGTGTGCTCGCGAGGGCGCGGGCCAAGGCCAAGGCCGCCGAGGCCACGTGGATCACGGCGTCGTCGGGGACCGCGCTGGCGGACGCGCTGCTCACGCTCGGCCGTGTGCCCGAGGCGGCCAAGCTGCTGCAGCTCACCCTCGACGACTGGCACCGCATGCGGGCACCACGACAGCTCAGGGCGTGTGTGGACGTCGGTCTGCGGTGTGTCGCCTCAGCGGGTGGGAAGGCCGCGGCCGAGGCACTGGCGCGGGCGCAGGCGGAGCGCAGCACATCCGAGAACCTGGCACTGGCCAGGACCGCGCGTGCCGTGGCGAAGGCGCTCGCCGGAACGTTCGGCGCCGCGCATCCCTAGGTCGATCGGCCGAGCCGTCCCGGCAGCACTAACCACTTGGCCGATACCCGGTTGATCCCCCGCCCGTGACCCTGGGGGAAGAGCGACACACACGTTTCGGGAGGGCGGCCACGATGCTTGCGGACATTCTGACCTGGGTCGGTGCGGTACTGGGCATCACGGTGCTGCTGGCGATGGCCTTCGGCGCCGCGGCCCTGGACTACGGCGACGTGCGCGGCTGGCGCAGGGCCAGGCGCTCGAACACACCGGTCCGGTGACTCAACCGGCGAGAACCTTCGGCAGCGCGACCCGCGCCTTGCGGAGCTCGTCGAGCAACCGCGTCTTGCGCCGGTGCCGGGTGAGCAGCTCGGCGAGGTACGTGGAGAACTCCCCGGAGGTGCCCGCGCGCCGATACAGCATCCGCAGCCGCCGCAGTTGCACGGCCGCGTACTCGTACTGCCGCGGGTTGCGGGAGTCGATGAGCCGCTCGACGCAGTCGCGGTAGAGCGGGATGACGTCGGAGGGCTCGTAGTCCGCCGAGGCCTTCCACGCCTCGTCGCAGCGACCCTCGTTCAGCAGAAGCTCGACCTCGGAGGTGTCGACGGGCGACTGCCGTGTGCGCACCCGCTCCAGCGCCTCCACCACCGGGCCACGGCTGCCGTTGCCGCCCGCCGCCGTGTTGCCCAGCGCCTTCGCGGCGTGGGCGATGGCCTCGGAGTGCCGTCCCGCAGCCCGCAGCACCCGCACGATGCGCAGGCTGACGTCGAGGCGGGGCAGTTCCTCGGACAGCAGACTCACCACGGTGTCGACGTCCGAGGTGATCTCGGCGAGCTCCAACCGCAACGCGCGTGCCGCGCGTGCCCTGCGGCTGTCGCCACCGCCCTCGGCGAGCACCGCGTCCACCACCGACCGAACCCGCGCCAACCCGTCGTCGCCGAGCACTTCGGCGAAGTCCGCCAGGCACACGACGGGCCTACCGGAACCGTCGAACGCGAGCCGGGTGAGCCATTCGGCGAGTTCGCGCCGCGGCGGTGGATGGGCCGCGCACGCCCGCGCGTACAGCGACACCGCGCGCCCGAGCTGGGCGATCAGCCCGTCGGAGGGCTCGTCGCTCTCGCGTACCGCCGTGGCGAGGCGGTCGGCCGTTCTTCGGGCCAGTGGCGTGACGTCGGCGGACGTGCCCGCGTCGAGCAACCGCTGGACCGTGTCCAGTACCGAGTCGAACTGCACCGTGTCGGCCCGTGCGGTGTCGTCGTCGAACAGCACCCGCGCGGGCTCGCTGTCCCCGCCGAGCGCCACGAGCCGCCGCCGCAGCTCCTCGTCCCGATCGGCCTGCTCGCACAGGACGTCGACCAGCGTCTCCGGGTCCAACGTCAGGAGGAACGCGCGCAGGTCCGATCGGCGGGTCACCCGGCTATCGTGCCATCCGGCGCCGGATGAGTGATCACGGTCGCGGTCCATCCGGTGGCGGACTGTTCCCGCTGGCGGGGAATCAACACCTCACCCAGTCGGCGCACCACCAGTCCGCCCCGCAGGTGGAGGGCCTCCACCGCCCCCAGCGGCGTGCCCGCGGGAGCACCTCGCACGGCGTCGAGATCCGCCAGCAGGTACAGCCTCTCGCGAGCGCGGGCGATGCCGGAGAGGAACGACCGCACCCTGTCGTACCAGCCGTCGGTGGTGAGGTCGAGGACCACAGTGCCGAACTCGTGGCCGGTGACCGTGGTCGCGGTGCCCACGTCCACGGTGAGGGTGTCGCGCAGCACCTCGCGCCACTGCTCGACATCCTCCTCCGACGGCACGAGGATCGCGCCGCCGTCGGAGGAGATCAGCCGTACCAGCGCCGCGCGCTCCACCGGCTCGCCGGCCGTGTCGAGCAGGACCACCTCCGTGTGCGAGCCTTCGGCCGCGACCAGTGCCTTGTAGCCGATGTTGTCGGCGATCGCCTGGATGGCGGGCCCGACCCGGTACTGCCGGGTCAGCACAGCACAGCCGGGATGGGCGTGCGCGTCGGACGGGGTCAGGATGCCGCAGTGGCTGAACGGCGTGGACAGCGTCCACTTCTGGACCTCGGGCAGCTTCTCCAACTCCACGGGCGACACCTGCGGCCACGGCTGAACCAAATCACCGAACACGACGGCGGTCTCGCGGGCCTGCGCGACGGCCAGCAGCACGTCGCACAGCCGGGCCGAACCGGCGTCGTCGACCAGCACCACGTCGAAAACGCCGCCGGCGTGGGTGAGCCCGGCCATGGTCGTGACGACCACGGGTTCCGAGGCCCACCACCGCGCCTCCTCCCCCATGCGCAGCTCGTGTTCGCGTTCGCCGATCCACCACAGGCGTTCCTGGAACCTGCCGCGGAGCGCGGCCCGGTGCCTGGCCCGTTCCCTTAGCGCCTCGCGTTCGGCGTGCAGTCGCGGCAACTCCCGGTGCAGGCAGTCGGCGTAGTAGCGGTGGTCGGTCTCGTCAGCCAACCCGGCCGCACTCAGCCGGATGAGTTCGTCCCGCACCAGTTCGAGCTGCGTGCGTGTCTCCGACTCGACCCGCTCGGCCTCGCGAGCCTGCGCACGTGCCCGTTCGAGCTCGGACGCGAGCCTGCGCACGTCGTCGGACACCGTGTTCACACGCTTCCGGCACTCCTCGATGCGCGACACCAGCCTGCGGCGCTCCTCCTCCGCCGCGCGCAGTTCCTGCCGGTCGCGCTTACGACCACGGTGGAGCGGGTTCCGGTTGCGCGCCCGCTCACGCAGCTCACCGAGCCGCTCCTCCACCTTCGCGAGCTGGTTCGTCAGCACGCGGGCCTCGGTCCGCCGCGCGTGCTCGCCTGTCACCCTGTCGTGGGAACGCTGCGCCAGGCGCAGCGTCTCCCCCGCCTCGGCCGTCTGCAGCGCCAGCGCCCAGTGCCGTTCGCACAGAGCGGCGAACTCGCTCTCCAACGCGGCGACGCGCTGAGCGTTCTCGATACGCCGCTCGGCCGCGAGGAAGGCTTCGTGGTCGTAGTCGCGGAGTTCGGAGTCGAGCCGCGCGAGTTCCCGATCCACTGCGGACAGATCGGCGAGGTCCCGCTGGAGCGCGAGCCGCTCGCCGCCGTCCACGGTGTGCAGTGACGCCCGGCCCGCGACAGCCTCCTCGGTGACGAGCAGGACGCGCTTGCCACGCCGGGCCAACTCGGCCGCGGCCTGCGCGGCGATGTGCGACTTCCCGCTGCCCGGCGGTCCCCACACGAAGTGCAGACCGGGCACGAAGCACGTGGAGTAGGCGTCCTCGCCCGCCGGATCGAGCTCGCCGTCCGCGAGCCGGTCGGCCAACGGCGCGTCACCCAACTCCCTCAGCGCACGCGCGAGCCGCGCGAGCTGGTGGCCGTGCGTCACCTCACGCGCCCAGACTCGGTCGCACTCGAACGGCACCGGCCCGACGTCGTGCAACCACAGCACGCCGCGCGAGAACTCGGTGCTCACCGGCACCGCCGTCCCCTGCCTCGGACGCTCGGAACCCGAGACCCGGACATCGTTCAGCGGGTGGACCCGGCGTCCCCGAAGATCGACGACACAGTCGCCGTCGTCGGTCCGCCGCAGCGGGCCCAGCACACTCCACTCACCGGCCTGCCGCGCGTGTTCGAACTCGGCCTCGACCGCGCTGGCGGCCTGCTGACGCCACTCGGTCATGCCACCCCTTTCGGTCCAAGCCGAGTAAACCAAGGGTGCGTCTGACCAGCGCTTCGAGTAATCCCTGCGGGTTACAGCCTGCATCCGGGTGCGTGACGGGGCGGGAACGGCACGGGCGGTTGTGGCTGGGGCTTCCGCGCCGCTCAGGTGCTGGCTCAGGAGGGCGGGTCCACCTCCGCGTTCGAGCCGAACCGCCGCGTGGTGGCGCCCGGCTTAAGAGCGAGCAGTCGCCGCAGGGTGGTCGGGGTGTGCCCGAGGTGTTCACGGACGGTACGGGTCAGGTGTGCCTGGTCGGAGAAGCGCAGGTCGGCGGCCAGCGAGGCGAGGCTGCTCTCGCCCTCCGCGAGCCGGTCCATGGCTCTGGCGACACGGACCCGGTTCCGGTAGCGGGTCAGCGAGAGGCCCATCTGCCGGGTGAACGACCGGCTCAGCCGGTACGGCGAGACCTTGAGCAGGGCCGCCAGTGTGCACAGCCCCTCGGCCTCCCGCGCACCTTCGATGATCGCTTCCCTCGCCGCCGCGACGAGCGCGCGGTCGGCAGCCCTCTTCGGCAGCACCTGCTGCTCGGCGGCGACCGCCACGAGGCCCAGCAGTTCCTCCGTCACCTCGTAGTCGAGGTCGCCACCACGGGCGGCGGCGAGCATCCGGCGGTGTGCCAGGTCGACGCGGGCGTCGACGTACACCGCTCGCGCGGCGGGGCGCCTCTCCCAGAGCGAGGGCGAGAACGTCACCGAAGTGCAGACGTCGCCGCCCGCGGGATGCGCGAAACGTTCCTCCTCCCCCGGTACCGCCAGGTAGCCCAGCGTGGCATCGAGGTCGACGTCCGCCCCGCCCGTCCTTCGCCGGAACCTGCCGCGCCTGACGAGCACGATGCGGTGGCCGTCCGGTGCCTCGACCTCGGACCATCGCGCGTGGTCACCACGGCAGGCGACCGTGGTGACGACGAAGCCTTCTCGCGCGGCGAGTGTCTCGGTGGACAACACGGGCGTGACACTACGCGCGGGGTACGACGAAACAGCCCGCAAGAATCTTCAAGACTCGGCCTCTCCCGCGAGGAATGCTGACCGGGTAAGCAATCCACCGCTGGGAGACATCGCAATGACCGTCCACGCACGACTCACCACGATCACCATCGACTGCACCGACCCGAAGGCACTGGCGGAGTTCTACCGCGACGTCACCGGCTGGGAGATCACCCACAGCGACGACGACTCCGCAGAGGTGGGAACCGGTCCGGTCCAGCTCGCCTTCCAGCGGGTCGACGGATACCGGAGCCCCGGCTGGGGTGATGGCCACACGCACGTCCACCTCGACTTCGCGGTCACCGACGTCGATGCCGCGACCGAGCGCCTGCTCGACCTGGGAGCGACCAAGCCCGACCTCCAGCCCGGTGAGGACCGGTGGACGGTCCTCGTCGATCCGGAAGGCCACCCGTTCTGCATCGCCACGGCCTGAACAGGAGCACCAGATGGCCTCCATCCACAAGGAATTCGTCCTCGACGCCGACCCGGAGGTGGTCTGGGAGGTACTCCGCGACTTCGGCGCCGTGCACCAGCGCCTCGCCCCCGGCTTCGTCACCGACACGCGGCTGCACGCGGACACCCGCACGGTGACGTTCGCCGACGGCACCGTCGTCGCCGAACGGCTCGTCGATCGGGACGCGGAGCACAGGCGGGTCGCCTACACGGTCGTCGGCGGCGACCTCCACCCCTCCCACCACCACGCCTGGATGCAGGCGCTGCGGGCCGAGGACGGCCGGACGAGGTTCGTCTGGCACACCGACGTGCTCCCCGACACGCTCGCCGCCCCGATCGCCGACTTCGTCGAGCAGGGTTCCACGGTCATCCGGCGGACCTTGGGGAACGCCACCACGAGCGAGGACGCGGCGGCACAGCCCTCCCGTTGAGATCGCGGCGTCGCGGACGGCCTGGTGCGCCGGGCACCGTGCGCGACGCCGCATCCGGGCGCGTGGCGGGGCGGGCACGAAAATCCGTAACCTCGTCGGCACGACGACAGCGGGGAGAGCGACCGAAGTGTCCTGGCAACTGAAGCAGGCGGACCGTCTCGTCGGGACGATCACTTTCACGGAAAGGGACATGTTCTGGCACCAGGGCAGTTTCGAGCCCGGCCCCGCCTGGCCGGAGTTCGCTCCGCTGTTCGACGCGCTGAACGACGCGACCGAACGCGGTGACGACGAGGCCCTCCACGAGGCGGACGAGGCGATCGGCGCGGCCGGGTTCGTGCTCGTTCCCCCTGGCGACGGTCCGGTGGTCACCGAGTTCCTGCTCAGTATCGAGGACGACGCCGTCGCGGTGCGTTTCCCATGAGCCGGCAGCGGCTTCAGCCCTCGTCGCGGACGCCGTCCACGTACACCTCCGCGCGGTCCTGCGGGAAGGCCAGGTAACCCGCGATGGGTTCGCTCTCCCGCAACGGAGTGCGGTAGCTCCACGCGAGGTCCTCGACCAGCTTTCCGTTCACGCGCACCGACCAGTACTCCGCCTGCCCCTTGTACGGGCAGTGAGTGACCTTGTCACTGGGTTCGAGCAGGTCGAGTCGCACGTCGACTTTCGGCAGGTAGTACCGCACCGGGAGGTTGGTCTCGAACAGCAGCCGCGGTGAGCGCGTGTCGGCCACCGTCACGCCGTCGACGACCACCCGCACGTGCCGGGAGCTGGTCAGCACGTCCACCCGCACGTACGGGTCTCGTGGATGCGTGTAGACCTCCTCGTCCTCCTCGAACCAGGCGTCCATGGCGTGCCAGTGCAGGCGCACATGGCCGCGCAGGGCCTCCGAGTCCGTGTACTCGGTCACGGCGTGGGCGGCCTCGCGGTCACCGACCCGCAGGTGCGACACCGTGCCCGCGCCCCGCTGCCTCGAGTTCCGGGTTCGGCCGGTCGGCACGAACAGCTCCGTCCTCACGTCCTCGCGCGGGAGGTAGTAGGTCGGGTAGTACGGCACTTCCCACACCAGCAGCGGCCGGGTCGTGTCCGCCACCACCTCGCCGGCGAACACCGCCCGCACGCGTTTGGCGCTCCGCTCGATCCGCCCTCGGTTTCGGCTCTCGACATCACCGTGTGTGCTCACGGTCACAGCAACGTGCGCCGGTCGTGTGGTTATTCCGGCGCCGTCCGGCAGGACTACGCTCGACGTCATGGCGATCGAGGTGCTCCTCGTCGACGATCACGAGGTCGTCCGTCGCGGGTTGAAGGAGTTGCTGAGCGACGAGCCCGACATCGAGGTGGTCGCGGAGGCCGGCAGCGCCGACGAGGCGTTGGCCGTCGCCATGCACATCGAGCCCGACGTCGCCGTGGTGGACGTGCGGCTCGGCGAGAACGAGACCGACGGCATCGAGTTGTGTCGCGAGCTGCGGTCCCGGCCCGACGCGCCGCGCTGCCTGGTGCTCACCGCGTTCGACGACGAGGAAGCCATGGTGGGCGCCATCATGGCGGGTGCTTCCGGATACCTGCTCAAGCAGGTGCGCGGCCAGGACGTGGTCAACGCCGTCCGTGAGGTCGCCGCGGGGCGTTCCCTGCTCGACCCGCTCACCACCGCCCGGCTGCTCGACAAGATGCGCAACCCTGCCGAACGCGACCCACTGGCCAAGCTCAGCGAACGCGAGCGCAGTGTGCTGGAGCTCATCGGTCAGGGTCTGTCCAACCGGGAGATCGCCGAGCGGCTCTTCCTCGCGGAGAAAACCGTGAAGAACTACGTCACGTCGCTGCTGGCCAAGCTGGGCATGCAGCGCCGTACCCAGGCCGCCGCGTGGGTGGCGAGGTACGGCAACCGCCAGGCGCGGTGACCAAAGAGTCCTAACCGGACTTCAGGGGCAGGTCGAACGCCACCAGCGTGCCCATGCTGGGCGATGAGTTGACGGAGAACTCCCCCCCTGCCCCCTCGGCGCGTTCGGCGAGGTGGCGCAACCCGCGTTTGGCGACGTCGCGCGGAACTCCGCACCCGTTGTCACGCACCCGCAGTCGCACACCGCCGTCGTCGCGGTGCAGGGTCACGCGGACCTCGCTCGCTCCCGAGTGTCTGACCACGTTGGACAGTGCTTCGCGCAGGGCCGCGCGGATGTGGTCGGCGCGTTCCGCCGGGATGTCGGCCAGCTCGCCCGAAAGCTCCAGGGTCGGCGGATAGCCCAGCAACTCGCCCGCGATGCGGACCTCGCCCCGCGCCGACTCGGCGAGGTCGGTCTCGGTGGCGGCGGGCTCGCGCGGCTCCACCTCGGTGGTGCGCAGTTCCCGCACCGTGCCGCGAATCTCCTCGATCGTGGCGTCGAGCTGGTCGATGGCCTCGCCGAGGCGCGCGCCGTCGGCCTGGGCGAACCGCCACCGCATACGACGGCGGACCCGGTCGAGTTGCATCCCCGCCGCGTACAGGCGCTGCACGATGACGTCGTGCAGCTCGCGGGCTATGCGTTCGCGCTCCTCGTACAGCGTGAGCCGGTGCCGGGCGTTGGCTCCCTCCGCGAGGGCGAGCACCACCCCGGCCTGTCCCGCGAACGCCGTGAGCACTTCCACGGTTTCCGTCGCGAACGGCTCGGCGCCCTTGTCGCGGTACACGGTGAGCGAACCGAGCAGCCGCCCGCCCTGACCGAACGACGCGGCGGCGAACGGCCCGTACGACCGCAGGACCTCGGGCACGAAACGCGAGGTGCGGGGGTCGCTCGTCACGTCGTCGGTCACGACGGTCTCGCCGCCTGCCGCCACCCGTCCCGCGGCCGACTCGGCGGGCAGGACCAGCCCGAGCACGTCCCGCCGGTCGGAGCCGTGCGCGGCCTCCACAGTGACACTGCCGTCCTCGGCGCGCACCATCACGAGCCCCAGGTCGGCGTCAGCGAGTTCGGCCGCGTGCCGTACCACCGTGCCCAGCACCGTGCCGGGATCGACGTCGGACAACGCCGAAGCCGTGATCTCGGTCGCCGCGGCCAGTGCCCGCGCAGCCAGGGTCGGTTCCATGAGCAATGCCCAGTTTATGTCCGCTCACCTGCCCTCATCACCTCGCCGGCGCCTCGGACGAGGCGGACCCGGCCGTCGGTGACCTCCACCACCACCTCGGCGTCGGCCGCCTCCTCCGGCCGGTGGGTCACGTGGAGCACCGTCCGGCCCGCCAATGCGGTGCGCAGGTTCGCCAGTACCGCGGCCGCCGTCTCCCGGTCGAGGTGGGCGGTGGGTTCGTCGAGCAGCACGACGTCGGCGTTCGACGCGGCGAGCACCGCCCTGGCCAGAGCCAGGCGGTGTGCCTGGCCACCTGACAACCCGCGCCCGGCGTCGCCCAGCACGACGTCGAGGTCCACCTCGCCGAGGCAGGCGGTGGCCAGTGCCTGCCGCAACCGCTCGTCGGTCGCGTGTGGGTCGGCAAGGCGCAGGTTCTCCGCGACCGTGGTCGACACGAGCTGCGGCTCCTGCGGCGCCCAGGCCACCCGCTTCGACACCACGGCGTGACCCCGCTCCGGCCGGAGGAACCCGAGCACGGTCGCCAGCAGCGACGACTTGCCCGCCCCCGACGGACCGACCACAGCCACGTACGCGCCGTGCGGCACGTCGAGGTCGACCTCGCGCAGCGCCGACCGCGCAGCGCCCGGCCAGCGCACGTCCACGGCCCGCAACCGCACGTCACCACCGTCCACGAGCTCCACCGTGCCGAGAGGCCGCTGTTCGTCCGGCTCGGCGTCGAGTGTGGCGGCGAGCCTCGTCCGGGCCCGCCGCAGGGCGTCCCAGTGCTGCGCGGCGGGCGGCAGCAGCGACAGCGCCTCGGCCAGGGCTAGCGGCACGAGGGCGAGCACCGGCGCGAGCACCGGGTCGAGCGTTCCCGCCCCGACGGCGTCGGCGGCGAGCACCGCCCCCGCCACGGCCGCGAGCCCGGTCGTCACCGTCACCACGGCCTCGGCGACTCCCTCGCCCCACGCCTGCCTGCGCGCGAGCGCGGCCAGGCTCCGGTCCCGCTCCGCCAGCCGGGCCCTGCGCTCGACGTGCGCGCCGAACGCGATCAGCTCGGCGGCGCCGTCGAACAACGCCAGCACGCGGGCGGACACGTCACGACGGCCGTCGGCCAGTGTCGCGGTCGCACGCCGGTCGAGCAGCACGGCCAGCGTCGGTGCGACCACGGCGGCCACCACCACGGCCGCGGCGAGCACCCAGCCCGCCGCGGGGAGCACGGCCGCCTGCACCACGACCGCGCCCGCGACGACCACCGCGGCCACGCACGGGGGTGTCACCGCCCTCGGAAGCAGGTCGCGCACCGTGTCCACGTCGTCGACGAGCTTGCTCAGGCTCTCGCCGTGACGCGCCCGCACGCGCGCCGGGCCCAGCCGCACCAGCGACCGCCACAGCCGCTCCCGCAGCCGCGCGGCCACCCGGAACGCGCCGTCGTGGGTGACGAGCCGCTCGACGTAGCGCAGGCCCGCCCGCGCGAGCCCGAACGTGCGCACGCCCACGACGGCCACGGTGAGGGTGAGGATCGGCGGTTGCTGGGACGCCTTGGCGATCAGCCACCCGGACGTCGCCGTGAGCGCCACGCCCGCCAGCAGTGCCGCCGCGCCGAGAACGACGCCACGCGCGAGCCTGCGATCACCCAACTCCCGCAGCGGAACGGGCCGCCGGAACGAGCGCCGCGACGGCCGGGCCTCGCCGCCGGAGCCGACGTGCGGGACCACGTCCTCGTGTGGTGGCGCCGCCTCACCACGGGTGTGTGCGGCGACCACCACCGCCGCGCCCGCGTCCTGCGCCTGCCGCACGGCCTCCCACACCCGTTCGGCGTTCGCCGGGTCGAGGTGCGCGGTCGGCTCGTCGAGCAACAGCAGCCACGCGCCTTGCCGCACCCGAAGCAGAGCCCGCGCCACGGCGACCCGCTGCCGTTGCCCGACCGACAACCGGTGTACGGCTCGCTCGGCGAGCCCGGCCAGGTCCAACCGCGCCAGCATCGCGTCCACCTCGGGTTCCGTGGCGCCGCTCAGCGCCAGCTCGTCGCGCACCGTGCCGCCCGCGAACGCCGGCGACTGCGGAACCCACGCGACGGCGTCCCGCCACCGCGACATGTCGAGCTCGCCCAGGGCCACGCCGTCCACCGTCACCGTTCCCGAGGTGGGCGTGACGAAGCCGAGCAGCACGGAGAGCGTGGTGCTCTTGCCGGCCCCGCTACGGCCGGTGAGCCGCACCCGCTCGCCCGGACGCACGGTGAACGTCTCGCCGTCGGGCGCGTAACCACCCCGCCGCCGCACCCGCAGGTCGCGGACCCGCAGCGGCCCCCGCCGCGGGTCACGCGTCCCCTGTCGCGGCGCGGGAACGGAAAGCACGTCGGCGACCCGGCGGACGGCCTCCACGCCGTCCTGGCTCGCGTGGAAGGCGGAGCCGACCGTGCGCAGCGGCTGGTAGCACTCCGGAGCGAGGATCAACACGCCGAGCCCCACGGCCAGCGAGAGGTCGCCCGACACCAGCCGCACACCGATCACCACGGCCACCAGCGCCACCGACAGTGTGGCCGCGAGTTCCAGCGCGAACGCCGACGCGAAAGCCAGTCGCAGCGTCGCGAGCGTGGTCGTGCGGTGGTTGTCGCTCACCCTGCGCACCGCCTCGGCCTGAGCCTCGGCCCGGCGGAAGGCGGTGAGCACGGGCAACGCGCGCACGAGTTCCAGCAGGTGACCCGACATCCGGTGCACGGCGTCGGTGGCCTGCTCGACGCGGTCGGCGGTCTGCTTGCCGATGAGCACGGCGAACAACGGCAGAAGTGGCAGGGTCACGGCGACGAGCACGGCCGAGGGCCAGTCGGCCACCAGCACGGCGAGCCCCGCCGCGAACGGCACCACGGCGGCCGTGACCAGCGCGGGAAGGTACTCGGTGAAGTACGCGTCGAGCGCGTCGAGGCCCTTCGTGGTGAGCGAGGTGAGCTCCCCCGTGCCCCGGCCGTCGATCCACTCGGGCCCCAACCGCAGCGCGTGGTCGACGGCCTTGGCCCGCAGTTCCTCCTTGGTCCCCGCCGCCGCGCGGGCGGCCACCACGCGCATCGCCCAGCCGAGCACGCCACGCGCCACGACCGACCCGGCGAGCGCGGCCACGGCCGGGGTGTGCCCGGTGACGTCACCGGCGACGAGGTCGGCGAGCACGGAGGCGAGCAGGAACGCCTGAGCCACCAGCGCACCGGCGTTGACCAGGGCCAGCACGGCCGAGAGGACCAACGCCCGGCGCGCCGCCGCGGACAGTGCGGGCAGCGCGCCGAGCGGGCCCCGACCCACCCACGTGGTGTCCCGCCCCGGCTGTCGGCCGGAGGACACCTCGGCGGAAAGGGGAGCGTGGGTGAGCGCGTTCATCGGGGTGCGTGGACCTTCGGGATGTGGTCGGTGCCGATGCGCTTGCGGAAGACCCAGTACGTCCAGCCCTGGTAGACCAGCACGGCGGGCGCTCCGAAGAGCGCGACCCAACTCATGACCTGCAACGTGTACGGGCTGGACGAGGCGTTCTCCACGGTGAGCGAGTTCGCCACGTCCAGCGTGGACGGCAGCACGTCGGGGTAGAGCGCGCCGAACAGGGTCACGACCGCCGCGGCGATCACGGCACCCAGCGCGGCGAACGCCTGCCCCTCCCGGCCGAGCAGCAGCCGCCACAGCGCGACCAGGCCCGCGAGGGGAACGAGCAGCAACGGCACCAGCGTCCAGGTGATGCCCTCACCCCACTGCACGAGCAGCAGGAGCGTGAACAGCGGGAGCAGCGCTACGGGCACGAACCGCACGGCGAACGCGCGAGCCCGGTGCCGCAGCTCGCCCTCGGTCTTCAGCGCGAGGAAGACCGCACCGTGCACGAGTGAGAACGCCGTGACGGCCACCCCGCCCAGCACCGTCTCCCAGCGCACGGCCTCCAGCACCGACCCGACGCGGTCGCCGTCGGAGTCGAGCGGCAGTCCGAACACCGTCGTGGCCAGGATCAACCCCACGGCCAGTGGCGGGATCCACGAGCCGAGCACGATGACGCGGTCCCAGTTGGCCCGCCAGCGGGGGGAGTCGACCTTGCCGCGGTACTCGAACGCCACGCCACGGCCGATGAGGGCGAGCAGCAGCACGAGCAGTGGCAGGTAGGCGGCCGAGAACAGCCCCGCGTACCAGGCGGGGAACGCGGCGAAGGTGGCTCCGGCGGCGACGATGAGCCACACCTCGTTGCCGTCCCAGACCGGTCCGATCGTGTTGATCATGACGCGGCGCTCGGTGTCGTCACGCCCGAGGACCGGCAGCAGCATCCCGACGCCGAAGTCGAACCCCTCCAGGAAGAGGTAGCCGAGCCAGAACAGGGCGATGACGCAGAACCACAGGGTGGGCAGGTCCATCAGCGCGCCCCCTCCCCGAAGACCGACATTTCACGTGAAACAAATGATCCACAGGCTGTGGACAACTCCTGAAGTTGTCCACAAACCGCAGGTGGCAGCCCGTGGAAAACTTGATCTTGGCCGTGTGGCATCCCTGGTGTCCCTTCCACCTCAGTACGCGAAGGCCAGCGCGTCGCCCGAGCCCTGCTTGTCGTCCGGATCGCTCTCCGGCGGCAGTACCGCCTCGACGCCACCCCGCACGTAGCGCACGATCAGGAACACCTCCACCGCCGCGAGCACCGCGTACACCGAGGTCAGCGCGAGCAGCGATGTCCACACCTCGCCGGTGGTCAGGTCCGAAACCGCCGTGGCCGTGTACATCCACACGCCGTCCACGCCCGTCGGGTTCGGCACCACCACGAACGGCTGCCTGCCCATCTCAGTGAAGATCCAGCCGGCGCTGTTGGCGATGAACGGCAACGCGATCCCGGCCAGCGCCAGCCGGGGGAACCACCGCGACTCCGGAATACGGCCGCCCCGCGTCAGCCACAGCGCCGCCATGCCGATCGCGGCACCCAGCGCACCGAAGCCGATCATGATCCGGAAGCCCCAGTACGTCACCGGCAGACTCGGGACGTAGTCGACGGGTTTGCCCGCGAGCTCCCCGAGCGCCGGGTCGTTCGGGTAGTGCGTGCCGTAGCGCTCCTGGTACTCGCCGACCAGCTCGTCGATGCCCTTCACCTCGGTGGTGAAGTCACCGTGCGCCAGGAACGACAGCAGAGCCGGGACGTTGAACGTCTTCACGCTGTCGCAGTCGGCGTCGGCCACGTCGCCGACCGCGACGATCGAGAAGCTCGCGGGCTGCTCGGTGTGGCACAGCGCCTCGGCGGCGGCCATCTTCATCGGCTGCTGCTCGAACATCAGCTTGCCCTGGAAGTCGCCGGTGATCGCGAGCACGGCGAACGCCACCGCGCCGGTCCAGGCGCCGAGCTTCACCGACGAACGCCAGACCGGGCGGTCCAGATCGTCCGTGTTCCGCTTGCGCCACAGGTGCCAGCACGCGATACCCACGAGGAACGCCGCGGCGACGGCGAACGCCCCGGCGATCGTGTGCGGGATCGCGGCGAGCGCGGTCGAGTTCGTCAACACCGCCCAGATCGAGGTCATCGTGGGCCTGCCGTCCACGAACTCGGCGCCCACGGGGTGCTGCATCCAGGAGTTGGCGGCCAGGATGAAGTAGGCCGACGCGACGGTGGCCAGCGAGAACGCCCAGGCACACGCCAGGTGCACGCGCTTGGGCAACCGGTCCCAGCCGAAGATCCACAGTCCGAGGAACGTCGACTCGACGAAGAACGCGACCAGGCCCTCCATGGCCAGCGGCGCCCCGAACACGTCACCGACGAACCGCGAGTAGGCACTCCAGTTCATCCCGAACTGGAATTCCTGGACTATGCCCGTCACCACACCCATGGCGAAGTTGACGAGCAGGAGCTTTCCCCAGAACCTGGTCATCCGGTAGTAACGCTCGTCACCCTTCCGCACCCACGCCGTCTGCATACCGGCGACGAGGATGGACAGGCCGATGGTGAGCGGCACCATAAGGAAGTGGTAGACGGTGGTGATACCGAACTGCCAGCGAGCGAGGTCGAGGACTTCCACGAGATCGACTCTGCCCTCTTCCTGGGCTTTCGCGTCAGGTCCCGTGGTCCTGGAAAGGTCGGGACCAAGGTCCTGCCGGAGCCGTGGCCGCCGTCACGACTCCGGTTACGGAGCGCCGAAGAAAATTGTCAGTCGCACCGTCGTGAATTTCTCAGCGAGCCGCAAAAAGCAATTCGACAAATCGACGGTCTAGGCATTCCACGGACTCCCCTTTATCGTTGAAGAAGAAAGGGGTGGGAAACTGCCGTGTCTGCCGCGCTCATCGCATTCGTGACCGCTTTCGCACTGGTCATGGCCGTGGAGCTTCCCGACAAGACGTTCGTGGCGACGCTGGTCCTCACGACCCGCTTCCCCGCGAAGGCCGTTCTCGCCGGGGTGGCGGGCGCGTTCGCGGTGCAGGCACTGATCGCCGTCGGTTTCGGCAGTGTCCTGACCTTCCTGCCCGACCAGCTCGTTTCCGTGGTGGTCGGCGTGCTGTTCGGCGTCGGCGCGGCCATGCTGCTGCGGGAGGGCTTCCGCACCGGGGACGACGACTCCCACGACGCGTCCCGGGGCGGCGCCGCGCCCGTGACCTTCCGGCGCGCGGCCCTGACGTCGTTCGGCGTGCTCTTCGCCGCGGAGTGGGGCGACGCGTCCCAGCTCGCCACCGCGGGTCTCGTGGCCCGCTCGGCACAGCCGCTGGCCGTCGGCCTCGGCTCCTTCGCCGCACTCGTCACCGTCGCCGCGCTGGCCGTGCTGCTCGGCCGCAAGATCCGCACGAAGCTGCGGCCCCGGCTGCTGCAGCGCATAGCGGGTTTCGTCTTCGCCGGGCTGGCGGTGCTCGCCTTCGGCAGCGCGGTCCTCGGCTGAACACCACCGCGGCAGAACTCCCGTTCGCTTTCAGTCGCGCAGGGCCTCGGCCAGTGTGCTCGCCGCCTCGACGAGCCGCGCTCCGACCGTCGCGTTGTCCAGCGCCACCAGCGACACCACGCCCAGTGCCGCTCTGACCCCGACGATGCCCCGCACCGGGGCGGCGACACCGTGAACGCCCGGCTGCGGGTCCCCCGTCGCGGCCGCCCAGCCCCGGCCCCTCGGTCGCAGACTCAACGCCTTCCCCACGGCACCCCGCGACGCGGCGTGCCTGCTCCCCAGGCGGTACGCCACGTGGAACGTCGTCAACGTCGGCTCCGCCACCGCCACGACGTGGACCTGGTCACCCTCGGCCACCGACAGGTGAGCTGTCGCGCCGACGCCGTCGGCCAGCGCACGCAGCACCGGGCGCGCGGACGCCCGGAGTTGCGGCAGCATCTGTTCGGCCAGGCGCAACACCCCCGCGCCGAGGCGGACCCGGCTGCCCTCCCGCCACACGAGCCCGCGCTCGGTGAGCGGCACCAGCAGGCGGTACACGGCCGCTCTGCTCGTGCCGACGACCCTGGCGAGGTCGGTCACCGTGGCGGAGGCTCCTTCGGCGTCCGCCACGGCCTGTAACAAAGCGAGCCCGCGATCCAGCGTCAGCGAGCTCTCCCGCGTCACAGCAGGCCCAACCCCTTCAGGTCGGCGACCGACTCGTCGAACGTCGCCGAGGCGTAGCAGGCGAACACCGAGCGCACGGCTTTGGAGGCCTCGTCGCTGAGCCCGAGCGCCTCACCGGCGAGTGCCTCCCCGTCGGTGCTCGCCAACGCCTCGCGCACGTTGCCGCCCGACAGGCTGCGGCCCACCGCCACCAGCAGGTTGAGGAACCCGTGGTGTTCGAAACCCGTGTCGGCTGCCGCGTGCCGCACGGCCCGGTGAAGGCTGTTGGTGGCCTTGAACGCCGCGCCGGGTGCGCTGCTGACCACGGCGAGGAAGTCGGCCACCTCGTCCACGCTCGGGAAGTTCTCGGTGGACAGCCCGCCACAGCGGATCTTCGGCCAGCTCCCGTGCTCGATGACGTTACGAACCCCGTCCAACCAGCCGACGCCCCTGCGAGGCTCGACGACGCGGTGGACATCCTCGGGAACGAACTCCGAGACCCGCTCCAACCACACCTCGTCGACGTCCGAGGGCGCGGGCATCTCGACCATGCGTAGCGACAGCAGCTCCTCGCGCGACTCGACGATGGAGATGGCCTTGGGCACACCGCCGAGCCCGGTGTCGATGATCAACGAGAGGGGCAGCGGCTCCTTCGGCCGGATCTTGATCAGCTCTGTGATCATCTCGGGCAACCGGGAGGCCGGGCAGAGGAAAACTCCCTGCACTCCGGCGTGCTCCCCCGCCCTGTGATCCAGGTAACCGGCCAGCGCGTCGGCCATCGACGCCTCGCTGGGTGGGAAGAGTGCCGAATCGTCGACAAGCCGGGCGAGCAGGGGTGGGATTCCACGGGGGCCTGGGGGCGGGAGTTCCACAGCGCTTGTCACGTCCCCCACGCTAGTAGCGAACGTAATGCGGACAAAACTGTCCGTATTCCGACCAGATTCGGACAGGGTGCCGGACGCCACGTTCCACTCACAAGATCGATAGGTTAGCCTTACCTAACAGGAGGTGAGTCGTGAGCGAACCCGCCACTCGCATGCCGCCGACGCCCCGCCCCGCCGAACGGGCCAAGACCATTGCCGTGCGCGGCGGTCCGGCACACCTACTCCTCGCCGTCGGCCACGACGCGCGAACCGAACCGACACCGCCCGTGCTCTGGCACCTGCACGCGGGACACGACGTCAGCATCGTGCTGCCCACCGACGACCCGCTCGCCTCGGGCCTGCACGGCGACGCGAACGCCGAACTCGCCGTCACCCTCGAGGTCACCGACGAAGCCCCGGTCGACCTGCGCCAGCCCGTCCGCGGCCTGCTGTGGCTCACCGGGTGGCTGCGCGGCCTCGACGACCACACCGCCCGTTCCCGCGCGGTCACCATCGCCGACGCCTCGACCGAACCCGAGCCCCGGCTGCTCGACGTGGGACACGGCCTTTCGCTGCTGCGGTTCACCCCCGCCTCGGTGGTCGTGGCCGACAGTGAGGGCACGCACTCACTGTCACCGATCACCTTCGACGCCGCGATGCCCGACCCACTGCACGACTACGAGGGCCGGTGGCTGCGGCACCTGGAGCACGACCACGTCGACATCGTCACCCGCCTGTCGCGACTGCTGCCGCCCGAACTCCGGGAAGGCCGCGTGCGGCCGCTGGGGCTCGACCGCTACGGTCTCCGCCTGCGCGTGGAGCTGCCCGACGACGACCACGACGTGCGGTTGGCGTTCACCCGCTCCGTGGAGAACCCGCCGCAGCTCGCCGTCGAACTGCGCAAGCTCGTCGGCTGCCCGTTCCTCCACCGTCGCGACGTCCAGAGCCCCGGCGTGGACGGCGAGGCCTGAGAACGACCGCGGCGCCCCCGGTCTGAGCCGGAGGCGCCGCGGTCCGCGAGTGACCGACGTCAGGACGTCGTGACCTTCTCGCCCTTCTTCCCGTCATCCTTGCCGTTCGGTTCGACGAGGCCGTCGTCGATCAGGCTGTTCGTGACGTGTTCGGTGAGCTGTTCGCGTTGCAGCTTGCGCTGAGCTCGCAGCATCGCCTTGCGTTCGGCCCGGAAGTCGCGCCAGATCGACACGCACATGCCGATCATCACGACGCTGAACGGCAACGCGATGAGGATCGCCACGATCTTGATCGCGTCGAGACCGCCCGCCAACAGCAGCGCGACGGCGACGGCACCTTCCAGCAGACCCCAGAACACGCGGTTCCACTTCGCGGGCTCGATGTTCCCACCGGTGGCGAGCATGGTCACCACGAGCGAGCCGGAGTCCGCCGACGTGACGAAGAAGAGCACGATGAGGATCAGCGCGCCCACCGACAGCGCGGCCCCCGCGGGCAGACCGTCGAGCATGCTGAACAGCGACGCCTCCGTGTCCACCGTGGCGGCGCCGGTCTCGTCCGTGCCGACGAGGCCACCTTCACCGAAGAGCTCCCGGTGCAGCGCGGTGCCGCCGAACACGGTGAACCACAGCATCGTGACCGCCGTGGGCACCAGCAGCACACCCGCGACGAACTCGCGCACCGTACGGCCGCGCGAGATGCGCGCGATGAACACGCCGACGAAGGGCGCCCACGAGATCCACCAGCCCCAGTAGAACGTCGTCCACCAGCCCTGCCACTCGTTGCCGTCGGCGCCCTCGTACGCGGTGGTGTTGAGGCTCATCCGCAGGATGTTCTGCAGGTACTCGCCGATCGACAGCACGAGGTCCTTGAAGATGAACAGCGTCGGGCCGAGCACCAGGACGGCGAGCAGGAGAACGGTGGCCAGTCCCATGTTGAAGTTGGACAGCCACTTGATGCCCCGCTTCACGCCGGTGACGACCGAGAAGATCGCCAGCGCCGTGATCGCACCGATCAGCACCACGTAGGTCAGGTTGCCGGGGTCGGACACCACGTCGAGGAAGTCGAGCCCGGCACCGATCTGGATGACGCCCAGACCGAGGGAGGTCGCGACACCGAACAGCGTGCCGACGATGGCGGCGATGTCGATGACGTCACCGAGCCAGCCGTTGACGCGCTTGCCGATCAGCGACTCCAGTCCGTAGCGGATGGACACGGGGCGCTTCTTGCGGTGGATGGCGTACGCGATGGCCACACCCACGACCACGTAGATCGCCCACGGGTGCAGGCCCCAGTGCAGGAACGTCTGCACGATCGCGCCCTGTGCACCCTCCTCGTCCTGCGTGATGCCCGTAGCGCGGTTGGGCAGCCCCGCGTAGTGGTTGAGCGGCTCGGCCACGCCCCAGAACACCAGGCCGATGCCCATACCGGCCGCGAACAGCATGGCGAACCACGACTTCAGACCGAACTCGGGTTCCTCCTCGTCGGGGCCGAGTTTGATGTCACCGTAGTGACTCAAGCCGATCCACAGCGAGAAGACCACGAACACCGAGACGATCAGCATGTAGTACCAGCTGAACGTGCTGATGACCGCTTCCTGGATCCCGCTGATCGCGTTGTTCATCGCGTCGGGTGCGATGACCGCCGCCAGCACGAAAGCCAGGATGATCACTGCCGATGGCCAGAAGACCCGCGGCGCCACCGTGGCGTGCCACGGTCGCCGCGAACCAGGCGGCACGCGGGCCTCAGTATCGGACTTCGCCGTCACGAGGCTTGCCTCCTTCTTCGGGATTTTTCGGACCGTAAGACCCTAGTGGTCCAACTTGCCGATTAAGCCAAGGATCACGTACCCGATACGGAAAGGACACCAGTTCGCGCCTCTGACCAGCACAGATTCAAGTTAATGTAACGTGCCACAGTGGCCATTCGAGCGCGTGATTGGATCAGCCCACAGCCTCCGGCGTCGCCTGAGCGCGTCGTCGACCCGCGCGAGCGCCGCATGCTCGTGGTGGAGCTCGTGCTCGTTTTCTCGATCACGCTGGGTCTTTCGGGCGTGCGCAGCGGGTTGTCCCTTCTGGATGCTCTGTTACGTCCGGAACCTCTTTCGCGGCAACAGGTCGCCATCAACGTCTCCCGAGCGGAACTCGGCCTCATCGACCTGCTCAAGCAACTGCTCGGTGTCGTGCAGCTCGTCGGCTGGGGAGCGCTCGGGCTCTACCTGTTGTGGCGTACGGGAATCCGGTTGTCCCGCATCGGCCTCGACCGGGAAAGGCCCGGCAGGGACACGGTGTGGGCGGTCGCGTTGGCGGCCGGGATCGGGATTCCGGGTCTGGCTTTCTACTTCGTGGCGTGGAAGCTCGGGTTCAACCTCGCCGTGCAGCCATCCACTTTGGACGAAGCATGGTGGCGCCCCTTCGTGTTGACCCTCTCGGCGTTCGGCAACTCGTTCGCCGAAGAGGTGCTCGTGGTCGGCTACCTGCTCACGCGGTTGCGGCAACTCGGGCTCTCCGAGAACGCCTCCCTGCTGCTGTCGTCGGTGCTGCGCGGCTCGTACCACCTCTACCAGGGGCTCGGCGGGTTCGTCGGCAATGTCGTGATGGGGCTCGTCTACGGCAGGGTCTGGCAGCGGACGAACCGGTTGTGGCCACTGGTCGTGGCACACCTGCTACTGGACGTGGTGGCCTTCGTCGGCTACGCGGTGCTGCGCGACCACGTCACCTGGCTGCCGTGACGCCGTGACGGCGTTGCCACGCGTTCGAACACGTGTTCTAATTGTCGAGCCGGTCAGCAACCGACACAGCGAGGCCAGGAGGGGACGATGGCTTGCAAGATCACTCACCGGGTGACCGACCAGCAGATCCGTTTCGCCAACCGCGACGCGGCGGAGCGGTACGCCGAGATCATGGGGGGCGGCGTCCACAACTGGGTCTTCACCACGGTGCCGAACTCCGAGGTTCGGCAGCCGCGCCTGTCGAGCCCCCGTACGGTCTCCACCGCGGGCTCGCCGGGGATGGCCTCTGCCGTCCGCTGGTGACGACGTAAGGCGGACGGCGCAACGAACCGCGCTCGGGGCGCCCTCTTCGTTGCGAAGGAAGGGCTCCCCGGCGCGAAGGCGCTACCACGCCGCGCCGCGTCGTTTCGCGTCACGCGAAGGGGCGCCTCGGTCACTAGTCTCGCCCCTGTGACCGAATCGACTTCCCCCAGCTCCAGCGGCCTTCCCGAGCGCCTCCCCACCCGCGTGGAAAGCGAGGTGGGACCGCTGCGGACGGTGCTGGTACACCGCCCCGGCAACGAACTCCGGCGGCTCACACCGCGCAACAACGACCAGTTGCTGTTCGACTCCATCCCGTGGGTCGACCGGGCACAGGAGGAGCACGACGCCTTCGCCACCGTGCTGCGCAGCCGCGGCGTGGAGGTGTTGCTCCTCGCCGACGTGCTGCGGGCCGCGCTGGAGGACCCGAGGGCTCACGCCGCGGGAGTCCACGCGGCGGTCGACAGCAGGCGACTCGGGGACGAACTCGCGGACGTGCTGCGGTCACACCTGTCGAGTTCGACTCCCGCAGCGCTGGCCGAGGCGCTCATGTCGGGCATGACGTTCGAGGAGCTGCCCGCGTCGGAGGGCGGCTCGCTGGTGCGGAGAATGCACCATCCGCACGACTTCGCGGTCGATCCGCTGCCGAACCTCCTGTTCACGCGCGACTCGTCGGTGTGGATCGGCGATCGGGTCGCCATCTCGTCGCTGGCGATGCCCGCACGGAAACGGGAGACCGCGCTGGTGGACCTCGTCTACGCCTACCATCCCCGCTTCCGAGGGGCAGTCCGCGCCTACGGTGCGCATTCGGCTCCGGTCGAGGGCGGCGACGTGTTGCTGCTCGCGCCCGGTGTTCTGGCCGTGGGCGTGGGCGAGCGCACCACGCCGGCGGGTGCCGAGTCGCTGGCGCGGTCCGTGTTCGCCGACGACCTCGCGCACACGGTGCTGGCCGTGCCGATCGCCCAGGACCGCGCCACTATGCACCTCGACACGGTCTGCACGATGGTGGGACCGGACTCGGTGGTGATGTACCCGCTGGCGAGGGACTCCCTCATCGCCTACACGCTCACCCCCGACGAGGAGAAGGGCGTGCGCGTGGCCGGGCCCGCCCCGTTCCTGGAGGCGGCGGCCGAAGCGATGGGCATCGACCGGCTACACGTCATCGACACGGGCCTCGACCCGGTGACGGCCGAACGGGAGCAGTGGGACGACGGCAACAACACGCTCGCCCTCGCCCCCGGCGTCGTCATCGGCTACGAACGCAACATCGAGACCAACGAACGCCTGGAGGACGCGGGTATCGAGGTCGTGCGGATCGCGGGCTCCGAACTGGGTTCCGGCCGCGGCGGACCGCGGTGCATGTCCTGCCCCATCGCGCGTGAAACGGTCCCGGCAAGCGGTTAGGCAAGCCTTTTCTCAATAAGCGAAGGCTCAATTAAATAAGCGAAACCTTGGCTCAGAAATTGTACTACAATGGGATCGAGGTCACCACTTCCAAGTGGATCGGGAATGAATTTCGAGCGTATGGTGGAAGCATGTCGAACCTCAAGAGGAGCCCTCGCTCGAAATTCTACGAACTGATACAGGCGCAGATCCGGAACGAATTCCACGCTTCCCAGCAGTACGTGGCGGTGGCGGTGTGGTACGACGGCAAGGACCTGCCGCAGCTGGCCCGGCACTTCTACCGGCAGGCGCTGGAGGAACGCAACCACGCGATGGCCCTGGTCCAGTACCTCCTCGACACCGACCACCACGTCGAGATCCCGGAAGTGCCCCAGGTCCGCAACGACTTCGCCGACATCCGAGAGCCGGTCGCGCTCGCCCTCGCCCAGGAGCGGGAGGTCGAGGCCGACTTCGTGCAACTCGCGAAGGTGGCCCGGGACGAGGACGACTTCACGGGCGCGGAGTTCGTCCGATGGTTCCTCAAGGAACAGGTCGAGGAGATCTCCTCGATGAAGCGGCTGCTCAACGTCGTCGACATGGCCAAGGGCAACGTGTTCGACGTGGAGCAGTTCCTCTTCCGCGAGTCCGTCGGTGACGAGGACGATTCCACCATGCCGCCGGTCGCGGGCGGAAAACTGTGACGCCCAGGCACCTCGACGGTGCATCGAACGGCACCGTCGAGGCGTTCCCGTCGCACTGAACGAGCAATTCGATCGACGGAATCCTCGGCACCTACGGTGTCCGACGAGTGCGTTGCCACCGTCGCTGCCTCCCGGCCGGCCGGAGCCGTCGGTTGTCGCCCGGCTGCGACGTGACCGCCTCCCACAGCGCCGCCCACTGGTACGCGTCGAGATCGCGCGGCAGACTGCGGGCACCCGTTCGCGCTCTGTCGAGAGCGCGCCGCGTCGTCGACGTGCTCCACCCGGTGTAGCTCTGAACGATCGCCTCCAGCCCGTGTCCACGCCCGGTGAACACCGCCCGGACGAAGGCTTCGTACCTACGTCGATGCTCGGGAGCGACGAGGGGCGAGCCCCGCCTCGTGATGGCGAGCAGGCCACCGTCGACGCTCGGCACCGGCCGGAAACCCCGCGCGGGCACCCGGCCGTGGAGTTCGAAGGTGAACCACGGCGCGGTCTGTGCGGTGAGCATCGTGCTACCACCGACTCCGGCCCGTTTGCGCGCGACCTCCCACTGGGTGAGCAGGATCGCGTGCTGCCACCGGCTTGCCGCGAGCAGGCGGCGCATGATCGGGGTGGTGATGTGGTAGGGCACGTTGCCGACGACGACGGGGTGGTCGAAGGGCCGCGTGAGGGCGTCGCCCCGCACCACCGTGGCGCGGGGAACACGTCGGCGCAGCAGACGAACGCGATGCTCGTCGATCTCGAGCGCGGTGAGGCGCCGCCCGAGTCCGGCGAGCGGACCGGTGAGGGCACCGTCGCCGGCACCGATCTCCAGGATCGGCCCGGTCGTGTCGGCGACGAGCGCGACGATGCGGTCGATCGTCGGCCGGTGGACGAGGAAGTTCTGTCCGAGTTCGTGGCGGCCGCCGTGGCGGGAACGGTTTCGCATGTGAGCGCTCCAAGGCGAGAAGGTCTGGAGCACCCCGACGCGACGTCTGTCGGGTACGAAAGAGAAAGACGCGCGGCCGGGGTGCACGGGCATCCCGGTCGACGGCGCGCTTACGCGAAGACCAGCGAACGCGCCGTCAGGCGCGGCGGTCGCGAATCCAGAAGGAGCACACCGTCAACGGCGCGCTGCACAAAATTCCTGCCACGGCACCAGAGCCTAGCGGTGCGTCCTGCCGACGGCCACCGGTTTTCCGCGGCCGTCCATGTCCGCTCCCGCCTCAGCAGTCGGACGTGTGCGCCTTCAGCGTGACTTCCGTGACGACTCCGTCTGGAACCCGGAACTCGTAGAAGCCCGCACCGGTGTCCACCGTGTACGCCGCTTCGGCCTGCCTGCCGCCCGGATACAGACCTTTCAACTGGTCGACCGACGTCCCGACACCCGCGCCCTCGGGTGTCACCGCGTTGTTGGCGGCGAAACCGACGACCCCGTACTGGCGTGAGATCGTCACCGACCGCACCGACGCGTCACCCTCCACGAGCGCGTAGTCGGCGCACGTCGGGGGCGGAGGGGTCTCGCCCGAGACCATGAGCATGTCCGTCGCCACGGCTTCGCGGTACGGCATCCCCAGCTTCAACGCGCGATAGCCGTCGGGATCGAGGACAGCGTCGGCGATCACCACGGAGCCGCTGTGGACAGGGGGAGTCGCTGCCGTCGAGGGCCCCGGGGGCGGGCTCACCAAGTGGCTCGAAGTCGGGTGCTCCGCCCCGGGCGTCCTCGACTCGTTCAGTGGCGGAGGGTCGTCGGGCGCATCCGGTTCCCGAGTCGTGAACACGGACGCGGAGGCGGGCGGCGGTTCGGCAGGGGAGGCCGCCACACGGATTTCGTCGCCCTTCTCCCCCGTGCGCGACCCCGCGACCATGACAGCCGCCGCCACGGCCACGACGGCGAGCGTGGTGCCGCCGCCGGCGAGCACGGCCCTGCGCCTGCGCAGCCGCCGCGCACCCGCCACGATCCGCTCCTCCGCGCGCGCACCGGGTGTCACGTCGAGCCGGGAGTCGGCGAAGAGCGCCCGCAACCGGGCGTCGAGATCGTCGGCGTCCGGGCCGGAGGTGTTCACACCACTTCCCTCCCCTCACTGCCCTCGTCGCGGCGCAACTTGCCTCGCAGCGTCGTGAGTGCCTTGCTCGCCTGACTCTTCACGGTGCCCTGGCTGACCCCGAGCGAGGCGGCGATCTCCGCCTCGCTGAGACCTTCGTAGTACCGCAGCACGATGACCGCCCGCTGCCTAGGGGGCAGTTCGCGCAGCGCCCGCCACAGCGGTTCGTGCTCGAACGGGTCCGGGTGCACCACCGAGTCGGAGTCGGGCACCTCGGCCACGAGGCGTTCGCGCCGCAACCGGCGCCACCGGCTGATGTGGGCGTTCGTCATCGACCTGCGGACGTAGGCCATGGGGTCGCCCGTCTTGCGCAGCACCGAACCCCACCGTGAGCCGATCTTCTCCAGCACCGACTGCACGAGGTCGGCGGCGTCGTGCGGATTGCCCGTCAGTGCGTGCCCGTAACGTAACAGTGCGGGCAGGCTGGCCTGCACGAACTCGGAGAAGTCCGTGAGGTCGCCAGACACGACCATGTCCTTCCTGTGGCCGACAATGCCCGCCAACCCGCCGTCGTGAGGGGGCGCGGGCACAGCGGATACGAACGCAGTCACCGTAATCCCTCCCTCACGCGGACGTATGTGCGCCTCGGCGTTCCGGCCGAAGTGGTCACGCGTGAGGGAGCCGGTAGGTTGCCCGGGACCGGATGCGTCACCCACCCGGCGCCGGGGACGGCGGCCGGAACCGCCCGTCCGGGCCCGGTAGGTAGGGGGTCACCGACACCACCGCCGAGACGGGGATCGGCCCGTAGACGTGGGGGAACCACGCACCGTCCGGCTCGGCCGGATCACCCGGCTCCCACCGGACGGGCACGGCGAGCCGGTTCTCCTCGATCCACAGCAGAACGAGGTCGGTCCGGCCCGCCGCCACCGCGTTGGCGGGCAGGTGCACGGTGCCGTGCTCCGAGCAGTGGACGAAACCCACCTCGTCGAGCGACGCGGCTCGGTACGAACCACCGTCGGGCACGGCCTCCCAGTCCCGGGCAGGACAGAAGTGCAAGATCATCCGGTGGAGCGTGGTCAGCGCAGGGTGAGCTGCCGACCGATCAGTCCGTCCCGGGCCCGGCGCTCGGCCGCGTTCAGCGGTTCGTCGTCCAACGTCTTGAGCGCGGTGTCCAGCCGCGCGCCGAGCTGCTCAGCCGGTTCGCTCCACTCCCTGGCGTGAGCCTCGGCGTCGAGGTCCCACACTGGCACGAGCAGACCGTGCGCGCGGAACGAACCCGCGTAGCGCGAGCCCTCGCCGAGTGACAGCTCGCCCGCCGCCGCCAGCCGGGCCATGGCCTGGAGCAGCTTGTTCTCGTCGGTGGGCCACACCCAACGCAGGTGTGCCTTCTCGCCCGCCAACGTCCAGTACGCTCCCGGGCGCACGCGCTCGGTGGGCATGATCGCGGCGTTGGCGCGTTCGAGCGACATCGCGACCTCGCCGGTGGCCTGTGCGTCGTCGGTGAGCCACCAGCCGAAGTCGGAGTGCAGTTCGACGTCCAGCTCGGCGTTCGGGTCGAGCAGGTCCTGCAACCGCTCGCCCGGCTGCGGTTCGCTGGTGGTGTCGGGCACCGACAACACCTGACCCGGCTTGGCGTCCAGCGCCCAGCGCAGCGCGCGCCCCAGGTCACGGCTGATGTCCGACGACCGCGTCTGCACCTGCATGCCGATGAGGATCTCGCCGGTCTCACCCCGCACCATCGCCGCGGCGGCCACCGGCAGCACGGACGCGAGTGTCACCGTGCGGTCGCCCGCGTCCTTCACGGGAAGCGACGCGGTCGCGGACGGCACGAACTCACGCAGCGCGATGAGCTCCGGCTCCGCCGCGAGGCCCTCGAACGGGCGCGCCACGAAGACGTCGCGAACCTTCCGCTTGCCGGCCGCCTTGCCCGGCCCCTTCCTACGTGCGCCCTTGCCCACGGTTGCCGCCCTCCTGCGTGTTCGGTTGGCTCGACGCTACTCGACCCGAATCCAGACTAGGCGTGACGGGGCCGCCCCGCCCGGGTGACGGCCGCCTGGTCACGTCAGGCGGGACGGGTCTCGCCGACCACCCACGACAGGTACTCGGTACTTCCCCCGACGACCGGGGTCGCGACGACCTCCGGGACGTCGTAGGTGTGGTGCCGCTTCAGGTGCTCCACCAGCTCGTCGACGCGGTCGGCGGCGGTCTTGATCTCCACTCGCCACTCGGGGTCGGTGTTGACGCGCCCCTCCCAGCGGTACACGCTGGTGATCGGCCCGACCACCTGCGCGCAGGCCCCCAGCCTCGCCTCGACGGCCCCCGCGGCGAGTTCACGCGCGGCCGATTCCGAATCCGTCGTCGTGGACACGACAAGATGTTCCGAGACCATGCTCGTCAGGCTAGCCTGAAGAAGGTGACGACTCGGCACGACGAAGGACCGGTCGCACTGAGCGGCCGCACTGTCCGGCTGCGCGAGTTCACCCTCGCCGACCTCGACGGGGTGCGACGAATAGTCGGGGACGACCGCGTCACCCACTTCCTCTCGTTCACCACGCGCAACGACGAGCAGGCACGCGAACTTCTCCACACCATCGTCGAGCGGTCCAGGGAACGACCACGCAGCGAGTACTACCTCGCCATCACACCTCGGGAGCCCGCGGACACCGCCGACCACGACAGGGCGGTGGGCTTCACCCGGCTCAGGCGGACCAACGAGCACTCGGGCAGGCTCGTCTACGCCGTCGCCTACGCCCACCAGGGTCGCGGCTACGCCGGGGACGCGGTGCGCACGGTGTTGGACTTCGCGTTCGGAACACTCGGGTTGCACCGGGTGACCGCCGCGGTGGGCCCCGACAACCGGGCGGGTCTCGCACTCGTGAAACGCCTCGGGTTCACCCGCGAGGGTGTGCTGCGCGACCACGTGCACACGAACGGCGCCTGGCGCGACTCGGTGCTGTTCTCCATGCTCGCCCCGGAGTGGAGCCCGACCCCGGAGGCGTGACCGGCGTGGACTCCCGGTCTACGCTCTCCTGCGTGTTCGACCCTCGTGATCCGCGGTTCCTCGCCGACCCCTACCCCGTGTTCGCCGAGCTCCGCTCGTGCGGAGCCGTCCACCACCACGACGGACTCGGGCTGGCCGTCGCGGTTTCCCATGCCGCGGCCTCGGCGGTGTTGCGCGACCGCAGGCTCGGTCGGATCTGGCAGGACGCCACCCCCGCCGAACAGTTCGCGTCGTTCAACATGCTGCACCGCAACTCGCTGCTGGAGAACGAACCGCCCGCCCACACGCGGTTGCGCAGGCTGGTGTCCGCCGCGTTCGCGCGCGGACACGTGGAACGCCTGCGCCCTTCGGTGGAGGCACTCGCCGATCGCATGGTGGCCGAACTCGCCGACCGCATCACCTCCGACGGCCGTGCCGACCTCTTGGAGCACCTGGCCCAACCACTGCCCGTCGCCGTGATCGCCGAACTGCTCGGCGTTCCCGAGAAGGACGGGCCGATGCTGGTCGGTTGGAGCAACGCCATCGTGAAGATGTACGAGTACGGGCTGCCGGAGCCCCGGCGAAGGGAGGCCGAGGCCTCGGCGACCGAGTTCGCCGACTACCTCCGCACGCTGGCCTCCCACCGGGCCGCCCACCCCGGCGACGACCTGCTGAGCCACCTCGTCGCGAGCGACCTCACCGGTGACGAGGTCGTGGCCACGGCGGTGCTGCTGCTCATGGCGGGACACGAGGCCACGGTCAACGTGATCGGCAACGGCGTCCACGCGTTGCTGACCCACCGCGACCAGTGGGACCGGCTGGTGGCCGAACCCTCGCTCGCGCCCACCGCCACCGAGGAGTTGATCCGCTACGACTCCCCGCTGCAACTCTTCGAGCGCACCGCCACCACCGACGTGGAGGTCGCCGGGCACCGGGTCGCCGAGGGCGAGAAGATCGCCGCGCTGCTCGGGGCCGCGGCCAGGGATCCCGAGGTCTTCGACGCTCCGGACACCCTCGACATCGGTCGCACGCCCAACCCGCACCTCGGGTTCGGCGGCGGTGTGCACTACTGCCTGGGCGCTCCCCTGGCACGGATCGAGATCGCGGCGGCGCTCACCGCGCTGACCCGGCGGCTGCCCGGCCTGCGGGAGGCCGAGGCGCCCACGCGGCGCGGGGAGTTCGTGATCCGCGGGTTCAGCACGCTGCCCGTGACGGTGTGATCGCGGGGTTCAGCGCGCCGCCGTCTTCGGACGGGCCCGCCGCGGCAGCTCCGGTGCGTTCTCGACACGCAGCACGCGCAGCGGTCGGACGAACTGCTCGTCCATCGGCGCGAGCAGCCTGGTGAACCGGCGGACGACCTGGACGGTGGCCACCGCCAGCAACACCGCCGAGGCGTCGGTGAACGCGGTGAGCGCGACGGCGTCGACCTGGGCCTGCACCCCGTCCCGGGCGCGCCACACCACCGTGAGGGTCACCAGCAGTGCGTTGGCGATCCACGCCGCCCACCACACCAGCACCAACCGCGACGGCGTGGGCCGCTGGTTGGCGGGCCTGCGGGTGGCGGCGTGTTCGAGCTCAGCGAGGATCGAACCGGCCATGGCCAGGTTCAGGCCGGGCACGAGCAGGCCGACGAGCACCTGCCACGTCTGCCGGGGCGGGTGCTGCCCGGCCTCGTCCGCCGCCGCCCTGCGGGCCACGAGCAGCCACCACACGGACACGGCGAACGCGAACACCGTCATCACGAACGTCAGCAAGGAGAACGTCAGCACCAGCGCGTCCGAGGCGCCCACGACAGAGGAGGACAGCGCACTGTCACGGCTCAGCACGAGCAGGACATAGCGCCAGACCTCCGCGCCCGCGGCCACCGTGGCGAGGGCCGCCAACGTCCACAGCACGGCCACCGCGTTGCGGGCGATGAGCAACATCCGCTGCGACGGCACCGGCGTGGCCGCGCTCGTGCCCTGCACCGCCGTCGGCCACCGCCACACCACGTGCGGGAAACCCCAGCGCGGCGCGGCGGCGTACGCGGGCGGACCCAGATACGGGCCGCGCTGCCGTCGGCCGTCGCCGTCGGCCTGCGCGCTCCTCGCGCTGTCGGGCACCGACGCGACCCACCTCACCGGGACGCGCGCGGGCTGCCCGTTCCGGTGTCCCGGAGCGGGGCCCCAGCCGGATGCCGCCCGATTCACGCGACCGCCCTCGCGCCCCTCACAACACCTCGGGAGGCGTGTCGGCGTGGTCGGAGACCAGCGGCCGCCCCATGACCTCCCACGTCTTCATGCCGCCCGCGACGTTCACGGCGTCGACGACACCCGCGGCGTTCAACCAGGCCGCCGCCCGTGCCGACCGGCCACCGGTGCGGCAGATGACGTGGACGGGACGGTCGCCGGCGAGCTCGCTCAGCTCACCCGCGCGCGAGGGCAGGTCGCCCAACGGGATGTGAACGGCGGAGGGGGCGTGGCCCGCCGCCCACTCGTCGGGTTCCCGCACGTCGAGCAGCACGTGGTCCTCTTCGGAGGAAAGCTCCTCGACCGAGACCGTAGGTACATCGCCGGAGTGGTTCACGGGCCCATCGTCGCATGCGCCGTCGTGCGATGCCCGTGAACCTTCACGACCTGCGAGCGCGGCCACTCGCGCCCGGCTTGCCCACACCACTCGGGTCGCGCATGAACCCCAGCCGGTCGGGCGCGTGCAGTTGGAGCATCACCACATCGACATCCTCGGGCACGCGGCGCGCGGTCGCCAGGCTCACGACCACCGTGGTGAGCAAGGCGGCGGGCACCGTCAGCAGCGCCGGCTGCGTGACGAACCACGGCACGCTCTGTCCGCTCAACCGGTTCGCGACGTGGAAGGCGATGGCGGTGAGCACCCCCGCCCCACCGACCAGCATTCCCAGCATCGCGCCGACCCACGTCAACCTCCGCCACCAGATACCGAGCAGGAGAAGCGGGCAGAACGTCGACGCCGCGAGCGCGAACGCGAGGCCGACCGTGTGCACGAGGTCGTCGAGCGGCAACACCGCCGCGCCCGCGGCGGCCGCACCCGACGCCAACGCCACCGCGGTGACGAAGTCCCTGCGTTTGTTCCACATCAGGTCCGTGGCGACCATTCCGGCCACGCTGACCAGCAACCCCGACGACGTCGACACGAACGCGGCGAACGCACCCGCCGCGAGCACCGCGACCACGAGCTGCCCCACGACATCCGGCAGCATGGCGGTGGGCACCCGCAGCACGGCGGCGTCGGACTCCCCCGTCACGAGCAACTCCGGCACGTACAGCCGGGACAGCGCGCCCATCAGCACCGGGAAGAGGTAGAACAGTCCGAGCAGCAGCAGCACCTGCACCGTGGTGCGACGCGCGGCTCTGCCGTCGGGGTTCGTGTAGAAGCGGCCCAGCACGTGCGGCAGTCCCATCGTGCCGAAAAACGTCGCCACGAGCACCGAGTACGTCCACCAGACCTCGTCGGTGTCCTCGGCGGGCCGGAGCCAGCCCGCGTTGTCCGACTCGGCGTCGTCCACCATGGGCACCGCCGACGCGGCCGGGAACAGCAGCCGGTCCCCCTCCCGCACCGGGTAGTCGATGCCCGGAACCCACATCCTCGGCCCCGGCGGCTCCTCGTCGAGTTCGTGCACCATCGTGGCTTCCTCGACGCGCAGCACAGCGTCGGAGCCCACCGTCACCGTGGTCTCCTCGGTGAACTCCGGCGGCGCCTCCTGGCCGAGCCCACCCGCCGCGCCCGTACCTCCGCTGCCCAGGAACACGGCACACAGCACGAACACCGGGATGGCCAGCGCGAACAGCTTGACCCAGTGCTGGAACGCCTGCACCAGCGTGGCCGAACGCAGCCCACCCCACACGACGTTGCCCGCGACCAGCACGACCGCGAGCACCGAGCCCCACGGCACCCAGGACTCGGGCATGATCGCGGCCAGGGTCAGCCCGACGCCCTGCAACTGCGGCACGAGGTAGACCAGCCCCAACAACGCCACGAAACACGTCGACAGCCTGCGCAGCCCCGCGGAACCGAGCCGCGCCTCCACGAAGTCCGGGATCGTGTACGCGCCGGACCGGCGCAGCGGCGCCGCCACGAAGATGCCGAGCGCGAGGAAACCGACGGTGAAGCCGATGGGAAACCACAGCGCGTCGGCGCCGTCCTTCAGGACCAGGCCCGCGACACCGAGGAAGGACGCGGCACAGAGGTACTCACCGGAGATCGCCGACGCGTTCCGCCGCGACCGCACCATGCGCCGCGCCACCAGGAAATCGTCGGTCTCCCTGGCGGACTGTGCCGCGCGGCGCCCGAGGTAGGAGGTCGCGGCCATGACCAGCGCCACGCTGGCGAGGGCCCACGGGTTCAGCTGCACGGACTGTTCCCTCGCTACCTCGTGCCGACGGCATCAGTTTTCGATCATCGCGACGAAGTCCCGTTCGTGTCGCTCCGCCAGCCGGTTGTACCACAGGCCGACGCCCAAAAGCAGCGGGAAGGGCAGGATGCCCAGCAAGATCCACGGTACGGGTATCCCGATCACCCGCCACGACACCAGTTCCGGCACGTGGTGGAACAGCACCGGCAGCACGCCCAGCAGCACCACGACGAGGCCGAACAGCAGCAGCCCGGCCCGCATCTGCACCCGGACGAGGTCCCTGACCAGCAGCTTTCCCCAGCTCGTCTGCTCGGCCAGCTCGACACGCGCCCGCATCGACGAACTCGACATCCGCCGCGGCTCGGCGAGCACGACACGCTGCCTGCGAGGCTTGACGTTTCCCTCGGCGGCCTGCGAACCCGACGACAACGACACGGCGGGCCGCACCACTTCCGACGGCCGTGGCTTCTTGCCCAACGTCGGGTCCGGCTCCCGGATGCCGTGGACTCTGCGGTAGATGTCGTCGTCCGCCATGTCCGGCTATCCCAACCGGGACGATCCGACCAGTTTGTCCTTGAGCGCCCGCGTGTGCCTTCGGCTGACCGGCAGGATCTTCTCCTCGTTACCGATCACGACCTGGTAGCCGCCCTGTCCCATGCGCAGTTCCGTGATGAGCGGCAGCGACACGAGGAACGACCGGTGGATGCGCACGAACCCGGCCTTGGCCCAGCGGTCCTCCAACTGGGCCAGTGGAATCCGCACCAGATGACTGCCCTCGGTGGTGAACAGCCTGGCGTAGTCGCCCTGCGCCTCCACCCATCGCACCGACGAGCGCGGGATGAGCTTCGTCGTACCCGCGAGCTCGACCGGGATCACCTCGTCGTCCCGGCCACGGTCGGGCTCCGACGGTCTGCGGTGCCCCGAGGCGGCCTCGATCTTCTCGACGACCCTCGCCACCGCCTTGTCGATACGCTCCTGCCGGGCCGGCTTGAGCACGTAGTCGACCGCACCGAGGTCGAACGCCTCCACCGCCTCCTCGGCGTGCCCGGTGACGAACACCAGCACGGGAGCCGGGTTCAGCGAAGCGAACACGCGCGACATCTCCATGCCGGAGAGCCCGGGCATGTTGATGTCGGCGAACACCGCGTCCACCGGCGGCAACCCGCGTTGCTTGCGCGCCCGGATGAGATCGTCGTCCGAACCGAGGAGCCGTAGCGCCTCGGACGCGTCGACGGCGGGAAGCACCCGGCCGACGTGCACGTTCGCCTCGAGACAGTGCTTCAGCTGAGCAAGGCCGTGCGGCTCGTCGTCAACGGCCAAGACGAGCAGCTTCGGTGTGTCGTGGGGAGCACTCACAGTGAAACGCATCCTGCCGCTTGCAAGGGTCGATGTCCACTACGCTGCCGGGCGAATCGAACGCCGCCCGTTCACCCCAGAGTAGAGAGCATCGATCACAGACCGAAGCGAGACCATATCGCTCGGTGTTGCACCGCGTCCAGCACAGCGGCGGCGGGGGAGGCCACTCCCAGCCTGGCGAGCAGCGGCTTCTTCGGCTCGGCCACCGCGATCTCGGCGTCGGGGTAACGCTCCTCCAGCACCTCACGAAGGTTGCCGAGGCCGTCGACCAAGCCGAGCTCCAGCGCCTTGGAACCGAGCCAGATGTCGCCGGAGAACAGGTCCTCCGAGTCGCTGAGCCGGTCGCCGCGCCGCTGTTTCACCCACTCCACGAACATGTCGTGCAACTGCGTGTGCAGCTTGCGCAGCCACTCCACGTCCTCGGGTTTCTCCGGGCTGAACGGGTCGAGCCGCGACTTGTTCTCCCCTGCCGTGTAGAGCCTGCGCTCGATGCCGAAGCGTTCGAGCAGCCCGGCGAAGCCGAACGAACCCGAGATCACGCCGATGGAGCCCACCATCGACGTCCGGTGGGCGTAGATCTCGTCGGCCGCGCACGCCAGCCAGTAACCACCGGAGGCCGCCACGTCCTCGGCGAACGCGATCACCGGCACGCCCTTGGAGTCGGCCAGCTTCCGGATGCGCTCGGCCACGAGGCCCGACTGCGTCGGCGCACCACCGGGCGAGTTGATCTGCAGCGCGACGGCCTTCAGCCGCTCGGGGGCGAACGCGCGCTTCAACGCCGACTCCATCGCGGCGAGGTTGATGACGCCACGCGCGGCCAGCGGCGAGGCCTGCGGCGTGATCACGCCGTGAAGCTTGATGACGGAGACGACGTCCTTGCGCTCGACACGCTCACCGAGCTTGGGAATGCGGGAGACCAGAGTGTCCTTGCGGCTCATGACGACCAGCGTACTGACGTGGGGCGGGCCGTGGCAGGTAGTCGATCACGAGCCGAGCGCGGCGCCGGGCCTCGACGGGGAGAGCTCTCGGCGGGCGGGAGCGAGTTCACCGTACCCCGGCATGTCGGGGCGCACCGCCCTGACGAACTTCGGCACCCGCATGGTGACCTTCATGCCCGCGCCCACGGCCGTCTCCACCATGAGCGAGTACCGGTCGTGGTACACCTGCTTCATCCGGTGGTTGATGCCTGCGAGACCGATGTGCGCGCTGCCGCGGGAGTTGCGCATGTCCTCCAACCGCGCGGGGTCCATGCCCACGCCGTCGTCCTCGACACTGATCTCGGCCTCCGTGCCGACGTCCTGGGCCACCACGGTGACCGTGCCGCCGCTCGGCTTCTTCGAGATGCCGTGCTTCACGGCGTTCTCCACCAACGGCTGGATCAGCAGGAACGGCACCACCACCGACTGGACCTCGGGGGCGATCTTGAGCCGGACGTTGAGTCTGCTGCCGTAGCGTGCGCCCTCGATGGTCAGGTAGCGGTCGATGTTGCGCAGCTCGTCGGAGAGGGTGGTGTAGGTGCCCTCGACCCGGAAGCAGTACCGCGTGAAGTCGGCGAAGTCCTGCAACAGCTCACGCGCCTCCTCCGGATCGGTCCGGATCAGCGACGAGATGGTGTTGAGCGCGTTGTAGACGAAGTGCGGGGAGATCTGCGCCCGCAGCGCCTTGATCTCCGCCCGCTGGAGTTCGTGACGGGCCTTCTCCAGGCGTGCGGCCTCCAGGGGATTCAGGACGATCTTGGAGGCGACGTCCGCCATCTTCGCGATGTGCCTGCCCCGCGTGCGACCCACCACGATGAGGACGGCCTCGACTGTGTCCTCGATGAGGAGCGGCACGATCACGGCGGTGCGCATCCGGCACGTGCTCTTGTGGTTGCACGGCACCCTGTTGTGGGAGATGATCTCGTGCCGCTTCTTGCGGATCGCCGCGCCGATGGGGTCGACGAGGTCGAAGTAGTGGTCGTTGGCCTCACCGTCCCACGACAGCAACGAGCCGTCGCGGTCGGTGATCCCGATCGCGACGCACCTCAGCAGCCTCAGCAACCGAGACGTGATCTTGTCCGCGGCATCCTGGTCCAGGCCCCGCCGCAGTTCGAGTTGCGAGTCCGACATGAACCGAACGGCGTCGAGGACGGTCTCGTCGACGGCTCCGCCCGCATTGCGGCGTCTGATGACGACGACGAGGACGGTGACCAGCCCGACGAGGCAGGCCCCCAGCCCGAAGGCCACGACGGTCTGCGTGGTCAATACACTTGACACAACGTCCATGCTCTGCTTTCACACGGTGACGTGCAAGATCTGACCGCGTACCTTCCGTACTCGATCAGCTACCTTTTGCTCTCGGCGAACACAGCGGGTCACTTTCATACGCGAAACAGTTACTTCAGCAAACGGGACAACCGGCGGTCGGCGAGTGGCTTCCCACCGGTCTGACACGTCGGACAGTACTGGAACGCGCGGTCGGCGAACGACACCTCACGCACCGTGTCACCGCACACCGGGCACGGCAGTCCGGTGCGCCCGTGCACCCGCAGTCCCGAACGTTTCTCACCCTTCAGCCGCGCGGCCTTCCGCCCCACCGACCGGTCCACCGCGCTCGTGAGGACGTCGCGCACGGCGTCGGAGAGCCGGTCCAGCGCCTCGTCGGACAGCTTCCCCGCCGTCACGTACGGGGACAGGCGCGCGGCGTGCAGGATCTCGTCGGAGTACGCGTTGCCGATCCCCGCGACGAGCGACTGGTCCACCAGCGCCGTCTTCAACCTCACGCTGCTGCCGTGCAGGAGGCGTTCCCAGCCGTCACGATCGACGTCCATGGCGTCGGGACCGAGTCTCGCGATGCCCGGCACCTCGCCGGGAGCCCGGACGAGCCACACCGCGAGGCCCTTCTTCGTCCCGGCCTCCGTCAGATCGAAACCCGGCGCCGTGCCCGGCTCACCGCCACGGTCGGCCTCGCCTGACAGTCGCACCCGCAGAGCGACGGGGCCGCGTCCCGGCCGGGGTGGGGCCTGCGACAACGCGTCGGACCAACGCAGCCACCCGGCCCTGGCCAGGTGGACGACGAGGTGGAGGCCGTCGCAGTCGACGTCGAGGTACTTGCCGTGTCGACCGGCGCCCGTCACCGTCGCACCGTGCAGCTCCGTCCAGGCCGGGCTCACGGTCTTGAGGACGGTCGGCGACGCCACGTCGATTCTCGTCACCGCGCGGCCCACCGCGTTCTCCCTGAGGAAGAACGCCAGCGCTTCGACCTCGGGCGACTCGGGCACGGCTACTCGACCGGATGCAGTGGCCCGTCGAAGTCGGGCAGGTCGTGCTTGTGGATGGACTTGGCGATGCGCGTGACCTCGCCCCTGACGTTGAAGATGCCGATGACCGTGCCGACCCAACGCTCGGACGGCTTCTCACCCGTGGCGTCGCCCTCCGTCTCGGCTACCACGGTCCACGGCCTGCGCAGCACCCACCGCAGCGGGAAGAACAACAACACCAGCAACAACGCGAGGGGCACCCACTCGGGCACCACGACGTCCTCGGGCATCCACACGAGCAGGACGACGCCCAGCGCGATCGCCACACCCATCATCGCGACACCGGGGGCGTAGTTGGCGGCGACGTCGTGCTCGAAGTCGTCGGCGGTGGCGGGTTTGCGCCACTCCATCTGCGCACGGATGACCCAGTCCCGGCCGTCGGATCCCTGGACAAGCCGGTTCATCGCTTCCTCCGCTAGCCCGGTCCGTGCAGATCGTCACCGCAACGTTACCGTGATCGTCACGGCCTCGGAAAGCCCGCGGTGCCCCCGAGTGGGCGGACTTGTTCCGAGAGGTCGGCACCCGTCCGTTCTCGTCCCGGCCGGCGCGGGCCGGTGTCGTCCTGGGGGCCGCCTTCAGGGCGGTCCTTCGGCCCCGCCCACGGCGGCGTTCCCGTCGTGTCCGACGGCCTGCTGTCGTGGGCGGGCGGGTCCACCTTCGGCCGCCGCGTCGGCTCGGTCGCCGAGCTCCCACCCGCCCCGGCACCCGCGTCGTCGCGGGGTCCTCCACCAGAGCCCTGCCGCGTCTCGTCGGAGAAACCGGGGCCACGCGACGGAACGTCCCCCTCCGGCACCGCGCCGTCCGCGGCCGGTCCACCGGGCAAGGCGCCGGGGGAACCGGAGTCCGCCACGAACTCGGTCTCGGCGGGCAGGGTGAAGTCTGTGGGGCCCTGCGGACCGGCCGCGGACTCGGCGGACTCGGCGGGCAACGTGGTCGAGCCGGTGCCGTCGCGACCTTTCACGGGGTGGCCGACGGCCGCGTCGAGGCCGCCGCGCGACCATCGTCCGTCGTCCGTGGCGCTCGACGGTGCCACCACCACCTCCCCGCCCGGCATGGAGGCCTGCGCGCGCCGGCTGTCGATGTCGTCGAGCATCGGGGCACCCGACACCCCCACGACCGCCGCCGCGGACGCGAACGTGAGCCCGAGTTTGCTTCCGCCGAAGGCCGTGGTGATCGCCGCCCCGGCTCCCGTCCCACTGCCCGCCGCGACACCACTCACCGTGGCCGAACCGCTCGCGGCGACGGCCACACCCGCACCGGCGTACGCCCCGGAACCGGCCAGGGCGAGCCCCGAGAGAGGCACCAGGGCCAGGATCGCACCCGCGTGCGCCCGCAGCGACGACGAAACCCGCAGCAACTCGTCGTGTGTCGACCGGCACGACGCACACGTGCTCAGATGGTCGCTGATCTTGTGTGCCTCGGCTCCCGTCACGCTGCCCGCCGTGTAGCCGCCGAGCTTGCACACCACCCGACGGCAGCCCGCCGAGGAACGGTCGGTGGCCAGGTGGGCCTGCAGGTAAGCGGCGCGCAGACCGATCCTGGCGCGCCGGGCCAGCGCGGCGGTGGCGTTCGCGCTGAGGCCGAAGTGCGGAGCGACGACGGCGGGCTGCTCACCCTCCACCTCCGTGTGCCACAACACGGTCCGCCATCGCTCGGGCAGACTGGTGAACGCGCGGACGACCAGGGTCGACTCGGCGGTGCGACTCTGCGAGTCGGAGCCCGCCCCCGCCCGTGCCACGAGCTCGTCGTCCGTCACGGGAACCTCGCGGCGCGCCGCCTGCCACTCCCACGACACCCGGCGAGCCACGGTCAACAGGTAGGCGCGCACGTTGTCCCGGGGACCGTTGCCCCTGCGGATGGCCTGGAAGACGCGGAAGAACGTCTCCGCCGTGATGTCCTCGGCATCGGAGGCGTCGGACACCAGCCGACGGGCCAACCTGCGCACGGCGGTCTCGTGCGCCTGGAAGAGCTCACCGAAAGCAGCGTCGTCTCCGAGACGGATACGTTCGACGAGACCCGGCTGGTCGGATGCGGAGCCCGATTCGTTCGACATTCAGCCAGGCACCCCCTCCGGGCCGTAGCCCTTTCGGTTGAACTTTGAACACCATACGGAGTCATTCGGGCACCCGCACCCGTCAGTTTCCATGGCGTGACCAAACGACCCGCTGTCGAGTGACGCAACGGGTGGGTATACACTGGCTTTCGCACGGGTTGAGAAACCCGGGGCACGCGGACGTAGCGCAGTTGGTAGCGCATCACCTTGCCAAGGTGAGGGTCGCGGGTTCGAGTCCCGTCGTCCGCTCTCCCGAAGAAAAGGGCGGGGCCTTCCGGCCACCGCCCTTTTTCGTACGCTGCGTGAGCTGCGGTCACCCGGCCGAGGCGATCCCCACCGGGCAGGACACGCCCGTGCCACCGAGACCGCAGTAGCCGTTCGGCACCTTGTACAGGTACTGCTGGTGGTAGTCCTCGGCGTAGTAGAACTCGCGCAACGGCGCGAACTCCGTGGTGATCTCTCCGTGGCCGGCGGCCCTCAACGCCTTCTGGAACGACTCGCGCGACGCCTCGGCGATCTCCCGCTGCCGGTCGTCGACGTAGTAGACGGCCGACCGGTACTGCGTCCCGATGTCGTTGCCCTGCCGCATGCCCTGCGTCGGGTCGTGTCCCTCCCAGAACACCTTCAGCAGAGACTCGTACGACACCTGCGCGGGGTCGAAGACGACCAGCACCACCTCGGCGTGTCCGGTGCGGCTCGTGCAGACCTCCTCGTACGTCGGGTTGGGCGTGTGGCCCCCCGCGTATCCCACGGCCGTGGAGTACACGCCCGGCGTCTGCCAGAAGAGCCGTTCGGCACCCCAGAAGCAGCCGAGACCGAACACCGCCGTGCTCATGCCCTCGGGAAACGGCGGCTTGATCCGCCGGTCACCGAACACCGCGTGGAAGTCGGGCGTCACAAGCGCCTCCGCCCGCCCCGGCAGAGCCTCGTCAGGGGACACCAGCTGCGTCTTGCTTCGACCGAACAACACCATGTCGTCGATTCTACCGCCAGAATGTCACGCGAACGGGTGGCGAACTATGGTGTAGCAGCCGCACAGGCTCAGGGGGTTGACGATGTCTTGGCAGGAAGAGTTGCGTCGTCTCGACGCCGAACTGGCCGCGGGCACCATCAGCAGCGGCGAACACCGGCGCCGCCGTGAGGACATCCTCGCCGAGGTGTCCGGTGCGCCCCTGGTGCCGTTCGCGGGTGCGGCCTCCTCCCGCACTCCCGACGACGTGCCCGCACCGAACGCGACGGAAGCCACGGCACCGACCACGCCCGGTACCCCGGAAGAGGCCCCTCAGTGGCGGACCGCCAACCCCGCCGGGGCCGAAGCCGTTCCTCAGACCACCGACGCCGCCCCACCCGAGAGCTCGGGCCCGAGCTCGGCCACAGCCGCACTGCTGTCGACGACACGACCCACCACGGCGCCCAGTCCCGCCGACCAACGCCCCACGGAGCTCATCCGCAGACCCGATTTCTCGGTGCCTCCCCCCGGACTTCCGGCTGCCGGGGAACGAGCGCACACGGGGAGCGGCGCGGGCCCCCGCCGATCCGGGCTCACCTGGGTCGCGATCTCCGGCGCGGTGTTCGTCGCGCTCGGCGCCGTGATCGGCGGTGCGTGGTGGCTGGGGCAGGACCGGTCCGACCCACCGCCCGCGGCGGCCGGGAACCCGGCACCGGCGGAGGACGCCGCGGCGAGCGCACACCAGCCGACGCTGGAGGACCGCATCCCGGCCCTGCCCGGTCAACCCAGCGCCAACGACTCCACGCTCGCCGTGGACAAGGGCGTGGACCTCGGCCTCTACCCCGACCACTCGGCCCGCATTCTCGCCGACCACGGAGTCAACGAGGTCATTCACCGGGCGTCCACCGACGGCGACACCGGCTACTTCCTGCTCGTCATACCCACGCCGGACGCCGAGCGCGCCGCCTCGCTCACCGACGAGCTGAGCGCCCTGACGGTGAGCGCCGGGTTCACGAGCGTGGAAGGCTACGAGGGCGGCCTCACCGGAGTGCTCGGCGACCACAGACTGCGCGGCACCTGGTACACCTCGGACAACGTGGCGGTGAACCTGTGGGTGTCGCAGCGCACGCCCGCCGACACCGATCGGCTCACCTCGCTCACGAACGAGGCTGTGGCGACCCTGAACCGGGCGCTCCCGCCCTCGTGAGAGGGCCCCGCCCCGTGTGGGGAACGGCTGCCGCCGCCGGGAGCCGAAGCCTCAGTCCACCGGGTCCGCGCCCGTCAGCAGCTCGGACAGGGTGCTCCTCGCCACGTCAGGGCCGAACCCGGCCTCCACGGCCGTCCTCCCGGCTCGGGCCAACCTCGTCCACAGCCCGTCGTCGGTGAGCACGGAGGAGATGCCACGCGCCAGTTGCTCGGCCGTGTCACCGACGATCGCGCTCTCACCGTCGCGCAGGTCCATACCCTCGAGCGCCAGCGTGGTGCCGACCACGGGCACACCGTGCGACAACGCCTCGCCGACCTTTCCCTTCACACCCGCACCGAACCGCAGCGGCGCGACGACCACGCGCGCCTCGCGGTACTTCACCGCCAGGTCCTCGACCCAGCCGTGCACCACGACACCGTCGCGTTCCAGATCGAGCACCTCCCTCGGCGGTTTGCTGCCCACGATGTGCGCCACCGCAGCGGGGTGCTCCCTCCTCACCAAGGGCATGATCTCCTCGGCCAGCCAGCGCGCCGCGTCCCGGTTCGGCACGTGGTCGAAGCCACCCACGAAGAGCACGTCCCGACGCCCGTCGGGGAAAGTGGGAGCGGGGGACGCGCTGTGGATGTTCGACAGGACCTTCACCCGTGCGGACGGTACGAGTTCCGCCAGAACCCGCCGCTCGTCGTCCGACACCGTCAACGTCACGTCGCTGGCGCGGGTGAGGCCGAGTTCGAGTTCCCGCAACGCCTCCGCACGCCGGGACAGGGAGACGTACTCGGGTTCGTCACCGAGTTCCTTCGCCAGCTCCGCCTGCCTTCCCAGGCGTACGAAGTGGAGGTCGACGGTGTCGTAGGCCACCACACAGTCGGGCGCGTACTGCCTGACCTGCTCCAGCAGTTGCCAGGCCACCTGAGGACGCGACAGCACCGCGAGACGCAGCTCGGTACCGGCCTCGCGCAGGAACTCCTGCCGCTGTCCCGCATCGGCGACCACGGTGACCCCGGCCTGGTACAGCGCGGAGGTGTAGCGCTCCGGGAGCGCGCCGTTCATGGGGAAGAACACCACCCGCTGGTCGAGTCCGACCAGCAGGTCGAGGATGCGCGACATCCGCACCGAGCCGGAGTCCTCGTCGGTGCGCGGCACCTGGTGGTCGGCGACCAGCACGATGCCGCCACCGTGACCCCGCGAGGTGCGGTTGCGGCCGAGCCACAGGTTCCGCGGGCTCGCCTCGGGGCGGTGGTGGGCGAGCGCGTCGGCCCACTTCTCGACGAAGACGGCGCGGTTCAACTCCTGGTGGCGCTTGACGCCCGAGGAGACGTCCGTGCCGTTCGAGATCCCCTCGTGGTGCGTGACCACCGACTCCGGCTGCACCACCGTGCGGTAGCCGGCGGCCCTGACCGCGAAGGCGAGGTCGGTGTCCTCGTAGTAGGCGGGCGCGTAACGGGTGTCGAAACCGCCGAGGGAGTCGAACAGGCTCTTGCGCACCATGACGGCGGCGCCGGAGCAGTAGTCCACGTCGCGCAGGGTCGCGTACCGCGGTTCGTGCGGGTTGTCCCCCCGGCCGTAGTTCCAGCCCGTGCCGTCGGCCCAGATGATTCCGCCGCACTCCTGGAGGGTGCCGTCCGGGTAGACCAGTTTGGACCCCGCGAGCCCGATGTCCCGGTGTTTCTCGAAGGCCGACACCAGCGAGTCGAGCCAGCCTTCGTGGACCTCGGTGTCGTTGTTGAGGAACAGGACGAACTCGCCGCCCGCGTGCCGCGCGCCGAGGTTGCACGAGTGCACGAAACCCTGGTTGCGTTCGGCCCGCACCAACCGCACACCGGGACACCGCGCGACGAGGTCGGCGGAACCGTCGGGCGAGGCGTCGTCCACGACGATCACCTCGAACGGGGTGTCCGGCAGGTTCGCCTCGATGGAGGCGAGGCAGCGCCGCGTGTAGGACCAGTTGCCGTACACGGGGACGACGACACTGACGATGGGATCGACGCTGGTGGTGACCCCGACCGGCGAGGTGTCCTCGACCGGGGTGGGCAGCACGCCCTTCGGCCTGCCCAACGCGCTCTCGTAGGCGTCGCGGAGGCGGGTACCCCGCGGGGCGACGCGCTCGACGGTGCTGCGGTAGCGACTGATCAACCGCTGTGCGAGTGCCGACTGCTCGGCCTTCAGCTTGGCGTTCTCGGCCGCGAGCGCCCCGACCGTGCGGCGCAGTTCACCGGTGTGGTCGGACAGCCAGGCCAACCGCTTCGCATGGCGGGCGAGTCGTTCGCGCAGATCGGTGTTCTCGCCGACGGCCTCGGCGTGCCTGCGTTCGGCGTCGGCTGCCCTGGCGAGCGCGGCGTCCCGTTCGTCGGCGCGCCGCCGCGACTCCGCCTGTTCGCCACGAAGGTTGTTCTCGGCGTGTTCGAGGCTCGCGCGCAGGGTGGACACGGCCGCCGTCAGCTCCGCGATCTCGTCGGAGCGGCTGTGCGCCACGAGCGTGAGGTCCGGGTCCGTGAGCACCGAGGCCCGCGGCACCTCGACGGGGACGGCGGAGGCGACGCCGAGCAGGTACGTGTGCGGGGCCCCGGGCGACACGCTCCATCCCTGCCCCGGTGTGCCGTTCAGCGTGTGGGTCTCCACGTCGCCCCGCTCGGGACCGTCGTGCACCAGGGAACCCACGGCCACGTTCTGCCGAAGCAGCGTCACGTGCTCGAAGGTGCCCGCGAGCAGTTGCCGGAAGCCGTCTCGGGTCAGTTCCTTGACGTGGTACGGGTTCTCGTTGCCGTGGTCGTGGGTGTAGACCGCGACGTCCGGGGTGCTGCACAGCAACACACCGTCGGGGGCCAGCCGCGCCCGCACGAGTCGCATCAGCTCGTCCTGCTCGGCGACGTGTTCCACAGCCTCGAAGCAGGTGACGACGTCGAACGGCTCCTCGTCGGCCAGCACCTCGGGATCGGTGATCGAGCCGACGGTGAACCGCAGGTTGCCGAGCGGGTAGGTCGCGCTCGCGTGCGCGACGGTCGCCTCGTCGATGTCCAGACCGACGACCTCGGCGGCTGTCGTGGCGAGCATGGCGCTGCCGTAGCCCTCACCGCTGGCCAGGTCGAGCACCCGCTTGCCCGCCGCGAACCGCAGGGCGAACGCGTAACGGTGGTAGTGCTCGTAGATGACCTGGTAGTCGTGGACCCACGGAACACACCGTTCCCCGGTCCACTCGATGAGTCGGCCGTCCCCGACTCCCGAACCGCCCACAGCCTCGCCAGCCATGCCGGGGAGGTTATCGGCTCACCGGGACCCCACGCCGTCAGGTTCCGCTTTTCCGCACGGTGACACCGTTCAGGACGTACGACAACGTCCTGCGGTCCTCACCGAGCCCCGCGGCGTGCGGGTTGACCCACCAGTCGGCGCTCAACGTCAACTCCGCCGTCACGTGCGCGGGAAGCGCGACCTCGACCGACCGGTGCAGCAGCCCGTGTTCGACCGGCACCGCCGCCACCTGGTGCCCGTCGAGGGACACGGTGAGCGTTCCCCGCTCCGGCATCCACTCCGGCAACCAGAACTCCAGCTCGACCGTGTCCACCTCCGCCGTGGTGCGCAGCGGGATGGTCGCCGTCCTGCCGACCCACCGGTCGTGCAGAACGCCGTTGCACCGGCCCACGGCGAGACCGGAACCCCGTACGAGCCGGTGCGGGTCGGACGCCGCGGGATGGAAGGACACCCGGCCCGCCGGGTCCACGACGTCGGTGCGGCGCACCGACCGTTCTGGAGTGCGGTCCCGGTACGCGCGCAGCGGTTGCGGACGTGGGTGGAACAGGGCCGTCAGCCGGGTCGGTGTGACCACGCCCAGGTCGATGAGGCTGTCGTCGAGCACACCGATGTCGTCGATGAGAGCACGGTGCCGCTCGTTCTCCATGTCGAAGTTGTGCCCGTAGACGCGGTCAACGAACGGGTCGATCACGTTGCCGAACGTCAGGAAGACGCTCGGGTGCAGGTACTCCAGCAACACCGGGAGCACGTCCTGCGAGCGGATGCCCTCGAAGCCGTCGACGGCACAGTCGATGTCGTCGAACCGTTCGTCGATCATCCCGGTGACGGAGTTGCGACGCAGCTCGGGCGGCAGCGTCGCCCAGATGCGTTCGATCACCTCCAGCGCCTCGGGCCAGCGGCGATGCCCGTTGCGTCCGATCATGTCGTGCACCACCAGCACACCGTCGGACCGCAGTCCCTCGGCGACCTGCCCGTAGAGGTGTTCGAGGTCGAGCACGTGGTGCAGTACCTGGAACGCCACCACGACGTCGTACTCGGTGTCGGCCTTCCACGTGTTGAAGTCGGTCTCGAGGTGTTCGACCCGGTCGGCGAAACCGAGTCGCCCCGCGGCCTCGGCCGCCCGCCGCTGCATGTCGTGGTTGATCTCCAGAAGCCGTACCCGCACGTTGTCGACGCCGTCGTCCGCGAGCGCGCTCAACCAGCCGAGTTCCTGGTCACCGTTGCCACTGCCGAGGGACAGCACCACCGCGTCCCGTCCGTGTTCCGCGGCCTCGCGGGCGCGGGCGCGGATCTCGTCCACGATCAGCGAACCGATGCTCTCCACACCCAGTTCGTGCAGTTTCGGCACCATGTGGCGGGCCGCCCACCGGTGGGCCGAGGGAGGAAGATCGCCGTGGACGTCCTCCTGGTCGGAGAAGTTGTCCCGCTCGGCAGCGAGCCGTTCCGCGTAGTCAGCACCGTGTCCGGACATCGCCTACTCCACTCCCGTGCCCGCCGATCATCGTGATCGGCCCTCCCACACCGTGGCCGGCGGCTACGATACGGCGCGTGCTCTCCGGCATCCCGCCACACCCGCGCAACGGGCCTGCCCTTCCACCGACGCCCGAGTCGTGGTTGCCGCAGGAACACAACCTCTACCGGCCCCGGCACAGTGCGAGGCAACGCACCGCCCTGGTCTGCGCCATCGCCTTCTTCCTCGCCCCGGCCCTGGCCTTCGTGCTCGGGGTCCGCGCCGAGCCGTTCGAGAACCGGAAACTGAACGACTTCCCCAGCCTGGCCGACGGCTGGAGCTTCTTCACGGAGCTGTCGCCGTGGGCCACCGACCACCTGCCGTTGCGGGAGGCCGGAGTGGAGGTGGCGGACGCCGTCGGAACGGGACTGTTCGGCGATCCGCCCGGAACCCAGTCGGGCGCGCGGTCCGGCACCGTCGGAGTCCAGCCGGACCAGCCGGAGTCCAAGCAGGTGGTGCCCCGCAAGCTGTATCCCCGAGTGATCTCGGGCAAGGACGACTGGCTCTTCCTCGGCGAGGACGTCGCCAGCAAGTGCTTCCCGGTCATGGACGTCGGCCGGACCGTGGCGGCGTTCAACAAACTCCGTGCCGCCGTGGAATCCTCGGGGCGGAAGTTCGTCCTGGTCATCGCCCCGAACAAGACCACGATGCTGCCGCAGTACCTTCCCGACGACTATGTCGGGAAGGACTGCGCCGCCGCCAGGAGTCGTGAGTTCTGGGAACGCGTTCCCACCGAGGCGGGCGCCATCGACCTCCGGGAGCCACTTCGCCAGACGGCCACGCAGCTCGGCACAGACGTCTACCCCACCGTCGACAGTCACTGGAACTTCGCGGGCGGCCTCACCATGACGTACGCGGTGGCGGAGCAGATCAGCCCCGGCATCACCCGTACCTGGCAGGTGGAGGCGAGCAAACTCCGGACCTGGCCCGCCGACCTCCCCCGACTGCTCGGCAGGTCCGAGGAGTGGGAGCTGCGCGAGTACACGCTCGCCCCGGACGGAGCGGACGACCGGACCCGCTACATCGCGAGCGACTTCAAGACCCCGCTGCGCACGCAACAGTTCGGCGACCCGGCGACCGGTGTCTACAACGGCAACGTCGGGGTCGTCGCCGACTCTTTCACGCAGTTCGCCTCACCGTTCCTCGCGGCGACGAACCGCGACCTCCTCATCGCACACTCCGACACCGTGGCCCAGGGCTCCCCGGAGGACATCGCGAAGCTGCTCGGTGACCGGGACGTCGTGGTGTTCGAGTTCGTGGAACGCATCGTCGCGCACGGCGGCAGTTCGCTGCTGCGCGACGATGTGATCGACGCCATCGCACGGGCCCTGGCGGACAACCCCAGATAACAACCCGGTGTCAGCTGGGGTAACGCGTGATCTGCCTACCTCACTCGGGACGTCACACAGTAAGTTACGTGCTGGCGCGGCTGATCGAGTGCGCACGAGGTTCGTTGTAGACGACAAGTCCCGAAGGGGGGCCGGGGGTGACCTGGCAGGAAGAGCTACGCAAGCTGGACGAGAGTCTCGCGTCCGGCAACCTGTCCGCGGACGAGTACCGCTCCCGTCGTGACCAGATCCTGTCGTCAGCGGTGAGTTCGCCCGACCAGGCAGAGGCACCCGAGCAGAGCAACGTGGACGCGACACAGATCATCGCACCGCTGTCAGGCGCTCAGCAGTCGCAACCGGGACAGCAGCCCCCGCAGGGACAACCGCAGCAACCCGGCGTCGAGGCGACCCAGGTCGTCTCGCCCGGCGACGTGGGTGCCGAACGCACCCAGGCGGTGTCGCACTGGCAGATGCAGCAACAGCAACAGCCCGGGCAGGCCTATCCCGGGTCCCCGCCGGCCGGGTTCCAGCAGCCCCAGCCGGGGCAGCAGCCCGCCTCGCCCGCAGGTGGCTTCCAGCAGCCGGCCGCGTCGCCGCCCGGCGGGTTCGCCCAGCCGCAGAACCAGCCGTGGAACGCCGCCCCGGAGGACTCGTCACCGCCGTGGGGCGGTGGGGACTTCCCACCGCTGACGCCCCAGGGCAGCCCGGAGTGGGGTGTCAGTCAGGGACCCGAGTCGTTCGACGAACCGAAGTCCTCCGGCAAGAGCCGCAAGGTACTCCTCTCCGTGGTCGCGGTCCTGCTGGTGGCCGGTATCGGCGTGGCGGTGTACTTCCTGTTCATCGCAGGCGGCGGGGAGAACACGGCGGGCCCGCAGAACGGTCCCCAGCAGTCACAGCAGCAGCCGCCTCCGCCTCCCTCACCCACGAGCACTCCGCTGCCCAAGCCGCCTCCCCCGAAGGAGGAGCCGGCGGACAACGACGCGGCGCTCGTCGATCCGCCGGGTGAGGAGCGTGCCGGTGGTGGCTCCTTCGACTACGAGTTCCTCGAGAGCAACGGCGACATGCTGCCGGAGACCGTGGTGGAGGCGTTGGGCGACGCCGACATGGGCGACGGTCTGCTGAAGACCACCACGGACGACGAGATCACCATCGGCCTGTACGCCATCGAGGTCGGTAGTGAGGAGGAAGCCGTCGCGGTCGCCAACGAGTACGGCGTGGCCCAGCAGGAGGGCGGCATCCCCGCGGTGCGCGAGCTCTCGATGCAGGGTGTGCAGGTCTTCGGCGCGGGTGCCGACAAGGACAGCGTTCTCCGAGGCGTCTACGTCCTGTACGACAGGGTGGTCATCCTCGACGTCTTCGGCGAGGGCCGGAAGAACATCGAACCCGTGTTCACCGAGCTCCTCGACGAGCAGATCAACCACGCTCCGCCGACGTACACGCAACCCTGACGGGCATCGGACGGGGAGGACCGTCGGGCAACGCACCCCGGTCCTCCCCGCCCGGCCGCGGTGCCGGTTTCGCTCGCCGCGGTGTTCGCGGCGTTCCTCACGGTGTGTGCGGCACGGGTCGGACACCCGGCACGGAGTGGTCCCGACCCGGAACCGCCACGCGTGAGAAGAACGTGAACGCCAGCAGCAGCCCGGCAAGACATCCGGTCGCCGCCAGGAGCCAGCCCAGCGGGTGGACCTCATCCGACATGGCCAGCCATCCGAACAGCGACCAGAACCCCGACGCGAACAGCGTCGCCGAACCCGTCCACAGCAGTACCGTCACGGCCCGGTGAGGGCCTCGCGCGCCCAGCAGCGCAACGGCCACAACGGCGCTCAGAGCGGCGAGTGCCTCGACGACGCCGAGGACCGTGTTGGCGAGCCTCAGTCCACCCGCGAACACGTCCCGGAACTCCGCGACCGCGACAGCAAACGCCAGCACCGCGCCCGTGACACCGATCGGTCCCACTCCGCGAGAGCCTGCCGCGCCACTGAACGCCTGTGGCCAGCGCACCCGCGCGTACAACGCGAACGCGGCGACCAGCACGGTCCCTTGCCACGCGAAGCTGGTATAGACCACTGGCGTGACCCAGTCGGCCAACCCCTCGTTGGTCGAGCCCACCATGAGGAAGTCGGCGCCGATGGCGGGGAACGAGACGACGATCGGGACGAGCAGGCCCGTGCCCACCCACATCGGGAACACGACGAGCCCCGCGGGTACCCGCAGGCCCCAGCGGTGGGTCAGGGTCAGCACCACCACGATCGCGACGAGCTCCATGGCCGCCGTGAAGGCGTTGGCCGCGCGCATCACGGCCGTGGTCATCAGGCCCGGCTCGGTCACGCCGATCTCGACACCGGCGATCCACGCGAGCTTCAACAGCAGGTACGGCAGGATGCCGACCACCGCGACGTAGCCGAAGACCGGCCGTAGCCGGTGGGGTCCTGGCGAGGAGTTCGGATTCATGCTTCCGAAGCCTTCCGCTTCGGTACCGTTCGCGGTCCTCTCGCAGGTGGTGTCCTCCTCCCTCGGGAGAGGGAGCACTCGCCGAGGAGCGCGAGATGTCGGTGTCCGACGGCAGGATGGCCCCATGGACGTGACGACTCTCTACCACCGGTGGCTGGCTGAGCTCTGGAACGGCGAGCTCGACCGACTCGGGGAGACTGCCAGGACCATCGTGACCGACGACTTCGTGGGCCACTGGCCGAAGCAGCCGCGACTCGCCCAGGGCCCGGACCAGCTCGCCGACATCGTGCGCCAGGGCAGGCGGCTGGTCGAGGGCAGCGTGTTCGAGCTCGTGGTGGGCCCCGTGCCCCACGGGGAGCTGGTCGCCGCCCGCTGGCGCGGCAGGGGTCGCTACGAGGGGGAGCCGGTGACCTTCCACGGCCACGACCTGCTGCGTGTGGACGGCGACCGGTTCGCCGAGTACTGGGTGATCGCCGAGGATCCCACCGCCTGAACGCGTCTCAGCGTCCGACGGCGTAGCCCTGCATGCCCCTCGGGTTCGCCGCGGCCCTCAGGATGCCGGACGCCGCGTCGCGCGAGACCGCCGACAGCCTGCCCAGCGCCCACGGCCCCGCGTCCACCACGTCGTGACCCCGCTCGCGGAGTTCCCGGATCGTGTCCTCGCCCATGCGCGACTCCACCACGAGCTCCTTCGGCCGCCACGACCGCGGGTAGAACGAGCTCGGGAACGCCGTCGTGTGCCACGCGGGCGAGTCGATCGACTCCTGGAGGTTCAGCCCGCCCACGGTGTGAGCCAGCCAGAAACAGAGCTGCCACTGGTCCTGCTGGTCACCGCCGGGCGTACCGAACGCGATCGTGGGTTCGCCGTGGCGCAGCGCCATCGACGGCGACAGCGTGATCCTGGGCCGCTTGCGTGGCGCCAGCGAGTTGGGCAGACCTTCCTCCAGCCAGAACATCTGTGCGCGGGAGTCGAGGCAGAAACCCAGCTCGGGAATCGTCGGCGACGACTGGAGCCAGCCGCCCGAAGGCGTCGCCGAGATCATGTTGCCCTCGGCGTCGACCACGTCGATGTGCACGGTGTCGCCGCGGGTGCGGCCCACTGCGTCCACGGTCGGCTCACCGATGGCCCCCGTGCCCGCCAGTTCGCCGCGCGTGCGTTCGAGCACCGCGGGCAGCCTCGGGTTCGTCCCTCCCGGCCGCAGTTCCCCGCTGGCCTCGTCGCCGATCAACGCCCGCCTGCTCTCCGCGTACTCCCACGACAGGAGCGTGTCGAGGTCGACGTCGGTGTCACCGTAGTGCGCCTCGCGGTCGGCGAACGCGAGCTTCGCGCACTCCGTGGCGAGATGCACCGTGCGCGCGTCGGGCCTGCCGTCGACGTAGCGAAGCTGGTCGCGGAAGCCTTCGAGAAGCCGCAACTGCTGCGCGAGCACGGGCCCCTGCGTCCACGCACCGCACTTGACGAGACTCCACTCGCCGAAGTCGGTGATCACCGCGTCCTCGTACGTGGCCTCCCACGACGCCAGGTCGTCGCCGGTGAGCAGTCCCGCGTGGTCGCGGCCGGAGTCGTCACGGAACGCCCTGCGACCGAACTCGTCGATGGCCTCGGCCACGAACCCCTGCGACCAGGCACGGCGGGCGGCGTCGATCTGCGCCTCCCGGCCGGCGTGGACTTCCGCCTGGCCGAGCAGTCGCTGCCACGTGCGCGCCAGTGCACGGTTGCGGTGCAGCGAACCCGGTGTGGGCGGTTCCCCGTCCGGCAACCACAACTGGGCCGAGCTGGGCCAGTGGTGGACGAACAACTCGGAGACCGCGTCGATGGTGTCGGTGATCCGGCCGACCACCGGAACGCCCTTCCAGGCGTAGGAGATCGCGTACTTGAGGACGTCGCGAAGGCTCTTGGTGCCGTGGTCACGCAGGAGCAGCAGCCACGCGTCCCACGCGCCGGGCACGGTGGCGGCGAGCAGTCCACTACCGGGGATCAGGTCGAGGCCGAGGTCACGGAAGTGAGCGGGCGTGGCCGCGGCAGGCGAGGGGCCCTGCCCGCACAGCACCCGGGGCGTGCGGTCGCGTGCCGTCACGAAGATCGCGGGGACCTGTCCTGCCGGGCCGTTGAGGTGCGGCTCCGCCACCTGAAGCAGGAACCCGGCGGCCACGGCGGCGTCGAAGGCGTTCCCACCGTCCTCCAACACGGCCATGCCCGTGGCCGAAGCCAGCCAGTGCGTGGTGGCGACCATGCCGTGCGTCCCGACGAGTTCCGGTCTGGACGTAAACACGGTATAGACCATACGGGTGATCACTTCGTTCGCACAACTAACCGACAGTCATCTCGCATACATTCCCTCTGGCCTACGCGAACGCCCGTTAACCTATGGCCACTGTCACTGTGGCGACAACCCCCGACAGTCCCCGACCACAGAAAGGACGCGAACATGCAGATCGCCAACACCGCGGCCATCGTCACCGGTGGCGCCTCCGGCCTCGGCGCCGCGACAGCGAAGGCACTGGCCGCGAAGGGAGCCCGGGTGTTCGCCGCCGATCTCGGACCGTCCATCGCCAAGGCCGAACCCACCGACGGCGTCACCCTCGTGGAGGCCGACGTCACCGACGCCGACCAGGTGCGGCGCGCAGTCGACGCCGCGACCGGGTCGGGCGCTCCACTCCGCGTGGTCGTCAACTGCGCGGGGATCGGCCCCGCCTCCCGCATCCTGTCGAAGAAAGGCCCCCACGACCTCGACCTGTTCCGCAAGGTCGTCGAGGTCAACCTGATCGGCACCTTCAACGTCATGACCCTGGCCGCGCAGGCGATGGCCACCACGGAACCGGTCGACGACAGCGGCCAGCGCGGTGTCGTGATCAACACCGCCTCGGTGGCCGCCTTCGAGGGCCAGATCGGGCAGATCGCCTACTCCGCGTCCAAGGGCGGCGTCGCCGGCATGACGATCCCCGCCGCTCGCGACCTCGCGTCCCACGGCATCCGCGTCACGACCATCGCACCCGGGATCATCGACACCCCCATGATGGCCGGGATCACCGAGGAGTTCCGGGAGAGTCTCGCGGCGTCCGTGCCGTTCCCCCAGCGGCTGGGCCGCCCGGACGAGTACGCGCAGCTGGCCGTGAACATCGTCGAGCACGACTACCTCAACGGCGAGGTGATCCGCATGGACGGGGCGCTGCGCATGTCGCCGAGGTGAGCCTCGGATCCCCTACAGCTCGCCCATGAACGGGACGGCGTGCGCGGCCTCCTCGCTCATCCACACCCGCAACGCGCGCGTGGCGCGCACGTCGTCCTCGTTGTACCGCAACAACCTCTCGCGCTGCCCCAGGTCGGGCGGACCGCCGTCCATACCCACCGCGTCGCGGTACCAGCGCATCGATGCCTCGCCACCCGCCTCGGGGTCACGCCAGGTGAACCCCGCCACCGGGGCCACCACCTTGAGACCCTTGCCCCGCGAGCACAGGAACTGATCGGACACGCTGCGGAAGAGATCGACCCATTCGTCGGAGTCGACGAACCGACGCATCTCCCCCCGTGTCGGCACGCCTTCCGCACCCGCGAACCGCTCGACCGAGGCGTAGAGCCAGCGGTTCTCCGCGAGCGCGTTGTAGCAGTAGGCGCGGAACGTGAGCCCCGCGGCCTCGGCCCTGGCCCGGACGTCCGAGAGCCAGGCCCAGAACCGCGCGAACGACCGCGCCTCGTCGTCGGTGGGCAGTGGTTCCCACGTCACGAACGCCCGATAGCCCGGCTCGACACCGATGTCCGCGCCGCTGAGCAGGCAACCCCACAGGTAGGCACCCGAGTCGCCGAAGCTCTCCATGTCGATGTCCACCTCGACGTCGGCGCGCGGAACGTGCACCTTCTCGACCCTGCGCACCACCGTGAGGTCGGCCAGCCACGCCCTCGCCAACGCCACGCCGTCTTCGAACGTGGTGCCGGTCCACTGGATCGGCGATTCGTCGGCGGGGTCGAGCGCCGCCAGCTTGTCTACAGTGGACACACCTGCGCGCCGCAGTTCGACCGCGTCCTCACCGCGCACCACGAGACTGACGTCCCGCGCCCGGACCAGGTCCGCCTCACACACCGGCCACCACGGGCAACGCTTGCACTCCAGGATGCGCGACGGCTCCGCGAGCGCCTCGGCGCGCGAGGCCGCGGCCCGTGCCACCGCGAGGCGGTCGGCGAACCTTTCGTCGTACTCGTCCAGCGCACTGCGACCGCCCGGCCAGGTCGGCGCCGTGAGGTCGTGCCAGACGACGACATCGGCGTCCAGGCCGACGACACCACCCACCGCCCTGTCCGGCTCGGCGTACCCGGCCGCCTCCAGCAACCGTCGCACGTGGGCGAGCCTGAGCTGGTCGCGCGGATGCGAACGCACCTTGCGCTTCGCGTCGGTCTCCGCGCGATCGGGATCGACGTCCGGCAGCACCGTGGTGCGTGCGCCGCTCCCGGGGTCGGTGATGCGGTGCCGCACCACGAGCACCGGCGCGTACCCACCGGTTGTGCGCACGAGCAGGTTGATCCCACCGCGCCTGCCCCCGTCGCGGTCCGCGGGGAACGTGGCGCCCCAGACCAGCGCGACGCCGTCGGCCAGGGCGGCACGGGTCAGCTCGGCGCGCTCCGCCGCGGGCAACTCGGGAGGGACGGCGACCCAACCACCCTGCGCCTCGGCGCGGAGCCACTCGGCGATCCGCGCCCGGTGCGCCTGCGCGTCGGCGATGCGCTGCTCCGCGGCCGGATCGGGCGGCGCCAACTCCGCGCCCCTCATGGTCGGATCGTGGTCGAGGTGTACGCGACGGCGACACCGCGTGACGACCCCCGCGTCCAACAACACCTCGACAGCCATGCCATTCACTGTATGAGAGCCCCCTGACATGGAGCCGACGTGCCCGTGGACGAGGCGAACAGTAAGTTCACGAGGAAAGCCAGTGCACGACTCCTGACAGCGACGAAGGGGACCGGGGCGATGGGCCGCAGGGCGGATCGGACGCGGAGCGCGACCGAGGATGACAGCGGGTTGACACCGAAACGCGCGAAGAACGCCGTGCGCGTGGCGAAAGTCATCGTTCCCGCCGCCGTGCCCGCGCTCGCACCGCTGGTGCTGCGTGTCGCCGGCGCGGTGCGGGAGGCGTACGACCGGCGCCAGGCTCACCGCCTGGGCGTCGACGTCTCCCAGCTACCCGAGTACAGCGGTCGCGGTGGCGCGCTGCTCGCCCGGCTCGCCGGGGCGGCGGTGGCGCTGACTCAGCTCTCCCGATCCGAGCGGGCGACGCGCGAGGACCAGGAGTTCGTCACGCGCAGCCGCTCGACCCTGGAGCAGCTCACCGCCTCCGTGCGGGCGGCCGAGCACATGCCCGCCCCTCGCAGGAAGGCGGCACACCGGGCCGTCGCCGCGGAGCTGGACACCATCGAGACCGAGGTACTGCGCCGCCTCGGTGTCCCGGGTGCGGCGAGCTGAACCGCGGACACGCGTACAGGGACCGCGGACACGGCGTTCAGGGGGTCGTGATGAAGCCCTTGGACACCAGCCAGTCGCGGGCGACCTTCGCGGCGTCGCGGCCGTCGACGTCGACCTGCTTGTTGAGCTCGATGATCTCGTCGTTGTTCAGGGCCTTCGTGATGGGGGCCATGACCTCGGCGATCTGCGGGTACTGCTCGTGGAAGTCCTGCCGCAGGGTCAGTGAGGCGTTGTACTGCGGGAAGAACTGCTTGTCGTCCTCCATCACCCTCAGGTTCAGCCCCGCGATCCGGCCGTCGGTGGTGAAGACCTCGCCGAAGTTGCAGGTGTCGTTCACCACAGCCGCGTAGATCGCGCCCGAGCCGAACGTCTTCATGTCGGTGATCGGGAACCCGTAGGTCGCCTGCACCCCGGGCATGCCGTCGGGCCGGTTGGCGAACTCGGTGTCCACGCAGAACACGGCCTCCTCCGGGTTCTGCTCGAGGAAGTTCGTGACGTCGCTCATCGTGCGCAGCCCGTGCTTTTCGGCGTAGGCCTCGGTGACCGCGAACCCGTAGGTGTTGTTGACCTCGGAGTACGGCAGCCACACGAGGCCGTTGCGCTCCAGGTCAGCCTTGCGTACCGCCTCGTACTGCTCCCGCTCGGACGACAGCGGCCGGTCCTCGCCCAGGTAGGAGAGCCAGCCGGTACCGGTGTACTCCCACATCAGGTCGATCTGGCCGTTCTGCAACGCGGCCCGCGCCCCGTTCGACCCGGTGATGTTGGTGAAGTCGATCGGGTTCGCGCCCGCGGCCTTCAACGCGAGCTGCGTGATGTAGCCGAGGACGACGTTCTCGGTGAAGTCCTTGGACCCCACCACGATCTCCACGCCGTCCAGTTCGGGCACATGGTGGATCGACCCCGGTCGCACGTCGAACGGCAGGGCCGCGTTCACGTTGAGGCCGCACCCGCTCACCAGCAGCGACACCGCGGCCACGAGCGCGCACACCACGCGCCGTCCGGCCCGACTCGTGCCATGCCTCATGAGAGTCCCTTCGGTCCGAAGTACTTCTCGAGCACCGCGCCGAGCCAGTCGACCAGCAGCGCCACGCCCACGGCCAGCACGGCACCGACCACCAGCACCGGAGTGCGGTTGAGCTTGTAGCCCGCGTCGATCAACTCGCCCAGTCCGCCGCCGTTGACGAAGAACGCCAGCGTCGCCGTGCCCACGGCGAGCACCAGCGACGTGCGCAGACCCGCGAGGATGAGAGGAAGCGCCAGGGGCAGTTCGATGCGGAACAGCACCGAAGCCGACGACATGCCGATGCCGCGCCCGGCGTCCACCAGGGCCAGGTCGACGGACTCGATCCCGACGATCGTGTTACGCAGCACCGGCAGCAGCGAGTAGAACGCGATCGGCAGCGCCGCCGCCCACAGGCCCTCCCACTCGCTCCACAGGAAGAACAGCACCAGCACACCGAGCGCGGGCGCGGCCTGGCCGATGTTGGCGATGCCGATGAACACCGGTGCCGCCGGCCGCGCCCACGAGCGTGTGAGCACCACGCCCAGCGGCAGCGCCACCGCCACCACGATGGCGGTGACCACCACCGTCAGCAGCAGGTGTTCCCACGTCTTGTCCAGCAGGTACGAGCCGTTCAGCGCCTCGGCCTCGATGACGTCGTTGTCCCTCGACAACGCCCACACGAGCACGGCACCGACGACCACGATCACCACGGCGGGCTGCGCCAGCAGGCGGATCCGGTCGGCCAGCCTCGATCCCGACTCCGTGGAGTACCCCGACAGTTCCGTGGACGTCATGACGCGGCGCTTTCCGACTCGACGTGCTCGGTGCGCAACTGCTGGATGGTGTCGGTGACCGTGGTGATGTCGATCGTCCCGACGTACTCGCCGCGCGAGCCGGTGACCACGGCGTTGCCGCCCTCGGCGAGGATGGCCTCCAACGCGTCCTGGAGCGTGGACTGCAGGCTCACCGGGTCGCCGATCGGCCTTCCGACCGTGGTGAGCGACGTCGCCGACGACAGCTCACGCACGTGCACCCAGCGCAGCGGCCGTCGGCGCCCGTCCAGCAGGAGCGCGTACGTCTCGCCCTTGCGGGCCATCCGCTCGCGCGCCTCGGCGACCGGCGTGTCGACCGGCATGGCCACGATGTCGTCGCTGTAGCTGACGTCGCGGACCCGCAGCAGAGTGAGCTGCTTGAGCGAGGCACCCGCGCCCACGAAGCCCGCCACCATGTCGTTGGCCGGGTTGGCGAGGATCGCCTCGGGCGTGTCGTACTGCTGGATCGACGACTTGTCACCGAGCACCGCGATCTTGTCGCCGAGCTTGACGGCCTCGTCGAAGTCGTGGGTGACGAACACGATGGTCTTGCGCAGGTCCTCCTGGAGCCGCAGCAGCTCGTCCTGGAGGTTGCCCCGCGTGATGGGGTCGACCGCTCCGAACGGCTCGTCCATGAGCAGCACCGGTGGGTCGGCGGCGAGTGCCCTGGCCACCCCCACCCGCTGCTGCTGGCCGCCGGAGAGCTGCCGCGGGTACCGGTCACGGAACTCGGCGGGGTCGAGCCCCACGAGATCCATCAGCTCGTCGACGCGGTCGTTGATCCGTTTGCGGTCCCACTTCAGCAGGCCCGGCACCACACCGATGTTCTGCGCCACCGTGAAGTGCGGGAACAGCCCGGCCTGCTGGATCGCGTAGCCGATCTTGCGGCGTAGCGCGTCACCGTTGAACGCCAGCACGTCCTCGCCGCCGATGGTGATCCGCCCGGAGGTGGGCTCGATCAGTCGGTTGATCATGCGCATGGTGGTGGTCTTGCCGCACCCGGACGGACCCACCAGGATCACGATCTTGCCCGCCGGGATCGTCATGCTGACGTCGGCGACGGCGGGTTCCGAGCTTCCCGGATAGTGCTTGGTGACGTTCTCCAACTGGATCTCGGCACCACTGGGTTTGTCAGCCACGAATACCCCTCGAGACGGTGAGGCGAGCGATCAGGAAGTACACGCCCTCGAGCAGGAGGGCGAGGATGACGACGCCGAGCGTTCCCGCCAGCGCCTGGTTGGTCGCGTTGGCGCTGCCCGCCCTCGTCAGGCCCGAGAACACCTCGCTGCCGAGCCCGGGCCCCTTGGCGTAGGCGGCGATCACCGCGATGCCCATCAACATCTGCGTCGCGACCCGCATCCCGGCGAGGATGGCCGGCCAGGCGAGTCGCAGTTCCACCCTGGTCAGCACGCCGAAGCGGCTCATCCCGATGCCCTTGGCCGCCTCGGTGACCGCCGGATCGACGCTTCCGAGCCCCACGATGGTGTTGCGGGTGATCGGGAGCAGCGCGTACAGCACCAGCGCGATCACCGTCGGGGTCGCCCCCAGGCCCACCACGGGAATCAGCAGGCCGAGCAGCGCGAACGACGGAATGGTGAGGATGGTGCTCGCCAACGCGGTCGCGACGGCGGAACCGATAGGGCTGCGGTAGACCGCGACACCGATCAGGATGCCGATCACCGCGGCGATGATCGTCGACTGGACGACTTCGCTGACGTGCAGCAATGCCTGTAGCGACAGCCGCTCCCACCGGTCGGCCACATATTCGAACAGATTCAACGGACCACCCGCTCGCATCGCTCGGCACATGTCAGTGGCGCAAACACGATTCACGATCCTCGCGGAAACGGCAAGCTTCGGAGGAGATTCGTCTCAACCGCGCGATCCCATAGGCTTGGCGACATGAGCAGGCGAAGCGGGTCCGACCACGCGATGCGTGCGATCCGTGGCGTACTGCTCGCGGGCTGCTCGGCCACGCTCAGTGTGACGGCGCACACCCTGGGCGGGGGGCACTTTCCGCACCTGCTGACCACCGCCGCGATCACCGTGCTGATCGGGTGGATCTCCACCGCCGTCGCGGAGCAGACCCGCGGACCGGGTGGTGTCGTGCTCGTCCTGGGTGGCGCCCAGGTGGGCACCCACCTCGTGCTCGGTGAACTGTCGGGACACCCGGTGGAGGGCCCGGCGATGCTCGCGGGGCATGCCGTCGCCACCGTCGCCACCGCCGTGCTGCTCGCGCACGCCGAAGCGATGCTGGCCGTCGCCGTCAGCACGCTCTCGGCGCTACGCGGTCTGCTGGTCACGGTCTGCTCGCCGCCCGGGTTCGAGTCACCGTCCGGGGCCGTCGTGCCGACCGCCGAGGGCACCGGCGCCTTCTCCGTTCACCTTCGCCGCGCGCATCCGAGGCGCGGACCCCCCGCAACCTCCTGACCGGTTCGAACACCTAACTCATCCAGATTCAGGATCAGGAGAACAGTTGCTGTCGACAAATCGACGTATAGCTCGTGGCGCTGTGCTGGGCGCGGCGGTCACGACGGGCATGCTGCTCGCGGGTGGCATCGCCTCGGCGCACGTGACCGCCAACGTCTACGGGGATACCCCGGAAAAGGGCGGCTACGGGGCCGTCGTGCTGCGGGTACCGAACGAGGAGGAGAAGGTCGGCACCACCGAGGTCGAGGTGACCGTGCCCGCCGAGTACGGCATCACGTCGGCCCGCACCAAACCCGTCCCCGGCTGGACGGCCGAGGTCACCGAGACCGACGACGTGGTCACCAGGATCACGTGGAAGGCCGAGGACGGCCACGAGATCGCGGCGGGAACCACGTCGTACGAGGAGTTCGAGATCGTCCTCGGTGCCCTGCCCGAAGACGTGGACACGCTGGTGCTGCCCACCTCGCAGACCTACGCGGACGGCAAGGTCGTGAAGTGGGACCAGCCGCCGGCCGAGGGCACCGAGCCCGAGCGGCCCGCGCCGGTGGTCGAGCTCGCCGAGTCGTCCGGCCACGGTCACGGCACGGGTTCGGAGCAGTCAGCCGAGGCCGGCGAGGCCACCGGCACCGAAGCCGACACCGGTACCACCGACGACACCGCACGCTGGCTGGGCGGAGCCGGGCTCGCCCTCGGCGCCCTCGGCTTCGGACTCGGCATCGGCGCCACGCTGCGCGCCAGGAAGGCAGGCAGGTCATGAGGAGACCACTCGCGTTCGTCACCACCCTCGTGGTGGCGCTGCTCGCGATGCTCGGAGCCGCGCTGCCCGCATCGGCCCACAACGTGCTCGTCTCGTCGAACCCCGCCGAGGGCGACGAGCTCGGCACCGCCCCGACGGAGGTCGTGCTCACGTTCGACCAGCCGGTCCAGGACGCCGACGTCAACGAGGTCGCCGTCACCGGGCCACACGGCGACCAGTGGGCCGAGGGCACCGTCGAGGTCGACGGTGCCACCGTGACCGCGCCGCTGCGGCCGCTCGGCCCCGCGGGCGAGTACGTCATCGGCTACCGCGTGCTCTCCGCCGACGGACACCCGGTGTCGGACGAGATCCGCTTCACCCTCACCTCACCCGGTCCGGGCGAGGCCAGCGGGGCGCCCGACTCCGTGGGCCCCGACCAGAGAGGTCAGGGTGAGGCAGCGCAGGGCGACCACGACCAGGCGCAGTCCGGGCAGCCGGGTGACGCGGGCCAGGACGACCAGGCAGCGAACGAGGACGACTCCTCGGGCGTGCCCGTGTGGGTCTGGCTCGCCGGTGCCGCGGTGCTGCTCGTCGCCGGACTCGTGCTGGCGTTGCGGATGGGCAGGTCGCAGGACTAGAAAAACCAGGAAAAGCAGGAAAAACCAGGAAAGGCCTCGGGCCGGGCCCCGAACCGGAGCCCGGCCCGAGAGCCGTACCGCCTACTTCCGGTTGCGCCGTTGCCTGCGCTCCTTCACGCGTTCGGCCTTGCGCTCGTCGTGCAGCTTGCGCAACGACCGCATCACCTCGTCCTCGCTGACCACGAGCGGATCGCGCCGCAGATCCCGGTACAGCGAAACGCACAAGGCGATCATGACGAGCACGAACGGCACCGCCACCAGGATCGTCAGATTCTGCAGGCCGGTCAGCGCCTCGTCACCGCCCACCAGCAGCATGACGGCGGCGACGGCACCCATCACCACGCCCCAGAAGATCACGACTCTGCGGTGTGGCCCCACGGTGCCCCGCTGCGAGAGCGTGCCCATGACCACGGACGCCGCGTCGGCGCCGGACACGAAGAAGATCGACACCAGGACCATCACGACGATGGCGACGGGCACGAACAACGGCAGGGTCTCCAGGAGCGCGAACGTGGCCGCTTCCTCGCCACCGGCGCCCGCGATGTCGACACCGGAACGCTGTCGCCGGATACCCGCACCACCGAAGATCGAGAACCAGACCAGGCTCACGACGCTGGGCACGGCGATCACGCCGATGACGAACTCGCGGATCGTGCGGCCACGCGAGATACGGGCGATGAACATGCCCACGAACGGTGTCCACGAGATCCACCACGCCCAGTAGAAGACGGTCCAACTGCCGAGCCAGTCGCGCATCTCCTCGCCCCCGGTGACGCCCGTGCGTCCGGACATGGCGGGGAACTCGCGGAAGTAGTCACCGATGGCACCTGGAACCAGGTTGAGGATGAGCACCGTCGGCCCGACCACCAGGATGAACACGGCGAGCACTGCCGCGAGCACCATGTTGATGTTCGACAGCCACTGGATGCCCCGCGCGACGCCCGAGACGGCCGAAGCCACGAACGCCACCGTCAGCACCGCGATGATCGCCACCAGCAGCCCGGTACCGGGGTTGTCGCTCCAGCCGACCGCAGCCAGACCACCACCGACCTGCAACGCGCCCAACCCGAGCGAGGCGGCCGACCCGAACAGCGTCGCGAAGATGGCCATGATGTCGATGGCCTTGCCCAGCGGGCCCTGACTGCGCCGCTTGCCGATCAGCGGCTCGAACACCGCCGAGATGAGCTGGCCGCGCCCCTTGCGGAACGCGCTGTAGGCGATGGCCAGCCCCACCACCGCGTAGATCGCCCACGGGTGCAGCGTCCAGTGGAACAACGTGGTCGCCATCGCGAGATGGACGGCATCGTCCGAGTTGGGCGCCACCGTGCCGGGCGGAGGACTCGTCAGGTGCGCCACCGGCTCGTACACGCCGAAGAACATGAGGCCGATCCCCATGCCCGCGCTGAACATCATCGCGACCCAGGAGATCGTGCGGAACTCCGGTCGTTCGTCGTCCCTGCCCAGCGGGATCCGTCCGTACCGGCTGATGGCCACGCACACCGCGAAGACCACGAACCCGCTCGCGGTCAGCACGAAGGCCCACCCGCCGTACGGGATGACGGCGCCGTTGAGCACCGTGTCCGCCACGCCGGCGAGGCTGCTCGGCGATGCGATGCCCCACGCCACTATGGCGAGTGCGACCGCGGCCGCCACACCGAACACCACGCGGTCGGTTCTCGCGGGGCGGTCCGCCGCGACAGCCTTCGTCGGCTGCCCGGCCGAATCGGTGGCGTCCCTCGGGCCGGTGTGCTCGGGCGCGTTGGCGGGCCCGGCCGCACCGGTCTCCTGGGAGTCGTTGCGCACCAGTCCTCCGGTCTCGTCCGAATGATCACCCATACGCAGCTGCCTCCATGGTTTCCGCCCGGGTTGCCCGTTCGGGATCCCTACTAACCCCTCTCCCGGCCCCCACTGTGGATCGAGAGGCGCGACACGGAGCAGGGCCGATGCGTAGGCTCGACGGGGTGAGCAGGCCAGCCACCGCGTCCACCTCGGTGCCACGTCCCGGACCTCTGGTCGCGCTGGTCACAGCCGCCCTGGCCGGGGTCCTCGTCGGGCTGGCACTCACGACCACGACCCCGGTCGCGGGCATCGCGCAGGTCGACACGGCGGTACGCGTTGGCCTGCCGATCGCCAGAGTGGCGCTCGACCTCGCCGCCGTGGCGGCCGTCGGATTCGCGCTGCTGCCCCTGCTCGTGGGCGACCGCACACCCGCCTCGACGGCGCCGGTGTTCGCCAAGGCCCGGCTCGGTGTCGTCGTCTCCGCTCTCGTGTGGGCGGTGGCGGCGCTGGTGAGCCTCGTGTTGCAGGCCGCCGAGTACCGGCCGAGGGACACGGCGCTGTCGTTCGCCGACCTGCGGTCGTACGCCGACACGGTCGCCGCGGGCAAGGCACTGCTGGTGGTGGCGGGTTTCGCGCTGGCCCAGGCCCTGCTCGCGTTCGCGGCGACCCGGGTGGGGCGGAGGGTGCCGCCCGAACTCGTCGTCGGGTGCGGCCTGTTCGCGCTGCTGCCCCTGCCGGTCACCGGACACGCGGGCGACTCACACCTCGCCGAGTACGCGATGCTGTTGCTCGAACTGCACATCGTGAGCGTGGTCGTCTGGACCGGGGGGCTGGCCGCCACGGTGGTGCTCGCGGCGGGCCACCGCGGTCTGCTGGCCACCACACTGCCCCGCTTCTCGCGCCTCGCCACGGTGTGCCTGGCCGTCGCCGCGAGCACCGGCGTGCTGAACGGGGTGACCGAGTTCGTGCAGCACCCCACCGTGGGACTGTGGCCGGGCCTGTTCACCACGACGTACGGCCAGCTCCTGGTCCTCAAGACCGTGGTGCTCGCGGCCGCCGCCGCGCTCGGCGGCTACACGAGGTGGAAGCTGATGCCCGGCATCGTCCGCCACCGGCGCACCGCCCTCGCCACGTTCGCCGTCGTGGAACTCGCCACGATGGGACTCGCCTACGGTCTCGCCGCGGTCCTGTCCCGAACCCCACTCATGTGATCCCGGTTACACATCCGGCTTCGGTCGCGCCGAACTTCCCGGTCGACCCCCGGTCTCCCGACCGTTTCCGGTCAAAGCGGCGAGCGGCTGCTGACGGTCGGCGAATGCGCTGAAATGCGGCCTTTCAGCGGTACCGGAACCAGCGCGAACGCCTGCGGTCGCGCCGCAGGTCCGTGAGCCTGCGCGCTAACTCGTCCCGCACCGCGGGATGGCTGCGCGCGATCGGCAGCACACTCGTCGTCAGCTTCAGCTCCCGGACCGCCCGTAGCACGGGGAAACCCGCCCACGATCTGACGTCGAAGCCGTAGTGGCACGCGAGCTGGGCGTACCTGTGCGGCGGATCCCGGAACCGCTCGTACCCGACGGCCAGGGGCACGAGGTCCCACTCCGCGGGCCCCACGCACGAGGAGTCGAAGTCGCACAACACCGGCCCGTCCTCGCCGACGATGACGTTGCCGGGGTGGGCGTCACCGTGCACCAGCGACGGCGGAAGCGCGAAGTCCAGCTCCCCCACCTGCTGTTCCAGAGACGCACACCGCTCCAACAGGAACCGCCTGTCGGCTGCCGAGAGCTCCTCCGCGTCGGCGACCCTCGCCCTCACGTCGTCCAGCGGAGCCCAACCGGGAATGCCGTCCGGAGGCGGCAGCGCGTGCAGCGACTTCAGCAGGCAGGCCAACTCCGCCGACGTCGCAGCCCGCCCGGCCGAGGGGACCCGCCGCCACACCGTGACGACGTGGTCACCGATCTCCAACGGCTGTGGTGCGTCGCCGAAGAGCCGCACGGCGGGGGCGCCGTGCGCGGCCAGGTACTCCGCCACCCGCACCACCTTGCGGGCCCGGTGCCGCAGTGCCCGTGATCCCACGATGCGCACGACCACGGGATCGTGGGCCAGCGAGTACACGGCGTTGTTGGTGAACCGGAGCAACGTCGCATCGCGGTGGCTCAGCCCCAGAAGGGCGCAGGTTCTCCGCAGGACCTCGTCCAGTGTCGACCTGGTGAACCGCCCGTCCAACGACGTGGTGTCCCGCCTTTTCGCCGCCGTCGCGCTCAGGCGAAGAACTCGGTCATCCGCTCGGCCAGCTCGCGCGCGTCGCTGTTGTTGCTGCGCCGCAGCGCTTCCTGCCGCAACGGCTCCATGCGCTTCTTCACCCGCGCGGACTTGAGTCCCTCCGCGCAGTCCAGCGCCTTCCCGCCGATCTTCGCGCCGTGATCGATGTCGCCCTCCAACATGTGGTTGGTGGCCAGCATGCTGAGACTGAACGTCTTGCTGCGCGCCATGTCGTCGCCGTACGCGTCGGTGGCCCTGCGCAACGCGGGGATGGCGTAGCGCGTGTGCGCCGCGTCGGCGTGCTGCGCCAGCGCCGTGTGAACGGTACCGATCATCGCGTACACGTCGGTCTCGTCGAAGAACTTCACCCACGACTCGGCGTTGGCCACGTCGGCGCGCTGGAACTTGTCCTTCGTCCGACCGAGCAGCTTCACGGACTGCTCGACGTTGCCCATCATCGCGTAGGCCCACGCCTCGTTGGCGCACAGGACCGCGACCGCGAGCTCCGAACCGGATTCCTGTGCCGCGAGCTGCCCGAGCTGGAACAGCTTCAACGCGTCGTTGGGCGCGTCCTGGTGCAGGTACACCCTGCCCATGCGGTAGAGGATGTTGGCGACGAGCGGGTGGTTGTCCCCTTGCTTCGCGAGTTCCAGCGCCTGCGCGAAGTGGTTGCGCGCCGAGTCGACGAGGTCGATGTCGAACGAGGTCCAGCCCGCGAGGCTGTGCAGGTCGGCGAGCGCCACGTACAACCGGGACTTGACCCTCTCGGGGCCGCTCGCCTGGAGCATCTGCTGCCCCCACGACAGCTGCGCCACCACCGCATCCCGGCAGAAGCCGCCACCGTACTGGTAGTCCAACGCCCTCAGCGCCCTGGTCGCCGCCTCCACCTGACGGACATCGGTCATCCCGATACGCCCCGGCGCCGGGGTCCTTCCGGGGCTCGACGCCCATGCCGCCGAGGCTGGGCCGAACACCGCGGCCCCCATCGTGACCTGGGCCGCGTGCGCGAGGAACTTCCGTCGTTTCACGGACTCGTCCTCCTCAGCTTGCTGCTCGTCGCCGTCGCCGACGACCTGGTTCCTCGTGGCCTCGTCGTAGGCGAGACCCATGTACCCCCTCGGGATGCCGAGGCCCTTGGCGATGCGGGAGAGCACGTCGTAGGCCATCACCTGGCGTCCCTTGAGGATTTCCGACACCTCGGACTGTGACTGACCGGTCATGGCGGCGATCTGGCGTTGAGAGACTCCGTGCATCCGGAGTCTCCGGTAGACCTCGCTGATGTTGCGGTTCGCCAGCGCGTCACGCATTTCGCGGGCTTCCCACACCTCGGGGTTGATGCGGCCCTGCTTGGCATCCTCGTTGGCGTCCATGTCCGCCCCTCCACAGTCCCGTCGGGCGTCGTGTGCAGCGTAAGCAACGCCCATTCAACCGTGCGAAAGCTCGATGTGGGGGTTTGATCGGTCGGGCCGAACTCCCGCGACCGTTCGGCGTGCCCCTCGGGCCGGTCGCCGCTACGGGACACACCGAGGGTTCTCACGTCGTTCTTTTCACCGCAAGGTATGGGCAGGAGGTGCGTGGCCGGACGGACACGGTCCGCAGCCATCGCGGCTCCCGAGAGGAAAGACCCGAACGACCGAGAACGACGGAACCGACGAAGGACGTGGTGGACGTGCACTCGCTCGCAGCAGATTCTGCTGGGACCGACACGGTGTTCTCCCGGTCTCGCGGTTCCGAGCAGCCCACGCGCCGGGCCATCACGCCGCCGAGCAGAACGGCTCAGCCCTACCTCGACTCGGGACGACGTCACGAAGGCGGCCAGGTGGTCTGGCGCGTGCAGTGCGGTGATCTGATCAGCCGCGAACGGTGCGTGACGGTGTATGTGGACGACGGCGAGGTGGTCCTCGTCGGACCGCCCGGAGAGACGGCACGACTGTCGGTCGGCCAGCTCGGGCAACTCCGGGCCGCACTGAACGAAGCCGCCGAACTGGCGGGAAGGCGACGGTGAGGGCCAAGTGGACCAGATACTCGGGCAAGTGCTCCGCAACGCCGTGTGGGAGCGACTCGACATGCTCGCCGACCTCGCCAAAGAGGCGGACTCACCGGCGCTGATCTCGGCGGCCCGCGCCGAGTTGCCCCGCCTCACCGAAGGCTGGCGGGTGATGCTCTCGGCTCACGAGCCCGACGAGCGGGGTGACTGCCCGACCTGCTCCACCCGCTGGCACCGTTGCAAGGCACCGTGCTCCGTGTGGCAGGTGGCCCATGACCACCTGGTCGCAGGCGGTCTCGCGCACTTCCACGACTCGCGCCGAGTCCGGCGCCTGCGCGGGACAACCGCCGCGACCGCGACGCCACCGGTCCAGAAGCGGCGCACGCCCGCGTCCCCCACCGGCCGGCACGCCCTCGCGGGGGGCGCGGGCCGATGACGTCCTCCCCACTGTTTTCCGCCACACGGCGGACACTGTCGCCGGCGGCCGGGTCGTGCGTACCCCCGAGCGTGACGAGCCCGGCCGCCGGTTCTTCGGCGATCGACACCGGCGGCTGCTGACCGCTCCGCCGGATCGCCACAACTCCACATCGCACACCGCGAGTCCCCGCCCGCGGTGCGGCCCCGATACCCCGCGGGCCGGTGCCGTTACACTCCCCCTCCCCCCGACCGGCACCGGCCTGCGGCCTTGTGTGCGCCTGCTTTCGCTTACGGTGCAAGGCATTCACTCGACCGTGAACGCCAACCCGGGCACGATAAAGTCGCTGACCTGCACAGCAAGGAGCACGACGTGTCCCAGAACCACACGGTGACGCAGGCGACGACACCACTGCGCCGGCAGCCGGTCCAGCAGCGCAGTGCCAAACGGGTCGAGCGAATGCTCGACGCGAGCGCCGAACTGCTCGACGAGGTCGGCTACGAAGGACTGACCACCACCCTCATCGCCAAACGCGCGGGGGTGGCCGTGGGCTCGCTGTACCAGTTCTTCCCCGACAAACGGGCCGTGGTGCAGGCTTTGACCCAGCGGAACCTCGAACGTTTCATCGCCGCCGTCAACGAACGCCTCGAGACGCTCGACCCGCATCACTGGTGGGACGTCGTCGACTCGCTGCTCGACATCTACCTCACCATGCACCGCGAGATCCCCGGCTTCTCCAAGGTGCACTTCGGGGACGTGGTCGACCTGCGGCTGCTCGACGACCGGCGGACCAACAACCGCGTCGTCGTCGACGCACTCGCGGACTTGGTGACCGCCCACGTCAAGCTGCCGCAGGACGAGGTGACGCTGCCCATCTCGATCGCCGTGGAAGCGGCGGACGGGTTGCTGAACTACGCCTTCCGCATCGACCCCCACGGCGATGCGGCCGTCATCGACGAGACCAAGGCCCTGATCAAGGGCTACCTGGCGGGCAAGTTCGGTGAGTGATCGTCACCGGACCCGGTAACGCAGGTGGTTCACCGCGGAGTCGAAGACCCTGGACTCCACGAGCTCCAGGTCCAGCCGCGTCTCGAGCGTGGGAAAGAGCGGTGTACCGCCACCGAGCACGACGGGGTGTACGAACAACCAGTACTCGTCGATCAGGTTCTCGCGGACGAACGTGGACACGATGTCACCTCCGCCGAAGAGCACCAGGTCGCCACCGGGCTGCTCCTTCAGCTCGGTGACGGCTCCGGCGACGTCCTCCGCGACGACCGTGGTGTTCCAGTCCGCCTCGGTGAGGGTCCTGGAGAAGACGTACTTGGGCACCCGCTTCCAGGTTTCCGAGTACCGCAGGTCGAGCTCGGTGGCTCCCGGGTACCGCCGCGGGTCGGGCCAGTAGGCGGCCATGCCCTCGTAGACCTTGCGGCCGTACAGCATGGCTCCCATGTCGGCCGCCTGCTCCACGGCGAAGGTGTTCAGCTCTTTCTCGTACGTGGGCCAGTCGAACTCGCCGTTCGGTCCGGAGACGAAACCGTCGAGCGAAACCTGCATCCACAGTCTGAGCTTGCGAGCCGCGGCCATGAGTACTGTCCTCCTCGGGAAAACGGTGATCGACAGGATGGACAACACCGCCGCGCCGGACTCATCGGCCCTTCCGGTGGATCAGCCGAAAAAGTGACCTTCGCCACGGTACGTCGGCACGGTGCAGACGAGCCGCCCCCCGGACACCAGGTGGTACCGCGGGAAGTGCTCGGCGAGCTCGCCCGCCTTGGCGTGGCGGAACCACACGCGATCTCCCGGCGCGAGCCGTCGCGCGGCCCGTCCGGTGACCGGCGTCTGCACCTCGCCCGCCCCCTCCACCGTGAGCAGCCGCAACCCCCGCGGCAGGTAGGGCGTGGGCAGCCGCGACGGTCCCGCCTGCCCGGAGGCCACGTATCCGCCCGCGGCGAGTGTCACGGTCCTCCGGTTGGGTCTGCGCACGACGGGAAGCGCGAACAGGGCCGCCGGCCGGGGCGAGAAACGCCGGTACCTGGAGAACAGGGCGGGCCCGACGAGGCCGGAACCGGCCGTCACCTCGCTGACGGCGGATTCGCCGCGGGTGTACTCCAGGCTTCCCGTGCCACCGCCGTTGACGAACTCCAGCCGCGTCACCGCCCGCACCGTGTTCACCACGGCGGCCCGCCTCCGGGCGAGTTCGGCCGCCGAGCGGCGCTGCATCCAGCGCACGACGGCGCCGGTGACACCTGTGTCACCGTCGGGCAGCCCGGCGATCTGCCCCTCGTATCCCATCACCCCCACCAGCCGGAAGCCCGGCCGCCCGGCGATGTGCCGGGCGAGGCGAGCGGCCTGCCCCGGTGTGAAGACCGGGGAGCGCCGGGTGCCGACGTGAACACCGGGCACCGGCCGCCACGACGCGTCGAACTCGAGGCAGACCCGCAGTTCCGCGTGGTCGGCACCGACGGTCGTGTCGATGAGGTCGAGCTGTTCGGGCGAGTCGACCATCACCGTGATCGCCTTCCGGGCCGCCTCGTCGGCGACGAGGGCCCGCAGTGCCGCGCGGTCCGCGGTCGGATACGCCACGACGAGGTCGTCGCTCGTGCCTTCGCCGAACAACCACAGTGCCTCGGCGAGCGTGTAGCACAGCAGCCCCGAGAAACCCGGCCGCGCCAGCACCCGTTCCAGCAGGGCGCGGCAGCGCACCGACTTGCTCGCGACGCGAATGGGCAGTCCTCCGGCACGCCGCACGAGGTCGTCGGCGTTGGCGTCGAACGCGTCGAGGTCCACCACGGCCAGCGGCGGGTCGAGATCGCGGGTCGCCAGGTCGTACGGAACGGCGTATGCGGAGCTCACGTGCCGACGGTACGGCAGAGACCTTGTAAACGCGAATCTCATTCACCTATTGTGACGACAACGTCGAGAGCCTGTTCCTGGACCCTTCTCCGTCGCGCAGCAGGTAGTCGAGGGTTCGAGAACGGGCTCTGAAGGAGGTCGGGGTGACACCGTGGACGAACTGGGCGGGAACCGTACAGGCGCACCCACACCGCCTCCATCGGCCGACGAGCACCGACGAGATCAGCGCGATCGTCACGGACGTCGCCGAGCGCGGCGGCCGGTTGCGTCCCGTCGGCAGCGGCCATTCCTTCACCCCCGTCGCCGCGACCGACCCGGGCTGCGACGCGCTCGATCTCGCCCACCTCACCGGCCTCGTCTCGGCGGACGCCGAAACCGGACTCGTCACCGTGCGGGCGGGCACCACGCTGCGTCAGCTCAACACGCTGCTCGACACGCTGGGCCTCGCGATGACCAACCTCGGCGACATCGACGCCCAGACCGTCGCCGGCGCCATCTCGACGGGAACCCACGGAACCGGCGCACGCTTCGGAGGGCTCGCGACCCAGGTGGCGGCGCTGGAACTGGTCACGGCCGACGGCTCCGTCGTCAGGTGTTCCGCGAACGAGCGGCCGACGTTGTTCGACGCCGCTCGCGTGGGTCTCGGAGCCCTCGGCGTCATCACGGGCGTGACCCTGCGCTGCGAACCCGCCTTCGTGCTCGAAGCGCACGAGGGGCCCCAACCGCTCGACCGTGTGCTGGCCGACTTCCACCAGCTCGCCGACGCCGAGGACCACTTCGAGTTCTACTGGTTCCCCTACGGCCGGAACGCGCTGGTCAAACGCAACACCAGGCGCCCGCCGGGGACCTCGGCGCGCCCACTGTCGGCCGCCCGGCAGTTCCTCGACTACACCGTCATGGAGAACGTGGCGTTCGGTGGCCTGTGCCGCATCGGAAGGGCGGTGCCCCCGCTGGTGCCGAAGCTCGGCGCGCTGGCGTCGTCGGCACTGTCCACCCGCCGCTACAGCGACGCCTCCCACCGCGTTTTCGCGACGCGGCGTTCGGTGAGGTTCGTGGAGTCCGAATACGCGGTGCCGCGCGAGTCCGTGCTCGACGTCCTCGAACGACTGCGGGCGCTCGTGTCGCGGCTGCGGCATCCCGTGGCGTTTCCCGTCGAGGTCAGGGTCGCCGCCGCCGACGACATCTGGCTCTCCACCGCGTACGGCCGGGATTCCGCCTACGTCGCCGTGCACCAGTACGTCGGCATGCCGTACGAGGAGTACTTCGCCTCCTTCGCCGAGATCGCGGACGCGGTGGGCGGGCGGCCTCACTGGGGCAAGATGCACGCGCTCGACGCCGCCCGGCTGCGCGAGCTCTACCCCCGCTTCGACGACTTCCGACGGGTGCGGGCCGAGCTCGATCCGGGCGGCGTGTTCGGCAACGCCTACCTCGACCGCGTGCTCGGCCCCGTCGGCTGAGTCGTCACAGCCGCTCCAGCGCCTCCGCCGCGGGCGTGTTGCCGGAGGTCAGCTCCAGCGTGCGACCGTACGTGGTGGTGTCGGCGACCAGCAGGCGTACGACCTCGGCGACGTCGTCCCTCGGGACGTCCGCCCTCGGCACCTCGTTCGCGAGACGCACCATGCCCGTGCCCGGGTCGTCGGTGAGGCGCCCCGGGCGCAGGATCGTCCAGTCCAGGTCACGACCTCGCAGGTCCTGCTCCGCGGCGGCCTTGGCCCGCAGGTAGGCGGCGAACACCTCACCCACCCTGGCCTCGACGTCGGCGTCGATCTCGTCGCCCGCGCCCATCGAGCTGACCTGCACGAACCGGCGGACTCCGGCGCGCTCGGCGGCCTCCGCGAAGAGCACCGCGGCGGCCCTGTCCACCGTCTCCTTCCGCGCGACCCCGCTGCCCGGCCCCGCGCCCGCGGCGAACACGGCCGCGTCGGCGCCGGACAGCACGTCGACGACCTCGTCGACGCTCGCGTTCTCCAGGTCGAGCACGACCGGTTCGGCACTGCGTTCGCGCAGAGCGTCGGCCTGCTCGGGCTTGCGGATGATGCCCACGGCCGTGTCACCGTTCGCGGCGAGAAGCTTCTCCAGCCGCAACGCGATCTTGCCGTGTCCTCCGGCGATGACGACTCGCATGACGCCGAGGTTAGCCGCCCGCGGCAGCCGCAGCAGAGGTCAGGCGATCGACTCCGCGCTCTCGCAGGCGAGCAGCCGCTCGTAGGCGACCTCGTGCACCCACCGCCACACCTCGTCCTCGCCCAGGTTGAGGTGCTCGTCCCCACACGTGAGGTCGAGGTCGAGCTTCGCGTTCTCGTCGGCCGCCACCACGCCAAGGCCGTACATGCGGGCCCTCGGCAGGCAGTTGTCCACGTAGTCGTGGCTCATGGTGGCCGAGGTGGGCAGCACCATCGCGGCCTCGCCGTAGCGCGCGAACGGCACGGTCGCCGCCATGCCCGTCCGCCAGTGCCGGGCCACGGTGAGCACACCCGCGATGTGGACGGCGGGAGGCGGCGCGATCCGGGACAACTCGGGCCACGTCCAGGTCGCCACGGTGGCCCTGTCGGTGACCGGGCGCAGGCCCGTGGCGATGCGCTCGGCGTGGGCCTCCGGCCGGAGCCGGGCCACCACGAACACGCGCCTGCCGAACAGTGTGAGCTGCGGGAGCACGGTCCCCTGCCAACCCAGCAGCGGAGCGGCCCGCTTGGCGAGGTCGGCGGGGCTGGCGGGAAGTTCGAATGTGGGACCGACGCGACCGGGGATCGACCGAACACCGTTCGATCCGCTCGTTGTCGCGATCTGCCCAGGTGGTACCGCCACGAAGTCCGCCTCCCTGATGTCCGCCGATGTGCCGCCGTGCCGCGTCGAAAACGGCACGTGACTTGAGTACCAGCGCAAACGGGCGTCGTCTGCGCTCTGAACGCCCACCTGCGATCGGCGGCGCCCAACGGTCGGTGATCGGTCGGTAGGCGGTTCGGCGACTTCAGCCGAGCGGTGCGGCCGTATGGGTGACATCAGGCCGAGCGGTCGGAAGTCCGGTTCAACGGCGGTGCCGGTTACCGGTGCGTTCACGGCGTTCGACGTCACCGGCGCGGGAGCCCCGTAGGGTTTGAGTGGAGCGGAACCGAAACCGCCCGTCCACCCGACCCGCACGAGGAGGACCACGTGAAACCGCGCCGTTCCGTTCTCTACCTTCCCGGGGCGAACGAGCGTGCTCTGGAGAAGGCCGCGACGCTCGCCGCCGACGCGTTGGTGCTCGACCTGGAGGACGCCGTCGCGCCGGAGGCCAAGGAGGCCGCGCGGCGGCGGGTGTGCGAGACGGTGGCCGCGGCGCCGTACGGGCGGCGGGAGGTCGCCGTGCGCGTCAACGGCATCGGAACCCGGTGGCACGAAGCCGACGTACGCGCCGTGGCCGAGGCCGGTCCGGACGCGGTCGTGGTGCCGAAGGTGGGCTCGGCCGAGGACGTGCGAAGCGTGGTGGAGGCTCTGGCCGAGGCCGGTGCGCCGGAGCACACGGCCGTCTGGGCGATGATCGAGACCCCGGCCGCCGTGCTGAGGGCGGAGGAGATCGCGAACGCGTCCGAAGCGCTCACGGTGCTCGTCATGGGCACCAACGACCTCGCCAAGGAGCTACGGGCCGAGCCAGGTCCCGGAAGGGCCCCGCTGTTGACGAGTCTCTCGCTGTGCCTGCTCGCCGCACGCGCGGCTGGTAAGTCCATTCTGGACGGTGTGTACAACGACGTGCGCGATGTCGCCGGTTTCGAGGCGGAGTGTGTGCAGGCCCGGCGGTTCGGCTTCGACGGCAAGAGCCTGATCCACCCCAGCCAGCTCGAACCGTGCAACCGGGTGTTCGCGCCGTCCGAGGCGGAGGTCGAACACGCGCGGCGCGTCGTCGCGGCCTTCACCGACGCCGAGGCCCGAGGACTGGGCGTGGTGACCGTGGACGGCCGTATGGTGGAGAACCTGCACGTGGAGCAGGCCCGGCGGGTGCTCGCGCTGGCCGAGGCGATGCGGGCGGAGGGCGGGCACTGACACCGCGGAACGAAGGAGCCCGCGGGAACGTTGGGTCCGGCGTGAACCGACGAACGTGGCCGGTGCCGCTGTCCGTGCTCGACCGGTCGAGCGTGCGGGCGGGAGAGGACCCGGCGAGCGCGGTGCGCCACACGGTGGAGTTCGCCCGCCGGATCGAGGAACTGGGTTACCACCGGTTCTGGGTGTCCGAACACCACAGCGTCCCCGGCATCGCCGGTTCCGCTCCCACAGTGCTCGCGGCCACGGTCGCGGCCGCCACCACCCGCGTCCGCGTCGGCACGGGCGGCGTCATGCTCCCCAACCACCGCCCGCTCGTGGTGGCCGAGCAGTTCGGCACGCTGGAAGCGCTGTACCCGGGCCGCATCGACATGGGTCTGGGGCGTTCGGTGGGATTCACCGAACGCGAGCGAGCGGCACTGGGCGCGGGCAAGGAGGACGCCGAGAGATTCCCCGAGCGGCTTCGTGAACTGCTCGGCTACTTCGCAGGTCCGTCGACGGTGCATCGTGGCGTGCACGCCTTTCCCGCCGAGGGGCTGCGTGTTCCCGCCTTCGTCCTCGCCACCGGCGCGGGCGCCCGAATCGCGGCCGAGGCCGGGCTGGCGCTCGTGATCGGCCAGGTGTCCGGTGTGGACGCGATGGTGGAGCACATCGACCGCTACCGCACCGAGTTCCGGCCCTCCACACTGTGGCCGCAACCGTACGTCGTGGTGTCCATGGCCGTAGCCGTGGCCGACACGCCCGAGCGGGCGAGGGAACTGCTGCTGCCCGAGGCGTGGTCACTCGTGCACTCGCGCACGCGCGGCGTCTTCCCGCCGCTGCGGCCACCGAACGAGCTGCCCGAACCGACCGAACGCGAGGCGAGGCTGCTCGCCGACGTGCTGCGGAGGCAGCTCCACGGCACGCCCTCCACCGTGCGGAACGACCTCGCGGCGCTCGTGGAACGCACCGGAGCCGACGAGGTACTCGTCACCCTGAGCACCCACGACCGTGGCGATCAGCTCGACTCCTACACCCGCCTCGCCGAGCTCGCGGGGTGACGCGGAGCCTGCGCTACCGTGTGCGCCCCTGACGTCGTCATCGGACGACACCGCTCGTTCAACACCTCCGGAGGAGGCCTCTCGTCATGGTGACGTGGCCCCGGATCCGGTCGAGATATCGGAGCGGTGGTCCGGCGGGAACTGGCTGCGAAACTCGCTGAGGAAGACGTCACCACCGACACGTACGTACTTCGAGTGCTGGCGGCGCGCGTCGCCGTACGAGCCACCAGCCGTCACGACCCGCGTACCCTCATGGTCGGTCTCAGCGAGGTGTTGAACGTGGTCGGGAGGCCGTGCGGTCGGCCGTCCCCGCCACCGGCAAGCTGGACGGCGAGGAACACGGACTCGGCCACTACGGGGAGACGATGACGGATCTCGCGAACGCCCAGGACTGTCTGGAGACCATGCGGGATTGGTTCTGATCCGTTCGCACGAGTCACCCCGGCGACGAGTCGCACGCTAACCGCGCCGCCTTCCCGGGCCGAGGTCAGGTCGTCACCCGCCGAAGCAACGTCTCGCTGTGGGTCCACAGAAGCGATCCGCCGCCGTCCGGCACGGAACGGCGCGAGGCGCCCGGAACGCGGGAGGTCAGAGTGACGCCGTTGTCGGGCGAATGCGAGGTGTCCTCCTCGCCGTACCAGATCTCCACCGGGCACGAGACGCGATCGAGGTCGAGCTGCCACGGCCTCATCGCGAGCACGGTGTCGGTGGCATAACCTCCCGCCCCCTGCGCGAATCCCTCTCTCAGCGCCTCCCGATAAGCGGCGTCGAAAACGGGATCCGTGTACACGGCCGTGTCCCGATCCCCGCTGTTTTCCACGACCATCTTCCGCACGGAGTCGGCGTCGAAGGAGAGGAATTGTTCGTACGCCGCCCTCGGATTCCGGCCGCAGAGATCCACCACCGTCGCCAGGTGGCCACCGAGCATGCCCGCGAAATGTGGAGAGCCGATCTCGTCGGCGGCGGACACGAGATACAGAGCGGACGCCAACCCCGCGACCGCGCAGGCGAGAGCGAACGGAGCACCCTGCGAATTACCGATCACCACCGGGGACGTCCAACCGCGCCCCTCGGCGAGTTGTTCGACGTCGACGGCGAAGTCCGCGATCGTCCGTTCCGGCGCCGGTGTCGACACCCCCAGCCCCGGACGGTCCACACTCACCAGTCGCACCCCCAGCGGATGCACCAGTTCGGTACCGAACCCGAGTCGCCGGCTCGTCGCCGCACCCGGGCACAGCAACACGGGTCTTCCGTCGACGGGGCCCCACTCGCTCCACCCGAGCGTCCGCCCGTCGGCGAGTCGGAACTCGCCGAGCCTCTCCGGTGATGCGACCCCTTCCATCCGACCTCCTCGACTTCCGTGACACGACACGACAAAGGCCACCTTCCCCGCGCCGCGCGGTGGAAGGTGGCCTTCGATCGTGTCAGTGGACGTCGTCAGGCGTCACGCGTTTTTCCTGCGACGCTGCAACAGGATCGCACCGGTGCCCGCACCGACGAGACCCAGGCCGATGAGCAGCGGAACCATCGGCGAAGCACCGGTGTCCGCCAGGTCGTCGGTGTTGGCCTGCGGAGTCACCGCGGGCTGGGACGTCTCGGTCGTCGGGGCGGCGGGCTGCGTGGTGGTTTCGGACGGCGTGGTGACCTCGGTGGTCTCCTCCGGCTGGGTCGGCTGCGGAGCGGCCGCCCACTCGACGCTCGCCTTCGCCGACAGGTTCGTGTCCTCGGACGAGGCGACGATCAGCGACTGCGCCGGCTTCTTCTGGTAACCCTCGCTGACGAACAGCCGGCCGGTGGCCAGGTGTGCGGTGGCGTTCAGCGAGAACGCGCCCGCGCCCTCCTCGGCTTCCTCGGGAACGTCGACGTAGATCTCCGTGCCGTCGGCGATGTCCGCCGCGGTCAGCTCCTTGCCGTCCGCGTCGGTGAGCTTGACGCCCTCGGGCAGCTCACTGGTGATCTCGGTGATCTCCCCGGTGGTGGCCACGGTGAACGGGCCCAGCCGCTCACCGGCCTTGCCGGTGGCCGTCTCCGGGGAGACGTTCAGGGCCGGAGTGGGCTCAGCGATGCCCACATTGGACTCACCGGTGAGGTAGTCGTAGAGCGCGAGCACGTCCGCGTCGGAGCCGGCGTCCCTCGCGCTGGACGGGTCCTTGCGGTCGATGTCCTTGCCGTCGCTGAAGTGCCACACGGCCGCCTGCGTGGCGGCGATGGCTTCCTTGCGGTCTAGTCCATTGTGGAGTTCGACGCCCTGACCCTCGAGCGTCTGCACCAGCGCGTCGGTGTCCTTGACCGGGAAACCGTGCTGCAACACCCAGTTGATGCGGTCACGGTTGGCGTGGAAGGGAGAGTCGGGGTTGGGGAATTCGTCCCACGGGCTCTCGAAGAGTGAGCGACTCGGGTCCACGTTGACGCTGATCTCGACACAGTACGCGCGCAGCGTGTTGCCACCCTCGATGTTCAGCTTGAACAGGGTGGTCTGCTGGCTCTCGGAACCGATGTTCACGTTGTAGCCGTTCTCGCCGCCGCCGCGAACGATGTCCGCCTTCGCTCCGTCCGCCGAAGCGGGAACCGAACCGAGGGAGAGGGCCGCAGCCGAACCGGCGACGAGCGCACCGATCCTGGCCAACGTTCTTCTGCTGCTCATGAGTCTCCTAAGAAGACAGTGGAGGGAAAACCCAGTCAGGTGAAGATCAGACACCAGTCGTTGCGGAGCATACACACGGCGTCAATTCTTCGTGAGACCACTACTCGAAACAGTGAAGAACCAGGATGTGTCAGTTCACTGAGCACAACGCTCGGTTTAAATCAGCCCACAAATCTTCGGGATCTTCCAAACCGATACTCAAACGAAGCAACCCCGAAGCCACATGCGCGTCACCGGATCGCGCCGCACGTCGTTCCACGGTGCTTTCGACCCCGCCGAGACTCGTGGCGTGCCGCACCAGTCGCAGCGCCTCGCACACCGCGTCGGCGCGATCGGCGTCGGCGACCTCGAAAGCGAGCATCGCGCCCGAACCCGGATAGCGAACACGAGTGACAGCCGCGTGCGCCCCGAGTCGCTCCGCGAGCATCGCCGCCGTCCGCGACGCCTCGGCGAACCGCACCGGCAGTGTGCGCAACCCCCGCAGCGCGAGAAAGGCCTCGAGCGCGCCCGGCGTCGCGCCGATGCGGGTGCGCGCGTCCCGCAGCGCCCTCACGTGCGCGGGGTCGGTGGCGACCGCCGCCCCGAGCAGCAGGTCGCTGTGCCCTCCGATGAACTTGGTGGCGCTGTGCACCACGATGTCCGCCCCGAGCGACAACGGCTGCTGCCCCAAGGGCGTCGCGAACGTGTTGTCCACCACAGTCGTCGGTCGCCCCGGTGTCTTCCGCGCCGCCTCGGCGATCGCGGCGATGTCGACGACGTGCAGGCTCGGATTCGTCGGTGACTCCAGCCACAGCAGGTCGGCCTCCGCTGCGGCCTCGATCCACCTGGCCGTGTCGGTCGGCTCGACGGACACGACCTTCACCCGGCCCGTCTCCTGCTCGTGCCCGAAGTAGGAGCGGGTACCGGCGTAGCTGTCCCTCGGCACCACCACCGTGGCGCCCACCGGGTGGGCGTCCAGCACGGCCGAGGCGGTGGCGATGCCCGACGCGAAGGCCGTGGCCGTACCACCCTCCAGCTCGCCGAGAGCCTCCTCGAACGCCGCCCACGTGGGCGTGCCGTCCTCGCGGGCGTACGAGAGCCCCAGCATGCTGGCAGGAGCGATGGGGACGTTCATGGGCTGCCCCTCGCCTGTCGGGCGTCCCGCGACGATCGCCCTCGTCCTGGCCGACCACTGTTCGTTCACGTCGGCCACGGTAATCAGTCCTCAATGCGGAATCGCCGCCGGGGAACCATCCCCGACGGCGATTCGTCTCTATCTGTGGGCGAGGAGGGAGTTGAACCCTCACGTCCTTCCGGACACACGGACCTGAACCGTGCGCGTCTGCCATTCCGCCACTCGCCCGAGCAACTTCGACAGTGAGGACAGCGTAGCAAGGCGAATCGGAAGGCTTGCACGGGGGCCCGTGTTACACCGGTAAAACCCGATACGATCGGCTCGAAGACCCGTGGAAGGAGGTGATCCCAGTGGGACGCGTGCAGCGCTTCGATCGGCGTCTCGAGAACCTCGTGGGAGATGCCTTCGCGCGGATCTTCGGTGGCAACGTCGTCACGCAAGAAGTGGCGTTGGAACTGGAGCGGGAGTGTGAGGACAACGTTCGGGACCTCGCGGGCGGGCGCAAGCTCGCGCCCAACCACTATGTCGTGTCGTTGGGTGCCGAGGACTACGACCGGATGGCCGCGGACGGGCAGCGGGTCACCCGCATGCTCGCCGAGGCGGTGTCCGAGCACCTCGCTGAGCACGGCTGGGACACCTATGGTGACGTCGTAGTTTCGCTAGAGCGCAACGAGGCGCTGCATACTGGAAAGTTCAGAACCCGCTCGACCGTCGACCCGGACGTCAAGGCAAGCGACGCCGGGACTTTCGCGCGGTCGGCACCAATGAGCGACGCAGGAGACCGACCAATGAGCCAGCCCGGCGGCTACGGCCAATACGACCAGGGTGACCCGTACGGCCAGCAGGGTCAGTACGGCTACGGACAGGGACAGCCCGGTTACGACCAGGGCTATGGCCAGCAAGGCGGCTACGACCAGGGCTATGGCCAGCAGGGCTATGACCAGGGTTACGGTCAGCAGGGTTACGACCAGGGCTACGGCCAGCCCGGCGGCTACGACCAGGGCTATGGCCAGCAGGGCTATGACCAGGGTTACGGTCAGCAGGGTTACGACCAGGGCTACGGCCAGCCCGGCGGCTACGACCAGGGCTACGGCCAGCCCGGCGGCTACGGCCAGCCGCCCGCGGGTCAGCCGGGTTACGACCAGGGATACGCGGCTCCGCCGAGCCCGCCCGCCGGTTACCCCGCACAGGCTCCCGCACCGGGTGGGGACCCCTACGGACAGCAGGGCGGCTATCCCGGCGGCATGCCTCCGGGTGGCAACCGTCAGCTCAGCGCCATCCTGCAGCTCGACGACGGCTCCAACCGCACCTACTCGCTGAAGCAGGGCGGCAACGTCATCGGCCGGGGCCAGGACGCCGACTTCCGGCTTCCGGACACCGGGGTCTCCCGACGCCACCTCGAGATCACGTGGGACGGGCAGAGCGCCACGCTGGCCGACATCGGCTCCACCAACGGCACCACGGTGAACGGCACCCCGGTGCAGACCTGGCAGCTCGCCGACGGCGACGTGATCAGGGTGGGCCACTCCTCGTTGGTGTTCCGTACCCAGGGCTGAGTCCGACCGAGCTGACCGACAGCCGACCGACAGCCGACGAACTTCGGCGTCCCGCACGGGGACCACACGCGTGTCCCGCATAATGGCGGCCATGCGGGGGACCTGTGGAGCCGACGACAGTCGAACGCCTGGCGGTCGAACGACGGTGGGCGCCAGGGGTTGGGCGCGAGAAAGCGGGAGCTGACACAACAGGTGCCGGAGCTGGTCGTACAACTCACCAGAGTGGGATTCCTCGTCCTGCTCTGGATGTTCGTGTTCGCCGCGTTGCGCGTGGTGCGCTCGGACCTCTACGCGGCGTCGGGGCTGCGGGTCAACCTGCCCAGCCTCCGCCGCGGGAAGAAAGAGAAGAAGCCACTACTGGGCAGGAACAAGCTGCCCCGGCAACTGGTGGTCACCCACGGGGCGCTCGCCGGTACGCGCATCGCCCTCGACGGCAGACCGATCCTGCTCGGGCGGGCCGACGACTCGACCCTGGTCCTCGACGACGACTACGCCTCGACACGGCACGCACGCCTGTCGTTACGCGGTGACGAGTGGTATGTCGAAGATCTGGGCTCGACCAACGGCACCTTCCTGGGGCGGGCTAAGGTCACTGCACCCTTGAAAGTCCCACTCGGCGTCCCCATCCGGATAGGCAAGACGGTGATCGAGCTTCGCCCATGACTCTCGTCCTACGCTACGCGGCCCGCAGTGACCGGGGCCTGGTCCGTTCCAACAACCAGGACTCCGTGTACGCCGGCCCTCGCCTGCTCGCCCTGGCCGACGGCATGGGCGGCCACGCCGCCGGTGAGGTGGCCAGCAAGGTCGTCATCGCCTCCTTGGCACATCTCGATGACGACGAGCCTGGCGACGACCTGGTCACCCAACTGCGCGAGGCCGTCAACCAGGGGAACCAGGCCATCTCCGAACTGGTGGCCAACGACCCCGACCTCGACGGCATGGGCACCACCCTGACAGCGGTGTTGTTCTCCGGCTCGCGGCTCGGGCTGGTGCATGTCGGCGACTCGCGCGCCTACCTGCTCAGAAACGGGCAGTTCTCACAGATCACCCGCGACGACAGCTTCGTCAACGAACTGCTGGAACAGGGGCGGATCACCGAGGAGGAGGCCGCCACCCATCCCCAGCGCTCGCTGCTGCTGAAGGCTCTCACCGGGCACGAGGTCGAACCGAGCGTCACGGTGCGGGAGGCCCGCGCGGGCGACCGTTACCTGCTGTGCTCCGACGGCCTTTCGGGCATGGTGAGCAACGAGACACTCGCCGAGGCGCTGCGCATTCCCGACCCCCAGGAGTGCGCCGACCGGATGATCGAGTTGGCGCTGAAGGGCGGCGGCACCGACAACGTCACGGTGATCGTCGCCGACGTCGTGGACGTCGACTTCGGTGAGGACGCCCCCATCGTGGGCGGCGCTGCCGGTGACGGCTCCGACGAGGGCCCGCAGGGCGACTCCCCGGCCGCTCGGGCACGCGCGCTCACCGCGCCGCCACCTCCACCACCGCAGCCCCAGACGACCGAGCAACTGGAGACGCAACCCGACCCAAAAGCCAAACGGCGTAAGCGGGTCCGCCTGCTGCTGGCGTTCGGACTCGCTCTCGTGCTGCTGGCCGCGGCAGCGTTCGCCACCAGGTACTTCGTTCTGCGGCAGTACTACGTCGGCGTCGACGAGAACAACGAGGTCGTGGTCTACCAGGGTGTTCCGGGCAGCATCCTCGGTTTCGACCTGCAGAAGAAGGCCGAGGGTTCGTGCCCGCCCGAGGCGTCGCTGTGTGAACCGCTTCGCCTGCAGGACCTCCAGCAGGACGCTCGCGCCGCCGTGAACAACGGTGTGAAGCGCGACGGCCTGGAGGAGTCGCGTCAGTACATCAACACGCTGCGCCGCAACAACCTCCTCGAGATCTGCGACGACGAGTCCGACCAGGCGCAGGGCGGTGGGCTCGGCGGCGTGGAGCAGGGCGGAGCGTCGCGGGAGGCGTCCGAGGGCGCGGAGCCGGGTTCGAACTCGACGGAACCGACCGACACGACCGCGGGACGGGACGAGGGCGGCCAGCGTCCGGGTGTGGACTGCCGCCCGGCGCCCAGCTCGGGCGGTAACTGATGGCTCAGCCCGCAGGTACCCCCAGCGCGGCAGCTCAGTACACCACGAACCCGCCACGTGAGCTGCCGAAGAGACGCGGCACCGAACTCGTCATGCTCGCGTTCTCGGCGTTCATCGTCACCTCCGCTTTCGTCCTCGTGCAGGCGAACCAGGAGGAGGAGCTGTCGTGGTCGGTGGTGTGGTACGGGCTGGCCTACCTCGCCATCTTCAGCGTCGCTCACCTGGCCGTGCGGCGGTGGGCGCCGTACGCGGACCCGCTGATCCTGCCGTGTGTGGCGTTGCTCAACGGTCTCGGCCTCGTGATGATCCACCGGATCGACCTCGCCGAGGCCCGCATGGCGCTCGCCCGGGGCGAGGAGGCCGCGAGCTACGCGCCGCGCCAGGTGCTGTTCACCGTCGTCGCGCTGGCGTTCTTCCTCGGCATCCTGATCGTGGTCTCCGACCACCGGAAACTCACGCGCTACGCCTACACGTGCGGGCTCGTGGGCATCGTGGCGCTCGCGCTGCCCGCAGTGCTGCCCAGTTCGATGTCCGAGGTCAACGGCGCGAAGGTGTGGCTGAAGCTTCCGGGCTTCTCGATCCAGCCCGGTGAGTTCGCCAAGATCCTGCTGATGATCTTCTTCGCCTCCTTCCTGGTGTCGAAGCGGGATCTGTTCATGACCGCGGGCAAGCGCGTGCTCGGCGTGGAACTACCGCGAGCACGCGATCTCGGGCCGATCATCATCGCGGCCGTCGTCTGCCTCGGCATCCTGGTCTTCGAAAAGGACCTGGGAACGGCGCTGCTGTTCTTCGGCATCGTGCTCGTGATGCTGTACGTCGCCACCGAACGCATCATCTGGGTCGTGCTCGGGCTGAGCATGTTCTCGGTCGGCGGCATCATCGCGTACTCGCTGTTCACCCACGTGCAGCAGCGGGTGGCGAACTGGATCGACCCGCTGGAGACCTACCACGACCTCGGCGGCGGCTACCAGATCGCGCAGGGCCTCTTCGGCCTCGGAACCGGCGGCATGTTCGGCACCGGCCTCGGGCTCGGCAGGCCCGACGTGGTGCCCGAGTCGCACACCGACTTCATCAGCGCCGCGCTCGGTGAGGAACTCGGGCTCGTGGGGCTGTCCGCGATCCTGCTCGTCTACCTGCTGCTGGCCATGCGCGGCATGCGCAGCGCGCTCGCGGTGCGGGACACGTTCGGCAAGCTGCTCGGCGGCGGCCTGTCGTTCGCGATCGTGATGCAGCTCTTCGTGATCATCGGTGGTGTGACGAAGCTGATCCCGATGACGGGCGTCACCACGCCGTTCCTCTCGGCTGGGGGCTCGTCGCTGCTGGCAAACTACATGCTGGTCGCTCTGCTCCTCCGCATCTCCGACGCCGCGAGGAGGCCGCAGCAGCCGGCCAAGCCCAAGCCCATGCCCAAGGCCCCGCTGGCCGAAGCGCACACGGTGATGGTGCAGCGCCCACCGGCCGACTCGGGCCCGGCCGGGCCGGCCCACCCGTATGAAGGGGGGAGGCATCCGTGAACACACCGCTGCGCAAGGTCGGCATCGCCATGATGGTGATGATGGCCATGCTGCTCGCCAACTCCACGTACGTCCAGGTCGTGAAGGCCGACGACTACCGCACCGACGGTCGCAACACCCGCGTGCTGTACGACGAGTACTCACGCGAGCGCGGCAAGATCACCTCGGACGACGCCGGCCAGGTCCTCGCAGGTGTCAAGCCCACCGACAGCTTGTACAACTACCGCCGCACCTACCTCAACGGGCCGATGTACGCGCCGGTCACCGGCTACTACTCCGTGATCTACGGCGCGGGTGGCCTCGAAGGGGCCTACGACGAGTTCCTCAACGGCTCCGACTCGCGCCTGCTCGTGCGGCGGCTCAGCGACATGATCACGGGCCGGGACCCGCGTGGCGGCAACGTCCGGCTCACCGTGAAGCCCGCCGTGCAGGAGACGGCGTACAAGATGATGACCGATCGCGGGTACAAGGGTGCCGTCGTGGCACTCGACCCGAAGACCGGTGACATCCTCGCCATGGTGTCCACCCCGTCGTACGACCCGGGCAAGCTGGCCTCCCACGACACGGAGAAACAGCAGGCGGCGTGGAAGGCCTACAACGACGACTCGGACAACCCGATGTTGAACCGGGCGATCAGGGAGACGTACCCGCCGGGCTCCACGTTCAAGATCTTGATGACGGCAGCGGCCCTGGAGAACGGGGCCACGGCGGACACCGAGGTCACCAACGCACCCGAGGTCACGCTGCCGGGCACATCCACCACGCTGGAGAACTTCAACGGCCAGGTCTGTCCCGGCACGACGCTGAAGGACGCGCTGGCCTACTCCTGCAACACCGCGTACTCCGTGCTGGCGGCCGAACTGGGTGCCGAGAAACTGCGGGAGATCGCCGCCGACTTCGGTGTCGGCATGGACGGCCTCACCGTCCCGATGAGCGTCGTGCCCTCCGACCTCGGGGAGATGGAGAGCGATGCGGCGCTGTACCAGAGCGGCATCGGCCAGCGGGACGTCCGCATGACCCCGCTGCAGGTCGCGTTGCTCGCCTCCACGGTCGCCAACGACGGTGTCGCCATGAAGCCGCGGCTCGTCAAGCAGTTGCTCGCTCCCGACCTGTCGGAGATCGAGGAGTTCTCCCCGGAGGAACTCACCGGTGACGCAGCGATGTCCGCGGCCAACGCCGAGGTGCTCACCGACATGATGATCGCCTCCGAGGGCAACACGCAGGGCGGCGGCAAGGACCCGGCTCTGAAGATCGCATCGAAGACGGGGACGGCCGAGCACGGCACCGACCCGAAGGCCACCCCGCCCCACGCCTGGTACACCGCCTTCGCCCCGCACGACGACCCCAGGATCGCCGTGGCCGTCATCGTCGAGTCGGGCGGCGACCACGGTCTCGCCGCGACGGGTGGCAAGGTGGCCGCCGAGATCGGACGCGCGACCATCGCCGCCGCGCTCGGAGGTGGCTGAGTCATGCTGTCGTCCGGGCAGCTGCTCGCGCAGCGCTACCGACTCGAAGGCCGCATCGCGGTCGGCGGGATGGGCGAGGTGTGGCAGGCCAGCGACACCCGGCTCGACCGCACCGTGGCCGTGAAGATCCTCAAGGCGGAGCTGTCCGGCGACGCCGAGTTCCTGCACAGGTTCCGGACCGAGGCGCGCACCACGGCGTCGCTGAACCACCACGGGATCGCGGCCGTCCACGACTACGGCGAGACCGAGACCGGCGACGGGTCGATCGCGTACCTCGTCATGGAACTCGTCCAGGGCGAGCCGCTGGCGGCGATCCTCGCGCGGGAAGGGCGGCTGGCTCCGGAGCGGACGCTCGACATCCTCGAACAGGCGGGCCGCGCACTCCAGGCAGCACACGAGCGCGGCCTCGTGCACCGTGACGTGAAACCGGGAAACATCCTGGTCACACCCACCGGCGTGGTGAAACTCACCGACTTCGGCATCGCCAAGGCCGCCGACGCGGCACCCGTGACCCGCTCCGGCATGGTGATGGGCACGGCCCACTACATCGCCCCCGAGCAGGCGCTCGGGCACGACGCGGAACCCGCCAGCGACGTGTACTCACTCGCCGTGTGCGGGTACGAGTGCCTGGCGGGCCACCGGCCGTTCCTGTCGGAACACGCCGTGAGCGTGGCGATGATGCACATCAGGGACCTGGCACCGCCGCTGCCGCCGGACGTGCCTCCGGGCGCTCGCGCCGTCATCGAAGCTACGCTCGTGAAGGACCCGCGGCAGCGCTACGCCAACGGTGGCGAGTTCGCAGGCGCCGTCGCGGCCGTACGGGCGGGCCAACCCCTCCCCCCACCGTCGGGGCTCGCCGCCGCCGGCTACCTCACGCATCCGGTACATCCGAGCGCACATCCCCCGCAGAGTGCGCCGATGGTGTTGGCGCCGCAGGCACCGGGCTCCGGCCCCGTCGGGCCGGGTTCGCGTCCGTCCATGGCGCCGGTTCCCCCACCGATGGCGATGGGGCAGCCCCGACGGCGCGCTCCCGCGTGGACGTTGCTGGCCGTGGCGTCGGCACTCCTGCTGCTCGTCGTCGTGCTGGTACTCGCCCTCACCGTGTGGAGCGACGACTCCGACGGCGAGTCCCGGGTGCCGATGGGCACCGGCTGGTCGCACGCCGGTGTCGACTCACCCGACGGAGGCGCGGACAAGGCATGATGAGCACATTCCCGATGGAGAACCACAGGTGAATGTCGTTGGCCACAAGGCACTGGCGACACGTTCCGGCCCCGGGCCGGACGTGAGTAGAAGACCGAGTGAATGGGACGGCACCGAGCTATGAGCGCACCCCGACTGCTCTCTAACCGCTACGAGCTGGGTGACACACTCGGCTACGGCGGTATGTCCGAGGTCCACCACGGTCACGACATTCGACTCGGCCGCGAGGTGGCCGTGAAGATCCTGCGTGCCGACCTCGCCCGCGACCCCATGTTCCAGGAGCGCTTCCGCAGGGAGGCGCAGAACGCCGCGGCCCTGAACCACCCGGCGATCGTGGCCGTGTACGACACCGGGGAGGCCGAGACCGAGTACGGTCCCCTGCCCTACATCGTCATGGAGTACGTCGAGGGCAGGACGCTTCGCGACATCGTGAAGACCGAGGGCCCGATGCCGCAGAAGCGCGCCATGGAGGTCATGGCCGACGTTTCCGCCGCGCTCGACTTCTCCCACCGCCACGGCATCATCCACCGCGACGTCAAACCCGCGAACGTCATGATCACCCGCAGTGGTGCGGTGAAGGTCATGGACTTCGGCATCGCCCGCGCCGTGCACGACGGGCAGGCGGCGATGACGCAGACGGCCGCGGTGATCGGCACAGCCCAGTACCTGTCGCCGGAGCAGGCCCGGGGTGAGACGGTGGACGCCCGGTCGGACGTCTACTCCGCCGGGTGTGTGCTGTACGAACTCGTCACGGGCGAGCCGCCGTTCACCGGTGACTCGCCGGTCGCGGTGGCCTACCAGCACGTGCGGGAGGCGCCCCGCTCGCCGTCGGAGTCGAACCCGTCGGTGAGCCCGGAGCTGGACGCCGTGGTGTTGAAGGCGCTGGCCAAGAGCACCGGCGAGCGCTACCAGTCGGCCGCGGAGCTGCGTTCGGATCTCGTCCGTATCCTCTCGGGACAGCGGCCGTCCGCTCCGATGGTGGGCGCCGTGGCGGTCGAGGACGAGCGCACCCAGGTGTTGAACGCGCCGCGGCAACCGGAGCCCGTCGACGACTACGAGGCTTCCGTCTACGACGCCGAGGACGACGCGAGGAAGCGGCGCAGGCGGCGGGGTCTCCTCGCTGCCGCACTCACCGTCCTCGCTCTCGGGGCCGTGGCCTTCATCACGTGGATCAACGGCGGGTTCAAGACCGCCCCTGAGCAGAAGGCCATACCCGACGTCACAGACGTGCAGTTCGAGCAGGCCAGGCAACAACTGAACACGGCGGGTTTCCAGAACATCAAGATCGAGAAGATCGTCTGCCACGACAACCCGCCGTCCGGTGAGCCGCAGTGCACCGACGACCAGATCGACAAGGTCATCGGCACCGCACCCCCGGCTGGCCGCGAGGTGGCGCTGGACACCGAGATCGTGCTCCGGGTGGGCGTCGCTCCCGACAAGGTCGAGGTTCCCGACCTGGTTGGCCTGTCGCGCGAGGCCGCCCAAGCGGAGCTGGAGAAGGCCAACCTCACCCTGGACCCGGACGTCGAGTACGTCGAGGTCGAGGACGAGAACATGTACAGCAGGGTCGTGGAGCAGAACCCCACGCCCGGCAAGAAGGTGGAGCAGGGGCACTCCATTTCCATCAAGGTCGGCAAGGAGCCGGAGCAGGTCGAAGTGCCGGACATGACGGGCAAGTCCTACGAGGAGGCCAAGGCCACCCTCGAGGGTCTGGGGCTCGTCGTCCTGCGTAACGATGTCGACCACGAGGATCCGGCAGGCACCGTGGTGTCGCAGAAGCCGAACGGCGGCAACGTGAAGGAAGGATCGCAGGTCACGCTGGACGTCTCCAACGGCTCGCAGTCCAAGATCGAGGTCCCCGACCTCACGGGCCTGACGTTGGAGGAAGCGGTCAGCGCGCTGAAGGACCGGGGCTGGACCGGCTCCGCCTCCGAGCAGACCCAGACAACGTCCGACTCCGACATGGTGGGCAAGGTGATCGGCACCAACCCGGCCGCGGGTAGCTCGATCACCAGGGACCAGAAGATCACGATCATCATCGGAGCCGACGACGAAGGCTCGACGGAGCCTTCGGACGACGACAGCGATTTCCCGGGATTCCCCTAGTAGGCGCGAACACCGACGGAAGAAGGCCACCTTCTCCGGTAGTCACCGCGAGAAGGTGGCCTTTTCGTGTCCTGCACGCGTGCGGACTTCAGCGCCGGGAGACGAAGGCCGTGGACGCCGCGCTCACCAGGAGCGCGACGGCCGACGTGACGACCGCGACGAACACGGTATGGCCTGCGTCACTGGAGGTTCCCAGCGCGCGCAACATGGGGTTCACCAGCGGGATCCACCGGACGAAGAACACGATGCCGATGACCACCAGCGCGGCGATGACCGTGTAACCGATCCTCGGCAGCACGAATCGGGAACAGGGCAGGCCTGCGGCGACACCCGTGCACGTGGCCGCCAGGTGGGCTCCGGCGCCGAGCAGTAGCTCGTCTCCGGCGATCCCGCCGTGCAGTAGCCCGGCCCACCCCATCGAGAGCGCGGTGCATCCGGCGCACACGACGAGCACTCCCGTGACCACACCTGCGACCACCGCCACCGAGCCGCGCGCGTGGGCGAGCGTGACCAGGCGGTGTACCGGATCCTCGATGTCCACGACCGCCACGGTCAGCCAACACGACACGACGACGAGCCCTCCGGCGCTCACGGCGAACTCCGGCGCCACGGGCGCGTTCGCACTGGTGTAGAGCACGGCGAGCAGGGCGAGGAAGGCAAGAAGGGGCGGAAGGTAGCGCTGCGAGGCGAACAGCAGGGCCAGGTGGTAGCGCGTGACCGCGATCATCCGGAGGTCCGCCGTTCCACCCGCTGTACGGAAGCTCCGCGACGCAGTGCCCGCAGCAGCACGGTGTCGCAGTGGGCGTCGGAGACGGTCAACGTCAGGCGGTTCCTCGGCTCCACACCCTCCGTCGCGACCGACAGCACGATGTCGCCGTCCCTCCATTCGTCCACCGAACTGCCGGTCAGAACGATGTGCGCGGACCCGGTGCCGCGGCGGCCCGACTCCACGTCCACCGGGTTCAGGCGCCCGTCGGCGAGCCGGAACACCCGCGTTGCGAGCCCCGTGACCCGGTCGGGGCGATGCTCGGTGACCAGGACCGCGGCACCGCGCCGGCGAGTCTCCGTGACCACCTCTGTCACGAGCCCGTGTGCGGGACCGTCGAGGCCGGAGAAGGGCTCGTCGAGGACGAGCAGGTCCGGCTCGGTCAACAGGGCCTGGGCGAGCCCGACCTTCTGGGCGTTGCCCTTCGACAGCTCACGCAGCGGGGTCCTGGGTCCGCCCACCAGGGCCAGCCGTTCCATCAGCTCGCCGGCACGCCGACGGGCCACCCGGGTACTCAACCCGCCGATACGGCCCATGTGCTCCAGATAACCGAGGGCGGACAGCCGGAGATCGGCGGGGAACCGGTCGGGCAGGTAACCGACCACGACCCGGCCACTGACCCGCCCCGACGACGGACGCACCATCCCGGCGGCGATCCGGAGCAGAGTCGACTTGCCGCTGCCGTTCGCTCCCAGGACTCCCACGACCTCACCGGGAGGGAGATCGAGGTCCACACGGTCGAGCACGGCCGAACCGCGCAGGTAACGCTTCGACACGGCGACGAGTCTGCGCACACGGAGATACTACGCCGCGACACCACGTGCTGTGGTCTACGCCATAGCCGCTCGCTGCACCGCGCGCGTGGCCTGCTCCAGTTCGTCGACCAGTTGTTCGCGGACGGGATGTCCTGCCGAGGCCATCCAGTTGGCCAGCATCCGGTGCCCGCCCTGGGTGAGTACGGACTCAGGATGGAACTGCACCCCCTCGATGGGCAGTTCCCGGTGCCGCATGCCCATCACCACACCCGACGCGGTCCGCCCGGTGATCTCGAAATCGTCCGGGATGGTCTCGGGAAGCACCGTGAGCGAGTGGTAGCGGGTCGCGGTGAAAGGGCTCGGCAGCCCCGCGAGCACACCCGCGCCGTGGTGTTCCACCTCGCTGGTCTTGCCGTGCAGCAGCTCGGGCGCACGGTCGACCGTCGCTCCCCACGCGACACCGATGGCCTGGTGACCGAGGCAGACGCCGAGCATCGGCACCGACTCGGCCGCGCAACGCCGCACCACTTCGACGCTGCGGCCGGCCTTCTCCGGCGTCCCCGGCCCGGGCGACACCAGCACACCGTCGAACTTCGCCACGTCGTCGACGTCCACGACGTCGTTGCGCCACACCGTGCACTCCGCGCCGAGCTGGGCGAGGTACTGCACCAGGTTGTAGACGAAGCTGTCGTAGTTGTCGACGACGAGTACGCGCATGTGCTGCATGGAATCAGCCTACGTCGTGCGGTTTCAGCCCAGACCGCGCCGGCGGAACAACACGGCGGCCAACGGAACGGCCACCACACTCCCGCCGACCAGCCATGCCACCACGGCCCACGCCGTGCCGTCGGCCACCGGCAGCCCCAGCAGAAGGCCACGCAACAACTCCACGAGCGGTGTGGTCGGCTGGTACTCGGCGAACCCCTGCAGGAATCCCGGCAACGACTCGACGGGCACGAAGGCGCTCGAAACGTACGGCAGGAACAGCACGACGAACGAGAACGCCCCCGCGGCCTGCACACTCTTCACCAGCAGGCCCCACACCACCGACCACCACGCGACGGTGACGACGTAGCCGACGACGACGGCGAGGACGAGCAACCAGTCCACGAGGTCGGCAGAGGGCCGGAAGCCCAGCACCAGCGCCGCGACGACCGCGAGTCCGGTGGCGCAGACGTTACGCAACACGGAGGCCACCACCTGGCTGGCCGGCAGTCCCCATCCCGCGATCGGCAACGTCCTGAAGCGCTGCGTGAGCCCCAGCCTGCGATCCTCGGTCATGCCGACGCCGGTGGTGGCGGCCCCGTAGCCCGCACACAGCAGCATGACAGCGGGCGTCACGTAGTCGACGTACGTCAACGCCGTCCCGGTGTCGATGGCGCGGCCGAAGACGCCGACCATGGCGCACATGAGCACGATCGGCAACGCCACGCCGACGATCAGGCCGTCGACCTGCCGGAACTCCCGGCGCAACGCACGCTGGGTGAGCAGCACCAACTCGTCGACCCGGCTCCCGTGGGCGGTGTTGGTCTGGACCGTCATGCCACCGGCTCCTTGTCCGTCAGCTGGAAGAACACGTCGTCGAGGGTGGGAGCCGCGAGTGACACGGACGCCACCGGAAAACCCGCCCGATGGAAGTCGTCGAGCACCTGCCGCAGGTGGTCCGGGTCGCGCAGTGCGACCACCACCTCGCCGGTCTCGGGATCGAGGTGGGCACCGGGCTGGAGCGTCACGGCCGCGAGTGAGTGTTCCGGTCGAGCCATGGTCACGTGGAGCCGTTCCGTGCCGACCCGACGCTTGAGGCCGCTCGGGGTGTCCTCCTCCACGACGCGGCCGTCGCCGATGATGGCCACCCGGTCGGCGAGTTGATCGGCCTCGTCCAGGTACTGCGTGGTCAGCAGGATCGTCGTTCCGGCTCGCACGAGATCCCGGACTACGTCCCACAGGTCCGCCCTGCTGCGCGGGTCGAGCCCGGTGGTGGGCTCGTCGAGGAACAGGATCCGGGGTGCGGCGACCATGCTCACGGCCAGGTCGAGGCGGCGTCGCATACCGCCGGAGTAGTCCCCCGCCCTGCGGTCGGCGGCGTCGGTGAGCCGGAACTGTTCGAGCAGTTCGGACGCCCGGCGGCGGGACGCCTTCCGGCCGAGGTGGTTCAGACCGGCGAACAACTCCAGGTTCTCCCGCCCGGTGAGGAGTTCGTCCACGCTGGCCTGTTGCGCGGTGAGGCCGATGGCACGGCGGACAGCGGCGGGCTCCGTGCGCACGTCGTGACCACCGACGCGGGCTGTACCGCTGTCCGGGTTCAGCAGCGTGGTGAGGATGCGGACGGTGGTCGTTTTGCCTGATCCGTTGGGTCCGAGCAGGGCCAGCAGGGTGCCGGTGGGCACCGTGAGGTCCAGCCCGTTCAGTACCGGACGGCCCTGGAAGCTCCTGCGAATGCCCCGGGCCTCGATCGCCGGTGGTGACATGCCCCCTCCAAATTGCGTATCAATTACAGTGTATGTCCTACGATGTAAACCATACGCAGATTTCGGGAGCCTGGTCAAGAAGGCTCCGACACGGCACATAGGGTGAGAAACGAACGGACAGGCGAAGGAGACGCATGGCGGACGAACACGCTCGGCCGGACCTCCCCCCGGTCGTCGCCCGGATGTGGGGGCGCGAGGCCGCCTCCCGCCGGGGACCGAAACCCAGCCTCGACCTGGCCCGGATCATCGCGGCCGCCGTGGAGATCGCCGATGCCGACGGCCTCGGAGCGGTGTCGATGAACAGCGTCGCCTCCCGACTCGGGGTGGCCCCGATGTCGCTCTACCGCTACGTCGGCAGCAAGGACGAACTGCTGCTCGCCATGCTCGACGCGGTGTCGGAGGAGCCTCCGGCCCTCGACGACCTGCCGTGCCGGGAATACCTGTACGTGTGGACGAAGGCCAACGTCGAACTCCTCGTCGCCCGGCCCTGGGCACTGGCCATCGCGCACACCGGGCCACCGATGGGCCCACGTGGGCTGCGCTGGCTCGACCGCCTGCTTCTCGCGTTGGCCGACACGCCGCTCAGCGAGGGCGAGAAGGTCGGCATCGCCACGACGCTGAGCGGTTACGCGCTGAACCAGGCGTCACTGATCACCGCACTGGCCCCGGCGGGCAACGCCGACAGCCAGTTGCCCGCCAGCTCGACGATCTACGGGGAGTTGCTGGCCGAACTCGTGGACGAGGAGTCGTACCCGGCGCTGGCACGCGCGGTCGACAGCCAGGCCTTCGTCGCGGGCAGTGCCGAGTGGTACGACCAGGACACCGACTTCAGGTTCGGCCTCGACCTGCTGCTCGACGGCATCGACGCGTTGATCGAACGGCGTACGGAAACCGCGGACACGCGTCGCTAGCCTGCGGACACGCCGGGCGGGGTCAGCCTTCGACAGCGACGTCGTTGAACGGCAGCAGGGGCTCCGCCCACGGGAACACGACGAACATCAGCAGCGCCACGACGCCCAGGACGAGGGCCGCGGCCAGGCCGATCCGCACCACCAGCGGGCCCGGCAGGTGCCGCCAGATCCAGCCGTACATCAGACCTCCCCGATCTCCTTCAGCAGTTGGTCGTAGGTCGCGCCCGCTTCCTTCTCGTACACGTGCGTCAGCACCCCGTGGATGATCATGCGCTCGCGGTCGGAGAACCGCGGATGGCAGGTGGTGAGGGTCAGCAGCTCGACCTGCTGCTCCTCCGGCAGCGTGGAGTCGGCCTGGTACGGCACGGGCGCGACCGCGTCACCGCGCGTCGGCAACACGATGCGGCGGCCCACCGTCTCGCCGTAGGCGGGGTCGAGCTCGGTCAGTGGCCGCACTCCCTCACACCGCGGGTCCCCGCCCTTGCCCTGCGCCCAGCCCTGCACCTCGTCACTCATGGGCAGCACCCGGTAGACGAAGAAGGTGTCGACGGTCTCGATCACCACCGCGTCGCACGAGCCGAGCAGGTCCAGGTCGTTGAACGGCGCTCCCTTGCCCACGCGGTGCCCCGCGACGGCGAAGTTTCCGGGCTCACCCGGCATGGCCGTCTTCTTGTAGTGACCCGGCCCAATCTCCAGGGTCGCGGCGTCCACACCCTGCTGGATCGTGAAGTTCCAGTCGACGCCGAACGACGGGATGTACATGCGCGCGAACGCCTCACCGTCCATGGGGTCGGTGTGCATCTCGCGCTGCTGCGACCAGCGCTGGTCGAGATCGGCGCTGGCGTCGCGCTGGAGTTCCTGGGACATGAGGTTGGTGACCCACAGCTCGTACACCACGAACAGCAGCACCACGATGCCGAGCGTGATGAGGATTTCCCCGAAGGTCCGCACGGCCGCGCGGGCCCTTCCACCCCCACCCCTGCCGGGCCGGGCCTTCGGGGCGGGAGGCTCCTCCGGCGGGTCTTCCGGTGCGTCCGACTCGGGCGGCGCCTCGTCGGGTTCGGAAGGCGGTACCGGCTCGGGCCGGGCCTGCCGCCGGGCGACCGGTGGCATCACCGGCCGGGTCGGGGCGTCGGCCAGCGGTTCCACCATCTGCGTGCGCTCGGCCGGGCGAGGAGCCTGCGGAATCCGCTCCGGCCGTGGTGGTCCCGCGGGACGCTGCGGTCTGCCGCGTCCCGGCTCCGCCCCAGGTCGCGGCAGCCTCCCCTGGACCCGCTCCTGCGGGTGAGAGCGACGCGGCGGGTGCAGCTGACCACGGCGCGTTCCCTCGGGTGAGGTGTCGTCGGGGGGAACTCGGGGCAACCGGCCTCGGGAGGGCGCGGCGATCTCACGGGTCTCCGGGTCCTCGTACCTCGACAAGCGGGCTCCTCTCGCGCGAGTGCGCAAGGTCATCACAATCTGCTGACCGGCGCTCGCTCCCCGGTTCTGACGCCTGCCCGATTACGTTAACGTGTTGAGAAAGTGGCAGTTGCGCACTGCCGATCATTTTGCCCCACAGCACGCGAGGACTCCGATGCCCAAGTCCAAGGTTCGCAAGAAGACGGCGTACACGCCGCCGACGAATCGCCGCACACCGGTCAAGGTCCGCGCGGCGGGCCCTTCGCATCCGGTCTACAAGGTCGTGATGTTCGGGTTGATGCTGCTCGGCCTCGCGTGGCTCGTCGTCAACTACCTCGCGGGCCACAAGATCGACTTCATGGCCGAGCTCGACGCCTGGAACTTCGCGATCGGCTTCGCCCTCATGATCACCGGCCTGCTGATGACCATGCGGTGGCGTTGACCAGGCGAAACACAGAGATGTAATTCATCCCCACTGTGGATAACTCTGTGGATAACTCGGTACGAGGCTGGGCTCCGAAGCCCGGACTCGTCGGTGTCGGCTGGGCTCTCACAGTGGCGGCGGCCGGCGCGCTCGCCTGGACCGCCCTCTCCGGCGACCGACCGGGCACACTACTGCTCGGCGTGGTGACGGCCGCGTTCGCAGCCCTGTCACTGCACGGGACCGTGGTGCGTCCCCGTCTCGCCGCAGACAGCCACGGCGTGCGCCTGCGCACCCTCGGCGGCACCCGATCGCTCCCGTGGTCCGAGGTCACCGTGCGCCTCGCCACGACCAAGCGGTACGGCCGGGACGCCGAGACCGTCGAATTCGACGCCGACGACCGGCTCACCGTACTCGGGTGGGTGGAACTCGGCACCGATCCGCGGGACGTGTACGACGAGCTCCTGCGGCTGCGTCAGGCCCCGCACAACGCCGGGTAGGCCCCACACACCTGGTCGGCGAGCTGGGCGTCGCGGTAGACGACGAGCCCGACGAGCGCCACCGCCACGATCGCCAGAGCTCCCGCCTGGTAGGCGGCCCGGTTCTTCTCCGGCGCGTACACCATCGCCACCATCGCCACGGCACCGGCGACCAGGCCGCCGAGGTGCCCGAGCAGCGAGATGTTCGGGATCGACACGCTGATGATCACGTTCAGCACGATGATCCCGATCGCCGTCGTGGGATTCAGCCGCAGGCGCAGCACCGCGACGAGGATCGCCCCCATCAGCCCGTAGATCGCGCCCGAGGCGCCCGCCGTCCCGGTCGCGGGATCACCGAACACGAACACGGCCGCCCCGCCCGCGAACATCGACAGGAAGTAGACGGCCAGGAACCGGACCCGGCCGAGCAACATCTCCAGGTCCCGGCCGAGCACCCACAGGGCCAGCATGTTCATGGCCAGGTGAAGGAGGCCGTAGTGCAGGAAGCCGGAGGTGAGCAGCCGCCACCACTCGTCGAACAGGACGACGACCTCCGGCCACAGCACTCCGTCGTTGAAGACGGGCGAGTTGTGGTTGCTCATCACGTCGCGTGCCTGGAAGACCGTGAGCGCATAGACGATCACGTTGACCGCGATCAACAGCGGAACGACCACGACCCGTTGTGGAACCCTCGCCCCCGCCACGGTGCGTGAACCGAGACCGGCCCTGCGGTAGGCCGCCGACCGGGCGCGATGGTGTTGCTGCGCCGAGGTCACGCAGTCGATGCACTGGTACCCGACCGACGCCTCACGCAGACAGTCGGGACACGCGGGCCGGTCACAGCGCACACAGCGCAGGCCGGTCTGCCTTGCCGGATGCCACCAGCAGCCCGGCAGAGCCGCCTGCTGCGGTGGCTGACCGTACGGCGGGGGGGTGGGGGGCTCGGTCACAGTGCTGTCGACACTCCTGCGCTCACGGTCGGCGTCCGTCCACGACATGGTCGGTCACCACGCGCACACGGCCGAGGAGCGCGTGGCCCACCACCAACCTACCTGGTGCCGGGCACCTTTCAGCCGCGTTCGACGGTGACGCGCTCGATGACGACGTCCTCCAGCGGCTTGTCGGCCGGGCCGGTGGCGGTGCGGGCGATGGCGTCGACGACGTCGCGCGACTCCTGGTCGGCCACCTCACCGAAGATCGTGTGCTTGAAGTTCAGGTGCGGCGTGGGAGCCACGGTGATGAAGAACTGCGATCCGTTCGTGGCCGGGCCCGCGTTCGCCATGGCCAGCAGATACGGCCGGTTGAACTGGAGCTCGGGGTGGAACTCGTCGCCGAACTTGTAGCCCGGGCCGCCACGGCCGGTGCCCGTGGGGTCCCCGCCCTGGATCATGAAGCCGTCGATCACCCGGTGGAAGATGCTGCCGTCGTAGAACGGACCGGACTTCTCACCCCTGGCGTTCGGCTGGGTGTACTCCTTCGTGCCTTCGGCCAGACCGGTGAAGTTCGCGACCGTCTTCGGCGCGTGGTCCGGGAAAAGTACCAGGTGGATGTCGCCTCGGTTGGTGTGCAGAGTGGCCTTGATCTTCCCGCCACTGGGGGTTGCGTTGCTGTCAGTCACGCGATTCATCGTGCCATCCACGGCGCGATCGGCGGGAAAGGGGCAGGATGAGCTGCAGGCGCACGAGCCACACGGACCAACGAATGACGAGGTGAGGCCGATGGGACAGAAGGGTCGAACCACCCAGGCATTAGGCGAAGCCAGCACCGGCGCGCGCACGTTCCGGGAACGCGCCCTCGAGATCGGGAGGGCGAGCGCCGACGTGGCGGCGCAGGCCGCGCAGGTCGCGGAACAGCGGTTGAGCGAAAGCACCGAGGTCGCCCGCAAGGAGCTTGCTCGCAGAGCCGCACAGACCCGGAAGGAAGCCATGCGCAGCGCGAAGGACGCCCGCGCCATCGCCGAGGTGCGGCGGGAGGAGCTGCGCGCACCGGGCCGCAAGGCCAGGAAGGCAGCCATCAAGGCCGCGAAGGCGGCGGGTCATTCGCGCCGCAAGGCCAAACGCGACTTCCGCGCGGCGAAGAAGGAGTTCAAGGCCGCCATCTCGGAGGCGAAGGCCGTGTCCAAGCACGGAGTGGGCAAGCGCAAGACGCGCAGGTGGCCCTGGCTGCTGGGGCTGGCGGCTCTGGCCGGTGCCGCCACCTACGCGATGCGGTCACAGCGGGAGGAACCGGCCATCGCACCGGTGCCACCGCGCAGCACCGACAGCCCCACCCCGCCCAGCACGCCCGCGGCCTCCGAGTCCGCGAAGGTCCCGACCCAGGAGTCGGCGTCCGAGCAGAAGCCGACTTCGAGCAAGACGAAGGCCACGCAGACGGGCAAGCCGACCAAGAGCTGACGCGCCGTGCGGCCGGCCACACGATTCGACCCCCGAAGACAGCTCGCGCTGCCCCGGGGGTCGAGTCGTTACGCCGTGGCCGATCAGGCGGCGTGCTTGTCGATCAGCTTGCCGAGGCGCGGCAGAGCCTCCTCGACGTTCTCCTTACCCTTCGGGCGCAGCTTGCTGTAGACCTTCTTGATGCTGTCGCGGTCGCTCTTCTCAGCGCGGGCGTCGGTCACCGACAACAGCGCGTCGGCGGCGTCCGGCCGGGTGGGCAGGTACGAACCGAAGTCGCTCGCGCCGCTCGCCTTGAAGTCGGCGTAGATCGGCTCGAGGGCGGCGACGAACTCGTCCAGCAGGCTCTCCACCGCAGCGCCGATGATGCCCGGCTTGATCTTCTTGACGGCCGCGTAGCCGGTCTTGATGGCGGTGCCCGAGAAACCGCCCTTGGCCGCGACCTCCTCGTCGATCAGGGTCTGGAGGTCGGTCACCACGGTCGGGCGACGGCTGGGGTCGAGCAGGATTTCCTTGAGGGTGTCAGCCACGGATCTCATCCTTCACAGTCTGATTCCACGATTCGGTCGCAGGGCCGCATCGCGGCTTCGGCACGCTCCCGTGTAGCCGGTAACCCGGTAGGGACTTGCCTTTCTTGGTGTGCCTGCGCGTGCGCGTAACCCTAATACAAGATCAAATTGGGCTGCACGCAGCGGTGTCCTGCCGTCACTCTCAGATCCCGAGCCTGGTGATGGCCTCGGTCACCACCGTGCGCGCCTTCACGCTCTGTTGCTGATTGGTGGTCACGATGACGGCGTTTCCCCCTTTCGAGACGGCGTAGACCGCGCCGTCGTCACGTGATTCGTAGCCCCCCTCCCAGCCGGTGGGTTGCGAGGTGGGGTTCGACGTCGCCACGGGGGCGGCGGCGTCGACCAACGCCCTCGCCACGTCCTCCTCCCCCACGTACACCCGCACGGTGAGCTGGACATCACCGTCGGGGCGGTAGAAGAAACACGTCGGGTGCGGCTCGTCCACCGACGTCCTGACACTGCCGACCCGCTGGCCGTTGGTCTGGGCCACGAACTCGGTGTCGAGGTAGGGACACTCCCCCTCGTTCTCCGGCTCGGGCTCCGGCGGCAACACCACCGACGAGGACGCTGTTGCTGTGCTCGGGGATCGCTCCTCGGCTTCCGGCTGACTCTCCGACTGCGGCTGGGCGCAACCGACCACGAACGCGGCCACGGCCGAACCGATCACGACAAGGCTTGTGCGCATAACTCGCACAGTGAACCAGACGTGAACGGCGCAACCGTGGCCGCTGGGTGTCAGATCGTTCTCACGTGCCTAGGGGCGAGCTCCCCGGCCCGGCTCGTGGGCGGTGCGCTCCGTGGTGCGCCTGCGGGGGACGAGGCCGAGCAGGCCGAGCAGACCGAAAATGCCGATCCACTCCCAGTCGCTGTCGGTGTCGACCTCCTCCTGCTGTTGCTGCTGCTGGGCGAGAGTGCCCTCCCGCCCGGTGTCGGCATGGGCGAACGCCCCTCCGGCCAGTGGAACGAGCAGCGCGGCCGCGGCCGCGGCCACCGTTCGCCGAGTACGCATGGCCTGCACCTTCGTTTCTCCGCGTCGGTCTCTTTCCTTCACCGTGGTCCATAGCACCGGACGGAGGCTTCAAACAGGAAGGCGGCAGTTCGCGCGGAAATGTTTCCCGAAGGACGGGCTCGGCAACACCGGGGCCATGCGCTTCGGAAACACCGAGGTCAGAGTGCTCGGTGGACGCCTCGGATGCCTGTGGATGATCGCGCTTTCGTTGCTGCTCTCGATACTGCTGACCGTATTGATCAACGTGCTTTAGCCGGCTTTCGCGCCCATCGGCCGACGAATACGGACACCGTTCACGCGGCGGAACGACCGCCCCGCCTCCCGGCGTCCCCGCGCCTTCAGGTCCGGCATTGAACTTCTGTTGATACTTTCTCCGGTGCTCGGCTTGCGGACGGGGCGAGGGGGAACGGGATGGTGGGACAGCGAGCGCTGCGGCCGGTGGACCTCGCCCGCGCCGCCGGTGTCTCGACACAGCAGATCCGCAACTACGCCGACGCGGGCATCCTGCCTCCGGCCCCACGCACCCCGACGGGCTACCGGGTGTTCTCCCAGCGCCACAGGGACGCGCTGCTGACCTACCGCGCGCTCGTGGTGGGTGCCGGCCCACAGGCCGCGCAGGAGCTCATGGCCGCGGCCAACGCCGGTGACCGGAACCTCGTGCTGGCGTTGCTGGACGCCGTCCACGCCGACCTGCACGAGACACGCCGCTCGCTGAAGGAGATGGCCGAGGCGCTGGAGGCTGTCGCGCGGCAGGACGCCGCACCTCCCCCGCACACCGACCTGCGTATCGGTGACGTGGCGCGTCACCTCGGCGTACGCACCTCCGCTCTGCGCGTGTGGGAGACCGAGGGTCTCCTGAAGCCCCGCCGCGAGAAGGGCACGCGGTACCGGGTGTTCTCCCCCACCGACGTGCGTGAAGCGCAGATGATCCACATGCTGCGCCAGGTGCGGTACCCGTTGCCCCGGATCGGTCCCGTGCTCGACGCGCTGCGGCAGACCGGAAGTACGGAGGCGTTGCTCGCGGCTGTGGCCACCCGCACCGACGAGGTGAACCGCAGGGCCACGGCGCTGCTCGAAGCGTCCGCGCTGCTGCACACCTACCTGTCCGAGGCGAGGGACGACGCCGGCGAGCAAGGTGACGGCGGGAGCGTGACCGGCACGGCCGAACGTGGGCGGACCCCGGCGAGGGAGCACTGAAGTGGTGGCGCCGTCGAACTTCATGGACCACCACGGGCGGTCGTGGTGGGTCGCGGAGGGGCTGACGCTGCTGCTGTTCGGGTGGGCGCTGGCGGAGATCCTGCTGGCCGGGCCACCTTTCTGGGTGGGGGCGGCGCTCGTCGGCGCGTTCGCGTGCTGGCTGGCGTTCGTCGTGCTGTCTCCGCGTCTACCCCGCACGGCGGCGAGTTCCCTGGCAGTGGGCTCACTGCTCGCGTCGGTGGCGCTGGTGACGGGTGAGCTGGCCGTGTTCGTGGTGTCGGCGATGGCCCTCGGGGTCTACGCCTCCCACCCGGCACCCGCGACGCGCACGATAGTGGCGGTGGGCGGGACCAACCTCGCCATCGCCACGGTGTCGGGGCTGCTCGTGGGCGCAGACGTCGGCACGCTCGTGTCCACGGCGCTCGTCGTGGTGGTGATGCTGTTGATCGGGATCAACCGCAGGCAGTACCAGCTTCGCGCCCACCAGACGGCACTGCTTCTGGAACAGACCCGCCTGGCGCGCAGCGAACACGCCCGCGCGGCGGCGCTGGACGAACGTACGCGCATCGCACGGGAGATCCACGACGTCCTCGCCCACTCCCTGGGTGCCCTGCGCGTCCAGTTGGAGGTCGCCGAGGCGGAGTTGGAGGCGGGCAGGGACCCGGCGTCGGCGCTGGATCGGGTACGCCGGTGTCGCAAACTCGCCACCGACGGGCTCACCGAGGCACGGGAGGCGGTGTCGGCGTTGCGCCGTGACGTGCCCGCCCTCCCCGACGCGATCGCCGAGCTCGTCGACGGCTTCGGTCGTGACCACGGCGTGCCCGCGACCCTGCGCCGGTCCGGACCACCGCGACCGGTACCGTCCGCCGCGACGGTGGCCCTGCTCGGCGCCGTTCGCGAAGCCCTGACCAACGCCGCGAAGCACGCGCGGGGAACACCGATCACGGTCACCCTCGACCACACCGACACGGCCGTCCGGGTGGTGGTGCGCAACCCGGCGGGGAACACGCCCACGCGCGGCACCGGGACCGGTTTCGGCCTCACCGGCATGGCCGAACGGCTCGCCCTCTGCGGCGGAACGTTGACGGCAGGTCCCGACGGCGACGGTTGGTCGGTCACCGCCGTCGTCCCCGCCCGGCTCGCCGACGAACCCGCGCTGGAGGTCGAACCCGGATGAGCATCCGCGTCGTCGTCGCCGACGACCAGCAGCTCGTGCGCGAGGGGTTGGTCGCGTTGCTGGAGCTCATGGACGACGTCACCGTGGTCGGACAGGCCGCCGACGGACGAGGAGTGCTCGACGTGCTCGGGCGCAAGGCATGCGACGTGGTCCTCATGGATCTGCGCATGCCGGTTCTCGACGGGGTCGCCACGACCAGGGAGGTGCGCTCCAGGCATCCCGGGGTGGCTGTGCTCGTGCTGACCACCTACTCCGACGACGACTCCATCCGCGCGGCACTCACCGCGGGAGCGCGCGGATACCTGACGAAGGACGCGGGCCGTGTCGAGATCCACGCCGCCCTGAGGGCCGTGGTCGCCGGGCAGGCCACCTTCACCGCCGACGTGTCACATCGACTGGTGGCAGCCCTGACACAGCGGCCCCGGCCCGACGTGAGTCCGGAGGCTCTGACGGCGAGGGAACGGGAAGTGCTCGCACTCATCGGCGCCGGTCTGTCCAACCGCGACATCGCTCGCAGACTCCACATCGCCCAGACCACCGTGAAGACCCACATCAACAACGCGTTCGCCAAGATCGGCGCGCGGAACCGCGCCGACGCCGTGCGCTACGCCTACCACGCCGGTCTCGTGGACGACTGACGATCTCCACCCGGATCTCCACCCGCGAGTGGAGCCGCGCGGACGGCGAGCTCCCTAGCCTGACCGCACTGTGAACGACGGACGACACAACACCGCGACACCCGGTGGACAACGCATCGACGCGCTCGACCTCGCACGTGGCGTAGCGATCCTCGGCACCCTCGGCACCAACATCTGGATCTTCACGGACCCGCGGGGAGCGTTCGGCTGGGTGTCCACGGACGCAGGGGAGGACTCCGGCGTCGTCGGAACCCTTCTACTGACACTGTCGAACGGGAAGTTCCTCGCACTACTGTCCATCCTGTTCGGTGTGGGTCTCGAACTGCAGTACCGCTCAGCGCTGCGCAGGGGGCGGCGCTGGCCCGGCCGGTACCTGCTGCGGGCGACACTGCTGTTGTTCGAGGGCCTGGTCCACTACCTGCTGATCTTCGAGTTCGACGTGCTCACGGGTTACGCGCTCGTGTCGGTGCACGTGGCGTTCCTGGTGTCCCGCAGTGACCGGATGCGACGCGGCTGGCTGGCACTGGCGGGCGTGGTGCACGTGGCGCTGGTCGGGCTGCTGACGTTGGCCGCGCATGCCGGTCAGCTCTCGCTCAGCGCCGAGGACACCGACACCGGCAGGCACCTGTACGGCTCGGCGAGCTGGGCCGAACAGGTCGTCGCCCGCATCGAGGAGGCCGCGTACTTCCGCAGCGAACTGGTCATCATCATCCCGTTGTCCACGATGTTGTTCCTCGCCGGGATCGAAGTGCTGCGCGCGGGCACGTTCGAGGACTCCGAGCGGGGTGCTCGCGTCCGGCGTCGCATGCTGGTGGCGGGAGTCGGCGTGGGTCTTCCGCTGAACCTGGTGACCGCCTTCGCGGGCCCGGAGTGGTTCTTCGTCGACCGCTACCTCCTCCCGCCGATCGTCGCCTTCGGGCTTCTCGCCGCCGTCGTGGAGATCGCTCGGCGATCCCGCGGTGGTGGCGTGCTCCGGCGCGGACTCGTCGCGACGGGCCGCGCGGCCATGTCGTGCTACGTGTTCCAGAACCTCGTGTGCAGCGTGCTCTGCTACGGCTGGGGGTTCGGGCTCGCGACGGCACTCTCGGACGCCAGGCCGTGGTGGGTGATCGGGGCCTGGGCCGCGGTGAGCGCACTGTTCATGACCCTGGCCTCACTGTGGCTGCGACGCTTCACCCGTGGCCCGCTGGAACTCGTCCTGCACCGCCTGTACACGGGGCGGCCGAGCCGGACCGCCGAGCCCGTGTGACTCCCGGAGGCAACCGGTCAGGAATCGAGAAGCACCGCCTGCGCAGGCGCGCCTAGCGTTCCTGCCATGACCTCTTCCGACACCGTCGCCTCCACGGACACACCCTGATGTGCCACCACCTGTCCGGCATGCTCGCCGCACTCGCCCGGGACAACGCTGAGGGCTACGTCGACTCGTCCGCCCGGCGTCGGCCCGACGCCACCGACACCACGACGCCACCCGCCGACACCGCACCGACCAGCACGGAGAACCCGGCCAGGACCGCGCAAGCCACGATCACCGAAGGGGACCGACGATGAGCCGCACCGAAACCAGCGCGTACGAGGGATTCACGGCCGAGGAACGGGCCGCGATGAAGGAACACGCCGAGGAGAAGAAGAAGGAAGCCCGCCGTAGGTCCCGCGCGGACAAGGCGGCGGAAGCGGAACGGGACGTGCTCGCGAAGATCGCCGAGATGGCCGACTCCGACCGGGTTATCGCCGAACGCGTACACGCCATCGTCAAGGCCAACGCCCCCACGCTCGCGCCGAAGCTCTGGTACGGGATGCCGGCCTACACCCTGGACGGCAAGGTCGTCTGCTTCTTCCAGAGCGCGGCGAAGTTCAAGGCGCGCTACGCGACTCTCGGCTTCAACGACGCGGCGAGGCTCGACGACGGCGCGATGTGGTCCACCTCCTTCGCCCTGACCGAGGTGACGGCCGAGGTCGAGGAGCGCATCGCGGCCCTCGTCCGCCAGGCGGTGAGCTGACGCGCACCACGAACGCCCGGTGCCGGGGTCGGTCGCAACGGACCGCCCCGGCGGCTCCGGTCAACGGACCACGTCGTAGACCAGCTTCTGGACTCCGTTGCCGTAGGACTCGCTCTCGACGAGTTCGAGCCGCTGCTTGTCCTTGTCGGTGTCGCTGAAAAGCCGCTTTCCCGCGCCGAGCAGGACCGGGAAGACCAACAGGTGGTAACGGTCGATCAAGCCGGCGTCGGAGAGGTGGCGGTTCAGGGTGGCGCTTCCGTGAACGATGATCGGCCCGCCCTCGGTCTCCTTGAGCGCGGCGACGTCGTCCAGTGAGCGGAGGATGCTGATCTCGCCCCAGTCGGACACCAGGTCCTGTTCCCGCAGCGTGGTCGACACGACGTACTTCGGCATCGCGTTGTAGGCGGCGAACTCCTCGGTCATGCCCGGCCACACCGGCGCGAAAGCCTGGTAGCTGACCCGACCCAGCAGCATCGCCGTGGACTCCTCCTGCTCGCGGGCCTTGATCTCGTACGCGGCCGGGTCGAACTCGACGGTGTCGACGGTCCAGCCGGCGTTGCGGTAGCCGGCTTCTCCGCCCGGCGCCTCGACGACGCCGTCCAGCGAGACGAACGAAGTAGCGATCAGGGTGCGCATCGGTTGCTCCTCGGCATGTCGGCTGTCCTGTCATCACCACGTCGAACGGGCAGGGCCGAGTTCGACACCTCGCCCCGAGAATTTTCCGGCTCGAATTCGTCCCGAAGAACACCTGGCAGAGTCACCCACCTCCTGGCCGTGTCGGCCTCCGAGCACAGCGACCGGCGAGCCGGCGCGGGGTCGTGGAAAACCGAGAACCGCGGGTCAGCGACGCAGTCGGGAGTTGAGCCGGGCGGCCTGGCGCGTCAGGTGGTCACGCTCGGCGAGGTTGGGTGCCTTGTGGGCCGCCTCGGCGTACAGCCGTGCCGCCGTCACCACGTCGCCCGCGCGCTCGTGGAGGTACGCGGCGGCCGCCACGTAGCGCGGCAGCGAAGGGTCGAGTTCCGCGAGCGCCGCCAGACCGGCGTGTGGCCCGTCGGCCTCGCCGACGGCCACCGCGCGGTTGAGCCGGACCACCGGGCTGTCGGTCAGGCGCGTGAGTTCGTCGTACCACTCGACGATCTGCACCCAGTCGGTCTCTCCGGCGGTGGGCGCGTCGGCGTGGAGTGCCGCGATGGCGGCCTGGGCCTGGAACTCGCCCAGCCGGTCGCGGGCCAGCGCCGCCTGCAGGATCTCGACGCCCTCGGCGATCGACCCGGTGTCCCACAGGCTGCGGTCCTGCTCGGCGAGCGGCACCAGGCTGCCGTCGGGTGCGGTCCGGGCGGCGCGCCGGGCGTGGTGGAGCAGCATGAGGGCGAGCAGCCCCGCCACCTCGGGGTGGTCGATCGCGGCCGCGAGCTGCCGGGTGAGCCGGATGGCCTCGACTGCGAGGTCGACGTCGCCGGAGTAGCCCTCGTTGAATACCAGGTAGAGCACGCGCAGCACGGTGGCCACGTCTCCGGGCTGGTCGAACCGAACACCGGAGACGGTGCGCTTGGCGCGGCTGATGCGCTGCGCCATGGTGGCCTCGGGCACCAGGTAGGCCTGGGCGATCTGTCGGGTGGTCAGCCCGCCGACGGCACGCAGCGTGAGCGCGACCGCCGACGCGGGTGTCAGCGACGGGTGGGCGCACAGGAAGTAGAGCTGGAGTTCCTCGTCCACCGCGGGCGCCGCGCCGGCGGGAGGCTCGGCCTCCACGGCGAGTTCCCGCCCCCGCCGCGACGCCTCGGCACGGGCGGTGTCGAGGAACTTGCGCCACGCGACCGTGACCAGCCAGGCCTTCGGGTCCCGCGGGGGATCGTCCGGCCAGGTTTCCAGTGCCCGGACCAGGGCCTCCTGCACGGCGTCCTCGGCCGACGCGAAGTCCGCTCCGCGCCGGACGAGGATGCCGATCACCGCGGGCACGAGCTCCCGCGGCAGCGAGGGGGTCACTCGGTCACCGTGGGGGACGTGGTCAGGAACGGGCGCACCTCCAACCATTCGTGGACCGGCTTGCCGCCCGCCCCGGGGGCGGCCGACAACTCCCCGGCCAGCTCGACGGCGCGCTCGTAGCTGTCGACGTCGATCACCATCCAGCCTGCGATGAGGTCCTTGGTCTCCGCGAACGGGCCGTCGGTGACCGGTGGGCGGCCCTCACCGTCGTACCGGACCCACGTGCCCTCGGGGGCGAGCGCCTGGCTGTCGACGAACTCACCGGTCCGTTCGAGCCGGGCCGCGAAGTCGTTCATGTACCGCACGTGGGCCGAGACCTCCTCCGGCGTCCACTGCTCCATCGGCACGTCGTTGACCGAAGCCGGAGCACCGCGGTAGTGCTTGAGCAACAGGTACTTGGCCATGGTGTTCTCTCCTCGTGCTGATGCGACCCATTGTGGTCGCGTTCACCACGGGGACGGAGCCCGTCGCGGATTCTCGACATCGCCGTCCGAACTTTTCCGGATCCCGTGGACGAGTCCGAGTACCCCGGCGTCGGCCGGTCAGACGGTACGGGCACTCCGGCGGCGGACCGGCCACCGAATCCACTGGACTGCCGCCAGGAGCGCGAACACGCCCGCGCCCGCCGCGATCGCCCACGCGGGGCCGAGCAGGGTGTTGTGTTCCGCGTACTCGTCCCATGTCACGACCACCAGGACGAGCAGCGCAGTGGCACCGGCGAGCACGAGGGCCGTCCCACGTCGGTACGAACCGCTGCTTCCTCCCCGGCCGGGTCCGACAGCCCTGTCCAGGGCACTCGCCACGCCGATGGCCCACAGGGCGACGGCGACGAAGGCGGTGGCACCACCGGGTGGACCGGCCGTGAGAGAGGCGAGGATGACGGCGGCACGGGCGACCGCGCCGGCGACGACTCCCAGCAACGCCGCACCCAGCACATGGAGTGCGGGCCGTTTCGGCTTCGGCTTCCCGAGATCCGCCTGGTCATGCCGTAGCAGCCGCCACCCGAGCACCGCCAGCCCGGTCACGACCACGGCCGCCAGAAGCACGAAGACGATCGCCAGAACGACGGTCTCGGGCCGGGAGATGTGGTCGACAACGCGGCCGTCCCCATGGACACACGTCGCACTCGGGGGAAAGTAACTCCTCTCGACACCCGTGGCACCTGGGCAGGAGTCGTCGGGATCGAACCAGGACGGCATCGCCGCCTCGACGGCGACGGCCCACACCATGAAGCCCGCGAGGCCAACACCGACAAGGTTGCCTGCCGCTCGGGTCGTCACCTTCACCGGTGAGATCCTGCCATGGTCCGAACCAACACCGTGGGGCCGCACCGTGGCGTCGTGCAGGATCAGCCCGTGGCCGGGGCGAGCGTGTACTCCTCCGGCGCGAGGTCGCCGGCGAGCTTGCGCAGCAGCGCGCCGATCTCGGCGAGACGTTCGGGCGTCATGCGTTCGGCGGGGCCGGTGACACTGATCGCGACGTCCTGTGAGGTCGTGGAGGTGAGGGCGATCCCGACGCAGGCGATACCGGACTCGTTCTCCTGGTTCTCGATCGCCCACCCGAGGGTGCGCGCGGCGTCGACCGCGTCGCGGAAACGTCGGTCGAGCGTGGGGTGCTCGTGGTCGGGGTCCGCTTCCTCGACGTAGCTGGTCATGAGCGAGTCACTCGGGGGTGCCGAGGCGACGAGCGCGCGCCCGAGCGCCGTGGTCGCGATGTGCGCGCGACGGCCGACGCGTGACCACACCCGGACGGAACGTTCCGGCTCGATCTTGTCGAGATAGACGACGCGGCGTCCGTCGAGTACTCCGAGGTGGACCAGTTCCTCCGTACGGCGCGAGAGTTCGAGCAGCAGCGGCCGGAAGAGCAGGGGGAGGTTGTCACCCGCCCCGAAGGTCCGCACGATCCGTCGGAGTGCCTCGCCGAGGACGTAGTTGCGGTCCTCGCCGTCGCGCGTCACGTATTCGCGGTACGCGAGACCGCGGAGCAACCGGTGGACCGATCCCTTGTTGATGCCCGTGCGTGCCGCTATCTCGCCGAGTGGGAGTCCCTCGGGGCCCGCGGTCGCGACCGTCTCGAGCACGAGGAGGGCGCGATCGAGGCTGGTGACGGGTGGTGTGTCCGATGTGGGTTCGGTCTCCATGACTCCATTGTCCTTCGATCGATCTTGCATCGCGCTGAACGTGAGTTTAGCTTGTGTTCTGACATACAAAACGAGCGGTTCATAATGCGAAACACTGTGGGCCGCAGCCTGTGCGTCGCGGAAGGACAACGACGTCATGACACAGCCACTCGGCCGGATGAACGTGCCCGCGGGGTCGCTCATCGGGGCTTCCGCACCTGACCGGACGGGGATCGTCCACCTCGGCCTGGGCAACTTCCATCGCGCACACGGTGCCGTCTACACCGCGCAGGCGATGGCCGCCGCGGGCGGGAACTGGGGCATCCGCGGCTTCGCGTTCTCGTCGGACCGCATCGTCGCCCCCATGAGGGCCCAGGACAACGTCTACTCGATCCTCCAGCTCACCGAGCACGGTACCGAGGCGGGCGTCGTCGACGTCCACCGCGACACCGGCGTGGCCGCCCAGGACCCTCAGGCGGTCGTGGACGCGATCGCGGACCCGGCCCACCGCATCGTCACGCTCACCATTTCCGAGGTCGGGTACACCCGTGACCCCGTGACCGGCCGCCTGGCGCTCGACCACGCGGGCGTCGCCGCCGACCTCGCTGCCGGCTCCACGCCGCGCACCGCCGTCGGGATGATCGCCCGTGGCCTCGAGAAACGGGCCGCCTCGGGCGAGGGGTTCGCCGTCCTCTCCTGTGACAACCTCCAGTCCTCCGGTGACGTCACCCGCGCCGTGGTCGAGGAGTTCCTGCAGGCCGCCGGGGTGAGCGACGACGTCCTGGCCTTCGTCTCATCCTCGGTGTCGTTCCCGGGCGCGATGGTCGACCGGATCGTGCCGAAGACCACCACCGAACACACGCGCCTCGTCGCGGACCTGCTCGGCGTGAAGGACCTCTGCCCCGTTCCCGCCGAGGACTTCACGATGTGGGTTCTCGAGGACGACTTCGCAGGCGGCCGCCCCGCCTGGGATTCGGCGGGAGCGACCTTCTCCGACGAGCTCGAGGCGTACGAGATGGTGAAGCTGCGGCTGCTCAACGGCTCGCACTCGCTCATCGCCTACCTCGGCGTCCTCTCCGGTGCGCCGACGATCGACGTCGCGTGGGGCCAGGACTTCGTGCGCGAGGCGGTTCTCGGCGGGATCACCGACGACTACCTCCCGACGTTCACCCCGCCCACCGGGTTCGACGCCGAGGCGTACGTGTCCCAGCTCGACGACCGGTGGCGCAACCCGCTCATCGGGCACGCCACCACCCAGGTGGGCACCGACGGATCGCAGAAGCTCCTCCAGCGCATCCCCGACGCCGCGCTCTTCCACCTCCGGCGCGGGCGCATGCCCCACCACCTCGCGCTGTGCACCGCCGCCTGGATCGCTTGCGTGGCCCCGCCTGTGGGCTTCACCCCGGACCCGCTCTCCGCGCGCATCGTCGAGCCCGCACGTGACCGGCTCGCCTCGGCCGTCGACGGTGCCGTGACGGTGCTCGACCACGTGCGCCGAATCATGGGCGGCGGCTTCTTCCCGGACGCCCTGGCCGAACAGGAAGCCTTCACGGCCCGGGTGGCCGACCTGCTCACCCTCATCACCCGCGACGGTGTGCGAGCCGCGGCCGCCGACGTCGCCTCCGCCCGCTGACCACCGGGAGCTGATCACCGATGAAAAGCCTGTTCATCCACGGTGCCGAGGACATGCGTCTCGAAGACGTCGCCGTCGGAGAACCCGGCGAGGGCGAGGTGCTGCTGCGCGTGCGTTACGTGGGCATCTGCGGCTCGGACCTGCACTACTACTTCCACGGCAAGAACGGGGAGAACCTCGTGCGCGAGCCCTTCACCCCGGGGCACGAGCTCTCCGCGACCGTCGAGGCGGACCCGAGCGGGGAGTGGGCGACGGGAACCCCGGTGACGGTGCACCCCGCGCGGTACGGCGCCCCGGTGGAGAGGATCTCGGACCGCCCCCACCTGTGGCCTGGGGGCGACTACCTCGGCAGCGCCGCGAACCTGCCCCACCGCCAGGGTGCCGCGGCGGAGTACGTGATCGTCGAGAAGCACATGCTCCGCGGGTTGCCCGACGGGCTGTCGCTGCGGGACGCGGCGCTGGCCGAGCCCCTCGGCGTGGCGCTGCACGCCCTCACGGTCGCGGGTGACGACCGCGGGAGTCTCGGCGACCGCGCCCTCGTTCTCGGCGCCGGTCCCATCGGCCTCCTCGTCGTCGCGGCACTGCTCGCCCGAGGTGTCGAGCACGTGGCCGTGGGGGACATCCAGGAGCCCGCCCTCGCGCGGGCCCGCGCCCTCGGCGCCCACGAGACCTTCCTCGTCGGGACCGACGACGTCCCGGCGGCCGCGTACCCCGTCGTGTTCGAGTGTTCGGCGGCACCCGTGTCGCTCACCCAGGCGATCACCTCGGCGGCTTTCGCCGGTGTCGTCGTGCAGGTGGGAATGCTCGCCGACACGACGATCGGCGTGAATCTCGCCCCGCTCGTGTCGAAGGAGGTGCAGCTGCGCGGCACGTTCCGCTTCTCGACGGAGATCGACGAGGCGGTGGACATGCTCGCGGCCAACCCCTCGATCTCCCAGGTCGTCACACACGTCCTCCCCGCGACCGAGGCCGTGAAGGCGTTCGAGACCGCGAGGGACTCCGCGTCCTCCTGCAAGGTCCTCATCGAGTTCTGAGCCCGCCCTCTCCCCGACCGACGGCACCGACGAGGGTGCCACCCCGACGAAGGAACAACGATGTCCACTTCAGCACCGCCGCCCGAGACGGGCACCACGAAGGACGGCCCCGCCCAGCGCAGCACCGGTGACCTCACCCGCGCCGCGATGTCCGGTTGGCTCGGCACCGCGCTCGAGTTCATGGACTTCCAGCTGTACTCCCTCGCGGCCGGACTCGTCTTCGGTCAGCTCTTCTTCGTCGGGGAGAGCCCCGCGCTCGCGGTGGTCTCCGCGATGGCGACGTACGCGGTCGGCTACATCGCCCGCCCCGCCGGTGCCTGGTACTTCGGACGCCTGGGTGACCGGGTGGGTCGCACCAAGGTCCTCTTCATCACGATCGCCCTCATGGGCGGGGCGACGACACTCATCGGCGCCCTGCCGACGGCCCACGAGATCGGCATCCTCGCCCCCATCCTTCTCGTGGTGCTCCGCCTCGTACAGGGATTCGGAGCCGGCGCGGAGATCTCCGGAGCCGGTGTCATGCTCGCCGAGTACGCACCGACCAAACGCCGTGGCATCATCGCCTCGCTCGTCGCCCTCGGCACGAACTGCGGCACGCTCGGAGCCTCGGCGATCTGGGGCGTCCTCGTCGCCACTCTTTCCGAGGAACAGCTCCTCTCCTGGGGATGGCGCATCCCGTTCCTCGGCAGCGCCGTGATCCTGCTCTTCGCGGTGTGGGTCCGCGTCCGGCTCAAGGAGAGCCCCGTGTTCGAGGAGAGCACCCACGTCGACGACGGCGTCGCGCTCACGACGGACGAGATCCGGGCGAAGGCGGAGCGGGAGAACGACACCCGGATGCTGGAGGCGCTCGAACAGAACAAGTGGCGCGCGTTCGTGCCCGCGTTCCTCCTACGCTTCGGGCAGGCGGGCAACTCGGGGATCCTGCAGACCTACATGGTGTCGTTCATCACCGTCACGCTCGCGATGTCCGCCTCGGTGGGCACGAACGTCGTGATCGTCTCCTCCCTGTGCGCGTTCCTCACGGTGCCGATCGTCGGCGCACTCGGCGACCGGTTCGGCCGCCGTCGCATGTACCAGGTCATGAGCGTCATCTCGCTCGTCCTCATCGTGCCGACCATGATGGCGATCGCCGGAGCGGACGTGCCGCAGGTGTTCGTCGGCTACATCGTCATGCACAACGTGTCCGTCATGGCGCTCGCCTCGCTGGAGAACCTCACGCTGCCCGAGCTCTTCGGCTCCCGGCACCGGTACACCGCCACCGGAGTCATCCGGGAGATCGCCGCGATGGTCGCCACCGGGCTCGGTCCCGTCGTCGTGGCCGCCTGGGTCGCCGCGACGACCGGGTCGTGGATTCCGATCGCGATCATGCTCGGGATCTTCACGGTCTGCCCGCTCATCGCGACGTTCCTCATGCCTGAGGTCGCCGGGCGTGACCTCAAGGACCCGCGCAACGCGGTCTGATCCGCACCGGCCCGAAACCGTCCACTCCCGACACTCACCACCGGCCCCACCGCCCCGGAAGGAAGCGAGTCCCGTGAGCATCTCGACCGTCGACGTCATCGTCACGAGCCCCGGACGCAACTTCGTCACCCTCAAGATCGTCACCTCCGACGGTGTCGTCGGCTGGGGCGACGCGACGCTCAACGGGCGCGAACTCGCCGTCGCGTCGTACCTGCGGGACCACCTCGCGAGCACCCTCGTCGGCCGGGACGAGGACCGGATCGAGGACACGTGGCAGTACCTGTACCGCGGCGCGTACTGGCGGCGCGGTCCCGTGACGATGGCCGCGATCGCCGCCGTCGACATGGCGCTGTGGGACATCAAGGCGAAGAAGGCGGGCGTCCCGCTCTACCAGCTGCTCGGTGGGGCGAGCCGCGAGAAGCTCCGCGTCTACGCGCACGCCTCCGGCAACGACTACGCCGCACTGGCCCAGGCGATCCGCGGGTACGTGGCCGAGGGCTACACCGCGGTCCGTATCCAGACGGGTGTCCCGGGGCTCGACTCCGTGTACGGCGTTTCGGCGACGGCGAAGCCCGGCGAGAAGTACGACTACGAACCCGCGCACCGTGCCGCCGACGGAAGTGCCGCCACCCGGCCCGAGGAGGAGGACTGGGACACGCCCGCGTACCTGCGGCACGTTCCGTCGATCTTCGAGAAGGTGCGGGAGGAGTTCGGGCCCGAGCTGCGACTGCTCCACGACAGTCACCACCGCCTGTCCCCGATCGAGGCGGCACGCCTCGCGAAGTCCCTCGAACCGTACGACCTCTTCTGGCTGGAGGACGCCACCCCCGGCGAGGACCAGCAGGCGTTCCGGCTGATCCGGCAGCACAGCACCACGCCACTGGCCACGGGTGAGGTCTTCAACTCCGTGTACGACTACCAGACGCTCATCACCGAACGGCTCATCGACTACGTGCGTTCGGCCCCCACGCACACCGGCGGTGTCACGGGGATGAAGAAGCTGCTCGACTTCGCCGCCGTCTACGGGATCCGTTCGGGCATCCACGGTCCCACCGACGTCTCGCCGATCGGCATGGCGGCCGCGCTCCACATCGACCTGGCGATCCACAACTTCGGCATCCAGGAGTACATGCCGCACAGCGACCTCACGCTCGAGGTGTTCCGCACCTCGTACACGTTCGACCGTGGTTTCCTCCACCCCGGCGACACCCCGGGCCTCGGTGCGGAACTCGACGAGGACCTCGCCACCCGCCACCCCTACACCGCCGCCTACCTCCCGGTGAACCGCCTGCTGGACGGCACCGTGCACGACTGGTGAGTCGAGAGGACGGACAGCATGAGCCAGCGCCAGACACTGCCGCAGCGGACCGCCGCCTCGCGTCTCGTCGTCGTCATCCGAGGTGAGCGCGCGGAGGACTACGTGCCGGTGATCGACACCATGGTCGAGGCGGGTGTGCGGAGTTTCGAACTCACCCTCACGACTCCCGGAACGTTCGCCGCGCTGCCCGGACTCGTCGAACGGTACGGGGCGACGGCCGACATCGGGATCGGCACCGTGACGCGTCCGGACGACGTCGACGCCGCCGTCGACGGGGGAGCCCACTACCTCGTCACCCCGGTCTCCGACCTCCCCGTCGTCGACCGCGCCCTCGCTCTCGACATCGCCGTCGTCCCCGGTGGGCTCACCCCCACCGAGCTGCACTCCACGTGGAACCGTGGAGTCCCCGCGGTGAAGTTGTTCCCGGCCGGCCAGGTGGGCACCGGCTACCTCAAGGACCTGCGCGGACCGTTCCCCGACCTCGCCGTCATCCCGTCCGGAGGAGTGGACCTCGAAGCGGCGCGGGCCTGGCTCTCCGCCGGTGCGGCGGCGGTGAGCGTCGGCGGCCCGCTCCTCGGAGACGCGCTCGCAGGCGGTGAGCTCGCCGCCCTCGCGGCGCGAGCGCGCCGGTTCGTCGAGGTGTGCACGGGGAGTGGAGCCGAATGACGGCCCCCAGGGTCCTCACCCTCGGCGAGACGATGGGCCTGCTCACCGGAGGGCGGATCGGTTCGCTCGCCCACGTGTCCGAGATGCACGTGGGGATCGGCGGCGCCGAAACGAACGTCGCCGTCAGCCTGAGCCGCCTCGGTGTGCCGGTCACCTGGATCGGACGTGTCGGCGACGACTCGCTGGGCAGGCGTGTCGTGCGTGAGATCCGGGGTGAGGGCGTCGACGTGCGTGCCCACCTCGACCCCGACGCGGCGACGGGCCTCATGCTCAAGGAGCTCACGGGACCGGGGACCGCACGGGTGTACTACTACCGTGCCGGCTCCGCCGGTTCGCGGTTGACCGCGACGGACGTGCCCGCGGGTCTCGTCGAGAGTGCCGGGCTCGTGCACCTCACGGGCATCACTCCGCTGCTGTCGGATTCCGCGCGCGAGGCGTGTCTATCCGTGGTGCGGCGGGCGCGGGAGGCCGGGGTGCGCGTGAGCTTCGACGTGAACTACCGCTCCACGCTCGCTCCCGCCCACGTCGCCGCGGAGGTGCTCGGTGAGCTCGCCGCGGAGGCGGACCTCCTGTTCGGTTCCCCCGACGAGCTCGCGCACGTGGTCCCCGGCGGGGCCGGGGACGGTCCCGAGCCGGGCTCGGCCCCGGGAGACGAGGAGATCGGCGCGCTCGCCCGCGCACTCGATCCCACCGGAGCGCGCGAGATCGTCGTGAAGCGGGGCGCCGACGGTGCGTCGGCATACGCCGACGGCTCCGTCGTCCACGCTCCGGGGCACCGCGTCGACGTGGTCGACACCGTCGGTGCGGGAGACGCGTTCGTGGCCGGTTACCTCAGCGGCGACGTCCAGGGGCGGAGCGTCGAGGAGAAACTCGTCCGCGCGAACGCGTGCGGGGCCGTGATGTGCACGATGGCGGGCGACTGGGAGGCCGCCCCCACGCCCGCTGAACTGGAGGCGTTCCTCAGCGCCGGAGGCGACCCGGTCCAGCGCTGAGCCCCGCGGTGACACGGCTGGCGTGGCCGCGTGGCCATCGCGGTCAGGCCGTTTCCAGGTGCCACTCCACGAGCTCGTGCTCAGGCGGAGCGGACGGACGCCGTGCGTGACACGTGAGTGCTCGGTCGATGGAGTCGGCCGTGGTGCGCACCCGCACGCGGTAGCGGCCTCCCTGCGGGGCCGTGAAAACCGCTTCGGTCTCGTCCCCTTCTCTGCGCGCGGACCGCAGCGGCAGGTCGTCGATCCCGCGGATGCCCGTCCGCCTCCGCAGGAGACATTCCGCTGCCTGCACGCCGAAGTCGTATGCGGTGCGCCCTCTGAGGTACCGCACCTCGACCTCCCCACGCTCGTGCGTTCGGGCCAGGGAGACGGCGGCTTCCGGAGGTACGCGCCCGTAGTAGAGGCCCTGGGGAAGGACGAGGATGTTGGCGGCGAACCGGTCCCCGCCGATGTGGGAGACCTCCCACGTCTGCTGCGGGAGACCGTCGGCCAGCGCCCGCGCCACCGGTCGCCCCTGTTCGGCGCAGCACGGGTCGTGGGACCCGTGGGTGCAGACGAGGTAGAGCGGGTGGGCGACCTTGCGCAACCCCGGCGAACGCCCGTGTGAGAGCGCCTCCAAGTCCAGCTCCAGTACCTGCTCGGGGGCGTCGAGCACCGCTTCCTCGACCCATCCGCCCTTGGATCCTGTCCAGGCGAGAAGGCACCGTCGACGCTCTGGGCTCGCTCCCCTGCGGCGGTGCACCCGGCGAATGAGGACCACCCGCAGGCGCAGCGGGCGAACCATCTCGCGTATTCGTGACATCAGCTCCGGGTCCAGGCGGTTGTCGCGCAGCGCGTCCGGCCCCCACGGACCAGGCTCCTCGATCAGCACCCACCTGCGTACCGTGGAGGCGGTGCCATGCAGCGACTCGTGCAGATCCACGCTGAGGGCTCGGCATCGGGACAGCGGTCTAGGCATCCACGACCTCGAGCAGACCTTCCCGCACGAGGCGCCGTACGAGGACCAGGCGGCTGGTCGGGTCGAGATGGTCGGCGAGCTCCCGAACGGTGAGGCCGTCGCTCGCGGCGATCTCGCGGATCGCCGGTTCGAGCCGGTCCGGGACCCGCAGCTCCCGATCACCGAGAAGGACCCGCAGAACTCCGGCCCCACCGGCACGGAGCTCGCACACCGAGCCCGGACGCCTGCGCACCCGAGCGGAGTCGTCCATCGTGGACAGCCGGAGGCGGTCGGAAAGCCCTCCGCGCAGCATCGGCGGCCGGGACGTGAGGAAGCGCTCGACGCGTTCCTCCACCGGATCGGACGGATCCGTCGCCATCAGCTGGGCGCCCAGCTGCTTGAGGTGGCGTCCGAGCTCGTTGACCACCGAATCCCGCTGCCGGTGGTATCGCACCGGCAGTGGCGATGTCCACGCCGGATCGTCGAGCACTCGTGTGACGGCGGCTTCCAGCAGGTCCCGCCACCGCGCCGGATGTATCCCGACGGTGAGATGCCCGGAGACGTCGTGTTGCGCTCGGGCCGCATGTCGAGTGCCCGTCGGCAGGTAGAGGGCCGTACCCGGTTCCAGCTCGACGTCCTCAGCGCCTCGGTCCGCCTCGGCTCCCTCACCCGGAGCGGGCCACACCTGCCACGACTTCGACCCGAACGCCTGCAGCACGAAGACGTCGTGCCGATCGGAATGTGGCCGTAGCCCCTGCGCGCCGGGAGGCGTCACGTAGGCGTTCACCTGGCAGGGATGGCCGAGGCTGAGTTCCAGCTCCCGGAAGAAGCCTGCCAGCGGGGGCCAGTACCGGTGGAGCCCCTGCAACACCAGAGTGGCGCCGCCCTCGACCGCGGCCAGTATCCGTGCCGGGTCCGCGACGCCGGTCACCGGTGTGCCGCCGATCCGAGCCGTGCGCGTGTAGTCCGACAGCGGCAACGTCCGGCCTTCCCGGACGAGCCGGAAGGCCGGACTGCGCAACGAATGCTCCGTCAGCAGCTCGTCCACACCGTCGAGGCTCAGCAGGTCCTCGAACCCGTCCACGGTCGGCCCGTGCACCAAGGCCCGTTTACCCCACACCTCGTCGGCGAACTGGCCGACGTCACCGACGCACCGCTCAAGGGCCCCAGCCACGGCTAACCCTCACGCATCTCGCGAGTCCGTGCTGTCCGCGTCCTGCGCGTCGCTGTCGGCGTCCTGCGCGTCGGTATCGGCGTCTTTCGCGTCGGCGTCCGCGTCCCGCACGTCGGTGTCGTCACCACGGTCGGTGCTGTCGGCGTCCTGGCCCCGGCCTCCCGGCCCGGAGCCACCTCCACCGACGGTCTGCATGTCGTCGTCCCGCAAGGGACGGTCCGGATTCGATCCCATGACGCCTCCAGGCTCTCCTCGCTGGCCGAGTGCTTTCGTACGAGCTACCCGCGGCGTGACGGCCGAAACGAACGCGACACCGCGGGGTGCCCTGGCAAGCGGGTGAGCCTCTATGTCGGCGATGAACCCAGCTTCACCTGGGACGCCCGCCCGCGGTCTCGACCGTTCACGGCCACATCAACCGCCGAGGAGGTTGAGGCCGACGATGCCGGCGAGGATCGCGGCGAGGAGGGCCAGGCGTGGTGGCGTGGCCCTGTCACCGAAAGCGATGATGCCGGTGAGGGCGACGCCGACGGCACCGATGCCCACCCACACCGCGTAGGCGGTTCCGACCGGCAGTTCCCGGAGTGCGAGTGACAGCAGGACCAGGCTCAAAATCGCCAGCGTGATCCCGGTGATGCCCCAGCCGGGTTCGCGCAGTCCCTCGGCCTTCTTCAAGGCGTACGACCAGGCGATCTCTAACAGCCCGGCGAGGATTAGGAGTGCCCAGGCCATCAGCCCCCACCACCCCCGCCCTCGATCCGCACGGCGGTCTGTTGCCTTGGTTTCCGCGGGGTGTCGGTCCTAGCGAGTCCGACGACGCCGCCGATGATCAGGGCCAGACAGGCTGCCCGGGGCCAGGTAAGTGGCTCGTCCAGGACGAGCGCACCGGCGGCGGCGACACCGACCGCACCAAGGCCGACCCACACGGTGTAGGCGGTGCCCAGCGGCAGTATCCGCAGCGCGCGAGTGAGCATGATCAGGCTCGCGATCGCGATCGCGATTCCAAGAACTGCCCAGCCCGCATGCCTCAGGCCCTCGGACGCAGTCAGCGCGAGCGCCCAGAAGATCTCCAGCCCCGCGGCCGCCAGAACCAGACTCCAAGCCGCGACCACGACACGAGGCGCCTGTGGTCGACGGCTCTCTCCGGGACTCATGCCGTGGCTCCGCCGTCGACGGTGATCGTGGTGCCAGTGATGTAGGCACCACCCGGCCCGGCGAGGTACGCGACAAGCGCGGCGATGTCGTCAGTGGTGGCATAGCGCCCCAGCGCGGTCATCGCACGCTCGGCCTCGGCCTCGGGCGCATCGGCCGGGTTCATCTCGGTGTCCGTCGACCCGGGATGGACGACGACGGCGGTGATCCCACGCGGGCCCAGGTCGCGGGCCAGGCCCTTGGTGAACCCGACCAGGGCGGACTTGCTCATCGCATACAGGCTGATCCCGGGACCGGGCACCCGCTCGACGAGGCTGCTCCCGATACTGATGATCCTGCCGCCCGCGCCCATGGTCGGCAGCGCGGCGTGCACGGCTGCGAACACGGCCCGGACATGGATCGCCACGGCATGCTCGAAGTCGGCCAGGGTCAACTCGTCGATGACGCCGGTGGGGAAGGCGCCGGCGTTATTCACCACGACGTCCAGCCCGCCGTATGCCTCCACCGTCGCTGCGACGGCGTCCCGAACCTGCTGCGGGTCCTCCATGGCGGCCGGCACGGCGATCGCCGTGCCGCCGTCCGCCTTGATCCTCTCCACCACGCCGGTCGCCCGGTCCGGAGACGAACGGTAGGTCAGCGCCACGCGGGCACCGTCGCCGGCCAAGCGTGCCGCTATCGCCGCCCCGATTCCCCGGCTACCTCCGGTGACCAGGGCGGTCTTACCAGTCAACGGGCCCATCGCGTCCTCCACATCCATGACCTTCTTGAATTCTGTAGCGATCACTACATTGGATATTATGTAGTGATCGCTCTCGAATAAGCAAGGTACGTTGCCGACGACAAGCAAGGAGGCTCACCCAGATGGCGACACGAGGCCGCCCACGCGCCTTCGATCGCGACGCGGCGCTACGCACGGCGATGAAACTGTTCTGGCGTCGCGGTTACGAGGGTGTGTCGGTGGCGATGCTCACCCAGGAGCTCGGCATTACCCCCACGAGCCTGTACGCCGCGTTCGGCTCCAAGAACGAGCTCTTCGACGAGGCCATCGAGCTCTACGACGCTCCCGGCACCACGCCCACCGACCACGCACTCGCCCTCACGCCCACCCGCACTGCCATCGAGGCACTCCTGCGCGGCAACGCCGACGCCTACACGGACCCGACGACACCGCCGGGCTGCATGATCGTGCTCTCCGCACTCAATCTCGGCGCGGCCCATGATGACGTCGGCCGCGCACTCGCCGAACGCCGCAACCGTGACCGGGCCAAGATCGAGGCTCGCATCGAACGCGGCATCGCCGACGGCGACGTGCCCGCGGGTCTAGACGCGGCCGGGGCCGCGCTCTACGTGCAGACCGTGCTGCACGGCATCTCCATCCAGGCCCGCGACGGCTGCACCCGCACACAGGCACACACCATCGTCGACGCCGCCATGGGCAGCTGGGACGCACTCGTTACCCAGCCCGGCCTACGACCGTCAGGGGCAACGAGCGCGCACCGCGGGGCGTGACGACACTCGGGGCCCAGGACAGTGCGGGCCGCCGCCGCTGGGTCATCCCCTAGGCATCCGCCCACGCCATGCAACCCCTCACGACGCGCCCAGGCTCTCGCACGAGATTTCGGTGCACCCGCCTGGCGAACCCACCCGACGGCGGCAACGAGCTCAACGCGGGAGAACGAGTCCGAGCGCATGAGCCGCACCTGCACTGCTGAACCCCTGGGACGAAAGGGTTTGGAACGAGGTCGGCGACGGTGAATCCTCGGCGAGAACCCTCGTGCACGCCGACGGTAGTCAGTACGCGAAGGTGGTGCCCGCCGACCAGGTGGCTCCCGAGCGCGTGGACCAGGCGAAAGGATCGCGGCGGCCGCCACTCGCTGATGGCGGAGCTGCGACGTGAAGCCTCCGAATTCAGTCCCAGTACCAATATCAGACCGTTCTTGCTCGACGTCAGCAGACCAAAATGACCATCGGAAACCGGCATCCATCGCTGCGGATCACACGCCGCTGATAAGCGGCTCGCCCAAACTCCTCTACTGTGCTCGACCATGACGACGTTCGTATCGGAGTTGTCGGAGCGGCACCCCATCGACGAGGCATGGATTATCCGGGGAGAGTCCTAGGCGCGCGTCCACAAGAAAGGCGAACTGGAATTCAACGGGATACCCGCCAACGCAGGTTTGAACCCAGCGCAGTTGCGCGCTCGCCGTGGCGTTGCTGGCCGCCACGCAAGGGCAGGTGTTGCCCGACACCGACAGCTGGTGGAGCCGAGGCCAGTGGCGCGATAGAAACGAATAAGGGCAACCGCCCGCAACGTCCGCCACATACAGTGGTGGGGGACGGGGCCGACCATTCTCTGGCCGGTCCCATCTCTGTGTCGCTCAGTGTTCGCATTTGCAGCCCCATCGCCTTCGAGGAGCAACACACCGACCTCACGCGACGCCTGGCCCCACGCCCGCCGCATCCGGCGAACGAAGGCACTCTCAAGATCGATATCACTTGGCGTGGAGAGCGGCCATCAGATGTGGAAGGTTGACCTGCGCGTTGTGGGCCAGGTTGCGGACGTGGTCAGGCACCGGTTGGAGTGGATGGGTGCAGCGGGTACTCGGAAGTCCTTCGTCACCGGCGAGCAGGGAAAGTGGTGTGCCTAGTGGAGTGAGGCGGTAGGTCCTCCAACGCGGTGCTGTGGATTCGGCAATCACCACGGTGGCGTTCTCCCGCAGGATGAGGCTTGCTCTGCGGTCGTTGCGGGCGAGCACCACACAATGCGGGCCAGCGAGGGTGGCGATACGGGCGGCGATACGGCGCGGGTTGTGGAACTGGCCGTCGGCTACCCAAACTCTGTCGATGTGTTGGACGGCCAGTCCTTCGTTTTCGAAGGCAGCACGGAGTTCGGCGTGGGGATCGTCCGCCGCGGCGGTAGCGAGCTCGATAAGGGCAGTGACCTCGGCGTGGCTCGCGACTCGCGCGTAGGGCTGGTTGGGGAGATAAAGGTAGTTCTCGACGAGTTCGGGTTCGGCGAAAGGCACCCATTCGCGGGCGCTGTTCCATGCGGCCTTCGCGATGAGATCGTGTTCGGTGCCGCCGTGCAGGTTGGCGTCCTGGCACAACAGGGTGAGGCAGACGGCGGTGAGTGAGCTCATGAAACTCAGCGCCTGGCTGGGTGTTGTGCGGCATTCGTCGTCGGATGGTGAGAGCGATCGGATGATGTCGCGGAGATCTGCACGCCAGGTCTGGTCGGTTCCCCAGATGCCGGCAGCGAGCAGGTCGACGTAGAGACGGGCAACAGTCATGCGCATTTCGAGCGGCGGCGGTGGTTCGCTGTGGACGGCGTGGCAGAGTCGGCGCATCGTGGTGCGCCACTTCTGGCGTTGGGATGGCGGCACGAGCGGGGCGCTCGTGGTGGGGCTGTCGGTAGCGAGGTCGTCGAGGATCTCGTCGGTTTCGTCGTCGGCGAGTTCAGTTTCGTCGGCTTCGGGGCCGACGGTCCAGCCTGTTGCAGTGTCGGCGGGGAGGGTAATGACCACACCGGGGAACACGAGGTTGGTCAGCGACGGCCCAAGGGTTCGTTCGACGCGGTCCAGCCATATGCTCCATCGATCGTCACCCACTGCACTGGACTTGACGGCTATGTTTTTCGACAGCGGCGCTACCGGGGCACGGCGTTCTTTGATCTGGCTGAGTAGGCGGAGAAAGTCGGCGCTAAATCGGCTGGCCAGCACTGGGTCAGTGATCACCTCGTCAAGTTCGTAGTTGCGGATGAGTTTGGGCTGGTCCGGGCGCTCATCGCGGGGGAGGCAGCGGTTGGTGTCGGTGAGGAAGACAACCGGGGAGATGATGCGAGTGCCGGAAACGTTGGCCCAGGCGCGCACAGCTCCGCCGAGCTGTTCAGGCACCCGGAACTCGACGGTCATGGGTGTGCTGGCGTCGGCGGTGACGACGTGCGCCGGTATCCAGGTGTCGGGGGTGCCATCTGGTGAAGTTTCGATGGTGATCGGCTGGCGTGTGGTAGTGGCCAGCTCCACCCTGATCAGATCAGGTAAGCGGCGAGCGCCGAACACGGTCAGGGCGGCAGCACGGGCATCAGAAGGTTCTGCGGGGATGGTGTTGCGGGTGACGAGCGCGGCTCGGCCGACGCGCGCGCCGTCGGGCAGGAGGCTGCCCGCCACCGAATAGGACACCACCAGCTCGCAGTTGCCGCCTGCGGCAGTGGTGGTGAGCATAGCCGCGGCACTGAGGTTCGCGCTGCCGACCAGCGCCGTGGTATCGCCGTTGGCGGTCCATTCGACCAGTTTGCCGTGCCGGGTGCGGTCCTCTCCCAGGAACCGGAACTCTGTTCGGGGCACGGCGGCGCTGGCGTGGTCGAGTGCGCGGCCGTCGTACTGGGAAAGATTGGGTTGCACGGCAAGCGTGACCTGGTCGGGGGCGAACCGTGCGATCAAGGCCTGCACCGCAGCAGCCTGGGCGTCGAAGAACGGCGCCGTCATTCGTAACGACGCCACGGGTGTCGCCGGTAGCTGCTCGATCAGGCTCCGCCGAAGGTTGCCGAACACCCGCAGGCGAGGTAGCGAGCCATCGGTCTCGGCTGGGGCGATCGTATGGCCGACATGCTCGAGGGTCTCGGCGATCCACGACGGCATGGCCACCACTTGTGGTAGGTCGGCAAGCCAGCCGGCCAGATCGCGCAGCGCCACCGGTCCGGGGCCTCGGGAGGCACGGAGTACGAGCCAGAGTTCGTGATTGTGGCCCCAGCCAGACATGGTGGGATTACCGGATCCGATCGCCGCCCATACCTCGTCGTCGCCCGCGAGGATCACGAGCTTGGGGTGAAACGCGCCGCCGCAGTGGGCGTAGCCGTGCTGGTAGGTGCGACCAGCGTGCCGCACGTCGACCGGATCGTGCACAGCTTGGTGGGCGTCGCCGAGCACCGTGATCCGGGCGCCCAACGCCCGTGCGGTGGACACACAGTGCCGTTCCAGGAAAACCAGGTCCAGCGTGTAGCCGGTGATCAGCACTTCCCGCAGTGGTGCGCCGTCATTGCGATCGCGCCACTGCCGCAGCAGTGTGAGTGGTGAGTGGAATTCGTAGCGCGCCTCGCTCATTTGGGTAGCGCCAACCATTCGACGCCGCACGCGGTGACCGCCAACTGGCCTGACTCGGTGGTGAAGAGATCGAGTTGCTCGGCCATGGTTCCGAGCTGCTCGATGCGCAACCCCACATTGCTCGCACCTTCGGCACGGTCGGCGAAATAACGGCCGTTGCGCTCGTGCAGCTTACTGAACAACGTCATCCTGCCGTCGTTGTCCACTCTCATCTTTCGCAAGGCCACCCGCCGTGACTGGGCGAGCATGTCATCGACGAACGCGCGAGCGAGCTCCGCCACGGGGCGGTCGATGTGCTCACGGTGCCGGTAGGCGACCCAGCTCGGGTCCAGGAATTGCCCTCGTCCGCGGGAACGTCGGTTCAGGAAGGCCAGCAAGCAGTGTCCGGATAGCTGGTCTCGGCGGATCCCGCCAAGCAGGAGCACGGCCAGGTCGGCTTCCACCGGTGTCCACTCGTCACGGACCTGCTGCTCCGCGGGCAGTGGATGGCCGTTTTGGTTCACCGTGCGCGGGAAGTCCGCCACGAAGTCGCGCACCGTCCCCGCCGGCGCCTCGCTGCTGATCCAGTCGTACAGGTCCTCACGGGCGACCGAGCCCGAGACGCGGACAACCTGATCCACCAGGGCGGCCCAGAGCCGCCGCCACGCACCCACAGACCAATGCCGCAGCAACACGCCGCGCCACGCGAGAGCGCGCTCCTCGTCGGCCAGCACCGGATCGGCGCTGACGGCATCGCCGTACGCCACACAGGCGTGAAGCGCATCGGTCCACCGCTCGGCTTCCGGACACAGTTGCACGGCTCGCGCCAGAATCCGCAACGTGGCTCGGCGCGTGTGATCGTCGCCGGTCCACTCGTCCGGATCATGAACTCCGGCACGCGTCGCGGTGAACAGCCCGCCGAGTGGCCCCAGGTCTGGTGTAGCCAGCGTGTCCAATGCGAGCACGGCAAGCTCTTCGACGGCGTTCATAGGCGACTTGCGCTTGACAGCGATGTCCAGGAGCGGCTGGAACAGCTGCAGCACCACCGGAGGACAGGGATGCCGGCCCGGCCGCAAGGCACCGCCATCCACTCGTACCGTGCCCAGCGTCATGCTGGGCCCGCCGTACTGGGACCAGAACCCCCATGGTCGCGGCGAGTACGAAGCTCGACCCAGCTCAGCTGCCCCATCGACCGTGCCCTGGTCTACGAGGGCTTTTACCCGATCCAAGCCGTGCGCCTGCCGCCGCGTGTCATGCTTTCGCGACACCAGCGCAAGCCCTACTTCCGCACGCCGCACCAACATCTGACACGCGGCGCGATCGAGACCTTCTTCATCCGCGAAGCCGGACAATGCCCAGTACAACCCGTAGTAACGCACCAACTGCGTCAACGTCGACACACCTGGCACCAGCGTGTCCACCATCGCCATCACCGGCGCCTCCACCGACAGCGGATAACGCCCACCGCGTAGGTCCAGGCCAGGCTCGCACCACGCCGGCCCCTGCACCTCGACTGCCGCCGACACCCCAGTCACCTTCCAGTTCGCCCGTCGCCGGACACGTCACCTGCGCCCACGAGTCAAACACCGAACACGCCCCAGAGCCACCCACACCAGCCGGTCTCGCTCGTTATCGGCGGCAAGATCGCACCAGGAGAACCGCGCTCGCACGCCAGAACCCGCAACAACTGGCCGCTGCCCAGCCTGACCTGCGGAAGCAGCTGTGACAGCAGAGTGACACCCCCATCGCCCTGTCACTTCCCACACTCGCTATGTCGCACCAGTCACCAAGAACGGCTGAAACACTGGCAGGGCGTCCCCTTGTGTTTCAGCCGTCACCTTGCCGCCAAGGTCCGCCACCGCAACGCTGGCCCACAACCGCCGCATACGGCCGAACTGGGCTGCATACAGTCGCACATACGACAAACGCCCCGGGGTCCAACGGCACGGCGAGCCGCAAACCCTCGTCGGTCAGGATGCCCAGCAGACGAGCGATGTCGGCTCCGGGGAGGTCGCCGAGCTGGCCGGGCAGCGCGTCACTGATCGCACGCGTGGGACCCGGTGCGGTCCAGCCTGCCTTACAGCGCGATCCAGTGCGTTGAGCTGTGCCACGACTTCGTCGAAAACCTCCGCCGACGAGGCTTCTTCGACCGGGAGCTATTCATACCTGGTATTCGGCGCACGACCTCAAAGTGTTTCGTTGCATGGCTCTGTTGACGGCTTCGGCTGACGAAGGCGGCCGCCGAGGATATGGGCGGCTCGCCGGTCGGCCTCACCGACCCACGCGGCATAGACCCGCAACGTGGTAGCTCCGCCGCCGGCGTGGCCGAGGCGACCGGCGCACATGCGGGCGTAGCGGTGCGTCACTCCACTCGGGTCGTACGGGCGGTTGAAGGTCGGCTCATACGAGAACAGGAACGCCTCGTCGGTCGGCTCGACGTCGAGCTGCCGCATCGCGTCCTCGTACTGCTCGCGGTGCTCCTGCAAGACCTCAACGGTGGACGGATCGAGAGAGACCCGCCGCATGCGGTGAGTCTTTGTCTGCTTCTCGACAGAGCGGCCGCCGACGCGGACGTAGTTGCGGCGTACCGAGATGTAGCCACCGGCCAAGTCGACGTCGCTTCACGCAGCGCCAGCACCTCGGCGCGGCGCATGTCGGTGACCATGACAAGCCAGACGAGCGTGCCCCAGCTCTCGTCCTGTTCCCACGCCGCCTCGATGATCCAGCTCGCCTGCTCGGCGCTCGGCGGTGCCGGCTGCGGCGCCGACTGCCGCGGCTTCCTCGCCTCCTCCGCCGGGGTCGAGTCGATCCAGTCCCACCGCTTGGCCGCCGAGAACGTCCCGCTCAGCATGAAGTGAATCTTCGAGATCGTTGCGTTGTCCAGCGGCTTGCACTCGTGCGGCAGACACTCCTTCACCACACAGCCGACTGCGACGCAGTCGTGTGGCGGGTAGCCACCGGCCGGCGGGCGACCCGGTGGCCGACGGTGCTTGACCTCGCGAACGCTTACGCCCGCCCCCAGCCTTGGCCATGTCCGTAGGGTGCTCGCAGTCACAATGACTGTCAGACCTCGGAACTCATGAGCAGAATCTGAGGGGTTTTCCCTGGTTAAACCTTGTGGAGCTGAGGGGAATCGAACCCCTGACCTCCGCCTTGCAAAAGCGGCGCTCTACCAATTGAGCTACAGCCCCGGACCGCGAGTCAGAACACCCGCGGGAAAGCTTTCAGTTCTTGCTCGCGGCGTCCGAGCCAGCCTTCGCCGGTGCGCTGCCGTTCGGGGAGACACCGTTCGTCGGGCGCTCGGTCGGTGCGGTGGCTTCACGCCACAGGTCCGCCTCGGCCTTCGCGTCCCTGTTGCGCTTGATCAGGAAGAACACGCCGCCCGCGACAACCGCGAGTGCCAACAGCTTCTTCACGGTGAAGCCCTCCTCGACAACCTGCTGACCGTGCACAGGTGATGTTACTGCACCACGCCGCGGCCGCGTTTACGCGGTCCACCTCACGGGTAGCTCGCGACAGGAGACGGACGAAATGGGAGGAATTGTCATGGCCGGTGGCGGCGACAAGCAAGAAGGCATCAAGGGCGCGGTCGAGGACCTCAAGGGACGCGCGAAGGAAACCGCGGGCACCTTCCTCGGCAACGACGAGATGGAACGCGAGGGCGGCGCGCAGCGGGAGAAGGGCAACGCACAGCAGACGGCCGCCGCGAAGCAGGAGCAGGCCGAGCAGGCTCAGCGCGAAGCCCGGGAAGCCGAGAACCGCGAGCGTCGCCAGCAGTAGAACCGCAGGTGGAGGCCCCGGCCATCTCGGCTGTTCCACGTGGAACACGGAAAGTGACTCAGTAACGCATGCTGGGTAGCGGGAGGCGCCCCAACGCCCATCCGGACACCTCGGTGAGCAGACCTCGCCAATGCACTCCCGGTTCCGGGCCGAGATGGCCGTCCTGCGTGAGCCATTGCGTGTCGCGCAGATGAATGTAGGTCACCTCGCCGTGCACTTCTCCGCGATTCTGCGCGGCCCTTTTCTTGTAGATGGCGGCCTGTTCCCGGTACACGTTCGCGATGTGAAACGCGGCTTCCGAACCTTCCATTTCCACGAGCGTGGCGACCTCGTCCATCCATCGTGGCGCCGTCACGAGATCGCCCGAGATGATTCCGCCCGAAACGCTCAGCGTGACGCCCATGGCGAAGTCCTCCATCTGGTTCGCCGCGTCCACGAAAGCCTGCAGCAGAAAGTCCGGCCGGGCCGCTCCCATCACCCCACCTCCTCGCCCCAGGTCACCAGCTGTCCCGAGGGACTACTACCCGCGGCGGATGCGCCTGAACTGCAACGCTGCCAGGATCACGCCTGCGACTGACGGCCGGCTTCCCGTGACGACGCCCGGCTCAGTGAGGGCGGTCCGGTGCTCTCAGGTGGGGTGGCTGCCAGCGCCAGGTGGGGTTGCCCTCCGGGGCGATGCCCTTGCGCCACAGGGCCGCTGGCATCAGCCGGATCATGGTCACCAGTACCCGGTGCGCGGCTCTGGAGGTGGTGCGTCGGCCGTCCGCGCGGGCGCCCCTGGCGGTGGCCTGGGTTCGCGGGCGACGCTCGGTATCGTAGCGGGCGAGGGCCGCGGCGATCGTGGGTTCGTCGGCGAGGGCCGCGGCGAGCACGACGGCGTCCTCGATCGACTGCCCTGCGCCCTGACCGCGATCCGGGCTCATCGCGTGCGCGGCGTCGCCCAGCAGCGCCACCCGGCCTCGAACGTAGGTCGGCAACGGGTCCAGGTCGTGGATGTCGATGTGAATGATCCGCTCGTCCGGGGTGGCGGCGATCAACTGCGGGATCGGCTCGTGCCAGGTGGCGACCCTGCGGACCACCTCGGCCTTCTCCCCGGCGTAGCGGACACCGGGCTCGTCGGCGGTGGCGACGTGGGCCCAGTAGGCACGGCCTCGGGAGATCGGGTGGATGAGGAAGTAGCCTTCCGGGCCGAGCGTCATGCTGCCGGGCAGGTCGGCGATCTCGGCGATGCCCAGCCATGCGGTGCGGCCCAGGAAACGAGGTGGCGGTGCGTCCGGCCACAGCAGTCCCCTGACGGTACTGCGGATTCCGTCCGCGGCGACGACCAGCTCGGCGCTCAGTTCGGTCTCACCGCACGCGACCGTCACCGAGTCGCCGTCCTGCCGGATCGCGGTGACCTCTGAGCCGGTGCGCACCCAGCCTGCGGGTAGCGCGTCGAGGAGCGTCCGATGCAGGTCCGCCCGGTGGTAGGCCACCAGCGCGGTCGTGTCGTTGGGCCACGCGCGTTGCAAGTAGCGGCCGTCGGGCAGCCGGAGGTTGCCCGAGGCGTGGGTGGGCACTCCGACCGACCGCGCCCGCTCTTCGACACCGAGTTCGGCCAGCGCTCGCAGGGCGTTGGGAGACTGGGACATCCCCGCGCCGATCTCACCCGCCTCGGGGGCGCGCTCCAGCACGGTGGCACGCCAGCCGATCCGGTGCAGGGCCAACGCGGCGGCCAGCCCGCCGATGCCGCCGCCGACCACGATCGCATCCCTGGTCATACCGCCTCCCCGTCTGCCGAGCCCGGGGCGGGTGGCGGTGGCGCGTCGGCGAACACCCCAGCCATCCATTCGAAGGTGGCGTGTGCCTCGCGAACGCGCGCGGCCCGGTCCCCGTCCGGACCGACCAGCTCCAGCCCCCTGCCGGTGATGTCGAGGAACGAGGTGATGCTCGCGAGCTGCCTGCGGACCACGCCAGCCCAGGCGCCTTCCGCCATCCGGTAGTAGACCGTCCGCTCACCCGGCCGGGTTCTGCTGGTCAGAAATCCCATGCTGGACAGCACCCGCAGGTTCGAAGTCAACGAGGCTCGGCTGGCGCCGATGGCGGCGCTGATCTGTCCTGCGGACTGCTCCGGCGGGTCACAGACCATCAACCATCCCAGCACCCGCCCGGCGATCGGTGGCACACCATCGCGTGCCAGGTACATCGAGACCTGCTCCGCCCACTCCAGCAACGTCTCCCGCTCGGCCATGCACACTCTCCTTACAGTTGTTTCAGCATAAGCTAAAATATCTGTATTGAGAGGGGGCTCGCAACACTCGCCACCAGCGGAAGACCACGAAGGAGAGGGAGCACACCGGAAGCCACGGAACCACGGAGTAGTTCTCCGGCTGGGAGCGGAAACGAGAGCGGACGGCTCAGACTCCGGCGGGACGGATCCGGTCAGACAAAAAGGGGCGGTTGACCTGTACAAGTCAACCGCCCCTGATCTGCTGTGGGCCCAGGAGGACTTGAACCTCCGACCTCTTCGTTATCAGCGAAGCGCTCTAACCGCCTGAGCTATGGGCCCGTAACGCTGAACAGCTTACCTCAAGCCGATCAGCGCCCTTTCGCCGGGGTCACTCCCGTTCCGACAGCGTGAGCTCCAACCCGCCGGTGAGCCCGGCGCACACGTTGTAGACGAAGGCTCCCAACGTGGTCAACGCCGAGATCAGCACGATGTTCACCGCTCCCACGATGGCCGCGGCGCCGAACACCGTGCCCGCCGTGATGAGCAGTTCCCCTTCGGCCCCGTCGTTGGCCACCAGCGAGGTGTAGGTGCCGTTGAGGTTGTCCCACACCCCCATGCCGTCCAGCACCATGTACAGCACGCCGACGGCCACCAGCCAGACGAAGAACAGCGCCACACCGAGCACGAGCGACAGCTTCAGCACCGACCACGGGTCGACGCGCTTGACCTGGAGGTTCGCCCTCCTCGGCCCTCGCCCCGGCCTGCGGAACGCGCTCACCGACCGGGTCGAGCCCGCTGTCGCGGCACCGCGCGCCTGCTGGGTCTGGTCACCGGCGCCGCCCTGGCCGAACAGGCCACCGGCGCCGCCCTGCGCGAAGACGGGCTCCCCGGCACCGGCCTCCTGCTGGGGCGGTGCCGCCGCCGACGGCTGGGCGCCCACCTGACTCGACTGGCTCGGTAGCCACTGCGTAGCTCCGTCGTCACCCTCCGACGGAGCTGTCGAGCTGTCCTTGGCCACCCGCTGCCACGGCGGAACCTCCTCCGTACTGGTGTCCGCCCCACCGGAGCCGCGTTGTTCGGTGTTGTCAGGTGGTGTCACAACCGGTCAGTCCCTCTGTCTGTCGCGAGCCACTACTGTTGCTCCGTGTCCGTGTCCGACACGGCATCGCCCTCGGCTTCGACGCTCCCCGCGTCCTCCAACTCGGGGACGTCCGACGGCCGGTCCGCGTTGCGCGCCACGGCCAGCAGAGTGTTCCCCCCGCCAAGGTTGATCAATCGGACCCCCTTGGTCTGCCTTCCGGCCTGGCGAACCTCGGCCGCAGGCGTCCTGATCACCCCACCGCTGGACGTGATGGCGTACAACTCGTCGTCGGCGTCGACGATGAGCGCCGTCACAAGCCTGCCACGTTTCTCGTCGTGCTGGATGGTGAGCACGCCCTTACCACCGCGACCCTGCACCGGGTAGTCCTCGACGGGGGTGCGCTTCGAGTACCCGCCGTCGGTGGCGACCAGCAGGAACGTGCCGTGCTTGACCACGTTGATGCTGAGCAGTTCACCACCGTTGTTGAACCGCATCCCCAGCACACCGGACGTCGCCCTGCCCATCGGCCGGAGCGCCTCGTCGGTGGCGTGGAAGCGGATGGACTGCCCGTCCGAGGACACGAGCAGCAGGTCGTCCTCGGCCGAGGCGAGCACGGCGCCGACGAGTTCGTCGCCCTCGCGCAGGTTGATACCGATGAGTCCGCCCGAGCGCGGCGAGTCGAAGTCGGCCAGCCTCGACTTCTTCACCAATCCCTTCTTCGTACCGAGGATCAGGTACGGCGCCACCTCGTAGTTGGGGATCTGGATGACGCTGGCGATGTGCTCGTCGGGCTGGAAGGCCAGCAGGTTCGCCACGTGCTGGCCCCGCGCGTTGCGGTTGGCCTCGGGCAGGTCGTAGGCCTTCGCCCGGTAGACCCGGCCCTTGTTCGTGAAGAACAGCACCCAGTCGTGGGTGGAGCACACGAAGAAGTGCTCCACGATGTCGTCCTGCTTCAGCGTCGCGCCCTGCACGCCCTTACCGCCACGCTTCTGCGAACGGTAGAGGTCGGTCTTCGTGCGCTTCGCGTAGCCGGTACGCGTGATCGTGACGACGACGTCCTCTTCGGCGATCAGGTCCTCCATCGACACGTCGCCGTCGTAGGGGATGATCTGCGTACGGCGGTCGTCGCCGTACTTTTCGACGATCTCCTGCAGTTCACCGCGGACGATCGCGCGTTGCCGGTCGGGCCGGTCCAGGATGTTCTGCAGATCGGCGATCTTCGCCTCGATCTCGCCGAGCTCGTCGATGATCTTCTGCCGTTCCAGAGCCGCCAGCCTGCGCAACTGCATGTCGAGGATCGCGGTGGCCTGGATCTCGTCCACGCCGAGCAGCTCCATCAGACCGGTGCGGGCCTCGTCGACACTCGGCGAGCGGCGGATCAGCGCGATCACCGCGTCGAGCTGGTCGAGAGCCCTGACCAGACCACGCAGGATGTGGGCGCGTTCCTCGGCCTTGCGCAGCCGGAACCGGGTCCGGCGCACGATGACCTCGATCTGGTGGGCCACGTAGTGCCGCACCATCTGGTCGAGCCGCAACGTCCTCGGCACGCCGTCCACCAGCGCCAGCATGTTGACGCCGAAGTTGTACTGAAGCTGCGTGTGCTTGTAGAGGTTGTTCAGCACGACCTTCGCCACCGCGTCGCGCTTCAGCGTGATCACGATGCGCATGCCGCTGCGGCTGTTGCTCTCGTCGGCGATGTCCGAAATGCCGACGATCTTGCCGTCGCGCGCCAGGGTCGCGATGTTCTCGACGAGGTTGTCGGGGTTCACCTGGTACGGCAGCTCGGTGACCACCAGGATGGTGCGCCCCTTGGCGTCCTCCTCGACCTCCACCACCGCGCGCATGCGGATGGAGCCGCGACCCGTGCGGTAGGCGTCGGAGATGCCCTGCGTGCCGAGGACCAGACCGCTCGTCGGGAAGTCCGGACCCTTGATGCGCTGCATCAGGGCCGCGAGCAGTTCCTCGTCGTTCGCCTCGGGGTTGTCCAGCGCCCAGAACACACCGTCGGCGACCTCGCGCAGGTTGTGCGGCGGGATGTTGGTCGCCATTCCGACGGCGATACCCGAGCCGCCGTTGACCAGCAGGTTCGGAATACGGCTCGGCAGCACGTCGGGCTCCTGGGTACGCCCGTCGTAGTTGTCCGAGAAGTCGACCGTGTCTTCCTCGATGTCCCGCAGCATCTCCATCGCCAGCGGGTCGAGGCGCGACTCGGTGTACCGCATGGCGGCCGCGGGGTCGTTACCGGGCGAACCGAAGTTGCCCTGGCCGTCGATCAGCGGGTACCGCATCGACCACCGCTGGGCGAGCCGCACGAGAGCGTCGTAGATCGCCGAGTCACCGTGCGGGTGGTAGTTGCCCATCACGTCGCCGACGACGCGGGAGCACTTGTTGTACCCGCGGTCGGGCCGGAAGCCCGAGTCGTACATCGAGTACAGAACTCGGCGGTGCACCGGCTTGAGCCCGTCGCGCACATCCGGCAACGCACGCGACACGATCACGCTCATCGCGTAGTTGATGTAGGAGTTCTGCATCTCCTGCTGGAGGTCGACAGGCTCGATGCGGCCGTGGTTGGTCGGCGGCAGGGTTTCGGTCACGGCTGGAAGTTCCTTTCACACGGTCGGACGTCTGGCTTCGCGCGGGTACTCGACAGCAACCCGGATCAGACGTCCAGGAACCGCACGCCCTTGGCATTGCGGGTGATGAACGAACGACGTGCCTCGACGTCCTCGCCCATCAACACGGAGAACAACTCGTCGGCCTGCGCCGCGTCGTCGAGGCTCACCTGGAGCAACACGCGGTTCTCGGGGTCCATGGTGGTCTCCCACAGCTCCTCGGCGTTCATCTCGCCGAGACCCTTGTACCGCTGGATACCGTCGTCCTTCGGCAGCTTCCGTCCCGCCTCGGCGCCGGCGCGCAGGAGCCCGTCGCGCTCGCGGTCGCTGTAGGCGTACTCCGGCTCGGAGCGCGGCCACTTGATCTTGTAGAGCGGTGGCTGGGCGAGGTACACGTAACCCTGCTCGATCAGCGGGCGCATGAAGCGGAACAGCAGGGTCAGCAGCAGCGTGCGGATGTGCTGACCGTCGACGTCGGCGTCCGCCATGAGCACGATCTTGTGGTACCGCAGCTTCGAGATGTCGAAGTCGTCGTGGATACCGGTGCCCAGCGCGGTGATGAGCGACTGGACCTCCTGGTTCTTCAGCACCCGGTCGATGCGGGCCTTCTCGACATTGATGATCTTGCCTCGGATGGGCAGGATCGCCTGGAAGCGCGAGTCACGGCCCTCCTTGGCCGAACCACCGGCCGAGTCACCCTCGACGATGTAGAGCTCGCACTCCTCCGGGTTCCGCGAACGGCAGTCCTTCAACTTGCCGGGCAGCCCACCGATGTCCATCGCACCCTTGCGGCGCACGAGGTCGCGGGCCTTCCGCGCGGCCAGGCGCGCCTGCGCGCTCGACACGGCCTTGTTGATGATGATCTTGGCTTCGGCCGGGTTGCGCTCGAACCAGTCGGCCAGCCACTCGTTGCAGGTGGTCTGCACGAACGACCGCGCCTCGCTGTTGCCGAGCTTGGTCTTGGTCTGGCCCTCGAACTGCGGTTCGGCGAGCTTGACGGACACGATCGCCGCGAGCCCCTCGCGAACGTCGTCGCCGGTGAGGTTGGCGTCCTTCTCCTTGAGCAGCTTCTTGTCACGCGCATAGGCGTTGACCACGCGGGTCAGTGCGGCGCGGAAGCCCTCCTCGTGCGTGCCACCCTCGTGCGTGTTGATCGTGTTGGCGAAGGTGTAGACCGACGGCGTGAAACCGCTGTTCCACTGCATGGCCACCTCGACCTCGAGCCCCTCGCCCTTCTGGTCGAACGAGATGACGGTCGGGTGGATGGCTTCCTTGGAGGCGTTGATGTGCTTGACGAAGTCCTCGAGGCCGCCCGGGTAGTAGTAGGTGCGCTCCTTGATGCCCGCGCGCTCACCGGTGGCGTCCTCGTCCGGCTCCTCCGAGACGCGCTCGTCACGCAGCACGATGGTCAGGCCCTTGTTGAGGAAGGCCATCTCCTGGAGCCGCCGGGCCACCGTCTCGGCGCTGTAGGTGGTGGTCTCGAAGATCTCCGGGTCCGCCCAGAACGTGACGCTGGTGCCGGTGCGGTCGGTGGGTCCCTTGTCCAGCAGGTCGCCGGGCACCGACTTCTCGTAGTGCTGCACCCAGACCTTGCCGTTGTAGTGCACCTCGACGTCGAGCGCGGTGGACAGCGCGTTCACCACGGAGACACCGACGCCGTGCAACCCGCCCGACACCGCGTACGACTTGCTGTCGAACTTGCCGCCCGCGTGCAACTGGGTCAGCACGATCTCCAGGGTGGGTTTGCCGTGCACCGGGTGGATGTCCACGGGGATGCCCCGGCCGTCGTCCACGACCCGGACACCGCCGTCGGCCAGCAACGTGACCTCGACGCGCGTCGCGAAACCCGCCATGGCCTCGTCGACCGAGTTGTCGACGACTTCCTGGATGAGATGGTGCAGCCCACGTTCACCGGTCGAACCGATGTACATGCCGGGGCGCTTACGGACCGCCTCCAGGCCCTCGAGCACCGTGATGGAGGACGCATTGTATTCGCTGTTGTTCGCTGCCACCGGCTGACTTCTCCTCGTCTCGCCCAACGGACATCCTGTGACTTAAGGTCCTACGTCGGGCCCGAAGCTGACACTCGTTCCGGCACCAATCCGGCTTGCCTCCACAAGTTTACTTGGCCAGTCGCGCTTACAGGCACCAAGGACACCTCTGGCTGCGTCACAGAGACACGATTTCGGCCGGGTGCGAGTCCGGCCTTAGGCGCTACCTGTGCCGACCCGTGCTGCGCGGTTTCAGGCGGGTGCGCGGAAGCGGTGCCGACTCGGCCGTGCGCGGTGTCCCCACCACGACTCAACCGTAGGTGTCGCGGGGGCCCCTTCCCGGAATGTGCCGCGGCCCCTTTCGCCAACTCGGGGCCGTCGGTCCCTGGATCCGCATCCTCGTGACCACGCCGTTTCCGACGCCCGCTGCGATTCTTGCCAGGAGCTGCCGTTGCAGCAAGCGCAACTGGGTGGCCCATGCGGTGGAACTCGCGCGCACGGTCAGCTCGCCGTCGTTCAACGCCACCGGCTGGGCGTGTTCGGCGACCTCCGCCCCCACCAGGGCCGACCACTGTCCGAAGACCCGGCCGTTCACGAGCCGCGTGGTCCAGCCGAGTTGCGTCGACATCCTCGACACCAGGCGACCGAACGGCTGTGGATCCCGCTCGTCCGCCCCCGGCCCCGACCAGCGGCGCCGCCGGGGGTTCTGCCCCGGCAGCCCGGGCACCGTGCGGCTTCCGGCCGCCCCCGCCGTTCCCGGCCTGCGGGCGCCCGGCTCGGTTCCCCGCGCCGCGGCGCGTTCCTTCGCCGCGCGCAACGCGGCCCTGGCCAGGTCCCGGCCCTGTGGATGACTGCCTTCGTGCCCCTGGGAGACCGCCGGAGCGGAGTGACCCCCGGCCTCGTTCGGCCCAGCCCCACTGTTACGCTCTGTGCGCCGTTCGGGGGTTCTTTCGTCGACAACGCTCACCAGAGGACTATGCGTTCCTCCTTCCGGGACTTTCGTTACCCGGAGTGGTAACGCGCTACCTGAGTTATCCACACTATCCACAGACTTATCCCCAGGTCGGTGGGTAACTCGCGTATCGGCCGTCACGTTTTGTTGTGTGGACTCCTCGAGATCAGCCACGGGTCACCTCGCCCTCCGACACGCGGTAGTGCACGCCGTCCAGCTCGGCAGGCACGTCACCCTCCACCGCGGCGGTCACCAGCACCTGCTCGGCCTTCGTGGCCACGTCGGCCAACCGAGCACGACGCCGCGTGTCGAGTTCGGCGAACACGTCGTCGAGCAACAGGACGGGTTCCCCACCCATCTCGCCGCGCAGGAGCTGGTACGAAGCCAGGCGGAGCGCCAACGCGAACGACCACGACTCGCCGTGGCTGGCGTAGCCCTTCGCAGGAGCCTGGCCCAACACCAGGTCGAGGTCGTCCCTGTGCGGCCCCACCAGACTCACGCCTCGTTCCAGCTCCGCGTCCCGCGACTCCCCGAGCACGCGCAGCAGAACCTCCGCCAGTTCCTCGCGCGTCACCCTCGGCCCTTCCGGGGTGCCACTGCCCTCCGGCAGCGCGGTACCGAGACTCGACCGGTAGGAGATCAGAGCGGGACGTGAGTCGGGCGCGACCTCCGCGTAGGCCGAGGCCACGAACGGCGCCAGGTCGGCCACGAGGTTGAGCCGTGCCGCCAGCAGCTCGGCGCCGGCCGTCGCCAGGTGGTTGTCCCACACCTGCAGCGTCGAGGCCGCGTAGGGGTCCTCCTCGCCGCGGCCACGGCGGGAGGAGGGTCTGCCCATGCTCTTCAGCAGCGCGTTCCGCTGCCGCAACACCCGTTCGTACTCCGACCGCACACCCGCGTACCTCGGGGCCCGCTGCACGAGCAACTCGTCGAGGAACCGTCGCCGCTCGGAAGGGTCGCCTCGCACGAGCGCCAGGTCCTCGGGCGAGAACAGCACCGTCCGCAGGATGCCCAGAATCTCCCGCGGTTTGCCGACGGCTCCGCGGTTGACCCGAGCCCGGTTCGCCCGCCCCGGGGCGATCTCCAGCTCCACGGTGAGCTCTCGACCCTCGTTCACCACGGCCGCGCGCACCAGGGCCCGTTCGCACCCGTGCCTCACCAGCGGGGCATCGGTGGCGACACGGTGCGAGGAGAGCGTCGCGACGTACCCGACCGCTTCGAGCAGGTTGGTCTTTCCCCGCCCGTTGGGGCCCACCAGCACCGTGGGCCCGGTCTCGAGCGGGAGATCGACGTGCTCCCACGACCGGAAGTCGGTCACCTGGAGGTGCCGCAGGTACACCTAGCCGGATACCTTCTTCGTCTTGACGGCGTGTCCACCGAACTGTTCCCGGAGAGCCGCGACGGCGCGCATCGCCGCCGAGTCCTCCTGGCGCGACGCGAAGCGCGCGAACAACGCCGCCGAGATCACCGGGGCGGGAACGGCGTTGTTGATGGCCTCCTCCAGGGTCCAGCGGCCTTCCCCGGAGTCCTCGACGTAACCCTCGAGGTCGTCCAGTTCCGGGTCCTCCTCCAGAGCGCGGACCAGTAGTTCGAGCAACCACGACCGCACCACGGTGCCGCGCTGCCACGCCTTGATCACAGCGGGCACGTTCCGCACGACCTGCGAGGCGTCGAGCAGCTCGAATCCCTCGGCGTAGGCCTGCATGAGCCCGTACTCGATGCCGTTGTGCACCATCTTCGCGTAGTGCCCGGCGCCGACACCGCCCGCGTGGGCGAAGCCCTCCTCACGTGGTCCCTCGGGCCGGAGGGCGTCGAAGAACGGCATCGCGCGTTCGACGTCGGCCTCGTCGCCGCCGACCATGAGGCCGTACCCGTTCTCCTTGCCCCACACCCCGCCGGAGACCCCGACGTCGAGGTAGCCGACCCCGTGGCGGCCGAGCAGTTCGGCGTTGCGGGTGTCGTCGGTGTAGCGGGAGTTGCCACCGTCGATCACCAGGTCGCCTTCGTCGAGCAGTTCCGCGAGTTCGGCGACGGTCTGCCGGGTCGGCTCGCCGGCGGGCACCATCACCCAGACGACCCGCGGCGCCGAGAGCGCCGACACCAGGTCCTTCAACGATGCGGTGTCGCTGACCTCGGTGTTGCGGTCGTAGCCCACCACCTCGTGGCCGGCCGCCCGAAGGCGTTCCCGCATGTTGAAGCCCATCTTGCCCAGACCGACGAGTCCAAGCTGTGCCATTCGCATGCTCCCCTTCCAGGTGTACCGCTGCTCAGCCGGGAAGCCGCACCGGCATCAACAGGTAGAGATAGCCGGGCACGACGTCACCGCTTTCGTCGGCAGGCTTGAGCAACGCGGGCCGGTTCGGCGTCGTGAACGTCAACTCGGCCCGCTCGGCGTGCAGAGCGCCGAGGCCGTCGACGAGGTAGGTCGGGTTGAACGCGATGGTCACCGGTTCCCCCTCGTAGTCGACGGGAAGCTCCTCTTCCGCACTGCCTTCGTCGTCACCGCCTGCCGAGAGCCGCAGCGAGTTGTCGGCGAACTCCAGCCTGACCTGGGTGCCCCGTTCGGCGACCAGCGACACGCGCTTGATCGCTTCGATGAGCGCGGGGACGTACAGGATCGCCCGCGAGGAGTGGTCGGACGGCAGGAGCTGCCGATACGGCGGGAACTCCGCGTCGAGCAGGCGCGTGGTGGTGAACTTGCCTCCGCCGGAAAGCCCGAGCAGACCGTCACCGCCCGCGAGACCGATCTGCACCTTCGTGCCGGCAGAGCCGAGAGACTTGGCCGCGTCGGCGAGCGTCCGTGCGGGCACGAGCACGGCGGAGTCGGAGATGCCCTCGGCTGGCTGCCAGTCGAACTCGCGCATGGCCAGCCGGAACCGGTCGGTGGCCACGAGAGTCAGTGTGGTGCCGGTGATCTCGACGCGCATGCCGGTGAGCATGGGCAGGGTGTCGTCCTTGCCTGCCGCGACCGCCACCTGGGCGACGGCCTGGGCGAACGCGTCGCCCGCCACTTCCCCGGCGAGTTCGGGCTGTGCCGGGAGCTGCGGGTAGTCCTCCACCGGCATGGTCGGCAGGCTGAACCGGGCGTTTCCGCAGGTGATGGTGGCGCGAGCGCCTTCGACCGCGATGTCCACGGGTTTGGCGGGCAGCGACTTGGTGATGTCGGCGAGCAACCGGCCCGACACGAGCGTGCGGCCCTCGTCGGAGACGGTGGCGGGCACCCCGACCGTGGCCGAGACCTCGTAGTCGAATCCGGAGACGGTCAGCGCCTCGGTACCGCCACCCGTGTCGAGCAGGACTCCACCGAGCACGGGAACGGGCGGCCTCGACGGCAGACTCCGGGCCACCCATGCGACGGCATCGGCAAGTCCGTCGCGCTCGACGCGGATCTTCATGCGCCCATCCTTTCGACAGCCGAGCCGGTTGGAGCTCGTGAGATCGCATACCGCCGGTGGATGACTCCCGGCGAGGTCTGTGGGTCCGCACGGCGACGGATCCCGTTGGCCACTGGCCAACAGTCGTGGGCCACCGAGCGCACCGACGTGTGGACTTCCACGGTAGAGCGTGCTGACTTGCGGCCTCACCTCGGGCCACGGGTTCCCCGGAGCTTCTCGGAGCTTCTCGGAGCTTCTCGGAGCCCTCCGGCGGCGAGTTGTCCCCAACTTCGCGTCGAGCCTGTTTTTCTTCTTTTCTTCTCAGAAGAAGAACAAAAGCAGTCGTAGTAGTAAGGGCTGTGGATTGTGTGGATAACGCCCGTTGCCGCAGGTCATTAGCCACATCGGCGTGTGGACAACCTGGGGATGGGCCCGTGGACAACTCGGGGCATCTGTGGATGAACGGGCGCCAACAACGAACTATCCACATCTCGGCCAAGTTGTCCACAGCTCTATCCACAGATTTGGGCTGAGTTATACCCAGGTTGTGCACCGCCCATACACGTGCCTGTCACCGGAACGAGTGACGGAAGCCTCGATGTGGACACAAGTGTGGACAACCTTGTGGAGTACCTGTGGAAAGACTGTGGACTACTGTGGACAAACACGCGTCTTCCCTTGTCGGCGTCTTCATCCACATGTGTAACACTCGATCGAGTAACCCTGTGGATAACTCGGGAAACCAGCACGCGGGCTTTTTTCTGCCGAAGCAGGCGAGCACCGCAGGACCGCGCGTACGAAGGTGAAAAGACGACGAATCCGCGCCCGACCACGTCGCGAGCGCGGAGAAGAGGGGGAAGTGCTACGGCGTCACTGGCGAGCGCACTGCTTGATGCGGGAGGTCAGCTCCTGCACCTGGTCGTAGATGCGGCGCCGCTCCGCCATCTCCTTGCGGATCTTCTTGTCCGCGTGCATCACCGTGGTGTGGTCACGGCCACCGAAGGTCTGACCGATCCGGGGCAACGACATGTCGGTGAGCTCCCGGCACAGGTACATCGCGATCTGCCGTGCCGTGGCCAGGGCCTTGGTCTTGCCGGGCCCGCAGAGATCGTCCATCGTGACGTCGAAGAACTCCGCAGTCACGCGCATGATCGTCGACGCACTGATCTCGGGTGCCTGGGAATCGGTGGGAATGAGGTCGCGAAGCACTATCTCGGCGAGCCCCACGTCCACCGGCTGCTGGTTCAGCGAGGCGAACGCCGTCACACGGATCAGCGCGCCCTCGAGCTCGCGGATGTTCGCCTCGATGCGGGCCGCGATGAACTCCAGCACCTCACCCGGAACGGCCAGGCGGTCCTGAGCGGCCTTCTTACGCAGGATCGCGATGCGGGTCTCGAGTTCCGGCGGCTGGATATCGGTGATCAAGCCCCACTCGAACCGCGTGCGCAGCCGCTCCTCCAGCGTCTCCAGCCGCTTCGGCGGGCGGTCGGAGGACACGACGATCTGCTTGTTCGCGTTGTGCAGCGTGTTGAAGGTGTGGAAGAACTCCTCCTGGGTTCCTTCCTTGCCCTCCAGGAACTGGATGTCGTCGACCAGCAGGATGTCGATGTCGCGGTAGCGACGCTGGAACGCCACCTTGCGGTCGTCGCGGAGCGAGTTGATGAAGTCGTTGGTGAACTCCTCCGTCGACACGTATCGCACCCGCATGCCCGGGAACAGCCGTTGCGCGTAGTGTCCGACCGCGTGCAGAAGGTGCGTCTTGCCGAGGCCGGACTCGCCCCAGACGAACAACGGGTTGTAGGCCCGTGACGGCGCCTCCGCGACGGCGACGGCCGCCGCGTGCGCGAAGCGGTTGGAGGCACCGATGACGAACGTGTCGAAGTTGTACTTCTCGTTCAGTCTGGTCTTCGACGTCTGCGGCTGGGCCGGAGCGGTGTAGGGCTGCCCGGCGATCGGCTGACCCGAGAAGGTAGGCCAGATCTCGTGCACCGCGGCCAGGGCCTCGCTCTCCTCGTCGACCTCCTCGTCACCCTCGTCGCCCTCCGGGGAGTGCTTGGGGTGCGGAGCCGGCGGCTGTGGTGGCCCGCCGGGCCGGGGCGGCGGATGCGCCGACGGCATCGTCGGTGGGTGCGCGCGGTGAGTCAGCCCCGGGATCCGGGGCTCGACGGTCTCGGTACGGGGCCGGATCGCCGGAATGATGATGGTGTCCTCGCCCGACGGCAGCGGTGGCCGTTCCGGGTGCGCGCCGACGGGCCCCGGCCCGTAGTGGCCGGAAGGAGATACCGGCGTGACGGACGGCGCGGGGTTGCTCGGCGGTGCGGGCGGAGGAGGTGGGGGAGGCGGTGCGCTCTCGGCGGTGTCGACCTTCACTGCGAGGGACACCTCACGACCGAGGTGCCGGGACAGTGCGGAGGTGATGGGTTCACGCAGCGCGCGCTCGATGGCCTCCTTGGCGAAGTCGCTCGGAGCGGCCAGCAGCGCCGTGCCGTCCAGGAGGCCGATGGGACGGGTCACCCGCATCCAGGCGCGTTGTTGCGGGGACAACGTTCCGTCGGAGAGTTCCGCGACAACCTGCTCCCAGACAACAGCCAGATTCAGCTGATGCTCAGACACGCTGCTCCGCTCCCCTCCCCTCGACCTTTCTCCCCTCGACGGCTCGGCGGAGCGTCACGGCAGGTCGGTGTGGCCACCCGCGTACGCAGCAGGTATCCACATAGTTGTCCACAACTGTGCACCAATGTACGCGCGACCCGCGGACCCTCCACCCCACGGGATCATGGTTTCGCCCCGGAACGAGTCTCCCACCCCTGCGACCACACTTCGCGACCCGGTGGGTTCGTCGAAGTCCGAGGAGGGGCACGCTAACAAGCCGTGCGCGATGCCACAAGGCTTGCGTGATGGCAAGGAAATCACGGGCTTTGGCGTGTCGCCAGTGGTGTTCTGCGAACGGGTGACCGGGGCCTCGACCGACTTCGCCGGGCTTTCGTGATAGCCGCAGACAGGGGGCGGTGTCGCA